>VFKA01000019.1 GCA_009885795.1 Rhodospirillales bacterium | reverse complement strand
TTGCGTGACCTTCAAAGGAGTCTTGCCCGTCATGATCAGACCTCCGAATCAATCCCAGAGATTGAATCACGCATTTCTCCCGTTGGCCAATCATTACAGGTCTGCTTAGTTCACGCGCGCTGCGCCGGATTGCGCGTTGGCGCGAGTGTTGACACAGCAAGGAAAACCGCGCCGAAGCACGAAACCGGTCCGCGTGCTTACCCTCCTGCTACCCCAAAAATACAAGGGCCCCGCCGCTGCCGGCCGAGCCCTTGTTTCAATTGGTGGAGCCAAGCGGGATCGAACCGCTGACCTCTACAATGCCATTGTAGCGCTCTCCCAGCTGAGCTATGGCCCCATCGACGGCCGGGGCGTCGAGATAGCGGCCGTTCTTACGGCTCCTCCTGTTCGACTTTCTCGATCACCTCGGCCACGTCCGATTCGTCCTGCCCGAGTTCCGCCGGATCCTCGATGATTTCGGGATCTTCCTCCGGCGATTCGCCCTCGATCTTCTCTAGATCGTCGCCCGGCATGGAATCTTCAAGCTCGGCGGCGATCGGCGCTTCCTTGACCGCCTTCGGGGGCGCCTTCTCGGCGGCCGGCACATTGCGGCTGCGCCGCGTCTTCATGACCGCCTGGGGATCGTGCACCGCGCCGCATTTCGGGCAATGGATCGGCGAACGGTGCAGGTCGTAGAAGCGGACGGCGCACACGCCGCAAAGCCGCTTCAGCCCAAGTTCCGGCTTACCCATCCGTTCGTGCTCCTTAACGACGACATGCCGGGTTCCCGGCCCCATACAGGCGGTGCCAATTGCCACTTTCGCCGCGCCCTGTCAAAAGGTAATTCCAGCTGGGCGCCCCGCGCCCCACTCCCGGAGGTAACTTGGCGTCGCTTAACTCCCGCACCGCCGGCGCGCTCGAAGGCGAGGTTCGCGTGCCGGGCGACAAGTCGATCTCGCATCGCGCCCTGATGCTGGGCGCGCTTGCCACCGGCCGGACCCTGATCACGGGCCTGCTCGACGGCGAGGACGTGCTGCGCACGGCTTCGGCCATGCGCCAATTGGGCGCCGGCGTTTCAGCCGGCGCCGACGGTGTCTGGCGCGTTGCCGGGCGGGGCATCGGCGGCCTGGTCGAGCCCGATGGCGTCCTCGACCTCGGCAATGCCGGGACCGGCGCCAGGCTCGTCCTGGGGCTGCTCGCCAGCCATCCGCTCATGGCAACGCTGACCGGCGATGCCTCGCTGCGCCGGCGCCCGATGGCGCGGGTCGCCTTGCCGTTGCAACGAATGGGCGCGACCATTCATGCTCGCGAGGGCTGCCTTCTGCCGCTGACCATCATCGGCGCCGCCAATCCGGTGCCGATCTCCTATCGCCTGCCGGTGCCCTCGGCGCAAGTGAAGTCCGCGATCCTGCTCGCGGGTCTCAACACCCCGGGTCATACCACGGTCGTCGAGCCCGAGCCCACGCGCGACCATACCGAGCTGATGCTGCGCCATTTCGGGGTCGAGGTTCGGGTCGAGCGGACGCCCCAGGGCCGCGCCACCACGATCGCCGGCCAGCCGGAGATCGAGGGCCGCGCGATCGCCGTGCCCGGCGACCCCTCCTCGGCCGCCTTTCCCATGGTGGCGGCGCTGCTCTTGCCCGGCTCGGACATCGTGCTGACGGGCATCGGCGTCAATCCGCACCGTACGGGACTCATTCGGACGCTGATCGAGATGGGCGCGCGGATCGAGATCGCCAACCGCCGCGATTGGGCCGGCGAGCCGGTCGCCGACATCGCCGTGCGGGCGAGCGAGCTTCGGGGCGTCGAGGTTCCACCGTCGCGCGCGCCATCGATGATCGACGAATACCCGATCCTGGCGGTGGCGGCCGCCTTCGCGCGCGGCCGCACGATCATGCGGGGCTTACGCGAACTCCGCGTCAAGGAAAGCGACCGCTTGCAACGGATCGCATCGGGGTTGGCGGCCTGCGGCGTCGAAGCGGCGATCGACGGCGACGATCTGATCGTGACCGGCGCCGGCCGGCCGCCGCGCGGCGGCGCGACTATCGAGACGGCGCTCGACCACCGCATCGCCATGGCGTTCCTGGTCATGGGCATGGCGTCGCAAAAACCGGTCGGCATCGACGATTCCGGCCCCATCGACACGAGCTTCCCCGGCTTCGCGAAGGTCATGAATGGCCTTGGCGCCGACATCGCGCCAGCCGATCCTGCGACCCCTGGGGCCGGCGAGTGAGCCAGCCCCCGCGTTCCTTCATCATCGCGGTCGATGGCCCGGCGGCGGCGGGAAAGGGGACGCTCGCCCGGCGGTTGGCTCAAACCCTGAACCTTGCCTATCTGGATACCGGCAAGATTTATCGCGCGATCGCGGCCAGGCTGCTGGCGGCGGGAAAGGCGCCCGACGACATCAAGGCCGCGCTCGAGGCCGCCATCGGCATCGAGGCGGTGGCGCTCGACGATCCCGCGCTTGGCGGCGAACCGGTGGCCGCGGCTGCCTCGAAGGTGGCGGTCATCCCGGCGGTGCGCAAAGCCGTCCTTGAGTTCCAACGGGAATTCGCGTTGTCGCCGCCGCCCGGCCCAGGCGGGAAGGTGGCGGGCGCGGTTCTCGACGGGCGCGATATCGGGACCGTCGTCTGCCCGGATGCCGGCGCCAAATTGTTCGTGACCGCCAGCCTGGAGGCGCGCGCCCACCGGCGCCATAAAGAGTTGATAGATAAGGGCGTCGAGAGTATATATGCGCGCGTTCTGCAGGACATGACGGAACGGGACGCCCGCGACAGCGGACGGTCGGTGGCCCCTTTGCGGGCCGCCCCGGACGCCTTGGTCATCGACACCACCGGGCTCGATCCCGACGCCGTCCTAGCCGTGGCCATGGCCCATATCGACGCGCGACGCGCGGCGGGCGATTGCTGACGGCGGTTCCGGCGGGACTTGAATTCGGTTTTGGGCTAGGAAGACCGCCGGACTCAACCGGCTGGCCGGCATAACAACGAACGAAGGGACGACGATCTTATGACCACAGCACACGCGCACAAGGAACGCCCGCCGACGGAGAATTTCGCGGCACTGCTCGAAGAATCGTTCGGCGGCTCCGGGGGCCTCGAAGGCACCGTGGTCAAGGGCCGGGTCGTGGCGATCGAGAACGACACCGTCCTCATCGATGTCGGCCTGAAATCCGAAGGACGCGTGGCGCTGAAGGAGTTCGCGGCGCCCGGGCAGCGCGCGGAATTGAAGGCCGGCGACGACGTCGAAGTCTATCTCGAGCGCATGGAGGACAAGAACGGCGAGGCGGTGCTGAGCCGTGAAAAGGCGCGGCGCGAGGAATCGTGGAACCATCTCGAGAAGAGTTTCAAGGAAACCCAGCGCGTCACCGGCGTCATCTTCGGGCGCGTCAAGGGCGGGTTTACCGTCGATCTCTCCGGCGCGGTCGCCTTCCTGCCCGGCAGCCAGGTCGATATCCGCCCGGTGCGCGACGTGACGCCGCTGATGGGATCGCCCCAGCCGTTCCAGATTCTGAAGATGGACCGCTCGCGCGGCAACATCGTGGTGTCGCGGCGCGCGGTCCTCGAGGAAAGCCGGGCCGAGCAGCGCTCCGAACTGGTCGCCAGCCTCAAGGAAGGCCAGGTCCTGCAAGGCGTGGTCAAGAACATCACCGATTACGGCGCCTTCGTCGATCTGGGCGGCGTCGACGGATTGCTGCACGTGACCGACATCGCCTGGCGGCGCATCAATCATCCGTCGGAGGCGCTGCAGATCGGCCAGACGGTGCGCGTCCAGATCATCCGTTTCAACGCCGAAACCCAGCGCATCTCGCTTGGCATGAAGCAGCTCGAATCCGATCCCTGGGAGGGCGTCGCCCAGAAATATCCCAAGGACACGAAGTTCCGCGGCCGCGTCACCAACATCACCGATTACGGCGCTTTCGTCGAGCTCGAGCCCGGCATCGAGGGTCTGGTGCATGTGTCCGAGATGAGCTGGACCAAGAAGAACGTGCATCCGGGCAAGATCGTCTCGACCAGCCAGGAGGTCGAGGTCATGGTGCTCGATGTCGATTCGGTGAAGCGCCGGATCAGCCTCGGCCTGAAGCAGTGCCTGGAGAATCCGTGGGGCAATTTCAAGGACCGTCATGCGGTCGGCACGATCCTCGACGGCGAGATCAAGAACATCACCGAATTCGGGCTGTTCGTCAGCCTGCCGGGCGAAATCGACGGCATGGTGCATCTCTCCGACCTCGATTGGCAGAAGCCGGGCGAGCAGGCGATCGGCCAACACAAGAAGGGCGATCGGGTCAAGGTGAAGGTTCTGGAAGTGGACGCCGAGAAGGAGCGCGTCAGTCTCGGCATCAAGCAGTTGAGCGAGGATCCCTACGCCTCGACCGCGGCGACCGGCTACAAGAAGGGCGATGTCGTCACCTGCACGATCACGGCCGTCCAGGAAAGCGGTCTCGACGTGACGCTTGCCGACGGGCTCACCGCGTTCATTCGCAAGGGCGACCTCGCGCGCGAGCGCGGCGAGCAGCGCCCCGACCGTTTCGCGGTGGGTGAAAAGCTCGACGCCAAGATCACCTCCTTCGACCCCAAGAGCCGCAAGGTCGGCCTCTCGATCAAGGCGCGCGAGATGGATGACGACAAGCAGGCGATGGCCGAATTCGGCTCGTCCGATTCCGGCGCCAGCCTCGGCGAAATCCTCGGCGCCGCCATCTCGAAGGCGCAGAAGGGCCGCGGCGGCGAAGAGGAGGAAAAGCCCGAGCCGAAACCTAAGAAGAGCCGGGCCAAGGCCGCTCCCGAGGAGCCTTGAGCGCGCCACTTCGGCCCTCTCGAAAAAGCGGTGCGTTCTCCGAGACTTATCCTTGACGGGCCGGAAACCGTTTGGCACGCTTCGTTTCTGGGGCCGGTCATCGGGGATGGCCGGGGGGATGGCCGGAGGAGCGGCGTCGGGGGCGCCTCACCATGACCAAATCGGAACTGATCTTGCGCATCGGCGAGCTTAATCCGCATCTTTATCAGCGCGACGTGGAGCGCATCGTGTCCACGATCTTCGAGGAGATCACGACGGCGCTGGCCCGGGGCGACAGGGTGGAATTGCGCGGGTTTGGGGCGTTTTCGGTGAAGCGCCGCGAGGCGCGGGTGGGGCGCAATCCGCGCACCGGCGCTTCCGTGTCGGTGGCCCGGAAGTCGATCCCGTTCTTCAAGACGGGCAAACAGCTCCGCGACCGCCTGAACGGCAAGTAGACCGGGCCGGAAGCGGGCTCCGGCGGGCCAGTTGGGATCCGGCATGAGACACATCACCTGGATCGTGACACTTCCCATCGCGCTGGTGGCGGTGGTTTTCGCGGTGATGAACCGCGAGCCCATCAAGATCAACCTCTGGCCCTTGCCCTGGGATGTCTATCCGCCGGCCTATCTGCTGGTGCTGGGGTGCCTCTTCCTCGGTTTTCTCATCGGCGGGGCGGCGGCGTGGGTTTCGGGCGCAAGGCGGCGGCGTCTGGCGCGCGATGCCGCGCAACGCGCGGGCACGCTCGCCCGCGAAGTCGCGGACTTACGCCGGCAAGCGCAGCGGCCTTCGCCGGACGCCGGCGCGGCGACTCTGCTGGCGCCACCGACACAAGGCGCCTAGCCGGCGCTCTTCGCCACGGCGCCATCGTCGCATGAGGAGCATCGACGCTTGAGCCTGCCAATGCCGACCGGCCGACGCAAACTGTCGTTCGGCGAGATGGTGCCGGGCGCCTTCCGGCTGTTTTGGTATCACCGCAAAGAGTGGCTGCGTGTGGCGGTTGTCCCCGTCGTCGCCTCGATGGTTCTTTCTCTAATTGGCCTTTGGGTCGCTGACGAGAATATCTCGGTTTTTTCGGAGATTGTTCTGAGCTTGCTCAGCTTTGTCCCCACGATACTTTTCTCGGTCGGTTGGCTTCGACTTGTGTTGTTGGGGTCGTCGTCGATCGCGCCAGGATTGCTGTTCCACTGGACGCGGCGCGAAACCAGGTTTTTCGCCCTATATCTGACTCTGGCGTTCGGTGCCATGGCATTGGTGGCGCCCTTTATCCTTCTCGGCTACTTCGCCGGCATGGAGGTTTCTACGCCGGCCCCAACGGGTGATCCCAGTCAATCCATAGCGCTTGCGGCACTGATTGTGCCGATCGGATGGGGCGTTGTTATCGGATTGGCATATGTCGCTACGCGTCTGTCACTTGCATTTCCCGCGGTAGCGCTCGATCGTACCTACGGCCTTGCTCGCTCCTGGCGCGATACCAAGGGCAATGGCATGAAGTTTCTTGCGATTGTCATGGCAACAGGGTTTGCCTGCGCATTGACTCTGATCCCGTTGTTGATATTGACCCAAGCGTTCGATTTGATGACGAACGCGCCCTTCGCGCTCGCGCTGGTCATGACAATCCTTAGTTACGTGGCTTTTGCCGTGCAGATGAACGCTCTCGCGCTGGCCTATCGCCGCCTTGCCGACGATCCGCAAATTGCGCCGCCGGGATTCGCCTGAAACCATGACCGTCGCCGCCAAGATCTGCGGCCTCAACAGCCGCGCCGCGGTGGCCGCCGCCGTCGAGGGTGGCGCCAGCCATGTCGGTTTCGTGTTCTATCCGCCTAGCCCGCGCTCGCTCGAGCCGCCGGCGGCGGCGGCGCTGGCGGCGCTCGTGCCGCCCGCCATCGTCAAGGTCGGCCTCTTCGTCGATGCCGATGACGAAACCCTCGCGCGCGTGACGGCGGCGGTGGCGCTCGACATGCTGCAACTCCACGGCCACGAGACGCCTTCCCGCGTGGCCGACATCAAGCGCCGCTTCGCCCGTCCCGTCATGAAGGCGATTTCCGTCGCCGGACCAGCCGATATCGACGGCGCCCAAGCCTATGCCGGCGTCGCCGATTGGCTGCTGTTCGACGCCAAGCCGCCCAAGGACATGGCGGGCGCCCTTCCCGGCGGCAACGCGCTCGCCTTCGACTGGACGCTGGTGGGCGCCAGGTCCTGGCCCTTGCCGTGGATGCTCTCGGGCGGGCTCCATGTTGGAAATCTCGCCGAGGCCGTGCGCATCAGCCATGCAAGCGCCGTGGACGTATCCTCGGGCGTCGAAGACCGCCCCGGCGTCAAAAATCCGGCCAAGATCCGCGCCTTCCTCGCCGCCGCCCGCGCGCTCTAAGCGGCCCTCGTTGCGGCCCGACCGAATGTCCATTACCTTGCCATGCGGCAAACCCATGACCCTCAACACCTATCGCGGCGGGCCCGACGAGCACGGGCATTTCGGCATCTTCGGCGGGCGCTTCGTCGCCGAGACGCTGATGCCGCTCGTCCTCGAGGTCGAGCGCGCCTACAACGCGGCCAAGGACGATCCGGCATTCGCCGCCGAACTCGCGCGCTATCACACGCATTACGTCGGCCGGCCGAGTCCGCTTTATCTCGCCGAACGCCTGACCCGGCATTTCAAGGGCGCCAAAATTTATTTCAAGCGCGACGAGCTCAACCACACCGGCTCGCACAAGATCAACAACTGCATGGGCCAGATCCTGCTCGCCCAGCGCATGGGCAAGCAGCGCATCATCGCCGAGACCGGCGCCGGCCAGCACGGCGTCGCCGCCGCCACCGTCGCGGCGCTCTTCGGCCTGCCCTGCGTCGTCTACATGGGCGAGACCGACATCGCCCGCCAGCAGCCCAACGTGTTCCGCATGAAGCTCTTGGGCGCCGAAGTCGTGCCGGTGACAAGCGGCACCGGCACGCTCAAGGACGCGATGAACGAGGCCTTGCGCGACTGGGTCGCCAATGTGGACACCACCTATTACCTGATCGGCACCGTCGCCGGCCCGCATCCTTATCCGGCGATGGTGCGCGATTTCCAATCGATCATCGGCCGCGAGGTGCGCGAGCAGATGCAAGAGGCCGAGGGGCGGCTTCCCGACACGCTGGTCGCGTGCATCGGCGGCGGCTCGAACGCGATCGGCCTCTTCCATCCCTTCCTCGACGATCCGGGCGTTGCCATGGTGGGCGTCGAGGCGGCGGGCGAGGGCATCGAAACCGGCCGGCATGCCGCGTCGCTGAATGGCGGCCAGCCCGGCGTGCTGCACGGCAACCGCACCTATCTGTTGCAAAACGAAGACGGGCAGATCGCCGACGCGCACTCCATCTCCGCCGGCCTCGACTATCCGGGCATCGGGCCGGAACATGCCTGGCTGCACGATTCGGGCCGCGTCACTTACGTCTCCGCCACCGACCAAGAAGCGCTCACGGCCTTTCAGCTCTGCGCCCGAATCGAGGGCATCATTCCGGCGCTCGAACCCGCGCACGCGCTCGCCCATGTCGGCAAGATCGCCGGGGGGCTGCCGAAGGACCACATCATCGTCATGAACCTATGCGGGCGCGGCGACAAGGACATCTTCACCGTGGCGCAAATTCTGGGCACCAAGCTGTGACGAAGGCCGCCGATTCCGGGCGCATCGCCCGGCGCTTTGCCGCGCTCGCACGCCAAGGGCGCGGCGGGCTCGTGACCTTCACCATGGCCGGCGATCCCGACTTCGCCACGTCGCGAGACATACTCCTGGGGCTGCCGGAAGCCGGCGCCGACCTGGTCGAGCTCGGCATGCCGTTCAGCGATCCCATGGCCGACGGGCCGGCGATCCAGGCCGCGGGCCTGCGCGCGCTCAAGGCCGGCGCGTCGATGAAGACGACGCTGGCGCTGGCGCGCGAATTCCGCGCCAAGGATTCCGAAACGCCGCTCGTGCTCATGGGCTACTACAATCCCATCTATCGCTACGGCGTCGGCCGCTTCCTCGCCGACGCCAAGGCGGCGGGCGTCGATGGCCTGATCGTGGTCGATCTGCCGCCGGAGGAGGATCAGGAGCTCTGCCTGCCGGCGCTGGCCTCGGGCATGAATTTCATCCGCCTGGCCACGCCCACCACCGACGACAAGCGCCTGCCGGCGGTCCTGCGGAACACCAATGGCTTCGTCTATTATGTGTCGATCATGGGTATCACCGGCACGAGATCGGCGAGCGATGAGCACATCCGCGATGCCGTTTCCCGCCTGAAGCGCCACACCGATCTTCCGGTCGCGGTCGGCTTCGGGATCAATACGCCCGAACAGGCCGCCGCCGTCGCCAGGACCGCGGATGCCGCCGTCGTCGGCTCGGCCCTTATCGCCCGCATCGCCGCCGGCCTCGATGCCGCCGGCCGGCCGCGGCCCGACCTCGCCCGCGGGGCGCTCGATTTCGTGCGCGGGCTAGCAGTGGGCGTTCGCGGCGCGCGCGAAGGCACCCGGCCATGAGCTGGCTCACCAACTTCGTGCGCCCGAAGCTCCAAGCGCTGGTGCGGCGCAACGACGTGCCCGACAATTTATGGGACAAGTGCCCGCAATGCCAGCAGATGATCTTTCACCGCGAGCTCGAGGCGAATTTGCGCGTCTGTCCGCAATGCAACCACCATCTTCGCCTCGCCTGCAAACAGCGCCTGGAGCTTCTGTTCGATGACGGCAAGTACGAGCGTCTCGACCTGCCGAAAAGCGAGATCGACCCGCTCAAGTTCCGCGACACCAAGCGCTATGTCGACCGCCTGAAGGAATATCAGACGAAGACCGGCGAGGCCGACGCGGTGCGCGTCGCCTTCGGCACGATGGGCGGCGAGCCCGTGGTCGCCGCCGTGTTCGATTTCGAGTTCATGGGCGGCTCCATGGGCAGCGCGGTGGGCGACGGGCTGATCGCGGCGGCCGACCTCGCGGTCAAGCGCACGGCCGCGCTCATCGTGGTGCCGGCCTCGGGGGGCGCGCGCATGCAGGAAGGCATTCTCTCGCTCATGCAGATGCCGCGCACCATCATCGCCGTCGATGCGGTGAAGGAGGCGGGCCTGCCCTATCTCGTTCTGCTCACCGATCCGACCACCGGCGGCGTCAGCGCCTCCTTCGCCATGCTGGGCGACGTCGCTCTGGCCGAGCCCGGCGCCATCATCGGCTTCGCCGGCTCGCGCGTCATCGAGGAGACGATCCGCGAGAAGCTGCCCGAGGGTTTCCAGCGCGCCGAGTATCTGCTCGAGCACGGCATGATCGATTTGGTGGTGCAGCGCCGCGACATTCGCGACACGCTGATCCGCGTCATCGGACTCCTGCGCCGGCCGGTTCTGCCCGACGCCGATACCGCCTTAGCCGCCTCCGATGATTCGGGCAATCGCATTTGAGCGTTTTGGGTTTCCTCGCCCTTCGAGACGCGCCCTTTCGGGCGCTCCTCAGGGTGAGGAAACCCCGAGAGTGCCTCATGGTGAGGAGGCCGCGCCAGCGGCCGTCTCGAACCATGAGGCACCGGTTGGGTCGAATGCGATAGCACTGCGCCGATGACCAGCACGCCCGCGCCGAGTGACGCTGTCCTCGATCGGCTGACGCGGCTCCATCCGAAGATCATCGATCTTTCCCTCGACCGAATCCTCGCTCTTCTCGAAGCTCTCGGCCGCCCGCAAGACCGCCTGCCGCCGGTCGTCCACGTCGCCGGCACCAACGGCAAGGGCTCCGTCATCGCCTATCTGCGGGCCATGTTGGAGGCCGCGGGTGCGCGCGTGCACGTCTATACGTCGCCGCACCTGGTTCGCTTCAACGAGCGCATTCGCCTCGACGGCCGCCTCATCGACGAGGGGGAATTGGCGGCGCTGCTCGAGGAATGCGAGCGCGCCAACGGTGCGCGCCCCATCACCTTCTTCGAGATCACGACGGCCGCCGCCTTCCTCGCCTTCACCCGTCATGCGGCGGATATTCTGCTGCTTGAGGTGGGGCTGGGCGGGCGGCTCGATGCCACCAATGTCGTCGATCATCCGCTGCTGACCGTGCTCATGCCCATCGGCTTCGATCACCGGCAACATCTTGGCGACACGCTGACGCTGATCGCCGGCGAGAAGGCCGGGATCATGAAAGAGGGCGTGCCTGCGGTCGTGGCGCCCCAGCCGCCCGAGGCCGCCGCGGTCTTCGAGGCGCGCGCGCGGGTCTTGGGCGTGCCGCTCCGGCGTCACGGCCGGGAGTGGTTTGCGGAGGAGATCGGCGGGCGGCTTATATTCCGCGCCGATGGGCGCGAACTCGATCTGCCCCTGCCGGCGCTGCCCGGCGCGCACCAGATCGACAACGCCGGCGCGGCGCTCGCCTGCCTCGCCCATCTGCGGGAATTCGGCGTGGATGACGCAGCGGCGGCGCGCGGCCTCCGGGGCGTCGAATGGCCCGCGCGCCTGCAGCATCTCACGCGGGGGCCGTTGATCGAAGCCCTGCCGAGGGACTGGGAGCTTTGGCTCGATGGCGGGCACAATGGCGATTGCGGCCGGGCGTTGGCCGCGCATGCGCGGCGCCATTGGCGCGACCGCCCGCTCCATCTCGTCTTCGCCATGCTGGACACCAAGGAGCCGCGCGAGTTCCTGGCACCGTTGGCACCGCTCGCCGCCGATCTACGGGCTGTCGCCATCGGCGGTCATGCGGCGATCGCGCCGGAGGCGGCGGCGGCGGCCGCGCGCGAGGTGGGGATCGCCGCCCATCCCGCCGCCGGCGTGGCGCAGGCATTGTCCTCTATTCGCGTCGCCGCGCCGCCCGGCCGGCCGGGCCGCGTGCTTATCTGCGGCTCGCTCTACCTCGCCGGCGCGGTGCTGGCGGAGAACGGGTAAAGACATAGAGGGGATGCAACCCCTTTTCTGGGCTGTCATGCCCGGCCTTGAGCCGTGCATCCATCTCGCGGCAGGGATCTTGGATTGCCGGGTCAAGCCCGGCAATGACATCAATAGGACTCAAATACTAACGCCACATTGCCCTCAAATCGACGTCTCGACCCACTCGACGAGCTTGCTCTTGGGCAGCGCCCCGATCTTGGTCGCGGCCACCTGGCCGCCCTTGAACAGCATCAGCGTTAAGGCACGAGACAGTCCGTATTACTACTCGCGGCCCACCGATTTGAACCATTCGAAAATTTTGTTGATTGGGCCGTGAGTGTTCGGTCCGCCTCCGTGCACGATTCCATATCTACCATTTTTGGGCAGCCAAACCGCTCCATCGGTGGCGCTTACATCAAAGAAACCCACGCGATGCTTGGCGGCTAGTTTCAGTGTGCGCTCGTACGCCGCGCCCGCCAGACTCCAGGCAAAACATACATAAATTGCATTCGAAGCGCAGCTATAGTCAGTCAAACAATCTGTGTCAAACCTTGGATCGCCCTCTGAAATCCTGTCCGGTCCACTCATGGCAGGAAAACTAGGGATCATGTCTCGATACCAAACCTGCAGATTGGGCGATGAAATCGCTGGGTCATCGTAGCTGTGACCTTCCTTCCATTGGGTCACTTGATGGTACCAAGCCATATATGCGTCACGGTCCCTCGGCGCGGCGTCGGGCTCGAAAACCATCAGGTCATAGCTCATTGCCTACCTCGGGAGGCTAACTGGGACGCAGCCCTTCTTCTAAGGGTGTTACGTACCCTTTACCGGCTCAAATCGACGTTTCGACCCACTCGACGAGCTTGCTCTTGGGCAGGGCCCCGATCTTGGTCGCGGCCACCTGGCCGCCCTTGAACAGCATCAGCGTCGGAATGCCGCGCACGCCGTATTTGCGCGTCGTCTGCGGGTTCTCGTCGATGTTGAGCTTGGCCACGGTCACCTTGCCGGCCATGGACAGGGCTAGTTCATCCAGGACCGGGGCGATCGCCTTGCACGGCCCGCACCATTCGGCCCAGAAATCGACCAGCACCGGGCCTTCGGATTTCAGCACATCGGCATCGAATGTCGAGTCGGAAACCTTGGTCGTTGCCATCGTCATTCCTTCGAATTGTGGGAGCCAGCATCAGATTGTCTCGCGCCGATCGGCGCCTGCCGGAGTCAGTGATTAACTTAGGAACTGCCGGGCAGCCCGTCAAGGCAGGCTTGCATCGAGCCGTTCCGCCGTCAGCGGCATGAATTTCGGACCCACCGTCCACAACAGGCCGCAAGTGACTGATTTGCCGGGATAGACGCGTTGCAGCGCGGCGCGGGTGAGCGCCATTTGCCACAGATATGCCTTGGGGATATCGGCTTCGCTCGCGGCCGGCAAGCGATTGGTCTTGAAATCGATCGCCATGACCCGGTCGCCCTCGACGACCAGGCGATCGACACGGCCCGTGACCGCGATGGCGCGGCCCTCGGCTCCCTTGATCTCGCCCGCGAACGGTACCTCGGCCAAACTCGTGGGGCCGAACAGCGACGCCAATTCCGGATCCTCGAGAACGCGCATGACTCCGTCTTCGATATCCTCGATGCGGCGCTCGTCCAATCCAAGCGCCTTCTGGCGGAGGTATCGGCGGCAGGCCTTGCGCCGCTCGCTTGCCGGCAGATCGGGCAGCAGCTGCAGCAACCGATGCACCAGCAATCCGCGCGTCAGATGTTCCCGGTCCCCGCCCGATGGCCCTAGCGCCGCCGGCTCCTCCATTTCCGGACGCGACGGTGTCAGCGGGCGCGACGGCGACGGCTCCGGCCTCGGCGGCGCCGTCGCCCAATCCGGCAACGCGACGGGCGGTTCCCCAACCCCGGCCGCGGGCTCGATTTGATCCGGCGCCTCGGTTTGCGGATTCGACAACCGCCGGCCGGCGCCCGACCAGCCCTCCTCGCCCATCTCCGGCCGGGAATCGAAATCGAGGGCGTCGCCCTCCGCAGCCAGTCCCGCCTCGATCAACCTGTACCAGCACTCTTCCGGCGCATCGCGATCCCCGCGCCAACCGGCGATGAAAAGCCGGTCCTCGGCGCGGGTCATGGCGACGTAGAGCAGTCGGCGCGATTCGCGCAGATCGGCATCCTTGGCGCGAACGCGGGCGTCCGCGGCAGCGGTATCGTCCATGTCCGCCTTGGGCGACCACAGCGGCATCGCCTCGTCCCCGGCGTCGCTCCACAGCAGCGGCGTCCTTGCCCTTGCCACCTGCATGGTGTCGGGAAGGAAAACGATCGGCGCCTGCAAGCCCTTGGCGCCATGCACGGTCATGATGCGCACCTGGCCGGCGCTGCGGTCGAGCTCGCGTTTGACCTCGACGCGGCCCCCCTCGAGCCAGGCGAGAAAGCCCTGCAGCGACGGCACGTGCTGGCGCTCGTATTGCAGCGCCAGCGTCAGGAATTCGTCGATCGGATCGGCGGCATCCATTCCCAGGCGTTCCAACATTTTCCTTCGCCCGCCATCGCGGCCCAGCAGCTCGGCATAAAATTCGAATGGCGGCACGTAATCGGCGCGCGCGAGCCATTGGCCCAACCGCTCCGCCGCTTCGGCGAAGGCGCCGCCCTCCGCGCGCCGCCGGACGAGTGCCTGCCACAAGGAACCCTCGCGCCCATGCGCGAGCAGGAACAGTTGGTCTTCGTCGAGGCCGATGAGCGGGCTCTTCAACACGGTGGCCAGCGTCAGATCGTCCTCCGGCAGAAGCACGAACCGGCCCAGCGCCATCAGATCCATGACCGCGATATGTTCCGTCAGCGTCAGCCGGTCGACGCCCGCCACCGGCACGCGGCGCTGCTTCAATTCGCGCACCAAGCCCTCGACCAGCCGGTCGCGGCGGCGCACCAGGATCATGATATCGCCCGCGCGCACCGGCCGTCCGCGCGACGGCAGGGCTTCGCCGGAGTCGAGCATCGCCTTGATGCGAATGGCGATGAGCCACGCCAGCTTCAGGCATGGATCGTCCCCGGCGGCGGCCGTGACCGGCGGCGACCATTCGGGCATGGCCTCGCTTCCGCGGGCCGCCACCGGCGGCCACAACTCGACCGATCCGGCCTGGCCCTTGCGATGCGCCACATGCACGATCTCGCGGCCATCCAGCGCGACGCCATCCTGGGCCGCCGGCGTCGCGAACACCGCATCGACGGCTTTCAGGATCGCCGGCGCCGACCGGAACGATACCTCCAGCGGCTCGTCGCGCCATTCGCCGTCGCCCGCGCGCACTTTTGCCGCGAACATCGCGCGCATGTCGAGGAAGGCCTTCGGCTCGGCGCCCTGAAAGCTGAAAATCGATTGCTTCGGATCGCCGACGGCGAAGATGGTCCTGGTGACATCGCTGGCGCCCTTGCCGGCGAAGAATTCGGCCGTCAGCGCCGCGACCACCTGCCACTGCTCGACATTGGTGTCCTGCGCTTCGTCGATCAGCACGTGGTCGAGGCCGCCATCGAGCTTGTAAAGCACCCAGGGCGCCAACCCCTCGCGGTGCAAGAGATCGCGCACGCCCAAGACAAGATCGTCGTAATCGAGCCGCGCGCGGCGCTGCTTGTCGATCCTGTAGGTCTCGAGGATGGCGTTCCCAAGGGTGACGAGCGCGATGCTGATGACGGCGATCGTCGCCGACTTTCGCCGCTCGACGGCATATTGCACGCGCCGGGCCTCATCGGTCAGAACGGTGCCGGTATGCGGCGACGCGCGAAGCACGGACTTCGTCGCCAGCTTCTTGCGAACCTCGTCTTTCTCCGTGAGGAAACGGCCGCGATACGCCTCGAACATCGCCACGCGCCCCTCGGCATCGGCGGCCAGCCAACGGCCGATCGTCGCGGCGCTGTCCTTGTCCGATTTCGACCCCTTGCCCAGCGCCGCGACCGCCTCCATGAGCCCGATGCGATCGATCGCCGATTCCGCCGCCGCCGCCGCGATCACCGATTCGGGCGTTTCGTCTTGGCCAAGGTCAAGGTGATCGCGAAGCGCCCGCGCGATTCCCTCGATGCCGGCGTGGGCGGCCAGAAGCTTGCCCAGCCTCGTCCGTTGACCCGCCAGCGCTTGCAGCAACGCGTCGAAGGCGTTCGCGTCCGCGTACCGCGCGACCCTAGCCAGCGCCGCCGCCAGCGCGGGGTCCGCCCGCTCGCGTGCCCGGGCGAGGACCGATCGCCGCGCCTCGCGCAACAACTCCGCCGCGCCGCGTTCGTCCATCAATTCGAAGTGCGGCTGGATCGCCGCTTCGAGGGGAAAACGGCGCAAGACCGATTGGCAGAACGCATGGATGTTGTCGATCTTGAGCCCGCCCGGCGCATCCAGCACCGTCGCGAACAGCGCCCTCGCGCGCTTGCGTAGAGTCGCGTCGGGCTTGCTTCCGGTCAGCGCCTTGATGTCGGCGTCGAGCGCCGCGTCATCGAAGCGGACCCATTCCGCCAGACGCGCGGCGATGCGATTGGCCATCTCCGCCGCGGCCGCCTTGGTGAAGGTCAGGCACAAGATGCGCGTCGGCGGCGTGCCGGTCAGCATCAGGCGTAACGTCCGGTCGGTCAGCACCTGAGTCTTGCCGGTGCCGGCCGAGGCTCCCACCCATGCCGACAGTCGTGGGTGCGAGCCCCGCAACTGCTCCGGCGTGCGCGGATGCGGCGGCCTTTCGGTCATGTTTCCTCAGCCCCGGTCGACCATTCCTTCACCCGCGCCAGATGCTCGAAATCGCTGCGTGGCGGCAGAGGCTTGGGACGCGGGCGCGAGAGATAGGGCTGCCGCGGGTCGTCGAACGCCGCCACCAGCCGGGCAAGGCGCGCCATGGCCTTCTCGGCTAGGTCCGCCATGTCGCCCTTGACCTTGACCGGTTCGCCGGCCGGGTCGCGGCCGGTGAGGTGCCAGTATTCAAGCTGGCTCACCGGCGCCCTTGCCACGCCTTCAAACGCGCCCGCCGCCGCCATCGCCGCTTCCAAGGGCAGCTGTGGCGCATAACCGGCGTCGATCTGCTTTTGCGTCGGCACCGCGCCGGTCTTGTAATCGATGATCGCGAGACTGCCATCGGTAAGCCGGTCGATGCGGTCCGCACGCGCGGCGAGCGTCAACCGGCCGATTATCAGGCGCCCCTTCACCTCGGCCTGGCCACGCCGGCCGTCTTGGCGAAGCAGGGCGTCATGATCGACGAACCAGCGCGCGATCCGTTCGAATTGCGGCCACCAGAACGCCCATACCGACGGGCGGCCCAAGGCATGGAATTCCTCGCGCCCGATGGCGAGAAGCCGTGCGTAAGGGTCGGCGGGCGGACGGGCGGTGGTCTCGGTGAGGAAGCGCTCGAGCGCCCCGTGGATCGCGGTCCCACGCTCGGCCGGGCCCGCCTCGGCGTCGATGGGATCGAGTGCCTTCAGGCGCAACACGCGCTTGGCATAGATCGAATAGGGATCCTGCGCCCACAAAGCGACGTCCGTGATGGACAGCTCCGTCGGCCGCGCGGTTATGGGTGGCGAGGGTGCCGGCGCGGCGATCGGCCGGACGCCGGCCGGCCGGTCGAGTGCCTGATACCAATCGAGAAGAATGCCGCCGCGGTGCCGCTCGATGGTGAGGCCGCGCGCCGCCGCAAGCGCGTCGAGGCGCAGCAGCCACCGCGCCGGCACGCTGGGCGTTCCCTCGACCCTCGTGCCGCGGGTCATGACGACCTCGCGCGCCATGAAGCCTTGGGCGAAGTCATGGGCGGCTAGTCCTATCCGGCGCTCCAGGGCCGGCAGCCCGAAATCCCGGCGCATCGGCCGGCTCATCCACGGATCGGGCGCGGGCTCGCCCGGCCAGGTTCCCTCGTTGAGGCCGGCGAGGATCATCAGATCGACGCGCTGCAGCCGCGCCTCCAACGGACCCCAGATCGCAAGCCGCGGATGGTTCACATAGCGCGGGCGAACGGCGCGCCCCGCCATCAGGCTGTCCAACAAATCCGGATAGCGTTCGCCCTCGATCGCGGGCAGCGCCACGGCCGCGTCGGCGAGCTCCGCCATGAAGGAAGACGCGGCCTCGCCGGCCTCGCCGGCCCAAAGGCGCGAAGGCCCGCTATCTTCATCGCTCGCCGCCAGCCGCTCGGCGAACTCGATATGCGCCTCGGCCAAGGCCTGGAGCGGCGCCCGCGATGTCAGCAATTTCTCGAACGGCGCCGCCGCGTCGGCGAGACGGTCGAGCCAGGCGATGAGCGCCTTGTCGTCCAGCGTCGCGCGCAGGCCCGCGAATCCGGATTCCGGCCGGGGGCCTCGAAGGGCCTTACGCTCCAGTTTTCGCGCCATCGCGCGGAATACGGGCGGCGCCGATCCGCCCGCGGCCAGAGGATGCTTCAGCGCCGCCAGCAGCGGCACCGGGGCCAGCCGCTCCGCCACCATGGCGGCGGCAAGGCGCAAAAAAACCCCAGGCGGCGTCGCCGCGAGCGGACGGCCGGCGGAATCGTCGATGCGGATGTCCCAGCGCCGCAGCTCCGCCGCGACCCGCCGGGCAAGATCGCGGTCGGGCGTCACCAGGGCCGCTCGCGTTTTCTCGTCTTGCAGCGCCTCGCGCAACAACAGCGCGATGATTCCCGCCTCCTCCTGCGGCCCCGGGCAGTCGATGCGGGTGACGTCCTTGAGCGCGAGCTGGAATCTCTCGCGCTCCGCCTCGTCAACGGGGCGGCGCCAATCTTCGCAAGTTCGCGCCGGGCGCATGGCATCGGAGAGCAGTCGCGCGCGCGACGTGGCCCGAGACTCGAAGCCGCCGGTCCAGTCCTCGACCGCGTCCGGCTCGACCCCGAGCTTGCCCAGCAGCAAGGCCATGCCATGTTGCGGGTGGGCCGGGTCCTCGCGGATCGCCGCCCAATTCTCCGCGTCGGTACGGTCGAGCCCCGGCAGCAGGACCATGCCCTTGGGCAGGCGCGCCACGACGGCCAGCAGCTCCGCCGTTGCCGGGATGCTGCCGGTCGATCCCGCCGCGATCACGGGATCGGCGGGCGGCGCGCGGCGCCACGCCTCGGCCCGCGCGCGTAAAATCCGATTGCGCCGGTCGGCGGGATCGATCGAGCCCTCCACCGCGAGGATGTTCGGCCACACCTCGGTCAGGATGGCGAGGAAGCGCAGCGTCTGCTGCCAATGCCGGGCGTAGTTCGCTTCCACCAAGTCCTTCAGGCGATCGAAGCCGAGCCCTTCGGTCTGGACCTGATCCAGGAATCGGGCGAGCTCGGCCCCGAGGCGGACCGCCTGATCGGGCGCCGTGGCGGCGCCGGCGCGCAGGATCGCCTGGCCGAGAAGCAGCTGCCGGCGCAGCGGCGCCATCGCCGGCGGCAGGTCGATGACGCCGTGCTCGTCCAGTTCGTCCCCGCCGGCCTGCGCCAGTTCATCGGCATCGAGATCGCCCAGCGGCACCATGCGCGGCAGCAGGCGCGGGACGCCTTCGCCGGCGCGCAACAGGGCCTCCTGAAGCGCGCGGCAGCTACGCCGCGTCGGCAGCAGCACGGTCACGCGCGCGCCGGCCAGGGGGTCCCCTTCCGTCTCGGCCAGAAGGCCCCTTGCCAGCGCATCCACGAACGGAATGTCCGGCGGAACCGTGAAGACGGCCGGGCGCCCGCGCGGTCCGGCGGATGCCGGCATCATGTGTCGAGCGGCGGGCGGCCGTCGCGGGCAAGCTGCGCCTCGACCTCGGCGAGCTGGCGCGGCGTGCTCACGTGATACCATTCGCCGTCGTGGCGGATGCCGTGCAGCCGGCCGGCGTCGAGCGCACGGTCATAGAGCAGGTTCATGGAGAAGGCGCCGTCCGGCGCGCCCGCGAACAGGCGCGGATGCAGGATCTGGATTCCGCTGAACACGAACGGCGCCACCTCCCACTCCTTGCGGCGGTAGAGGCGCCCCATCTCGTCCATGCGGAAATCGCCTTGGCCGTCATAGCCGACCGCCGTCACCGTCGGTTGCATGAGCAACAGCGCGTCCATGCGCGAATCGTCCCACGCCTCGGGCAGCCGCGCCAGCGCGTCCACCACGCCGTTGAACCAGACGATCTTGGCATTGACCGCATAGAACGGGTCTTCGCCAAGCAGCGGCAGCGCGTGCCTGATGCCCCCGCCGGTCTCCAGGATTTCGGACTCGTGCGAGATGACGATGCGCGGCCGGTCGCGGCCGGCGAGATGGGCCTTAACCTTTTCCGCCAGATGGTGGGTATTGACGATCGCTTCCGTCACCCCCGCCGCCGCCAAGCGGTCGAGCGCCACGTCGATGAGCGCCCGGCCGCGCACCTTCACCAGCGCCTTTGGCGTTTCCTCGGTCAACGGCCGCAGCCGCTTGCCATATCCGGCGGCGAGCACCATGGCGCGCGTCGGTGCTTGGGTCGCGGTCATGGGGCCGATGCCTCCGCCACCAGCGGAACGCGCCGATCGGCCGGCCAATGGCGGTCGAACCAGTCTCGCACCGGGCGCGTGGCCGGATGGCCGAGCGCCGCTTCGAGTTGACGCCACACCCGCGACAAGTGCGACAGATAGACCGGCTTGGCGTCCCGGCGCCACAACCGGGCGAAGGTGCCGAGGATGCGCGCGTGCCGCTGGGCGCCCAGCACGGCGAACGATTGCATGAATGCGCTCCGCTCCAGCGCCGGAAACGCCGCGAGATAGCGTTGGATCAGCGCCTCGGCCAGGGCCGGCGCCACGTCGCGGCGCGCGTCCTCGATCAACGACATGAGGTCGAACGGCACGGGTGCGCGCACCGCGTCCTGGAAATCGAGTACCCCGCAGGCCGCCGCGCCCGGGCGCTCGGGCAGCCACAGCAAATTGTCGATGTGGAAGTCGAAGAGCGCGATGCTCTCGGGCACGGCGTGTCGGAGCGGCAGCACGGATGCCCAAGCCGAAATATATGTATCGCGAAGGCGCGCGTCGATCGGCTCTGCCATCACCGCCGGCCAGTACCATTCGAGCGGTACCCGGACCTCGCGCAAGGCGCGCTCGTCGTCGAAGGGCGGCAATTGCGCCAGCCCCTCCGGCGTCACGCGCCGGTGCAGCTCGATCAGAAAATCGACGGCGAGCCGATAGAGCGCCGATTCATCGGCGCCGGCGCCAAGCAGCCGCGCGTAGGTGTCGTCCCCCAGATCCTCCAGTAGAAGCAGGCCGGCCTCCTCGTCGGCGGCGAGAATCCGCGGCGCGCTCAATCCAAGGCCGGTTAGCAGGCTGGCCACGCGGATGAAGGGGCGCACGTCTTCGCGCGGCGGCGGGGCATCCATGAGTACAGCGCTTGCGCCGCCCATCGTCAGCCGGTCGTAGCGCCGGAACGAGGCGTCGCCCGCCAGCAGCCGCCGCGCCGCGCCCGGCCACCCGGCGCCGGCCAGGAACCGCTCGATGGTCCGCGAGCGCGCCAGCGGGCTTTCCTCGTTCATGGTGCCGGCAACCGATCGACCAGATCCCGCCAGCGCCCATGGCCGGAGAGGCGCGCCGCCCTCGCGCCGGGATCGGCGGCGTCGAAATCGAGCGTCACATGAAGCCGGTTCGCGGTCGGGAACCCGGCCATGCGCTCCGGCCATTCGATGATGGCGATGCCCTCGCTCAAGCCTTCCTCCAATCCAAGCTCATCCACGTCCCTCGGGTCGCTCATGCGATAGAGATCGACATGCCAGATTGGGCCCAATCCAGTCTCGTAAACCTGAACCAGCGTGAAGGTTGGGCTTGGAACCTCGCCGCCATCGCCCGACAGATGGCCGATGAAGGCACGGGCAAAATGCGTCTTGCCGGCGCCAAGCTCGCCCGACAGGAGGATGGCCTCGCCGCGCTCCACTTCGGCGGCGATGGCGCGGGCCAGCCGCGCGGTGGCACTTTCATTCGCCAGTCGAATCGTTCGGGACAAGGGGTCAGCCATCCGCCTTCATGGCCGGCCCTCTTGTAGCCGCCCCGGGGACAGGCCGCAACTAGAGCATGCTCCAGACTTGCGCCGCCGCCGCCGGCCTTGCATGGTAATCGTCGACCCCACGCCATTCGAAAGCCGGCCCCGCCATGCCCGTTCCTCAAGCCGAAACCGACGTGGTCATTATCGGCGCCGGGCCGGTCGGGCTCTTCGCCATCTTCGAATGCGGCATGCTCAAGATGCGCTGCCACGTCATCGACGCGCTGGACACGACCGGCGGCCAATGCGCGGCGCTCTATCCGGAAAAGCCGATCTACGACATTCCCGGATTCCCGCGCATCGACGCGGCCGAGCTCATCGGCAAGCTGGAGCAGCAGGTCCAGCCCTTCAAGCCGGTCTTCCACCTGGGCCAGCAGGTCGAGCGGCTGCAACCGGCGGGCGCGCGCTGGCGCGTGGAGACCGCCTCGGTCGCGCTCGAGGCGCGCGCCGTCATCGTCGCCGCCGGCGTCGGCGCCTTCGGCCCTCATCGCCCGCCGCTGCCCGGGATCGAGCGCTTCGAGGGAAAGAGCGTGTTCTACCTGGTCAAGCGCCGCGAGGACTTTCGCGCCAAGCACGTGGTCATCGCCGGCGGCGGCGATTCCGCCGTCGATTGGGCGCTCTCGCTGGCGGAAATCGCGGCATCGGTACGGGTGGTTCACCGCCGGGCGAAGTTCCGCGCCGCGCCGGAAAGCGCCGCGCGCCTGGACGCGGCCGCCAAGGAAGGCAAGGTGGAGCTGGTCGTGCCCTATCAATTGTCCGGCCTCGAAGGCACGGACGGACGGCTCGAAGCCGTCGAGGTCGCGAGCCTCGATGGCAAGACGCGGCGACTGCCGGCCGACGTGCTGCTGCCGTTCTTCGGGTTGGCGATGAATCTGGGGCCGATCGCCGAGTGGGGCCTCGCCCTCGAGCGCAATCACATCAAGGTCGACCCTTCGACCTGCGCCACCGATCGGCCCGGCATCTTCGCCATCGGCGACATCGTCACCTATCCGGGCAAGCTCAAGCTGATTCTTTCCGGCTTCGCCGAGGCCGCGGCGGCGGCCCATGCGATCCATCCGCTGGTCCACCCGGGCCAGGCGCTCCACTTCGAGTATTCGACGACGTCCGGCGTCCCGAACCTTTAGATCCCGGATAAAGGGACGGACCCCTCCCCCCCCCTGTGAGTAAACTTAAGGTTCACCACAGAGGCACAGAGGCACAGAGAAGCCATTCTTCCTGTCTCTGTGTCTCTGTGCCTCTGTGGTTATACTTACATTAAAGGGGTGCGTCCCATTCTATTCCCTTTATGGGAATTAACCCCGGGCCGCCTCGCGGGAATCCTTGGCGGCGACGGCCTTCACCGGAATGCGGCAGGTGACGCTTGTCCCCTCGCCCGGCGTCGACTCCATGTGCACGCTTCCGCCGTGGAGCTCGATCAGGCTCTTCACCAGGGCGAGGCCCAGCCCGACGCCGCTCTCGTGGCCGGAGGCGCGCGTCCGGGTAAATTTTTCGAATGCTTCCTCCTGGTCCTCGGCCGCGATACCGATG
The DNA here is from genome assembly GCA_009885795.1 of Rhodospirillales bacterium. Classification (GTDB taxonomy): domain Bacteria; phylum Pseudomonadota; class Alphaproteobacteria; order Dongiales; family Dongiaceae; genus VFKA01. Next base: position 10,422 of record VFKA01000019.1, on the reverse strand, counting down.
CCGGTGTCGCTGACCTTGAGCAGAACCTCTTCGCCGCTCTTGCGCGCCTTCACCTCGATGCGGCCGCCGGAAGGCGTGAATTTGAGGGAGTTGCTGACCAGATTGAACAAGGCCTGGGTAAGCCGCCGTTCGTCGCCGGTGACGCCGCCGATGTCCTTGGGGCAGTCGATGACCAGTTCGAGCCCGCCGCTGCGCGCCCGCTCGCCGACCAGCGTTTGCAGCCGGCCGAACATGAGCGCGATATCGACCTCCGCCAGATCGAGTTTCAGGTAACCGGCCTCGATCGTGGCGATATCGAGAATATCGTTGATCAGCGACATCAGGCTCTGCGAGGCCTCGACGATGGCGCGGCTGTATTCCTTCTGCCGGTCGTTCAGCGTTCCGAAATACTCGAGATCGAGGATCCCGGCGAACCCGATGATGGCGTTCAAGGGGGTCCGCAACTCATAGGACACGTTGGCGATGAATTCGGACTTCAAGCGGTCGGCGGTTTCAAGGGCCGCGTTGCGTTCGCGCAAAGCCCGCTCCACCCGCATGCTGTCGGTGACATCGAGATAGGTAAACAGCATGCCGCCATCGGGCAGCGGCACCGCGGTCACATGCAACACCTTGCCGTCCGGCCGCTCCAGGCGCTCGCTCCATGGCTCGCGCGCCATGACCCGGCCGACGATGCGTTCGCGTAAGGCCTGCCACTCCCGATCGGCCTGGAACAAACCGCGAGTCGCTTCCACCAGTTCCGTCACATGCGGCTCGTTCCTGAGCGCCGCCGGGTCGAGGTTCCACAGGCGCGCATAGGCGGGGTTGTGGAGTTTCAGGCGGCCGTCCTCGCCGAAGACGGCGACCGCTTCGTAGAGGTTGTCGAGCGTCTCGCGCTGCACGGCGATGAGGGTGTTATGAGAACGTTCGAGCGCCAGGCGGTCGGTCACGTCCTCATAGAGAATGAGGATGCCGCCGAACGGGTGGGGCGCGGCCACCTCGCGGAAGGTGGTGCCGTCGGGCAAGTGCATCAGTTCTTCCTTCGGCTGGATCACGCTCATGAGCTGGCGCTCGGTCTCGCGCTTGTAAGCGGGAAAGTCGGCATGCTCGGCGATGCGCCGGCGTTCGCGTTGAGCGTCGATCACCTCGGCGAATGTCGGTTCGCCGGCAAGGAAGTCCTCGCGTAGGTCGAAGAGATCGCAGTAGGCGCTGTTGAAGAATTTCAGCCTCGCGTCCGGCCCGAAAATGACGACACCGGTGCTGAGCTGTTCCAGGACGTCGCCGTGGGCGGCGATGTGGCGGGCGAGCTCGGCCTGGGTCGCCTCCAAATTGGTGACGTCGAGCGCGTGTCCGCCAAGACGTCCTCCGGCCAACGGCTGTTCGATAAAATCCATCAGTCGGCGCTGGCCGGCGACGACGATGTGCTGGCTTTCGGACTGGGCGGTGCCGAGCGCGCCGGCCCTGCGCGCCAGCGCCTTGCCGCCTTCGGCGATGGCGCCCCGGCCGATTTCGGCCGCCCGCGCGAGCGCCTTGTCGCGGGTGAGATCGACGGCCCTGGCATAGGCTTCGTTGCAATAGTCGATCCGAAGATCGGCGTCCCGGCTCCACACCGCGATCGGAAGACTGTCGAGCAGGCTCGAGAGACGGTCGCGTTCCCTTCGGGCGGCCGCGTCGGCGGCGGCCTCGGTGGCATCGCTCAGCCACAACGCATCGATGGCGCCCCTGCCCAGGGGCGACAGGCTGCGGCGCCCGCAAACACGTAACCGCCGGCCGCTATCGGCCCGCGCAAGGACAAGATCGAACGATGTCCCCTTCGACGTCAACGCGCCGATCGCATCGCGCAAGGCGGCGGCGTCGGCCGGCGCAAACAGCTCGGGCAAACTCGCGGGCTCGATCGCGGTTGGCGCCGGGCGATCCAGCAGGGCGCTGGCGGCGAGCGACATCCGGGAAATGCCGCCGCTCCACAATATGTAGCCGCCCGGCGCCGCGCCGATCGCGCCCGAGGCGAGCAGCACTTCCGCCGCCTGGCGGTCGCGTTCGCCCATGACCGAGCGCAGCCTTATGGACAGGCCGACGATGGCGGTGAGCATGCCGAGCGCGCCGAGCACGACGATCGTCGGCAACAGGATCGGGTCGCGCGAGCCATCCGCGGCCGCGGCCGCCGCCGGATAGAACGCCACGACGGCCGCGCTTGCCGCGGCCAGCCAGGGTAATTGGGGCCGGAGTCGATTTTTCAGGACTGTCATTGCCGAGCTTGACCCGGCAATCCACGGCGCGGCGGCGGGATGGATGCCCGGCTCGGGGGCCGGGCATGACAAGAAGGACGGAAGCATATGCCGGAATCGGTTCACAAGATCGATACGATAGTAGCGATCCCGCGTTCGTTCAAGCTCCAGCGGCGGTCAGTGTCGATAGCACACGATATGTCCGGTCTTTGTAGCACACGATCTGTCCGGTTTGATCCCGGCCTCTGGCAAGGAGGCGAGGATGCGACGGACGGAGGTGCTGCAAGGGGTACGCAGGATGAGGTTCGAGAGCGTTTTGGAGCGCTCGCGCCGGCGGGAGTTGAGCCAGGCCGAGGCAGCGGAGATTTTGGGTATGAGCGAGCGGACATTTCGGCGCTGGACCGAGCGCTTCGACGACGAGGGGCCCACGGGCCTGTTGGATCGGCGGTTGGGCCGTGCCTCGGCCAAGCGAGTGCCGGAGGAGTGGGCGATGCGGGTGGAGCAGCTCTACCGGGAGCGCTACTTCGACTTCACGGCCAAGCACTTTCACGAGCATCTGGCCAAGGACCACGGCTTTCGCTGGGGCTACACCTGGACCAAGACGTTCTTGCACGCCAAGGAACTGATCGAGCCGGCGCCGCGGCGCGGCGCGCACCGCAAGAAGCGGGCGCTCGCGGGCATGATGTTGCACCAGGATGGCTCACCGCATCGCTGGATTCCGGCGCTCGATCGCGGCTTCGATCTGATCGTCACCCTGGATGACGCGACGAACGAGATCTACTCCGCCTTCCTGGTCGAGGAGGAGGGCACGATGAGCAGCTTCCGGGCTTTGCGCGAGGTCATCGCCAAGCACGGCCTGTTCTGTTCTTTCTACACCGACCGGGGCGGGCATTACTTCCACACGCCCACGGCCGGCGGCAAGGTCGACAAGGACAACCCGACCCAGGTCGGCCGGGCGCTCGCGCAGCTCGGCATCGAGCACATCCCGGCCTATTCGCCCGAGGCGCGCGGTCGCTCGGAGCGTATGTTCGGCACCCTGCAGGGGCGCCTGCCGCAAGAGCTGCGGCTCGCCGGCATCGCCGACATCGAGGCCGCCAACCGGTTCATCGCCGAGGTCTACCTGCCGACCCATAACGCCCGCTTCGCCAGGCCGGCGCCGGAGCCCGGCTCGGCCTTCGTGCGCGATCGCGACGCGGACTGCGCCGACATCCTGTGCGTCCACGAGGATCGGGTCGTGGGCAACGACAACACGGTGCTCTATCGCCGGCTCAGCTTGCAGCTGCCGAAGAGCCCGCTTCGCCCGCACTTCGTCAAGGTCAAGGTCCGTGTCCACGAATATCCGGACGGCACGCTCGCCGTCTTCCACGGACCCCGCTGCATCGCCCGCTATCGAGCCGACGCCAGCCTGCTCGACGAGCCCAATCCGCGCGACGCCAGCCGCTCGCCGCGCGAGGCCTGTGGATATGTGGACGGCGCTTCGCCCCGCCCACATCCCCACAGGCCCAACATCAACAAAAGCGGTCAATTGATGTGCTACGAAAACCGGACAAGTTAATTAGCTATCGACAGCTCCAGCGGCGGTCAGTAGCGGTAGCGTTCCGGTTTGAAGGGGCCGCCCTCGGCCACGCCGATATAGGCGGCCTGCTTCTCGGTCAGCTTGGTCAGCTTGGCGCCGACCTTGTCCAGATGCAGCGCCGCCACCTTCTCGTCGAGGTGCTTCGGCAGCACATGGACCTTGCGCCCGTAGGTCTTGTGATTGGTCCAAAGCTCGATCTGCGCCAGCACCTGGTTGGTGAAGGAGGCGCTCATGACGAAGCTCGGATGGCCGTCGGCGCAGCCGAGATTCACCAGCCGCCCCTTGGCCAGCACGATCAAGCGCTTGCCGTCGGGGAAGACGACCTCGTCCACCTGCGGCTTCACCTCTTCCCATTTGTAATTCGCCAGGGCCGCCACCTGAATCTCGCTGTCGAAATGGCCGATGTTGCAGACGATGGCGCGGTCCTTCATGCGGCGCATGTGTTCGAGCGTGATGACGTCCAGATTGCCGGTGGCGGTGACGAACACATCGCCGAGGCCGGCCGCCTCCTCCATGGTCGTGACCTGGTAGCCCTCCATGGCCGCCTGGAGCGCGCAGATCGGATCGATCTCCGTCACCATGACGCGCGCCCCCTGGCTACGCAGCGAGGCGGCGCTGCCCTTGCCGACGTCGCCGAAGCCGCAGACGACCCCGACCTTGCCCGCCAGCATGACGCCGGTGGCGCGCTTGATGCCATCGACCAGGCTCTCGCGCACGCCGTAGAGGTTGTCGAACTTGGACTTCGTTACGGAATCATTGACGTTGATCGCCGCCACCTTCAGCGTGCCCTTGCGCTCCATGTCGTAGAGCCGGTGCACGCCGGTCGTCGTCTCCTCGCTGACGCCGCGCACGCCGTCGAGAAGGTCCGGGTGCGTCTCGTGCATCAGCAGCGTCAGATCGCCGCCATCGTCCAGCAACAGGTTCGGCCGCCAGCCGTTGGGGCCGAGGATCGTCTGCTCCACGCACCACCAGTATTCCTCCTCGCTCTCGCCCTTCCAGGCGAAGACCGGGATGCCGGCGGCCGCGATCGCCGCCGCGGCCTGGTCCTGGGTCGAGAAGATGTTGCAGGAACTCCACCTGACCTCGGCGCCGAGCTCGATCAGCGTCTCGATCAGCACCGCGGTCTGGATGGTCATGTGCAGGCAGCCGGTGATGCGGGCACCCTTGAGCGGGCGCTTGCCGCCATGATCGCGGCGCAGCGCCATCAGCCCCGGCATCTCGGTCTCGGCGATGGCGATCTCGCGCCGCCCCCAGCCGCCGAGCGCGATGTCCTTGACCTTGTAGTCCGTGAATTGGGGCATAGCGGTTGCTCCTGGGTTCTGGGGCGGCGTCGGGCGAGGCGTCGCGCCTATACCAGCCGCCCGCTGGCGGCACAAGGGCGGAGCAGCGGCGCAACAAGAGGGAGGCATCACCAATAAGTAGGCGACCATATCTTTCTGAACACTTACACTTTCCCTGCGAGAATGCTCACATTCGTCGAATCTCCGCGCTATTGACAATATAATCTTGACATTATAAATTACCGTTGGAATCGCGACGCATGAGTTGGGATGTCGAGTATACCGACGAATTCGGGGAGTGGTGGAGGGGGCTGGCGGAAGGCCAGCAGGAGGACGTGGCGGCAAGCGTCGAATTGCTGATGGCCCTTGGGCCACGGCTGCCGTTCCCCCATTCCTCGGGCATCAAAGGTGCGCGGCACGGCCACATGCGTGAACTGCGGGTGCAGAGCGGCGGCAGGCCGCTGCGCATATTCTACGCTTTCGATCCGCGCCGCAAAGCCATTCTGCTGATCGGCGGCGACAAGACCGGAGACGACCGGTTCTACGAGAAACATGTACGGCTTGCCGACGATCTGTACGACACGCACCTGGATGAGCTTAGAAAGGAGGGCTTGATCGGATGACTGGGCATCGTGCCTTCAAGGAGTTGACAAAGGACTGGCCGGCCGGGCGGCGCCTGCGCGTCGGGCGGCGCAAGGATGTGCTTCTGCGCGATATCGAGGAGGCGGCCCTGGCCGATCTTCGCAAGGCCCTGCACATCTCGCAGGAAGAACTGGCACGCGCGCTCGGCAAGTCGCAGGCGGCCGTCGCGCAGATGGAGCAGCGCGCCGACATGAAGGTCAGCACGCTGCGCGACACCGTCGAAGCCATGGGCGGCAAGCTTGAGCTTGTCGCGCATTTCCCGACTGGCGACGTGAAGATTACGCGCTTGGGCGAGGGCGCGGAGTAGCTCTCTTTCGATTGGGCGGGGGCGGAGGCGGTTGCCTCGTCCGCCGCAAACCGCCCTTGACGACAGGCCGCCGGCGGAGACCTACTCGGACAAGGGGTCTGTGGACATGGTGGACAAGGCGGGCGCGTAGCCCACGTCCCCACAGGGCCAACGGCAACAAGAAGCGTTCAACATGAATGAGGTTCTGGCGGCGTGAACAGCAACCGGAATACACCCTAACTTCGCTGCCAACCCGTCCAACCGAGTGGGACCAGCTCAGAGGCCGACGGCCAAACGTCCGAAGTAGTCAGGAGTCACCATGGCAAAGCACCCAACCAAGATCGACGATATGGTCAAGCTCGCCATCATTTGCCCAAAGTGCCTTAAGGCTACGGAGCAGACCGTCGGTTGGCTTGCATCGCACGACGGTCTTGCCTGCGGCAATTGTGGCGTCTCTATCAACCTCAAGGCGGGCGCCAATAGGGCCTTTATTGAACAATTTGTGCGTTATTGCGCGCTTGCTGACAGAGAGGCTCGCCGGCTGGACTAGTTCGGCAAAGGCCGCCACGTTTGCTTCGTCGTCCGCCCTTAGTAGCCGGGTTCGATGTCTCAGGCGCGCTTTCGCAATCGTGTGATTCGCGCGCTGGAAGCGGTCCCAAGCATCCGGCGCAAATTGAGTTTCTTTCGTGGTCTGAGTTTGCCTTAACGCTTTGGATTTATGCGCCATGGGCATTCACCCTGTTTGGTACAAGCTACCTACAGCGTATAACAGTGCCATCGGCCGGATGGTCTCACGGTTTGCCGTTCTAGAGACCGCGCTCAGAATGCTCATTTATGCATTGTTAGACGTGAACCCGAAACTCGGTCGCGTTGCTGTTAGAAGTCCCCGTGTGCGAGACTCGTTCACCATGATCGAGGATTTAATGGCGCTACGCGACTTCAAGACCACCCTGAATATCAAGCTAATGGCCACCAAAGCTGCTGAACTAGAGGAATTCCGTGACAAGATAGCTCACGGTGTTTGGGTGAAGCATCCAGGCTCTGGAAAACCCATACTGCAAGTGACCACTGGAAAATACCCCCATAGGAAAGGCGGGAAGTCTATGAAAGCCCGAATCAACCCCATTGCCGCAAGCATCCCCCTAGACGTATTTCGCACCTATACAAACGCTGTTGGGCCGTTGTTGAAGGCGGTCAAGCAATTGGGCCGGGAGTTACAACCTCAGCACGACGCATTGTTGAAAAGATCTCGTGAACAATCGGAGAAGGATTAGTTGCACTGAATGTTTTCCTCGCTTTAATCGAGCAACGCCGAAACTTTTGCCTCGATCATCGTGGGCGTTACTTCGATCTCAAGAATTACTGTGGCGGGCACATCAGCCATGCGCCGTCAATATGGGAAAATCATGCCAAGTACACAGTCGCCCTTCAATTGATTACAAACTGCGTTTACCCAAAAAGATTTCTTAAGCCCGCTGGCTGCCAAAATAGCAACATTGTCCTGAAGTGCGATCATGACGCTTTATCCGATTTTCTCAGGCTCCAGACAAATCCCAATTCGTCCAGTCTGCGTCGCCGATCTTTCGAGAGCTTGCCTTTGTTTTTGCGTTGAGTATGTACCCATGTGCCAAGACGAAAACCATTTTCCGAGTATCCTCTCAGAACCCGACAATGCCCCTGACGCTCCTTGTAGGCTTTCAGATAAACAAAGCCTTCTTCCCATTGCTGTTCAAATGGCTCCCATACAAATCCCAATTCGTCCAGTTTGCGTCGCTGATCTTCAAAAAGTGTGTTTTTGTTTCTGCGTCGAACGGACACCCATAGACCAAGACGAAAACCATTTGCCGAATAACTATGTGGAACGCGACAATGCCCCTCACGCTCCCTGTAGGCTTTCAGAAAAGCAAAGCCTTCTTCCCATTGCCGCTGAATCGGATCCCACACAAATCCCAATTCATTTAGTTTATATCGCCGATCTTCTGAGAGCTTGTTTTTGTTTCTGCGTTGGTGAGACGCCCATTGACCAAGATCATAACCATTTTCCAAATATCTTTGCGGAACGCGGCAATGCCCTTCACGTTCCCTGTAGGCTTTCAGGTGAGCAAAGCCTTCTTCCCATTGCTGTTCAAATGGCTCCCATACAAATCCCAATTCGTCCAGTTTGCGTCGCCGAACTGGCGACAGCGTGTCTTTGATTGTGCGTTGGTTATTCGCCCATGCGCCAAGACGAAATCCATTTTCCGAATAACTAACTGGAACGCGACAATGCCCCTCACGCTCCCTGTAGGCTTTCAGATAAGCAAAGCCTTCTTCCCATTGCTGTTCAAATGGATCCCAAACAAATCCCAATTCGTCCAGTTTGCGTCGCTGATCTTCCAAAAGTGTGTTTTTGTCTGTGCGTTGCTTTTTCACCCATTGACCAAGACGATAACCACTTTCCAAATATCCTTTCCGAACGAGACAATGCCCCTCACGCTCCTTGTAGGCTTTCAGGCGAGCAAAGCCTTTGTCCCATAGTTCTTCAGGTACATCCCAAACAAATCCCAATTCGTCCAATTTACGTCGCCGATCTTCCGAAAGTTCGTCTTTGTTTGCACGTTGCCTACGTACCCATTTACCAAGAAGAAAACCTTTCTCGGAATATCCTTGCAGGACACGACAATGCCCCTCGCGTTCCCTGTAGGATTTCAGAGAAGCAAAGCCTTCTTCCCATTGCTGTTCAAGCGGATCCCAAACAAATCCCAATTCGTCCAGTCGGCGTCGCCGATCTTGCGAGAGTTTGTCTTTGACTTTGCGCTGACGAAAGACCCACTGATCGAGACGATAACCATTTTTTGAGTACTTGTATGGAATGCGACAATGCCCCTCGCGATTTTTATAGGCTTTCAATCTTCCATACCACTCATTCCAACTGACGCCGATCTTATCGACGATCTCAGCAAAGATATTTGACCTGAGAGTTGATAGCTCTATCGACGGTCCGAGAACCTCGACCTTGTCTGCCAGTCTTGTCGGATCAAATACCTCTCCTCGCCCCTTGGCTTCCTGAAGCTCACGAATGATCTGCGCAAGATCGTCGTCTTGCTCCTGCATGGCATTCAGGACGTTTGCGACTTCAGCAAAGTCCGATCGCTCAAGTGCCTCGTCGAGCGTTTCTCCCGTTCTCGTCTCAAGGAAAAGCGGAATAACCACATAGCCAATCGTCTTGTCTGAATCTCTCGGCTTCCGCATGGCGCGACCCGTCGCCTGCGCGATGTCGATCTTGCTGTGACGAGGGTCAACAAAAGTAACCATATCGACCGCGGGAACATCAATACCTTCGGTCAAACAGCGGGCATTCGTGACAAGTGCTTTCGACGCTTCGCGGAATGCTCGGATGAGTTGCTTGCGTTCGGCGCTCTTCTGCAAACCGTTGACATGAAAAACGGAGAAGTCGGGGAGAAACTGCCTGATGCCACGAGAGCTATCGGAAGCAAACTCTTTGGCACTCGATACGCGACTATGAAAAGTGATCGCACGCCTTGCTCCGCTCTTCTCGACGGCGCGTTCAATGGCGATTTGGTTGGCGACCCATTTCGCGCCAATAAGATCGCCTTCGACCAGCGTGATACCGTGCTTCAGAGCGAAGTCGTTGATCTCCCGACCATCGACCACCGAGATCACGACCTTGTAGTTGCAGATGATCCCCCGTCGGGCGGCTTCGCCGAAGGTCAGGGTGTAGGCGCGAACGCCATAGACGGCAGGATCGTCCATCGAGACGATCTTGAAGTCGCCTTCCCTATCCCTGTGGCGAATGTCGTAATGCCGTGGGGTCGCGGTCAGGAACAGCCGCTTGCGAATGGCGACGTTCTCGTCCCTCAAGCTGTGGGCGAACACGCCGCCCTGCGATCCCGTGGTCTTGTGCGCCTCGTCGAATATGCCGACGTCGAAGGGCGGCAATCCACGGCAACCCTCGGAAACCACATCGGAGGACTGGTAAGTCGAGAACACGACCTTGATGTCGTCGGTGGGTCTTTCGAGAAAACGGCGAACTTCGACAGGATCCGTATCGACGCGGAATTCCATGTCCATCCTGTTCAGTTGGATCGGATCGTTGGCGTCGATCTGCGAGACGGTGGGATCCGAGCAGACGCACAGGTAGCTGAAGCGCGTTCCCCACGAATTGTTGCGGCTCCACTCGTCCAGCGTCTGCTGAAGCAGCGTCAGGGAGGGGACAAGGACCAGCACCGTCTTGGCGCCTTGCCGTTCAGCGACCCAGAGCGCCAGAAGGGTCTTGCCTGTTCCGCAAGCCATGACGACAGTGGCGCGGTTTTCATTCCGAAATGTGTTGGCAATCTTCTCCAGAGCTTCGATCTGGTAGTCTCTCGGTGCTGGTTTGACGACAGCCTTTGTTTCGCCCCTTAGCCAAGATGCGATCCTTTCGAAGTCCTCTTTCGT
>VFKA01000077.1 GCA_009885795.1 Rhodospirillales bacterium | reverse complement strand
GCACAGAGGCACAGAGGCACAGAGGCAGGACCGAAAGCGTCTCTGTGCCTCTGTGCCTCTGTGGTTCCCGGCCGGCCGAGGGAACTAGGACGATGATTCCATGAAACGGCTTCAATGCTTGGAGCAGCGCCATTGGCGGCCCCAGCGGGCGATGGTTTCGAACATATGAGCGGTGGCGAGTGGCGGCTTCCCCCGACCTCACCCGCCGAGGCGCGCGAGATCGGCCTTTGCCCCCTGGTGCTCCGCGGCGTTCGCGGGGCAGGTTTCGAGCGTGGTGCGCAACAGCTCGCGCGCCCGCTCTAAGTCCTCAAGCAGCAGCTTCACCTCGCCCTGGTAGAAATAGGCCTGGCAGAGCTTTTCGTCCTGACGTTTCGGCTCCGTGTCCTTGGCGGCGTCGAACATTTCCGGCGCGTCGATCTCTCCCAGATACATGCGCAGCACCGGTCCCGGCCACGTCGAGAGATCGAGGCCATGCGCCTGCTCCGCCAGTTCCGACTTGTCGGCTTCAAGGTACAGGCCGGCGCGGGCGCGGGCGAGCGTGAGCCACAGCAGCGCGTATAGGTTCGAGGGTGCGAGCGCGGCAACCCTCTCGAAGTCGCCGGCCGCTTCGGGGAACGAACCCAGATAGAAGCGCGCCAACCCGCGGTTCTCCAGGGCGTAAACATGGTCCGGGTCGAGGTCGATGGCGGCGCCATAGTCCTGGATCGCCCGGTCGTACCGGCGCTTGTCGCGATAGGCATTGCCACGGCCGTTCCAGGCATGGGCGAGGCTTGGGTCGAGGCGGATGGCGGTGTCGAAGTCCTCGATCGCCCGGTCCAACCGGCCGGTCAGGCGATAAGCGATGCCGCGGTTGTTGAAGGCCCACGCCAAGCCGGCCCCGGACCATTCGCCGGACTCCATGGCGCGCGTGCAAAAGCCGATCCGCCGGCCGGGATCGGTTTCGCCGACGCAACCCTCGGCGTCCGAGGATTGCGCCCATGCCGGGGCCGCCGCCGCCAACATGGCCGCCGCCAGGACCGCGCCTATTCGATTCATTTCGTTGCCTCCCTCGCCGCATTCAGGATGCCTCGCCCGGCGGCGTCAAGGACCATCGCTTCACCCGCGCCGAATCATAACCGAATTCTAATTAGTGCACTGTCACCGAATTTCACCGAATTTGTCACCGAATTACACCGAATTACCTGATATGCATTATCGCGCCATGAATTTTCTGAACCTCCATACGCGGAGCGACCGTGCCGCCTTCTTCGCCGAGGGGAAGGGGCGTCCGGTCGTCTTCGACAAGGCGTGCCAACGATGGATCGTCGCCGACGGGGCCCAGGTCATCGAGTTGCTCAAGGATTCTCGTCTTATCAGCCCGAACATCGCGGCCGGGCTCGACCGGCTGCAACGGAGGTTCGGTGTCCAGTTGCCGAACCTGATCTTCGCGGCCGGTTGCATTCCCCTGATCAACGAGGGGGCCGCGCATGGGGAGATGCGGCGTTCCATGAGCCATTGTCTCGGCGATCATCGCAAGCGGATGGAAGCGGCCGCCGGAGAGCTGGTCGAGCGGCATTTCTCGATTTTGGACGGGCGAAGCGAGGTCGAACTCATCGGCGAGACGCTGGCGCCGTTTGTCGCCGAGGTCTTCTCGATCTTGACGCAGACAGACGAGGCGCCGGCGTTCGTTCCCCAGGACGCAACGCGGATCTTCGATCATTGGGCCAGCTTGAACGCGCTGCTCGCGGCCGAGGTCGCGATCGGGACCATACGGCGCGGTCTCGAGCCCCTGTTCCGCCGAGGGATTCCACGGGAGCAAGAGGGCGTCTATCTGGCGCTCACGATTCTCGGCCGGGACTCGCTCCTCGCGACCTTGGGGGACAGCCTCGCGACGCTCATCGCGGACAGCGCCGGCCGCTGCCTAAGCGAGATCGAGTACCCGGCGCATCCGCCCGAGACCGGCGTGGCAATCGCGGAGCGTCAGGCCACGGAGAGCTTCGCGTACGACGGCGTCACGTTCCGCAAGGGCGACTGGCTCAGGCTCTACTTCCAAGGAGTCACCTACGGTCATGGCGCGGCCAAGGGCGCCCTCATGTTCGGCGCCGGTCCGCATGCCTGCCTTGGCCGGCACCTTGCTCTCGATCTGTGGGGGGCGATCGCCGGCAAGCTCGCCTCGATCCACCGGCGGGCCGAAATCGTGGAGTTCGCCTATTGCGACAACCATGTCTTCGCCATGCCCCGAACCGTCCGCCTGGAGTTGCATCGATGAGCGCTTCCCTACGCCGCCAAGACATCGTCTCGATCATGATCGACCTCGGCCTGGTCGAAGAGCCGGAGGCGACGGATACGCCGCCCTCGGACGTGCAGTTCGCGGATCTCGGGATGGATAGCCTCACCGTACTCGATTTCTGCATGCAACTGGAAGAGAAGACCGGATTGAGCGTGGAGCCGGGCGATCTGGCGAGCCATCCTTCGCTCCACGCGCTGGCGGCGTTCCTCGAAGAGAAGGGCCGCGGCGCGGGTTCCCGGTGAAGGACGGGCCGCTGCCTATCGCATCCGAGCGGCGGCAGTCCTTGCGGCTGACGCTGCAGGGGATCGAGGCGGTGGTGAACGTCAGGGTCCGGCGGCGTCCGAAGTCGCACGGCACCATCATCTGCGCGCCCGGCCTTACCGCGAGCGGCGCGGAGTTTCACGCGCTTGGCGGGCACTTGAGCGCGCTCGGCTACGACGTGATATGCCCGGATTGGCCGGGACACGGCGACAGCCCCTACGCACCGGATGCGAAGATCTATAGCTGGGACAGCTACGTGAAGATGCTCCGAATTGTCTATCGCGCCCAGGGCGGGGCCAACGTGCACTTTCTCGGCGTTTCCTGGGGCGCGATCATATTGTTGCTCATGCTTCTCGTCAATCCGATCAGGCCGCGCTCGGCGGTCTTTGTCGACCTGCCGCTCAGCAACCGCCCGGAAATCGCGCGCGCCTACGAGGGGATGGCGAAACTGTGCGAAACGCGCTTTGACAGCATCGAGGAGGCGGAGAGCTATCTCCGCGAGCGCCGCCCGGACCTCGTTTCCGTGCCTCCATCGATGCGGTCCTACTATCGCGATGCCCGATTCGCGCGGCGCGATGGGAAGATCGTCTACAAATGCGACCCGAGGGTGGTGAGCGCGGCCGCGGCCCAATCCGACCGGCCTTTCGACTTTCTCGACTACATTCGACACATCGCCTTCGAGGCGCTGTTCCTCTATGGCGCGAACAGCCCCTTCCGCGACCCGGCGACGTTCTCGGCCCTTTGTCGGGAGATGCGCAACATCGAATATATCGACACGCTGGAAGGCGGCCATCCGCCGGGCCTGCTGACCGACGAGCAGATAAGGCCGGTCGCAAGCTTCTTCGCCCGCCAGGTGCCGGCGGACTGGCACGGGCGCGACGGTGGGATGGCGGCGGAACGTCGCTGACCGGCGCCGTTCCTCAGCGCTCGGCGCGTTCGCCCGCGCGCCTCAAGCCGGCGAGGGCGTCGATCAGTTTTCCCCGGATAGCGGCGCGTCCGCGAAATGTTGGCGCAAGGCGTCGATGAACCTCTCGATGACGGGAATCCATTGATCGAGCCCCGGAAGTGTGGGGGTCAGGTCTTACCCTTTGCTTGATAGGCAAAAGGCAAGACCTGACGCCGTTGTGCGCTGAGCTTGTCGAAGTGGGACAGCGAACACGGCGTGCCCGAACGCGAGGTCCGCGGCGGCGGCAAGCCCCTATCTGTGCGGACAAACCTCGTCAAACTTATTGAACATTTCGGCGGCGCCAGAGAGATCGATATCAAAATTATGCGTCCCGTCGTTCTCGGTGCTGACGCGCAGTTCCAGGAGTTTCCCGGTTAGAGTACGTTCAAAATCGGGTCCAGATAACATGACCGCGTTCATGACATACGCCTGGACGTTCTCCAGGGTCGTCATGTCTATTTGACCCGACCACGGCCCGTCGTCAATCCGAAAGTCGTAGGACTCAATTTGGCCGTATCGTTTGTGGTATATGATCAGCAGGTCGGTCATATCTAACTTGTCGGTGCCGGGCGAGAAAATGGGCACCTGCTTGAAGATTAATATGTTGTCGTCGGAGTTGCTCCCGACCGCGCAATTCGTCCCAGCATCGACAAGTGTCCGATTGCCGCTGGTGGCAAGGACTTTCGACGTAGAATCGGCGACAGCACCCTGAATACACGCAGCGACCAGAACGCCAGCGCCGCGCCTATTCGATTCATCCCGCCGCCTCCCCCTCCGCAGGGCCTGAGAGTACCGTCCGCGCCGGGCGGGCACAACGGACTTAGGGGACCGACGTCAAATCTCCGCCGCCGTACCGGCGCGCCTCAAGGCGGCGAGCGCGTCGGGGGTGTCGACGTCGACGAGGATCGAGGCGTCGGGCATCGGCACCTCGGCCACCAGCTCGGCGTGTTCGCCGATCAGGTGCCTGGCGCCGAGATCGCCTTCGAGCTGGCTCATCTCGGCTAGGAAGCGGCGAGCAAAGAGTACGGGGTTGCCGCGTTTGCCCTTCCAGGTCGGCACGCAGATGGCGCGGCCTTCGAGCGGATTGAAGGCGGCGATGAGGCGATCGAGCGCGGACGCCGGCACCGTCGGCATGTCTCCCAGGCACACGAGTACGCCGTCCGTGTCGGCCGGCAGGGCGGCGAGGCCCCGGCGCAAGGACGTGCTCAGCCCTTCCGCGTAGTCGCGATTGTGAACCACCATCACGTCGCGCCCGCGCATCAAGGCGCGCACGCGCTCGGCCTCGTGGCCGGTGACGACGATGACCGGGCGGGCAAGGGAGGCCAGTGCCGCATCGACCGTGCGGACGACAAGCGCCTCGCCGCCGAGATCGGCGAGCAGCTTGTTGGCATCGCCCATGCGGCTGGAGCGGCCGGCGGCGAGAACGAGCGCGGCGACCTTGAGCGCGGGCCTTGCCGCCGGAACATCGCCGGCGCGCGGCTGCGGGCGCGATGGGATTTCCTTCAAGAGGCCGCCGGCGCCCATGCGCATGATGTCGGCGCCCGTCACCGGCAGATCGGCCACCAGCCGCTGCAATACCCAGTCGAAGCCGTTCACCTTGGGCGAGCGCGCGCAGCCGGGGAGCCCCAGCACCGGCGCGTCGCCGAGACGCCCCAGCATGAGGAGGTTCCCCGGATCGACCGGCATGCCGAGGTGATCGACGGCGCCGCCCGCGCGGACCAGCGCCGCCGGCACCACGTCCCGCCGGTCGGTGATGGCGGAGGCGCCCGAGACCAGCAGCAGGGCGGCGGAGGCCTTGGCCTCGGCGAGCGCGCGGGCCAGCGCCGTCTCGTCGTGCGCGCAACGCGCCTCGCTGGCCGGCGGGCAGCCCAGCGCCGCCAGGCGGACGTTGATCGATTCGAGCGTCTTATTAAGAAGACTTTCCTTGAGGCCGGGCAGCGTCGTCTGGATGAGCGCGACGGGGCGGGGCCGCAGGGCCGCGACGCGCACCAGCGCGCCGCCCTCGGACGCGATCGCGATGCAAGCCTCGACCAGCGCGCCGGCGACGGCGAAGGGCACGATCTTCACCGTCGCCACCATGTCGCGCGGGCTCACGAGCTCGAAGGGCGCGAGCGTCGCCAGCGTGATCGATTCATGGACGGCGTTCAAACGGTCGAGGCGTTCGCGATGGACGACGACGAGACCGGGCGCGGCGGCGTGGAGATTGCAGCGCCCGGTGAAGGGCGCCGCGATGGTGACGTGTCCGCCGCATGCGGAAGCGGCGATCCGCCTCGCCGCTTCGTCCTCGGCGAGGTCGCCCGGTTCGAGGCGCGCCACCGTGACCGTGGCGCGTCCGGATTCGCGTAAAGCCGCGACGTCGGCGGCCGACAGCACGCGGCCCTTCTTGAGCATGGTCTTGCCGGCTTTCAGCGAATGGGCCAGCACCGCGCCCATGGCCTTGTCCAACGCGATTTCCGCGAAGATCATCCGTGATGCGCCTTGTGCAGCACCGCGGTCATCTCGGCCAGGATCGAGAGCGCGATCTCGGCCGGCGTCTTGGCGCCGATGGCGAGGCCCACGGGTCCGTGCAGGCGCGCGAAATCGGCATCCTTGAAGCCCGCCTCGGCGAGGCGTGCGAGGCGGCCGGCATGCGTCTTCTTGCTGCCGAGGCAACCGATGTAGAAGGCCGGCGAGCGCAACGCGGCTTGGAGCGCCGGATCGTCGACCTTGGGATCGTGGGTCAGCGTGACGATGGCGGTGCGGGAATCGATACCCAGGCCGGGCATCGCGTCCTCCGGCCATTCGGCGATGAGGGTCACGCCGGGAAACCGCGCGTCGGTGGCGAAGGAGCGGCGCGGGTCGATGACCGTGACGCCGTAACCGGCGAGCGCCGCCATCGGCGCCAGCGCCTGGGCGATGTGCACCGCGCCGATGACGACGAGGCGCAACGGCGGATTGACGGCGAGCAGGAAGACGCGCCTTGCGTCGGCCTCGATCACGCCGCTGCGGTCGTCCTTCAGCGCCTGGCGCGCGGCGGCCGTCAGGGAGGGCGAGAGCTCGAGATCGCCCATCGTGCGATCCGGATGCACGACGCATTGCGCGCCGGTGCCGAGGTCGGTCGCGAGCGCGGCCGGCCGGCCGGCGGCACGGTCGGCGACCAGGCGCTCCAGGATCGCCGACTTGGCGCGCCCGACGCGCTCGACATAGACCTGGAGCTTGCCGCCGCAGGCGAGGCCGACCTCCCAGGCCTGTTCGTTGGTGACGCCGAAATCGAGCAGGCGCGGTTTCCTGTCGGCGATGGCTTTGAGCGCCTCCTCGACGACCGCGCCTTCGACGCAGCCGCCCGAGACCGAGCCGACCATGGCGCCGGAATCGTCGACCGCGAGCTGGCTGCCCACGGGGCGCGGCGAGGAACCCCAGGTGGCGACGACGGTGGCAAGCCCCACGCCCTTGCCGGCGGCGCGCCACTCGAGCGCCTGACGCAGTACGTCGTTCAACTCGCTATCTCCTCTTCGACCATCCATTGGCCGGCGGCTTCCAGCCGGCGGCGGCCCGGGCGGCCCAGCGCCGCCGCGAGCCCGGCCAGGCTTTCCAGATTGTGCACCGGGCGGAAATCATCGACATGCGGCATCATCGCCTTGGCGCCCATGGATTTGGGTTCGAAACCCTCGTAGCGCAAGAGCGGATTGAGCCAGATGAGGCGGCGGCAGGATTTGTGCAGCCGCTCCATCTCGCGGGCGACGCCGGTGGCGCCCTCGCGGTCGAGGCCGTCGGTGATCAGCAGCAGCACCGCGCCCTGGCCGAGCACGCGGCGCGACCAGCGCGCGTTGAAATCGGCGAGGCAGGCGCCGATGCGCGTGCCGCCGGCCCAATCCTCGACCTTGCGCGAAATGGTCTCGAGCGCCACGTCGATGTCGCGGTGGCGCAAGTAGCGCGTGATGTTGGTGAGGCGGGTGCCGAATAGGAACGTATGCACCCGGTCGCGGTCGCTGGTGATGGCGTGCATGAAGTGCAGCGCCAGTCGCGAATAGCGGCTCATCGAGCCGGAGATGTCGCAGAGGATGACCAGCGGCGGATGGCGGCGGCGGCGTTGGCGCCAGCGCAGATTGATGGCGCCGCCCGAGCGCATCGAGGCGCGCAACGTCGAGCGCATGTCGATGCGCCGGCCTCGCGGGTGGGTGCGAAAGCGCCGCGTCGGCACCGCCACGATCGGCAGGCGCATGGCGGCGATGAGGCGCTTGGCTTGCGTCACCTCGGCGGCCGACATCTTCTCGAAATCCATCGCTTGCAGAATCTCGCGGGCGGAATAGGTCATGGCCGCGTCGAACTCGATTTGCTCCTCGGGCTGCTCGCCCCGGCCGTCGCCGCCGCCTCGCGGCATCAGCGCCTCGGCCAGGCGCCGACTCAGCTCCTCGCGCTCGTCTGGCTTCTCGACGCGCACCGTCGGCAGCAACAGGCCGATCATGCGTTCAAGGAGGTGCGGGTTGCGCCAGAAGAAATGGAACGCCTGGTCGAAGAGCAGCTTCTGCTCGCGCCGGTTCACGAACACGGCATGGAGCGTCCAGTAGAAATCCTCGCGGCTGCCGATGCCGACACATTCGACCGCGCGGATGGCATCGAGCACCTTGCCCGGGCCGATGGGCAGCCCGGCGCGGCGCAGCGTGCGCGCGAAGTGCATCAGGTTCTCGGCGAGGCGGCTCGACTCGGGTGCGGGGGAGGGCATGGGGCCCGATCATATCCCGGTGACTCGGGGGATCAAGGCAATCTGGAATCCGGCATGAACGTCCCGAAGAACTCCCAATGGTGGATTGCGCCGCCGATCCTTGGTATTCTGTTGGGGCACACGAATGGAGGGCACCATGCGCGCTGTCGTGGCAATGATCGTCTTTGCTCTCGGCGCCGCCGGCGCGATCGCGCCGGCGCAAGCCGCCGAAACGTTCCGCGATTGCGGCGAGTGCCCCTTGATGGTCGCCGTGCCCACGGGTTCGTTCATGATGGGATCGACAGCGGAGGAGACCGATCGCGAGGGCGCGCCGCCCGAAGAAGTAACCCGCGAGCGGCCGCGTCATTCCGTTTCCGTGAACCGGTTCTCGCTCGGCGTCGCCGAAGTGACGCGCGATCAGTTCGATGCCTTCGTGCGCGCGACCGGGCATCGGGCGGGCGGGCCATGTTGGGTCTACGACCGGGCGCAAGGCAAGGGGATCGAGTCCGGCGTCAACGACTGGCGCGATCCGGGCTTTCCGCAAGGCGGCGATCACCCCGTCGTCTGCGTGAATTGGGACGACGCCAAGGCCTATGTGGACTGGTTGAGCCAAAATACCGGCAAGGCCTATCGGCTTGCCTCCGAAGCCGAATGGGAATACGCGGCGCGCGCGGGCACGACGGCATCGCGCTATTGGGGCGATTCAAGATCGGATCCCGCATGCCTCAATGCCAATGTTGCCGATCGAACCCGCGCGGCGGCGCACAACTTGGTCACCAGCGACGACAACATCTTTCAGTGCACGGACGGTCATATTTTCACGGCGCTGGTAGGGCGATTCCAAGCCAACGCCTTCGGCCTTCACGACATGATCGGCAACGTGTTTGAGTGGACGGAGGATTGTTACCACGATTCTTATAATGGCGCCCCAACGAACGGCTCGGCGTGGGTTGCCGGCGATTGCTCCTTCCGCGTCGCTCGCGGCGGCTCCTGGAGCAATCAACCGAGGTTCGTCCGTTCCGCGTACCGCCTCAGGGACCCCGCATCGCTCCGGTCCTACATTCTGGGGTTCCGCGTGGCGAGAACGGATTAGCTCTTGAATCTTGATCTCTTTACATCCTATGGGGGTCTGGGGGCGCCAGCCCCCAGCGCCCAAGGAACGCTGGTTTGAGCGGCTGATTGGCATCGCCAACGCGACCAATGGAGCAATTGGGCAATGGCGACTCGTAACGAGAAGGGCGAGGCCGTCGAAGCGCTGCCTTGAGCGGTATGATGGGAAATTTGACAAAAGGGTTGATACGTGATACGTATCGAATACCAATAGCGTTGGGCGGACGATGATTGTTTCTTTCGCGTGCAAGGAAACGGCGCGCATTTGGGAAGGCGAAGCGAGTCGGAAGTTTCCGCATGACATTCAGGATCGAGCGCTCGTCAAGTTGCGCCAGTTGGACGCCGCCACGTCAACGGATGACTTGGCGAATCCACCAAGCAACCGATTGAAAGCCCTCAAGGGCGAACGAAAGGGCCAGATGAGCATCAGGATCAACGATCAGTGGCGCATCTGCTTTGTCTGGAAGAACGGCGAGGCGCGACAGGTCGAGATTGTCGACTATCACTGACGGCAGCCGAAAAACATAGGGACCGACGAGATGATTGGTAGCCTGCGCAACCCGCACCCCGGCCGGATTTTGGCCGGCGAGTTCTTGCAAGAACTCGGAATGAGCCAGAACGCTCTTGCCCATGCGATCGGAGTTCCGCCGAATCGCATTCATGCCATCGTCAAGGGTTCGCGCGATATCACGGCCGACACGGATCTGCGGTTGGTTCGATTCTTCGGACTGAGCGAAGGATACTTCCTTCGCTTGCAAAACGCGTATGACACGCTTGAGGCCAAGCGGCGAATTGCGACCGCGCTGGCCAAGATTAGACCCTACGCAAGGCCCGCGGGCATCCGCGAGCGCCGCGGCGCGGTCGTGTAGCCTGAAGGGGTCCGCCCGCTCCGCGATCCGCGACACGGGCGCCTCCGCGGACCGGCAGAGAGGCCGATTGACAACGCGATTCCGCCACGGCGCCCGCCTTGGCCCGCTGAGGGCGGCGGGCGGCGGGTTGGATGCGTGCCGATGCCGAGGCTCCAGTCGAAATGTCGGCAACGTCGGACGCGGGGTGAACCGCGTCGTCCGCGACGTGGCCGCCATGCCGAGTCAAGGCCCTACTTTGTTTTGTGGATTGAGCCTGCTCCATATGCTATAAGTGACCAACCAGATGGTCAGGAGCCTGACATGAGTGACGTAACCCTGGCGGACGCGAAAGCGCATTTGAGCGAGTTGGTCGAACGGGCGGCCCAGGGCGAGCCGGTCCGGATCACCCGTCGCGGGAAACCGGTCGCGCGCATTACCGGGATCGATCGAGAGCCCAAGCCGATCGACCTGGCCGCCCTGCGCGCGCTCACCGATGCCATGCCGTTGCAGAGCGAACCCGCGCGAAGCTGGCTTCGGTCGGTGCGAGACGGCTCGCGCTATTGATGCTCTATCTCGCAGCGATCGGGTGGTGACCGAATTCTCATCCGCGCTTTCCATCAAGCTGCGGGCGGGACGATTGGGCCCGGAGCATCGCGCGGCGGCCTTGGCGGCGTTCACGCGTCTGGCCGCGGAGACATTTCAGGTCCTTCCGGTCGAGCGGACCTCATTCCGAACGGCCGCGCGGTTCGTCGATCAGCCGGCGCTCGATCTTCGAGCCGGCGACGCCCTGCATTTGGCGATCTGCGCGGACCGCGGCGCCACGATATGCACGCTCGACCGTCGGCTGGGCGACGCGGCTCCACGGGTCGGTGTTGGGACCGTGTTGCTATAAATCGAACATTGACTTCGCGTGCGGTGAAATGCGGGGACACATTAGACCTGTTGCAAAAATGAGGGGATTCACAAGGGCCGCGTGACGTGATTCAAGGTGGAAGGGCGTTGGAGGCCCTTCCGATGGCGAAGTTTAATAGCGCGGGGCTTTTGCGCAAGCGGCCGTTTCGGTCGTTGACCGGTGTAACGCCGGATCAGTTTCTGGCGATGAACCGGAAG
>VFKA01000016.1 GCA_009885795.1 Rhodospirillales bacterium | reverse complement strand
CGAGGTTCTGGCCACCGGCCGGCCGGTGTCCGCCGAGGTTCAGTTCCCCAGCCTGCCCGGCTTTCAGTGGGCTTATGAGGTCAAATTTCCCATTACAGACGCGAATGGCAACGTCACGGCCATCGGCGGCTTCGCCGTCGACATCACGGAGCGCAAGCGCGCGGAGGCGAACTTGCGCGCCAGCGAGACGCGTCTGCTCCATGCCCAGGAGACCGCCCATGTCGGCCACTGGGAGTGGGACCGGACGACGGATCGGATCACTTGGTCGGAGGAAGCCGGACGTATTCTCGGCTGGACCGAAGCCGATTCCGGGCGCATCGACGAGGTTTGGGTCGCGTCCATTCACCCGGAAGACCGCGACCGGGTTGTCGCCGTCGCGACCGAGGTTTGGAAAAACGGGATCCCGAACGACATCGAGTACCGGATTGTCGACAGCCGGGGAGCGATTCGTTATCTGCGCGAACGAGTGGACCCCATCCGCGATCAAGACGGGTCCTACATCGGCCTTCTCGGCACGGTCCAGGAAATTACCGAGTACAAGAAAGCGTTGATCGCCCTGCAAGAGGCCCGCGACGAGACCGGCCGCCACGAGCGCCGGCTGCGCGACGCCATCGAGAGCATGAAAGACGCGGTCTCGCTGTACGACGCCGATGACCGGCTCGCGCTGAGGAACGAGCCATTCGAGACTCTCTATCCGGTCATCGCCGATCTTTTGAAACCGGGCGCGAAGTTCGAGGATATTCTGCGCCAAGACGTGGCGCGCGGTGGGGTTCCCGCGGCCGTCGGGCGCGAGGAGGAGTGGATAGCCGAGCGGTTGGCGCGCCATCGTGCCGCCGACGCCAGGTTCGAATTGGAGTTACCGGGCAATCGATGGGTCTTGGTCGGCGAGCGCCGGACCAGCGATGGCGGTATCGTCGTCGTCCAGACGGACATCACGGCCCTCAAGGTGGCCGAACAGGCCCTGCGCACGAGCGAAACGCGACTGCGGACGTTCCTCGAAAACGCCCCCGTTGGCGTTTCGATCAAGGACCGCGACGGCCGATTTCTGATGGTGAATCGTATGTCCCAGACCGGTTTCGGAATTTCCGAGGATGCGATCATCGGCCGGCGCATCGGCGATCTCGTTCCCGATGACGGCGCCGAGGTCGTGGTGGAGATGGACCGCGAGGTTCTGGCCACCGGCCGGCCGGTGTCCGCCGAGGTTCAGTT
>VFKA01000097.1 GCA_009885795.1 Rhodospirillales bacterium | reverse complement strand
CGAGGTTCTGGCCACCGGCCGGCCGGTGTCCGCCGAGGTTCAGTTCCCCAGCCTGCCCGGCTTTCAGTGGGCTTATGAGGTCAAATTTCCCATTACAGACGCGAATGGCTACGTCACGGCCATCGGCGGTTTCGCCGTCGACATCTCTGATCGCAAGCGGGCTGAAATCAAGCTGCGCGACAGCGAATCCCGACTCAGCCGGGCGCAAAAGATCGCCCATATCGGCAATTGGGACTGGGACGGACGTTACGGCAAGGCCGTCTGGTCGGCGGAGGCCCGCCGCATTTTCGGGTGGCCCGACGACGAGATCGACGATGCTTACGATCTGTGGAAGCAATCGATACATCCCGACGATCGCTACGCGGCCGTTGCCGCCGACACCAAGACGTTGCTGGACGGCAGGCCTTGCGACATGGAGTACCGCATCGTTCGGCCCGATGGCGCAATCCGCCACATCCACGAGAGAATCGAGCCGACCCGCGACAATACCGGTGCCGTTGCCAGCGAGTCCGGAACTGTCCAGGACATCACGGAACATAAGGAAGCGTTGATCGCCCTGCGACAAGCACGCGACGAGGCCGACCGCCACGAGCGGCGCCTGGTCGATGCCATCGAGAGCATGAATGACGGCTTCGCGATGTACGACGCCGCGGATCGGCTGGTCATGTTCAATCGCCGGCATGTGGAGGAATTCAATGCCCGCTCTGCCGATCTCCAGGTGCTGGGCTTGACCTTCGAGGAGATCCTGCGGGCAAGCCTGCCGCGCCAGCATCTCCTGGGAGTCGAGGGCAATCAGGAAGAATGGATTCAGAAACGCCTTGCCGAGCACCGCCGCGACGGCGGGACGATCGAGCAGCAGCAATTTGACGGGAGATGGACGCTGGTGACGGAGCGGCGCATGCGGGACGGCGGCATCGTCGCCTTGCGGACAGACATCACTAAGTTGAAGCGGGCCGAACAGGTCGCGCGCGAAAACGAGGCGCGCTTGCGCGCTTTCATGGAATATGCGCCCATTTCCATGATAATCAAGGACACCGAAGGCCGCTACATGATGGTCAATCGGTCCGAGGAGATTGCGAACAATGCTCCTGCCGGTTCGCTCTTGGGCCGAACCATTCGCGATATCCAAGAATCGCCGGGCACAGAGGAAGTCAAGGCCATGGAGCGCCAGGTGATCGACACCCGTCAACCGGTCATGCGTGAGATACAATTCCTAGCGCGCCACCACTATGCCTGGACCTACGAGGTCAAGTTTCCGATCCTCGACGACAAGGGCAGGATCACGGCCATCGGCGGAATCGGCATCGACATCTCCGAGCGCAAGCGCATGGAGCAAGAGCTTATCAGGGCCAAGAAGCGCGCCGAGCTCGCCAACCAGGCAAAGAGTCAGTTCCTGGCCAACATGAGCCACGAGCTGCGCACACCTTTGAACGCCATCATCGGGTTCTCCGAAATTCTTCAGCACGAGCTGTTCGGGCCGATAGGGTCACCCAAATACGTGGATTACGCCGGCGACATCGTCGCCAGCGGCCAGCATCTGGTCGAGCTGATCGACGATATTCTGGATTCGTCGAAAATCGAAGCCGGCAAGTACGAACTTCGCGAGGAACCTTGTCGCATCGACAAACTGGTCGCGGCTTGCCGGCGCATGATGGCCGAGCGCGCCGAAAATGCGCGGCTCGAATTGAACTGCGGATTGGCGGACGACCTTCCCGCCGTTCTTGCCGACGCGCGCGCGCTTCGCCAGATCATCATCAATCTTCTGTCCAACGGCATCAAGTTCACGCCGAAGGGTGGGCGCGTCGAAGTCATCGCCGACCGTGGCGAACGCGGCGGGCCGCGGCTGCGCGTCCGTGACACGGGCATTGGAATTCCGCCGGAAAAGTTGGAGTCGGTGTTCGAGGCATTTGTCCAGATCGATGACACCTATGCCCGCAGCGCCGGCGGTACGGGGCTCGGGCTCCATTTGACCCGATCGCTGGTCGAGCTCCATGGCGGCACGGTGCGGATCGAAAGCGAGGTCGGCGCCGGCACGACTGTCACGGTGGAACTGCCGCCCGAACGATGGGTGGTCGAGCAGGCCCCGCCGCAGCTTTCGGATGGCTAAGACCGAATCTCGGATAGCCAGAGACCTGTGGCCCATCCTTCGAGACGGCCCTACGGGCCTCCTCAGGATGAGGAATATTACCTCATGCTGAGGAGCCGCGAAGCGGCGTCTCGAAGCATGGCGGCTGGGTCGAATTTTTCGGG
>VFKA01000080.1 GCA_009885795.1 Rhodospirillales bacterium | reverse complement strand
GGGTCGGTGCGAATCTTGTCCCACGCCCCGTTCAGGGTCATCAGGCCGTTGATCATCCCGCCCCATGACGGCATCCACAGCATGATCGAGAAGGTCATGCCGAGCGTCTGGGTCCAGTCGGGCAGCGCGGTGTAATGCAAGTGGTGGGGACCCGCCCAGATATAGAGGAAGATCAGCGACCAGAAGTGAATGACGGACAGGCGATAGGAGTAGATCGGCCGCTCGGCCCGCTTGGGGATGAAATAGTACATGATGCCGAGAAAGCCGGCGGTCAGGAAGAAGCCGACGGCGTTGTGGCCGTACCACCATTGAAGCATGGCATCCTGTACGCCGGAGAGGGCCGAATAGCTCTTGCCGCCGAGCAAGGAAACCGGCAGCACCAGGGCGTTGCCGATATGAAGGACGGCAACCGTGACGATGAAAGCCAGGAAGAACCAGTTCGCAACGTAGATATGGGGATTGCGGCGGCGCGCAAGCGTGCCGATGAAGACGACGGCGTAGGCAACCCAGATCGCGGTTAGCCAGAGATCGACATACCATTCCGGTTCGGCATATTCCTTCGACTGGGTCACGCCCAGCACGTAGCCGGAGGCCGCCAGAACGATAAACAACTGATAACCCCAAAACACGAAATCGGCCAGTGCCGGTCCTCCGAACAACGGCACGCGGCAAGTTCGTTGAACGATGTAGAGCGACGTCGCGAACAAGGCATTGCCACCGAACGCGAAGATGGCCGCCGAAGTATGGACCGGCCGCAGACGGCCGAACGTCGTCCATTCAAGCCCGAGATTCAGCGCTGGAAATGCCAATTGCAGGGCAATGAATACGCCGGCCGCGAAGGCAACCACGCCCCAAAACGCCGTGGCGATCACGAACTTGCGGACAACATCATCGTCGTATTCGATGGCACGGAGCTTCGTGACCGTATCGATATTGACCATCGCCGACTAATCCCCTCGATACCGATAGCCGGCGTTCATGGTCCGGTTGGATCCAACCGCGAAGCGCGGTCTCGAGCCGCTCGCGCCGCCGCCGCGAAGGCTTGGCGGATCTGACTGAAGATGAAGAGAAGCGCGAAGGCGAAGAGGGCGAGTCCAAACACGTAGAGGGCACTGTCGTGCGCCGCGGCGGCCACGAAAAGTCCGGCGCTGCCAAGTATCGCCACCAGTCCACCCGCAATCCAACGTGTCATTCCCGGCATATTCGTTCCTTTCGAAGACAACCCATGACGAGCCTGGTCTTGGCGTCATGCGCCGACGAGATCGCGGTAGGCGTGCCAACTGGCATAGCCGATCAACGGTAATGTGACAGCGAGGCCGATATAGAAGGTAAGAAGTCCAGCCGCCGTGAAGACGACGATCAAGGCACCCCAGCCGATCATGACGCGCCAGTTCTTGAGTACTGCGGCAACGCTGGTGACGACGGCGGCCAACACCCCGACGTCGCGATCGAGCAACAGCGGCAAGGCGATGGCGCTCATCGCAAACGCCGTCGCCGCGAGGGCTCCGCCCACGGCGGTGCCGACAATGAGGAAAGGGATGCCGTCGGTCGTAAAAAGTAGCGTGGTAACCAGTTGGTCCCACGACGACGGCGCCTGCCCGAAGAACAACGCAAAGATAAGAAACGCGAGCCGGATCCAGGCCAACATGAACAACATGAGAACCAGGCCCATGGTGGCGATGGGTCCGGCATGGGCTTGCCAAGCGGCGAAGGCATCCTTCAGGGTAACCGGACGACCGTCGCCGAGGCGCCGGCTTACCTCGTAAAGGCCAACTGCGGTCATCGGGCCCATGAACATGAATCCGGCGGCAAGCGGCAAGACGAGATAAAATAACCCGGCAAGCCACAATCCCAGGGTAAGCAGGAAGCTGGCGACCACAAATATCGCGCCATAGCTCAAGCTCACCGCCGGGGCGCGCCGCAGGTCATTCCAGCCGGCCGACAACCACTTCCAAGGCTGATCGACGCCTATCGACCGGACAGGAAGTATCAGCGATCCCCTCGTTCCCGATACCTCGGCCACGCTACCCCCAGCCATTCGTCACGGCAACGACATCCCTTCGGAGCCAACGGCTCCGCTGGTCCATTGGTCACCTGACTTGCGAATCGTTACTTTGATCTAAGTCAATCGAGATATCTCTTAGCCGACAACCACATTAAGGCGGCTCATCGACGATCCAAGTAGATTTGAGGATGCCGGACCCCGGCTCGCGGCGTCAACGGTCGGCCGCCCGCCTTAGTCACCCGTGCGTCTCGCTCACCAGCTTGAAGTGCAGGAAGGCCTCGATTCCCTCGCGCCCGCCTTCGTAGCCGTAGCCGCTGTCCTTGACCCCGCCGACCGGCGCGTCGGGCAGCGACGGGCTCATCTGGTTGACGCCGATGTTGCCGGCCTCGATCCGCTCGACGAAGCGGGCGGCGGTCGCCAGCGAGGCCGTGTAGACGTAAGCCGCGAAACCGTAGGCGAGGCCATTGGCGCGCGCGATCGCCTCGTCCACGTCGTCGAAGGACGTCATCGGCGCGATCGGGCCGAACGGTTCCTCGGTCATGACGGCCGCGTCGTCCTTAACGCGGGCGAGGACCGTCGGCGCCCAGAAGAATCCCGGCCGATTGAGGCGATGGCCGCCGGCGAGGATTTCGGCGCCGCGCGCCTTGGCGTCCTCGGTCAGGCGCGCCATGGCGGCGAGCCGGCGCGCATTCGCGACCGGTCCCATGCGCACGCCATCCTCGAAGCCGCCGCCTACTTTCAGCGCGCGCGCGGTCGCCGCGAACTTCTCCACGAACTCGTCATGGCGCGAGCGGTGCAGATAGAACCGGCTGGGCGCGATGCAGGATTGCCCGGCGGACGCGAACTTGAACGCCATGGTCGCCGTCACTGCCGCGTCGACGTCGGCGTCGTGGCAGATGACGACCGGCGCGTGGCCGCCGAGCTCGAAGGTGCAGCGCTTCAAATCGTCGGCGGCGAGCCGCGCCAGCTCTTTTCCAATGCGGGTCGATCCGGTGAAGGCGATCTTGCGCACCGCCGTCGAGCGCAACAGGTGCCGCGCCACCTCGGGCGGATCGCCGAACACGAGATTGACGACGCCCTTGGGCAGTCCCGCCTCTTCGAGGCAGCGCACGATGGCGGCGGCAGTGTAGGGCGCTTCTTCCGCCGCCTTCAGTATGACCGGACAGCCGGCGGCGAGCGCCGCGCCGAGCTTGCGCGCCGCCAACACGGCCGGAAAATTCCAGGCGGCGAAGGCGGCGACGATGCCGATGGGCGAGGGAACGAGGCGGCGGATGGTGCCGCGCCCGCGCCCCGGGAGCGACCGGCCCTCGATGCGACCAGCCTCCTCGCCGTTCCAGGCCAGCGTCTCGACGCCGCGGGTTAGCTCGCCCGCGGATTCGGCGAGCGTCTTGCCCTGCTCCAGCGTCAACAGGCGGGCGATCTCGGGGATGCGGGCTTTCAGCAAGCCCGCCGCCTTGACGAGGATGCCCCCGCGCTCGAACGCGGGCGTGGCGCCCCAAGAGTCGCGTTCCGCCGTCGCCGCTTCGAGCGCGGCATCGAGATCGGCCGGCCCCGCCAAGGAGACCTGGCCCATGGGCGTCTCCGTCGCCGGATCGATGACGGGGGCGAGGCCGGCGCCGTCGCGCCACGCGCCGCCGATGAAGAGCTTGACCGGTTCTTGCATGACTTCAGCGCACGTAGCTGGCGCCGTTGATGTCGATGGTCGTTCCGGTCGCATGGCGGGCAAGGCCCGAGGCGAGGAACACCACGGTGTTGGCGATGTCCTCGGGCTCCGCCACTTCGCCCAAGGGGATGTCCTTGATGGCTCCTTCGACGCCGAAGCGGGCGAAGAAGTCGCGATTGAGATCGGTGCGCACGAAGCCCGGCGCGATGGCGAAGGCGGTGATGCCCTGGCGCCCGAAATGGCGGGCGATGGTGCGGGTCATGGCGACGATTCCCGCCTTCGATGCCGCATAGTGCATGTAGTCGGCGTCGTCGCCGCGAAAGGCGGCGCGGCTCGCGAGGTTGACGATGATGCCGCCGCCGCGCGTCTTGAAGTGACGGATGGCCTCGCGGCAGAAATGCCCCGGCGCCACCAGATTGACTTCGAGGGTGCGATGCCAGGAGGCGCTCCACTTGGTGAAATCGTGGTCGACGTCGGCCGACTCGTAGATGCCGGCGTTGTTGACCAGCACGTCCACATGTCCGCGCCATGCCACCGCGCGGGCCCAGATGTCCGGCACGCTGGCGCCGTCGGCGAGGTCGCCCCCAATCACATGGCACTTGTCGGGCCCGAGCTCTTTTTGCACGGTGGCGGCGTTGCCGGTGGCGGCGATGTCGTGGAGGACGGCGCGCCCGCCCAGGCGTACGACCGCGCGCACGATGGCGGCGCCGATGCCGCGCCCGGCGCCGGTGACGAGGACGACTTTCTCCGTGAGATCGATCATGGTTAGGGCTCCTTGATGCCTTGCATTGCCGCCCAATCCACCGGATAGAGCGCGTAGAAATAGGCGCAGCGTCCGGCGGACGCGTCGTAGGTGAGGGTCGTGCCGTGCGGCAGCCACACGATGTCGCCGGGCCGGCAGTCGAAGCGCCGGTCGCCCACCGTCACGATCATGCCGCCTTCGTGGATGAACAGGACCTCGTCATAGGTGACGGTCCACTGGATCGACACCCGGTCGAGAATTTCGAGCCCGGCGCCGAGGTGTTGGCTTACCTTGGTGTTGACGACGCGGGCG
The DNA here is from genome assembly GCA_009885795.1 of Rhodospirillales bacterium. Classification (GTDB taxonomy): domain Bacteria; phylum Pseudomonadota; class Alphaproteobacteria; order Dongiales; family Dongiaceae; genus VFKA01. Next base: position 74,910 of record VFKA01000080.1, on the reverse strand, counting down.
ATGCTGGTGTCGCCGCTCTGGGTGCTGGCGGTGGCGAAGGGAAGCTCGCCGCGCTTGAAATGAACCGCGCGGGTCATGGCGTTCTTCCCGTCGGATCGAGGCCGCCGGTGGTGACGATGCCGCCCGGCGCCAACGCCGCCAGCCGGCGGACGATGGGTCCGGGTTTGCGCTCTTGGAGGCCGAGACGGTCCTTGCGCCGCACCGCCGTGCGCACCATGAGCGCGCCGAGGTATCGGAACGGCTCCGGCGGCAGCCAAGCGATCGGAGGCCGGACGAGGCCGCAAGCAGACCATTCGTCGACGCGGTCCTCGGCGAGGGACGCAAGGATACGCGCGGCCAGCGGCGTCGTCGTGATGCCGTTCCCCGAAAAACCGAAGCCGTAGAGTACGGCCGGCGCGCCGGGCAGCTTCCCGAACAGCGGCAGCCCGCTTTGCGTGCGATCGATGGGACCGCGCCAGCTCTCGGTTAAGGGCGCTTCGCCAAGCGCCGGGAAGATGCGCCGCACCGCGTTGGCGATGTCGCCGGCGCGTGGCGAGCGGCCCTCGAACCGGCGCCCGTCGAGGCCGCCGAAGCCGATCGCGCCGCCGGTGACGCCGGCGACGATCCGCCCATCGGCGGTCGAGCGGAATCCGCTGACGAAGGTTTGCGAATCGGTGACGAGCGGCCCGGACTCGTAGCGGCAGCGGCGCAGCAGATCGGGGACCGGCGCGGTCGCGGCGTCGTCGCTGGCGATGACCAGGATCGCGGGCCGCAACTCCGGCAACGCCGCCGACCAGGCGTTCATGGCGAGGATCACGCGATCCGCCGCGACCGAGCCGGCTTGCGTATGAACGGCGGGAGCCTTGCGGTCGAGCCTCGCCATGGGCGAGTTCTCGAAGACGCGCACGCCCGCATCGAGCGCTGCCTTTCGCAGGCCGCGCACTAGCCTGCCCGGATGAAGGGTCGCGGTACCGCCCATGATCGCGCCCGCGCGCAGCGTGCGGGCGCCGACGATGGCGTCGAGCTCCGCTTGCGACACCTCGCGGAACGGCGCCTCGCCGTGCCGGGCAAGCGCTTGCATGACCGGGCGCCAGGCGCCCACTTGCGGGCCGCAGGTCGCCGCCCAGAGCCATTCGTCCGGGCGAATTTCGGCGTCGATATCGTGCGCGCGGCAGAAGGCCCCGATCTCGCCGACGATCGAAGCCGAGGCGCGGCAGAGCCGGAGCGCGCCCTCGTCGCCGCAGAGCTGGCGCAAGGGCTCGAACTTCATCCACAGCGGCAGGACCATGCCGGTGTTGCGGCCGCTGGCGCCGCCGCCGCAGATATCGGCCTCGACGATGACCACGTCGAGCGCGGGGTTCCGCCGTTTCAATTCCAACGCCGTCCACAATCCCGCGTAACCGCCGCCGACGATACAGATATCGGCCTTGACCGCGCCCTTGAGCGCCGGCGCGTCCGTTTCGTGCGGCGCAATCGCCTGGCGCAGCCACAGGCAACGGTCGGCCAGGCGCGTTGGCATCGGCGACCTCACGTCATCAAAGCGGCGGCGCGGGCGCGGATGGCGTCGTCCAGGACCGCCGCCTTGCGCGCCGTCAGGTCGAACAGGACCGTGACGTTCTCGCTGGTCGCATGCGGCACATCGGTTTCGGCATTCACCATCTCGTGCAGGAACTCGACCGATTTGGTGCCGATGCGCTTCAAGGCGCTACGCACGAAGACAAGCGCGCCGGCGCGGGCCTCGCGCTTGTATTCGATGGTCTGGCGAACGTCGGCCCAGCCGAAATTCCTTGGCTGAAGCTCGGCATAGGGCGCCAGGCGCGAGAGCATGTGCATCGAGGCGCTGTCGAAGATGGCGGTATGGAACTGGGTGTTCATGTGACCCATGGTGTCGCATTGCCAGGGATAGACCACGCCGCGATAGGTCTCGATGATTTGCGCCATCGCTAGAACTTCACCTGGTCGCCGCCCTTCAGTTTCAGCATGGCGCGCGCCTCCGCCGGTGTCGCGACCTCGAGCGACAAGGCCTCGAGGATGGTACGAATCTTCAGCACCTGCTCGGCGTTGCTCTTGGCGAGCGTCCCCGGCCCCAGATAGATGCTGTCCTCGAGGCCGACCCGCACGTTGCCGCCCATGGCCGCGCCGATGGTGGCGAGATTGATCTGATGCCGGCCGGCGGCCAGGATCGACCATTGATAGTCGGAACCGAACAGGCGGTCGGCGGTGCGGCGCATGTGCATGAGATCTTCGGGATGCGGGCCGATGCCGCCGAGTACGCCGAAGATCGTCTGCACGAACATCGGCGGCTTCAAGATCTTGCGGTCGAGGAAATGGGCGAGGGTGTAAAGATGGCCTACGTCGTAGCACTCGCACTCGAAGCGCGTGCCGCAGCCATCGCCAAGCTCGCGCACGAAGCGCTCGATCTGGGCGAAGGTGTTGGAGACGATGATGTCCTTGGTCTTCTCGACATAGGCTTTTTCCCAGTCGTATTTCCAGTCCTTGATCTTGTCCGTCACGTGGAAGATGCCGAAATTCATCGACCCCATGTTGAGCGAGCAGAGCTCCGGACTGGCGCGCAACGGGGCGGCCAGGCGGTCCTCGATCGTCATGCCGAGCGAGCCGCCGGTGGTGATGTTGATGACGGCGTCGCAATTCTGCTTGATGCGCGGCAGGAATTGCATGAACACGTCCGGGTTGGGCGTCGGCCGTCCGTCCCTGGGATCGCGCGCGTGCAAATGGATGATCGAGGCGCCCGCCTCGGCGGCATCGATCGACGCGCGCGCGATTTCGTCCGGCGTGATCGGCAAATAGGGCGTCATCGTCGGCGTGTGCACCGAGCCGGTGACCGCGCAGGTGATGATGACCTTTCGGCCGGCCTTTTTCTCCGTGCTGTCCTTGGCCTCAGCCATCGCGGCCTCCTTCAATGGGGGTGAACGGCAAGCTCTTCATACGCCACCTCGGCGGTTCCGGTCACGACGGCCGTGCCGTCCCGGCGGGAGAGCGATAGTTCGATCTCGGCGCGGCGCTCGGCTCCCGCCTCGAAGACTCGCAAGATCGTGCCGGAAGCCGTCAGCACGTCGCCCGGCCATACCCGCTCGCGAAACCGTGCCTTGTAGCGGCGGACCGAGCCGGGCCCGAACCATTTCGTCACGAACGTCGCCAGGATGCCGGCGGAGAGCATGCCATGCGCCATCACCGTCGCGAGGCCGGCTGCTTGCGCGAACGGTTCGTCGTGGTGGATCGGGTTGAAATCGCCCGAGGCGCCGGCGTAGCGCACGATGTCGGTGCGAGTGAGGGGACCGACGACGAAGTCGGGTCCCTTGTCGCCGGCGCGAGGCGCGCTCACGAACCCGCCTCCGCCGGCGCCGTCTCGATCGCGGTCGAGCGTTCGCGCAGGACGAATTCGCCGGTGGCGGCGTCGCGCATCTCGACCTCGCAGACGACGAAGCGCATCTTGCCGCCGCGCTTTCCCTCTTTCACGTAGTCCTCGACCACGCTGGCGCGGCAGCGCAACACATCGCCCGCGCGCAACGGCCTGGCATATTCGTATTCCTGCTCGCCGTGCACGGTACGCTTGCGGTCGAGTTTCAGCACCTCGACGATCAGCGTCTCGATATAGGCGGCGGTGACGTAAACCGGAAAGGTCGGTGCCGGCACGGCCGTGTCGCCGCGCCAGCTCTCGTCGAAGACGGCGCGGGCGAATTCGCGCACCTTGCCGGATTCGACGGTGAACAGCCATTCGGCGGCACTAGCGGACATCGGCCCTCGCATCCCCGATGCGCGGTTTCAACAGGCCGGCACGATGCATGAGCAGCCCCACCATTCCCACCGTCACGATGCTGAAGAGGATGAGCAGGGTGGCGATGGCGGTGATGGTCGGATTGATCTGCTCCATGAGCTGCGCGAACATGCGCTTGGGGATGGTGAAGTACCTGCCCGAGAGAAACATCGTCACGATCACCTCGTCGAAACTGATAATGAAGGCGAAGATCCAGGCCGCCAGCGCGCTCGGCACCAGATTCGGCATCATGACGCGGGTCAGCATCTGAAGTTTACTGGCGCCCAGCGTCAGCGCCACCTGCTCGATGCGGATATCGAAGGACTGGATGGCAATGGTCATCAGCAGCACGACGTAAGGCGCGGCGAGGACCGTGTGGGCGACGATGAGGCCGCCGAACGTGCCCAGCACATCGAGCCTGGCATAAAAGATGAAGAGAGCGATGGCGGTGATGATCGGGGGCAGGATCATCGGCGCCATGAAATTGCTTTCGATCAGGCGCTTGCCCGGAAACCGGCCGCGGACGATGGCGTAGGCGGCGAGCGTGCCGAGGATGAGCGACAGCGTACTCGCCAAAAACGCCAGCACGAGGGAATTGACGCTCGCGTCCAGCCAGCGGTCGTCCTTGAAGAAGGATCCGTACCAGCGCAGCGACCAGCCCGGCGGCGGGAACCGAAGCGACTTGGCGCTCGAGAACGACATCGGCACGACCACGAGAATCGGCAGGCACATGAAAAAAATCACGACGCCGGCGTAGGCGGCCAGCAGCGCGCGGCCGAAGGTGGCGCGCCCGCCCGTCACGCGGGCGTCCTCGACCGCAGCCACTGGTAGCCGGCGTAGAGCAGCAGCGTCACCAGAAGCAAGGTCATCGCCACGGCCGACGCCAGCTCCCAGCGCGGCAGGCGGTTGATGAACATGTCCATCATGTTGGCGATGAGCGGCACCTTGCCGCCGCCGAGAATCGCCGGGGTGATGTAGAAGCCGAGGCTGAGAATGAAGACGAGCGCCATCGTCGCGCTCAAGGCCGGCAAGGTGATCGGAAAGAAGACGCGCCAGAAAATCGAGAAAGACGACGCGCCCAGCGTCGCGGCCACGTGGAGCAGCCGCGAATCGACGCGCAGCATGGCGGCGTAGATCGGCAGGACCATGAAGGGCAGGAGGACGTTCACCATGCCGATGGCGACGCCGAGTTCGTTGTAGAGGAAGGGGATGGATTTCTCGATGAGACCGAGTTCCTTCAGCGTGCGGTTGACCACGCCGGCATTGCCCAGGATGACGATCCAGGCATAGGTGCGCACCAGAATGCTGATCCAGAACGGGATGATGACGAGGCCGATGGCCACGAGCTGCCGGCCGGCGGAAAGCCGCGTGATCCACAGCGCCAAGGGATAGCCTAGAATCGCGCAGAAGCCGGTGACGATCGCCGCGAGCTCGATGGTGCGCCAGACGACGGGCAGATAGATCGGCGACGTGGTGAAGTCGATATAGTGCCGAAGCGTCGGATCCGGCCCCTTCGGGTCGCGCACGCTCCAGCCCAGCGCCACCAGCAGCGGCACGTCGAAGCACAGCACGACCAGAATGAACAGCGGCAGGATTCGCGTGACCTCGGTCGGCCGCGTGAAGCTCCACCGCCGCGCGACCGGCCGCGCCGGCCCGGAGGCGGTCGGACTTGCCAATGTCATGATCCGAAGCGGCGAGCGCGGAAGGGGAGCGACGGCAGGCCTACTCTTCGACCCGCCGTCAACCCCACTTTACCCGCGATTACTGCTGCAGCTTGTATTCTTCCCAACGCTTCTGGACGGTATCGACGTTGTCGAACCACCACTTGGCGTCGGTCAGCCACTGCACCTTCTTGTTCTCGCTATAGGTCGGGAATTCGCCCAAGCGATCTTGCGGCAGCAGCGGGTCGAGCTCGGGGCTCGGCCCCGGATAGGAGATGTACTGCGCCACGCAGGCCTGGTTCGCCTTCACCGTATGCTCATGAAGCCACAGCCAGGCCGCTTCCATTTCGGCCGGATCGGCTCCCTTCGGCATCATGAACCACGACATGTCGAGCATGCCCTGGTTGAAGGAGATGGTGACGCCTTCCTTGCCGGCGACGCGGCCCGACCACGAGATCGCGTATTGCGCCTCGTTGTCCTGCAGAAGCTGCGGCGCCTGGGCCCCGGCCTCCCACCAGATCGTATCGTCCTTGATGCGGTCCAGCGTCTTGAAGGCGCGATCGAGATCGAGCGGGAAGAGTTGATCGACCGGCACGCCGTCGCCTAGCGCGGCGAACGGCAGGATGAATCCCGGATAGTTGGGCAGCGCGCGCTTCCCCGGGAAGTTCACGGTGTCGAAGAATTCGACGAAATTGCCGGGGGCCTTCGCGTCCGACCGCCACGCCATGATCGTCGAATAGAAGGACGTGCCCATCGCGTATTCCTGCTTCGCTTCATCGAACATGGGCTCTGGATTGATCTTGGCCCAATCGATTTTTTTAAGCAGGCCCTTCGCCTTCGCTTGCTCGATCTCGCCGGTCTCGCCGTCGAACAGGGCGCCGGTGATCTTGCCCGATTCGACCATGGCGAGCAGCTTGGCGATGCCGCCCGGTACTTCGTGCGTCACCTTGATGCCGGTCTTCTGGAAGAACGGCTCGTCGATGCATTTGGCGACGGCTTCGACCCATTGACCGCCGGCATCGTTTATCAGCAGCGTTTTCGACGGGTCGACGGCCGACGCGTTCGATATCCCCAGCGCCGCCGTCGCGGCAAGCGCCATGGATGCAAGTAAGAAGTTGTGCTTCATCTCGGTCTCTCCCTGGTTGATCGTTCGATGTAAACGTGACGCCAGTAACATCGCGGTCTCTCATTTTACGTTCCCGTCGCGCTCTCTCCTTTCTCGTCGTTGCCGGTCAGTCCCGGTTCGGTAAAATCCAAATCCGGGCCGGATCCCACCGCAGCGTTACGACCGTCCCCGTCGGATGGTCGATCCGCGATTCGCTTGAATTGACGATGACGGTGCGCCCGCTGTCGAGCGTCACGATGTAGCGGACCGAATCGCCGAAGAAGATGGCCTCGCTCACCCGCGCCCGGAGCCCGCCGGCCGGCGCCGCGCCGTTCACGACCGTCATTTGTTCCGGCCGCAGCACGCCGCAGACCGTGGCCCCCATGTCGGCGGCGGGCCGCCCGCAGGCCATGTCCTCGCCGCTGTCGAGACGGATGGCGAACCCATCGCCCCGCTGCTCCAGCCGGCCGTCGAAGAAATTGGCGATGCCGAGAAAATCGGCGACGAAGCGGTTGCGCGGCCGGTGATAGGCGTCGACAGGGGTGTCGATCTGCTGGACGCGTCCGTTCGAAAGCACGACCACCCGGTCGGACATCGACAAGGCCTCGTCCTGGTCGTGCGTCACCAGAATGGTGGTGATGCCGAGCGAGCGTTGAAACTGGCGCAATTCGAGCCGCACTTCCTCGCGCAGCTTGCGGTCGAGCGCCGCCAGCGGCTCGTCGAGGAGCAGGATGTCCGGTTTGAAGACGACGGCGCGCGCCAAGGCGACCCGCTGCTGTTGCCCGCCGGAAAGCTGGCTCGGGCGGCGCTTCTTGAATTCCTCGAGCCGCACCAGGCGCAGCGCCTCGTCCACCCGGCGCTCGATCTCGGCGCGGGGGATTCGCCGGATGCTCAAGGGAAAGGCGACATTGCCGAACACCGACATGTGCGGAAAAAGCGCGTAGCTTTGGAACACCAACCCGACATTGCGCTCCGCCGCCAGCACCCGCGTCACGTCGCGCCCCCCAATCATGATGGTGCCCGCGGTCGGGCCGATGATGCCGGCGATGAGCGACAGGATCGTGGTCTTGCCCGATCCGCTGGGGCCCAGGATGGTGGCGAATTCGCCCTGCTCGACCTGAAGTCCGACGTCGTCCACGGCGCGAACGGGGCCGTAATGCTTCGAGACGCCGGCGAACTCGACCGCGATCATCGTTGCTCACCCGCCATGCTCCGGTCCGCCACCTCTATTCCACCTTTGGCCAGATCGTTCCGGGCTTCATGCCGCAGCGCTCGACCATGCGCTTGGCCGAAGCCTGTCCCCGCGCAAAGACGGCGGCCTCGTCCATCTGCGCCATTCGGCCGTTGCGGACCACGATCTTGCCGTCGACGAGGACGGTGTCGACCGACTTGGTCCGGCTAATCAGCGTCAGTTGGCGCACCACGTCGAGGTTCGGCTGGGCGTCGGGCAGATCGTTGCGGCGGATGACGATATCGGCGCGTTTTCCAGGTTCGAGCGAACCCAAATCCTGGAGGCGCCCCATCGCCTGGGCGCCGCCGCGGGTGAACATCTCGAGGATGCTTTCCGAGGGCAGGAACTGCCCGTTCTCGCGCGCGATCAGATAGGCGAGAAAGCCCAGCTCGCCGAACGCCCAGACCTTGGCCACGTCGCAGCCGAAGCTCATATTGGTCCCGGCGCGAAAAAGCTCGGGCATGCGCGTCTTCATCTGGCCCGAGATGCCATAGAACATGTAGTTGCCCGGATGCCAAACGATCGACAGCCCCGAGTCCACGACCGGCTTCACTTCGTCGTCATGGATGACGTTCATGTGGGTGAAGGTGCAATTGCGACCGAGCACGCCCATCTCGGCCATGTGCAGCAGCGGATGGCGGCCGAAGCGCTTGGTGTCGAATTCGACGTCCTCCTCCGTGAAGTTCTGATGCTGCGCCAGCACCACGCCGTTGGCGTCGGCGAGCGACTTGGCGGCGCGGGTCAGTTCCTCGGTGGCGCTGCCGATGCCGTAGAGGGCGACGTGGGCGCGCGCGAGCGCGTCGGGGTCGCGGTTGCGCTTCAACTGCCGGCCCAGTTCGCGCTCGACCCGCTTACCGTCCGCCGGCGCTCGCTCGATCAGGCTCGCCATGCCCTCGGGATCGAGCTTGTCCCACAGGAACGGATCGCCGACCGACGCGCGGATGCCGACATCCTCCGCGGCGCTCGCGACCGCATCGGGTTCGAAGGCCGTGCCCGGCTCGATGAACCCGGTGAACCCATTCAGCACCATCTCGACCGAGGCCATGAGGGCGCTGGCGTACTCGTCCTCGTCGGTGAGCGCGTTGAACCAATCGATATAGCCCGCGGGGGGCTTGCCGGTTTTCGGGTCGGCCGGCGGCTTGGGATTGTCGGTGACGGCGCCGCGCGTCAAGTGCAGCGTCGCGTGGTAATGGCCGTCGATGTAACCGGGATGCACCGCGCCGCCGGCGGCGTCGATGGTGCGCCGCGCCTTGGCGCGGGCGGTGACAAGTCTCGTCGGACCGACATCGACGATGCGCGAGCCCGTTATCGCGACCGCGCCGTCCGGATAGACATTGCGCTTGTCATCCATGGAAAGGACATAGCCATTGACGATCATGAGATCGCATGGGGCCGGCGCGCCGCCGTCGCGCTCCGTCTTGGCTGGTTTGGTTTGTGCCATCGCCTGTCTCCTCTTGTGACTTCAGCGCCGGCCTTCGACCGCATCGCGATCCCAGCATCCGGCGATGAGATCGGTTTTCTCCTTGAGCAACGCTTGTTTCTGCACCTTCATCGACGGGGTGCGCTCGAAATCGGCCGTCCGATATTCGATGTAGCGCGGAATCTTGTAGGGCGAGAGTTGCCCACGGCAGAAGGCGATGATCTCCTCGGGCGGCAGGCTGCCCTGCGTTTCGCCCGCCTTCAGTTGGACGTAGGCCTTCACCTCCTCGCCGCGAAGCTGGTCGGGCACCGGGATCACCGCGACCTCCAGGATCTTCGGATGCGAACGCAACACCGCCTCGACCTGGGCGGCGGCGATGTTCTCGCCGCTGCGCCGGATCATGTCCTTCTTGCGGCCGACGAAGTACATGAGCCCACGCTCGTCGCGCCGGATGAGATCGCCGGAGTGATACCAGCCGCCGCGCATCGCCTCGTCGGTCACGTCGGGACGGTTCAGATAGGCGCGGAAGAGGTCCGCGCCCTTGATCAGCGCCTCGCCGATTTCGCCGGGTTTCACGTCGCGATCCTCGTCGTCGACGATGCGCATGCCGACCTCCGGCGCCTCGATGCCGATCGAGCCCTTGCCGACCAGTTCCTCGGCCATGGCGAACGGCACGCGAGCCATGATGCCGCCTTCGGTGCTGCCGTAATTGTCGAGCCAATGAAAGCCGAAGCGGTCGACGAGCTGGCGGTGCAGCTCCGCCGGCAGGCCGGCGTGGATGGCAAGCCGCATGCGGTGGTCGCGGTCCTGCGGTCCGGGCTCGCCCTTCAAGAGGAGCGCCGGCACCGAGGCGATCGAGAGAATCTCCGTGGCATCGTACTTACGCACCACGTCCCAGAACCGCGAGACGCTGAACCGGCGCATGGCGATCATGGTACCGCGCGTGCTCAATGAGGTCAGGAGCTGAAGCGTCGGATCGGCATAATAGAAGGGCAGGCAGCACAACTGCCGGTCCTGCCAGCCGCGCCGGAACAGGCGCTGGTCGAGGTCCATCACCCGAAGCCACCAGCCGTGGTCGAGGATGCAGCCCTTGGGCGCGCCGGTCGTGCCGGAGGTGTAGTAGACGGTGGTGTAATCCTCGCGTTTGCACTTCGCCTTGCCGAAATCGAGACGTGCCGAGGCCCGCTCGAAGCGGCCGAGCCCGTCCGGCTCGTCGCCATCGACGACGATGATCTCCTTGAGCGACGGACAGCCTGGCTTCAGCTGTTCGACGATCGGAAGCTGGGTCGTACCGGCGATGGCCAGGACCGGCGAGGAATCCTTCATGATGTGCCCGGCGTCGAACGCCTGCGCCGTGGGCGCGATCGAGACCAGTGTCGCTCGATTGGCGATGATGCCGAAAAGCGCCACCATGAACTCGACGCGGTTGTCGAGCATGACCACGACGTTGTCGCCGGGCTGGACGCGCGAGCTCAAATAGCCGGCGAAGCGCTCGCATCGCTCCAGGAACTCACGCCTGGTGAGGGTGAGGCCGTCCTCGATGATGAGGGCCGGGCGCTCGGGATCCTCGACGCAACCCTTGTGCACGAGCGCGATCACGTCCTGGAACGGGATGGCGCTCCAGGGCTTGCCGGCGTCGCCGTGGCTCAATGTCGCGGTCATGGCGCGATCTCCGCTATCCCGTGTTTCAGCACCGCGGTACCCGCGGGGTCGTACGATTCGAAGGCCACGATCTCGCGGCCGTCGCGGCGCTCCATGCGGAACAGCCTGGTCGTGATCGCCTGATTGGGAACGACGTAGACCGGCCGCGAGAAGCGGCAGGCCAGGCGCTTCAACCGCGCCGTGTCGCCGCCGCAAGCCTTGTCGATGACGGCGCGGCCGGCGAAGCAGAGCGTCAGCATGCCGTGCGCCAGGATGCCATCGAGGCCCTTGGCGCGCGCCGCTTCCAGGACCAGCGCGTAGTCGGAATAGTCGCGCGAGGCATCGGCGTAGCGGCGGGTCTGGTCGAGCGCCATCGGGCAGGTGAGCTCGGCGAAGGGCTTGCCCGCCGTCACCTGGTCCGGAACCCGGTGGCCGGGCGCGGGCGTGCCGGCGGCCTTCGGCACCGACGCCTTGGCGACGAAGCCGGTCATATACTGATCGTTGACGGGCTTGCCGTCGGCGCCCTGCGTCTGGGTCTTGATCACGATCGAGACGCCGGCCGGGCTTGGGATCACGCCCTGCAGAGTCGCGGTCGAGAAGAGATGCATGCCGGGTTCGATCGGACGGTGGAAATGAAAGTCGTGCTCGCCGTGAAAGGCGAAGGCGTCCGTGACCGACTTCAGCAGCTCGACCGTCGCCTGCATGACCGGGCAATGGGCGAAGACCGGCGGGGCGAAACGTCCTTCGAGGTGACGCGGGTTGGTGTCATCGATGGAGGCCGCGTATTGCGCAAGGCGCACGGTGTTGACGCGGAACTCCTCGGTCTCGATGGTCGGGCCGACCTTGGATAGATCGAATTTCACTGCGGCGGATCCCTCTCGCTATTGTGGCAGGCCTTCGACGAACGCGCCCAAGGCGGGCGCGGGTTGCAATTTGCCCGCCAGCGCCTTGTCGAGCGCGGCGAGCGTCCAGCGTCCCTCGGTACGGACATCGACCGCGATCGCGGAATGGCCGATCACCTCGACGCGATTGCCATAGGCCTGGAACACCTGGCCCGTCGCCGGGCAATCGGCCATGGCAAGCCAGGCGATGAGCGGCGACACGTTGGCCGGATCGAACACGTCGAACACGCCCGCCGGCGGCGGCTTCAAGGTCGTCTCGATCCGGGTGCGCGCCGAGGGCGACACGGCGTTGGAGCGCACGCCATACTTGGCGCCTTCGAGCGCCACCACGCGCGACAACCCGACGATGCCGAGCTTGGCCGACGCATAGTTCGCCTGACCGAAATTGCCTACGATGCCCGCGAGCGAGGTGGTGTGCACGACCGAGGCCCGCACCGTTTCCCCCGCCTTCGACCGTTCGCGCCAATAGGCCATGGCGTGGCGCGTGGGCGCGGCATGGCCTTTCAAGTGCACGCGGATGACCGCGTCCCACTCCGCCTCGGACATGTTGGCAAGCAGCCGGTCGCGCAGGATGCCGGCATTGTTGACGAGAACGTCGAGCCGGCCGAAGCGGCGGACCGTCTCCGCCACCATCGCCTCGGCTTGGGCCCAGTCGGAAATATCGTGGCCGCTCACCATCGCCTCGCCGCCGGCCTTGGCGATGTCGCGTACGACTTCTTGCGCCGGCGTCGCGTCGCGGCCTTCGCCATGGAGATCGCCGCCGAGGTCGTTGACCACGACCTTGGCGCCCTCGGCCGCCAGCGTCAGCGCGTGCGCCCGGCCGAGGCCCCGGCCGGCGCCGGTGACAATGGCGACGCGCCCTTCGAGCCGTCCCATCAGCGTTTCTCCTCCTTCTCGAACACAGGCAGCGGCGGCATGCCCTCGCGAGGGCGCCACGCGAGGCGCACCCGATCGCCGATGGCGCTGGCGCCGCCGATGATGTTGGTCGTCAGATGCGGTCCCTCGTCCAACGCGACGACCGCCACGGTATAGGGCGGCTCGAAACCAGGTATCGCCGCCAAATGGACGACCGACTGCGAATAGATCGTGCCCGTACCCTTGACCGTCGCCCAGGCCATTCGATCGCCATTGCAGGAAAGGCAGAAGGGGCGCGGATAAAACTGGTAACGCCCACACGCCTCGCAGCGCTGCGCGACGAGCTCGCGGCGCTCGGCCGCCGCCCAGAAAGGCGCCGACAACGGATCGCCGAACGGCTCGGCGCGGGCCTCCGGGGTCTTGTCACTCACGGGCCAGCACCACGGTCGAGGAGGAGGAATGGATGACGCCGCCGATGCCGTGGGCGACGCCGATCCTGGCATCTTTCACCTGGCGGGCGCCGGCCTCGTGGCGCAGCTGGCGCACCGCCTCGATGATCAGCAGGATGCCGAGCGCGCCCGGATGGCAATAGGACAATCCGCCGCCCATGGTCATCGAAGGCAAGGCGCCGCCGGGCCCGAGCCGCCCGCCCTCGACGAAGGCGCCGCCTTCGCCGCGCTTGCAGAACCCCAGATCCTCGAGGTGCTGCAGCACCGCGCCGGTGAAATTGTCGTAAGGTTCCAGCACGTCCACGTCATCGGGGCCGATTCCGGCCATGCCGAAGGCCGCTTGCGCGGCCGCGGCGCCGGGCGAGGCGGTCATGTCGCGAATCTGCGAGGCGTGCCAATGGGTGTGGCTCTCGCCCGTGCCAAGCACCCGAATCGCCCGCTTGGCGGCATCGCGCGCGCGGGCCTTCGAGGTCACCACGACGGCGCCGCCGCCGTCGGTGATCAGGCAGCAATCGAGCTTGCGATAGGGCGTGCACATCATCGGCGAGGCGAGCACGTCGGCAATGGTCAGCGGATCGCGGATCCACGATTTGGGATTGAGTTTCGCCCAGTTTCGCGCGGTCACCGCCACTTCGGCCATCTGTTCGGGCGTAATGCCGAATTCATGCATCCGCCGCGCGGCCAGAAGCGCGTAGTGGCTGATCGGCATGACCAGGCCGTAAGGGCCCTCGAACTGGCCGGTCAGGGTATAATTGTCGGTCCCCATTTGGCGCGGCCGGCCGCGGCGCGAGCGCTGGCGCGAGGCGTAGGCGATCAACGCGACCTCGCAACGGCCGCTCGAAATGGCGGCGAAGGCGTGGTTGACGAAGGCTTCGAAGCTGGCGCCGCCGATATCGGTCGAATCGGCGTAAGCTGGCTGGATGCCGAGATACTCGCCGACCTGGACCGAGCCTTCTTCGCCCATGTAGTTGACGAAGAGTCCGTCCACGTCCTTGAGCGTCATGCCGGCTTCGCCAAGCGCCTCGCGCGCGGCCAGCGCCACCATCGAAAGTTCGGTGTGGTCGGCGACCTTGCCGAGTGGCGATTCGGCGACGCCGGCGATATAGACCTGCTCGCGATCCGCGGCCATCGATCCTCCCCCTCGGCGCCCCTTGCCGGGGCCATTGTTTGGTGCTTGAACTCGAATGGGCACCTTGTTCAGTATATTGAACAAGGTGCCACGGCGCTGTCAACAATGTAGGATAGTGGCGCCGGGCGTCGGGAAGGGGAGGCGGGATGGCGAACGAGACCAAATCGCGGCGAGCGAAATCGGTATCGGCCGATGACTGTCCAGTACCGCATCACTTAACGGAAAAGACGCCGTCGGCGGACCTGCGCGGGCCTAGGAACGCTGGCGTCAGGGGCAAGGCGGCGGCGCCCCCCATCGGCGGGCGCATGCACGAAATCCGTAAGCAGCAGGACTTGACGCTGGACGAATTGGCGCGGCGCTGCGGCGTGTCGAAATCGATGCTGTCGCAGATCGAACGCGGCAAGGTCAATCCCACCTACGCGACATTGTGGAGCATCACCCAGGCGCTCGACGTGGAGATGTCGCAGCTGATCGAACAGGCGGCGGCCGGCACCAAGAGCAAGGGGCGGATCGAGCATGTGCGGCCCTATGCGGTCCCCACCATCCGCAGCCCCGACGGCAAATGCGCGACCCGGATCTTCAGCCCCATTCACTCCGGATTGCCGATGGAATGGTACGAGATGGAGCTGGAGCCGGGCGGCAGCATCATCGCCGGCGCGCATGGCTATGGCGCCTGGGAGCACATGACCGTACTCGAAGGCGAGGTCGTGCAGCGGGTGGGCGACGAGTTTTTCGAGATCAAGACCGGCGAGACCATCCGTTACCTCGCCGAACAACAGCACGGCGTCATCAACCGCAGCACGCGGACTGTCCGTTGCCTGCTGGTGGTGATCGGACTCGACGAGCTTCGCCGGCAGTATCGATCGCAACTGCCGCGGCGCTATGTCAGCGGCGATAACGAGTGAGCGGCAAGGTCCAGCCGGGGCGCGTCGTTCGTCCGGCTCGGAAGGGCGACGAAGGCGCCTGGCTCGAGATGTGGCGGGAGTTCGTTACGATCGGCCCCGAGCCCGCGGCGGCGGATGCGCCTGCCTATGTCTGGACCCAGGTCCACGATCCGGCGAGCCCGATGAATCTTCTCATTGCCGAACTTGACGGGGCGCCCGTGGGCTTTCTGCTCTATGTCACCCATCCTTACAGCTGGAGCCCGCGCGAGTGCTGTTACCTTCTCGACCTTTACGTGCGCCCGGCCGCGCGCGGCAAGGGCCGCGGCCGGGCGCTCATCGATGCGCTGGCCGAGCTTGGACGAAAGGCCGGCTGGCTCAGGGTCTATTGGATGACGCAAGCGGACAACGCGCCGGCCCAGGCGCTCTATGACAAGGTCGCGGTGCGCTCGGCGCTGGTGCGCTACGATATGTATCTGTCGGGGCACTGACCTCCGTCCCCGGCCATGAAGCACGAACCCTACTGGCACGATCTGCCGATCCAGGACGACGGCGCGCCGCCGGCGATGCCCGCGCGCGCCGATGTGGCGATCGTCGGCTCCGGTGTCACCGGGCTTGCCGCCGCGCTCGAATTGGTGCGCGCGGGGCGCGGTGTCACGGTGCTGGAGGCCGGCGTCCCAGGCGTTGGCGCCTCGACCCGCAATACCGGCGTCATCGGTCGCTCGCTGAAACACGCCTTCTCGTCGATCCTCGACAAGGAAGGGGCGGAGCGCGCGCGCCTTGTCTATGAAGAGATGCGCGCCGCCTTCCAGAACGTGACCGATGTCGCGCGCGCGGAAAAAATAGATTGCGACCTGCAACAGCATGGGCGCTTCATGGGGGCCCTTTCGCCGCGGCAGTACGAAGCCATGGCGCGCGAGCTCGAATTGAAGCGCCGCCACCTCGGCGACGAGTTCGAGATGGTCCCCAAATCCGCTCGGCGCCGGGAGTTCGGCGGCGAACATTATCATGGCGGCGGCGTCATCCCGGATCACTATCTGTTTCATCCGGGGCGGTTCCATCGGGGGCTGCTCGCGCGCGCGCGCGAGGCCGGCGCCACGATCCTGGGCGGCACCCGCGTCGACGCGATCCAGGGATCGAAAGGCGACTTTTCCCTGGCGACCGCTAGGGGGCGCATCGGCGCGCGCGAGGTGGTCGTTGCCACCAACGGTTACACCGGACCGGCGACGCCGTGGCTGCGCCGGCGCCTGGTGCCAATCGACGCCTTCATGGTGGCGACCGAACCGTTGGCGCCCGGCACGATGTCGGCCTTGCTGCCGAACCGGCGCTGCTTTCACGATTACAGTATCAATCCGGATTATGGGCGTCCGACCCCGGATGGCACGCGCCTCATCTTCGGCGGGGCGACCGGCCGGTCGCCCCGCGATCTCGGACGGATCGCGGACTACTTGCGGGAACGCTTGCGCCGCGTTTTCCCGGACCTCGGCGGCGTCGGCTTTTCCCACCTGTGGACCGGGCGGTGCGCGGGCACGTTCGATCTCTATCCCCATATCGGCCGGTTCGACGGTGTGCATTACGCGGCCGGCTATTGCTTCGGCTCCGGCGTGCCGCTTGGGCTTTGGCTCGGCCGCAAGATTGCCTTGGAAATTCTGGGCCGGCCCGGCGCCCTCAGTGTCTTTGGCGAACGCGCGCCGCCGAAGCGGTTCTACTATCGCGGCTGGCCGTGGTTCACGCCTCTCGCGTTAGGCTATTACGCCTGGCAGGATCGCCGCGCGCGCTAGGCGCTTGCTACGCCAGTTCGCTGGCCTTGTACGTGGCGCGTTCCAGCCATGCGGGTTCGATCTCAACGCCCCAGCCGGGTTCGTCGGAAATCGTCACCATGCCGTCTTCGATGCGGTAGGGATCGCCGCGAAATAGTCCTTCTTGCCAGGGATAGTAGTCCCGGCCCTCGATCGAGAATTCGAGGTACTTTCCCGCATTCGGAATCGCGGCCAGGAAATGCATGGTGCAGAGCGTCACCAGCGATAAATTGGCCGCATGAGGCGTGCAGGGAAGGCCCGCCGCCGCGCCCATTCGCGCCACTTCGAGCGCGCGCGTAAGACCGCCGACATACATGATGTCCGGCTGAATGATGTCGACGGCACGCATCCCGATCATGTGCCGCCACATCGGAAGCTCGCAATCCTGCTCGCCGCCGCTGACGTCGATGGCAAGCGCATCCGCCACTTCCTTGGTTTGCTCGATTTCCCAGTAAGGGCAGGGCTCTTCGAAATGCGTGACGCCCTCGGCTTCGAGCATGCGCCCGACGCCGATCGCCCGCTTCGGCGAGAATCCGGAATTGGCATCGACGAGCTTGGCGACGCCCTCGCCCAGGGCCTTGCACACGATCGGCACGATAGCCTCGGTGCGACCGGGCCATTCATCAACGTCGCGTCCGCATTCGGCCCCGACACGAAACTTGAACGCGGTGAAGCCTTTCTCGTCCCTCAACTCGACGAACCGCTTGGCCTCGTCTTCGGGCGCGATGTCGCGTTTCATCGACGAAGCGTAGGCCTTGAGCCTGCCGGGTTTGCCGCCGATAAGCGAAACGACCGGCTTCTCCTCGATCTTGCCGCGCAGATCCCAGAGCGCGGTGTCGAGGCCGGTCATGGCCCGGCGAAGATAGGAACCTGGAAATTTGTGTTCGCGTTCGTTGACGCGCTCGAGAAGGCCGGCGATGTCGAGCGCGTCCCCGCCCAAGGCATGGGGCGCGACCTGCCGGTGAAAAACGTCGCAGGTGATGTCGGCGTTGTAGGTGGAAACCTGCCCCCATCCCTGGTGGCCGGTATCCGCCGTTACCCGCACGAATCCGACGAAAGCATTGGTGAAGGTTTCAAGCTTCTTGACGATCATGAGTGGTCCTTGGGTTCGACAGAATCAAAACAGCGCGACCGAATACACTATTCCATCGAAATTGGTCTTGCGCCAAATGTCGTCTATGGTGTCACCGGCGGGTGGCGGGTCGGGCGCTGCCCCTGATGTTCGGCACGGCACGGTCTGTCATGAAAGAGTACGATTTCATCGTGATCGGCGCCGGCTCGGCGGGCTGCGCCGTCGCCAACCGCTTGACCGCCGACGGGCGCACCCGTGTTCTTCTGCTCGAAGCCGGCCCGTCCGATCTCAGGTTCTGGGTTCAGGTTCCGATCGGTTACGGCCGGACTTTCTTCGATTCCAGGGTCAACTGGAAATACCTGACCGAACCGGTACCGGGCTTGGGCGGGCGAACCAATTACTGGCCGCGGGGCAAGATCCTCGGCGGGTCGAGCTCCATCAACGCGATGGTCTATTCGCGGGGGCACTCCGGCGACTTTGACGACTGGGCGGCGATGGGGAATCCGGGCTGGGGCTGGACCGATATCCTTCCTTACTATCGCGGAATGGAAGACCACGAATTGGGGCCAAGCCCGCATCACGGCAGCGGCGGCCCCGTCCATGTCGCCGAACTAGGGCCCGCCGCCCATCCGCTGGCGCGTGTGTTTCTCGATGCCGGCGCGGAAGCCGGCCTTGTCGTCAACTCCGATCTCAATGGCGAAACCATCGAGGGCGTCGGCCTCTATCAAGTCACGACCAAGGGCGGATTTCGCGTGTCCTCGGCGCGGGCCTATCTATGGCCGGCGAGGCGCCGGTCGAACCTGCATGTCCTTACCAAGGCACAGGCGACTCGCGTCCTCTTCGAAGGCCGGCGCGCCGTCGGCGTCGCTTACCACCACGGCGCGCGGGAGATCGAGGCACGTGCCGGACGCGAGGTCATCCTCTGCGGCGGGTCGATCAACTCGCCGCAACTGCTGCAGCTATCGGGCGTGGGGCCGGCCGGCCTGCTGCGCCGCCATGGGATCGAGGTCCGACATGATTCGCCCGCGGTGGGCCGGCATCTTCAGGACCATCTCTGCTATGACCATGTCTACCGGTCCACCCGGCGGAGCCTCAACAACGACCTCTACCCCTGGTGGGGAAAGCTCCGCGCGGGCTTGCGCTATGTGCTCTTTCGCGACGGCCCGCTGTCGCAAAGCGTCAACCATGCCGGCGGGTTCTTTCGCTCGCGGCCCGGCCTGGGTCGGCCCGATATCCAGCTCTACTTCTCGCCGCTCACCTATGAGCGCATGCTGCCGGGCAAGCGCCGGATCATGAATCCGGATCCTTTCCCCGGGTTCATCACGAGTGTTTCACCGTGCCGGCCGAAGAGCCGAGGGACGATCGAGATTCGATCCGGCGACTGGCGCGCCCCGCCGGTCATTCAACCGAACTGCTTGTCGAACGATGACGATGTCGAGGAATTGCTGCGCGGCGGCCGCTTCCTCCGGCGATTGGCGGCGACGCCGTCGCTCTCATCTGTCATTGCCGAGGAGTTAAAGCCGGGGCCGGGCATTGCATCGGACGAGGCGCTGGTCGACGACATTCGCCAGCGCGCCTATTCGGTGTTCCACCCCGTCGGGACTTGCCGAATGGGACCCGACCCGGCCGACAGCGTCGTCGATAGCCGCCTCGAGGTCCATGGGCTCGGGGGCCTCAGGGTCATCGATGCATCGATCTTCCCGACCTTGACCTCGGGCAACACCAACGCACCGGCCATGATGGTGGGCGAAAAAGGCGCCGACATGATTCTAGAGGATGCGGCACGGCCCAACGGTTAGGCGGAAATCACTTTGCACCAATGTCGTCCCGGCGAACGCCGGGACCCATGGCGCCATCATTGCGGACCGTCGAGGTGGATACCGGCTGTCGCCGGTATGACAATCGGAGAAGGAATCGGATGGGAGAAAATTCTGTTGGCCAAGCGCCGATGGGGCGTCCTGCCTACGATTTTTCACGGCAGGACACTGGCGCTCTGCTAGAGAAGCGCCACCGCCTGGGGCAAGCGCCGCAACCTCTCAAGCACTTGCGTGTCCAGGTCGCGGGGAAGCTCGACGAGAGGCGGCAGCACGCGCCGCCAGCCTTCGTGGCCCGTGGCCCGCGCCTTCAGCATCTTCAATGCCGCGATCACCGGGAACTCCTCGAGCGCGCGGCGCAGTTCGCTGAGCTCGTGCTGGACCGCGTCAGCTTCGCCGAGGCCGTGCCGAGCCCGGACCGCGCCCGCGAGCGGCGCTGTGAAGTTAGTGGTCGCCGAGATGCAGCCGGCCCCGCCGGCCCGCAGATTCGTCAGCAGCAACACCTCGCTTCCCGAGTACACGCGAAATCCCGGCAGCCGCTTCAGAAGGTCCTCGCTGTACGACCATTCGCCCGAGCTGTCCTTCAGCCCGGCGACGATTCCCGGAAATGAAGCGACCAGGCGCTCGATCAAACTCGGCGGCAGCGGCACGCTCGACATCCTCGGGAAATGATAGAGATAGAGGCGCAGGCTCGAATCCGCGACCTGCTCGATGACGCGCGCGAAAAAAGCGAAGAGGCCATCTTCCGTCGGATTCTTGTAGTAGAAGGGCGGCAGCATCAGCACGCCGCCGCAGCCGGCCCGAACGGCCGCCCTCGTAAGCTCGACCGCCTCGGCGATGGCGCAGGCGCCGGTGCCGGGAATCATCCGTTCCGCCGGCAATCCGCCGGCCACCGCGCCTTCGATCAGCGTCAAGCGCTGGCGCAACGATAGTGAATTTGCCTCGCCTGTTGTGCCCAATGGCGCCAACCCGTCGCAGCCATTGGCGAGCAGCCAGCGCCCATGATCGACAAGGGCGGGCAAGTCGGGATCGCCATTCGCGGCGATCGGTGTCAGCATCGCCGCGAACACCCCATCGGGGGCGCGGGCCTTGGCGATGGCGGTCGCCAGGCTCGCCGCAGCGTTCAATTTTTGGGATTTTAGGTCCATTACTGGATTGAGAGTCGTCATTCTGCTCCGTAGCGCGCGTCCACGTCGCGCAAGAGGCCGGGAACGAGTTCGGGATCGGCGGTCAGGTGGGTGGCCTCGGCGCGCAGGATAGCGCGAAACAGCCTCGCGCGCACCTGTTCCGGATCGACCAGATGGCCCGCTCGCGATCCGACCGCGGAGAGGACCATGTCCACGCACCGTTCGGCGGCGTTGAGGCGGCCCCACAGATAGTCGTGCTCGCGCCACGCCCGGTTGAAGAAGGCGCCGAAATTCATCAGCGCCGTCCCGCGCAAGGCGACCGGCCCGGGGCGGGGCCCGCGCGTGTCTTCCGGGCTGATGCGGTCGACCAGCGCTTCATTGATCTCGGCGAGATCGGTCCATTGCAGGATCGGCAAGGTGATGAGGTCGTAGAACGCGAACCCCACATAGGCCGTGGACAAGGCCCGCCGGGCGCGCGGCGGCAGAAGCCCCAGGCCCATGACCGAGACGATCTCGTCGAGCGACCGGTCCACCCGAACGAGGTCGAGCGCCGCTTCAAGCACCCCGAGATCGCCGGGGTCGGCCTCGGCGTCCTTGGCGATGGCGGCCGCGATCCGCGCCGCGGCCTCGGCCGCCGCCGCCGCATGAGTGGCCGGCGCCCATAGTTTCGTCATCCGGTCCACGACCTGGTAGAGCTCGGCCTTCAGGCTGTCGATCGACCTCGGATCGATCTCGGAATCGGCGTCGACGGCCGCGCGGTAGAGGTCGTTCAGGCGCCGGATGACGAAGCGAACCCGCCGGATGCGGAAATCCACGTCGAAGGCCCGCAGCCAATGCACGAGGCCGGGGGCGCCCGCGGTCCCGGCGGCGGGGTCGGCGTCGAAGAGGCGTATCAAGGTGCTTGCGACCGCCGCCGATTCGATCGGCTGGCCGGCGCGGCCGGCAAGGCCGGCGACGAGGCCGGACAGCCGGTCAACCAGCGCGCGCAGCTTCAACTTGCGATAGCTGAGATAGGTGTATCCGGCGCCGACGAAGGCCGCTTCGTTCGCGGCCGACCGCCAGGCACCCACTTCGGCGATGGTCGGCGGGTCGGCGGGATCGTCGCGGACGATGCCGGCGACCAGGCGCTCGACCTCCGGATCGGCCGCGGCAACGATCTCGGAGAGACGCCGCGCCCGTGCGTTCCAGTCGGCGATGGCCTTCAGGTCGTCGGCAATGGGTTCGTTGCGCGGTATCTGCGCCATGGACGCGAGGATGGTGCGGAAAAAACCCGGCGCCCTTTCGGCGCCCCGCGCGGACTCGCCGACGCCGGGATTGGGATCCACGTAGACGATGCGGCGCGCGACTTCTCGGGCAGCCGGCCGGTCGCCCAAGGCCTGGAGGACCGGCGAGAACGGCTTGTTCATGACGACGCTGCCGTCGATGAAGTACGCGTCGGCGCTTTGTTGGGCGCTCCCGATATCGAGCTTCCGGCGCAAGAAGTCGTCGCGGCCGGCCCAGGTCTGGCCGCGCCTGGCGAGGAGGCGGTCGATCTCCGCGATCGTCGCCGGAACGAAGGCGCCGGGAAAAGACGACGTGGCCCGGGCGGCGAACACCAGCCCCGGAACGTCGGCCGCCGCGAGGTCGC
This sequence comes from Rhodospirillales bacterium, assembly GCA_009885795.1. GTDB lineage: Bacteria > Pseudomonadota > Alphaproteobacteria > Dongiales > Dongiaceae > VFKA01. Next base: position 52,443 of record VFKA01000080.1, on the reverse strand, counting down.
TCTCCAGCTTGCCCGACAGCGACCGCCGGCAGGTGAAGGCAAGGATGCGCCGGTGCTCCGTCTCTTCCACCGCGGGCGGATCGTGCAAGACGACGCGCTGGCGACGGCCGCGAAAATCCGTCACCGTCACGAAGAGGTCGAGCCGGTGACCCGGAGGCAGCAGGCTCGCGCCCGGCCGCGCGACCTTCATCATGGCGTCGTAGCCATCGAGCATCCAGGTGGCGAGGATCGACCCCGAAAAGGGCGGCCTGAACCAGCGCGCCTGCATGAAGCGCCGCAGCTTCATCCTCGTTTCGGGATCCTTCGCCTGCGCGCCCAGCCAGCGCGACAGCAGCCGATCGATGGCCGGCGCCACCATGGCCTTGACGGTCCGGCTGATGAATTTGGACGGCGCCGACAGGTGTGTCACGTCGGCGTTTCGCAGCCACAGATCGCGATGGGAATCGAGCGGCAGGTCGTGGGCGATCGCGCTCGCCAGCATGATGCCGTTCATGCCGCCGGCCGACGCGCCGGAAATAATGTCGATGACGACGCGCACGCTGACGGAGGGCGACAGGTCTTCCAGCAGCCGCCGATAGACCGCGACGCTATCCTCCGTCGCCGAGAGGGGTTCCGCTTGCGCGGCCTCGCCTCGGGCGTGGAAGGCCTTCGAGGCGCGGACGATGTTCAACAGCTCGCGCGTGACGCCATGAATGTAGATGGCGAGCGATACGCCCCCGTAGAACACGAAGGCAAGTCGAAGTTCGATTTCCTTGACCGTCATCGCCCTTCACCAAGGCCGCGCGCGCGACCTCGCGGGTAGGCCCGCCCGCCACGCACGGGTTACCCGCCGGCCATGCGCGGCAGGATGAAGACCTCGCTTCCAGGCGGAATGGGGCGAAACCAGTCGTCGCGGTAGATCTGGCCGTCGATCGAGACCGAGACGCCGCGATCGAGGACCGGCTTCAGCTTCGGATGGTCCTCGCCCAGCCGGGTCAGCAAGTCGCGGATCGTCGCCGCCTCGACCTCGAGCTCGGTCCGCCCGCCCGCGGCCGCCTTGAGCGACCCCGATAGCGTAACCTGGACCACGGCGTGGGGCCGCTAGCGGCGGCCGGCCGCGGCGGAAGCGCCGTCGATGGCCTTCAGCACGCGCGGCGGCGACATCGGCAGTTGCGTCAGGCGCACGCCGGCGGCGGCGGAGACGGCGTTGGCGATGGCCGCCAGCGGCGGCACGATCGACGTCTCGCCGACGCCGCGCACGCCGTAGGGGTGCCCCGGATTGGGCACCTCCACGATCACGGTGTCGATCATCGGCAGGTCCGAGGCCACGGGAATGCGGTAGTCGAGGAAGCCCGCGTTCTGCAGCCGGCCGTCCTTGCCGTAGACGTATTCTTCGTTGATGGCCCAGCCGATGCCCTGCACGGCGCCGCCCTGGAATTGTCCTTCGACGTAGCTCGGGTGGATGGCCTTGCCGGCGTCCTGGATGACGGTATAGCGCGTGATCAGCACCCGGCCGGTTTCGGGGTCGATCTCGGCGTCGCAGATATGGACGGCGAAGCTGACCCCCGCGCCTTCGGCGTTCACTTCGTTGTGGCCGGCGATGGGGCCGCCGGTGTTGGCGGCCGTCTTGGCGATGTCGGCCAGCGACAGCGGCGCGAAATTGCCGGCGTTGGGGCCCGACGGCTTGGCATGACCGTTCTCCCAGGTGACGGCGTCGGGCGAGATGCCCCAGGTCTTGGCGGCGCGCGCGCAAAGCTTGACGATCGCTTCGCGGGCGGCCTCGATCGTGGCCAGGCCGGTGGAGAACGTGACGCGGCTGCCTTCGGAAATGTCGTTGTAGCCGAGCGAACTTGTGTCGGCGACGATGGCGCGCACCTGCTCGTAGCCGATCCCAAGTTCCTCGGCCGCGATCAGGCACATCGAGGCGCGCGAGCCGCCGATATCGGGCGTGCCCACCGCCAGCGCCACGGTGCCGTCGATGTTGATGTTCAAGGACACGCAAGTCTGGCCGCCGAAATTGAACCAGAAGCCGGCGGCGACGCCGCGCCCCTTGTTGGGCCCTAGCGGAGCCTTGTAATGCGGGTGCCGCCCCGCCGCCTCGAGGCATTGCCGCAGGCCGATGCGGTCGTATTTGGGTCCGTAGGACGAGCGCGATCCATCCTTGGCGGCGTTCTTCAGGCGCAGCTCGATCGGGTCCATGCCGATCTTCTTGGCCAGCTCGTCGATGACGCTCTCGACGGCGAAAGCCACCATCGGCGCGCCGGGCGCGCGATAGGCGGCCTGCTTCGGGCGGTTGACGACCACGTCGTAGCCGATGGCCTTCACATGGTCGAGATCGTAGCAGGCGAAGGCCGACATCGCTCCGAAATCCACGGGCGAGCCGGGGAAGGCGCCGCCCTGGAAGCGGATATCGGCAAGCGCGCCGGTGATACGGCCATCCTTGGTCGCGCCCATCTTGACCTTGATGCTGGAGCTCGAGGTCGGACCGCTTGCGCGGAACACCTCCTCGCGCGACATCACCATTTTCACCGGGCGGTTGGCCTTGCGCGACAGCGCGAGCGCCACGGGCTCGATGAACACCGTGGTCTTGCCGCCGAAGCCGCCGCCGATCTCGGATGCCGTCACCCGCAACTTGGACACGTCCATGCCTAGCAGAGACGCGCAGACATTGCGGATCATGTAGTGCCCTTGCGTGCACACCCAGAGCTCGCCCTGGCCGTCAGGGCCGACGCTGGCGAGGCAGGCATGGGGCTCGATGTAGCCCTGATGCGTCGCCTCGGTCTTGAAGTCGCGCTCGACGACGACGGCGGCCTGCTTGAACCCGATGTCGGGATCGCCGTGGCCGAATTCGTGGCGCGCCGCGATGTTGGATGCCTTCTTGGGCGCCGGCTCGATGTTGGCCGTGCGCAAATCGGCGTGAAGCACCGGGGCATCCGGCTTCATCGATTCATCGACGTCGGTCACGTGCGGCAGGATCTCGTAATCGACCTCGATCAACTTGAGCGCCTTGCGCGCGACGGCGGTGCTGATTGCGGCGACGGCCGCGACCGCGTGCCCGTCATAGAGGGCCTTGTCGCGCGCCATGACGTTCCGGAGCACGTCGCGCAAGGACGGATCGCCTTCCTTGAAATCGTCGCGGGTGACGATGGCCTTGACGCCGGGAAGCTTGGCGGCCTTGGCGGTGTCGATCGAGCGGATGCGCGCATGGGCGTGGGGGCTGCGCAAGATTCGGCCGATGAGCATGCCGGGCGCGGTGGCGTCGGCGCCGAACCTGGCGCGGCCCGTGACCTTGTCCACGCCATCGGGGCGGACCGGCCTTGTGCCGACGAGCCTGAATTTGTGCGTTGCCGGGTCGATGCTGGAATCAAGCGGCATGGGTCAGCTCCTTCTCATATCGGCGGCGACGGCCTGGACCGCGCGCACGATCTTGTCATAGCCGGTGCACCGGCACAGATTGCCGGCGAGCCCGAAGCGAATCTCCGATTCCGTCGGGTTGGGGTTGCGGTCGAGCAGCGCCTTGGCCGCGACGATGAACCCCGGCGTGCAGATGCCGCACTGCAAGGCGGCGAATTCGATGAACTTCGTTTGCAGCGGATGCAGCTTGTCGCCGTTGGCGATGCCCTCGATGGTGCCGATCTTGCGCCCTTCCGCCTCGGCGCCGAGCACGAGGCAGGAGCAGACCAGGCGCCCGTCGAGGGTGACGCTGCAAGCGCCGCAATCGCCGGTGCCGCAGCCTTCCTTGGCGCCGGTGAGCCCGAGCCGGTCGCGCAGCACGTCGAGCAGCGTTTCGTCGGCGTCGCAGAGATAGGCCGTCGCGTCGCCGTTGATGGTCGTCGAAACCCGAACCTTGGACATTATTTCCCCCTCGCGCGGCGCAAGGCGATGGTCGCGGCACGGCGCGCCAAGACGCCTGCGACCTTGATGCGGAACTCCTTGGTGCCGCGCTTGTCGTCGATCGGACGGCAGGCGGCCGAGGCGGCGGCGGCAAGATTCTCCAGCGCCTTGGCGTCCACCGTCGTGCCGATGAGGGCCTTGGCCGCGTCCGGTACCAGGATCACGCGCTCGGCGACGGCGCCAAGCGCCACGCGCGCCGCCACGCACACGCCCTTGCCATCGAGCGTCAGATCGACGCCGACGCCGACGACCGCGATGTCCATTTCGGTGCGCGGAATGAAGCGCAAGTACGCGTCTCCGGAGCGGGGTTTGCGCTTGGGCAGCAGGATGGCCTCGACCAGCTCGCCCTTCTTGAGCGAGTTCTTGCCGGGGCCGACGCCGACCGCTTCGACCGCCACCGTGCGCTTGCCGCGCGGGCCGGCGATGACGGCGGACGCGCCGGCGGCGACCAGCGCCGGCACGCTGTCGGCGGCCGGCGAGGCGTTGCAGAGGTTGCCGGCCAGCGTCGCCCGGCCCTGGATCTGGGCCGAGCCGATCAGGTTCGCGGCCTCGACGACGCCAGGCCAGGCCTTGCGCAAGGCCTTGTGTTCGCCCATGACGGCGCCGCTGACGGCCGCGCCGATGCGAAACCCGCCGGCCTTGGCGGCGATCGCATGGAGGGCCGGTATGCGCTTCACGTCGACCACCAGGTCGGGCGCGATCCGGTCGGTACGCATCTGGACCAGGAGGTCGGTGCCGCCGGCCAGCACCCGGGCCAGGCCCGCCTTGCCGGCGAGCAGCTTTACCGCGGCATTGATCGTGGTAGGCGCTTCGTATCGCATCGTCGTCTCTTCATTGGTTGCGGGGGCTGGGTTCCGAGGCTTGGATCGGGGCCAAGGTATAGTACGGGTTCCGTGCCGACGCCAGCGGCTGCTTGCCCGGACAGGGATCGGATGACAGGGAACAGGGGGACGGATATCGGGGGTCCGATGCCCGGCTTCCGTCTTCTGTCATCCGCCGGGAGGGGATATCCCCAGGTGAAAATCGGAGGTTCAATTCGGGAGCGGTGGAAGGGAAGACAGGGACGGCGACGGAAACGACAAGATTCACGACCCAACCCATTGATCCGTCGTCGTTTTCAGCCGAAAAACTCGAAAACGAGATTCCATTTTCTCGAGGAACAACCCCATGAAGACTTTTTTCCTTGGAAAACACCGTCAAGAGACCTGCTTTCCTCCTGCGGCGACCCGCGGGTGCGAGGCGGCACCGTTCGCGGCGATCCTATTCACGATGTCAAAGAACGACGCCAGTCCCGCCGAAACGAGACCAGTGAACATTACAGGAACTCGACCAAGAAAGTCAACATTTTTCGACGCGGTTCCGGGCAGGCACGTCAAGACGGGAGTGCCGCCGGTTTCCGTTGCCGCTGTCAAATCCAAGGTCTAGCCTTGGACATGGAGAAGAGAGCGTTGCCTCGATGACCAGGCGGGCGGGCGCAGGGAGCGGCGGTAAGACCCCAACGCATGCGGGCGGTAGGGTTCCGCCCGCGGCACCCCCGCCGGCCGACACCGCGCCGCCGCCGCAATCCACTTCCAGCAAACCGAACGGCAACGGCCATGCGGGACCGGCCTCGCCGGAGACCGGCACGGGCGCCGCCACCACCCCGGCGACGCCCGCCCCCTCGCTCGATAAGGTCCAGGCCATGGGCCACGCGCTGTGGCTGATGATGCAGTCGCCGCTGCACCGCCACCTCTTCATCGCCGATCTCGAATGGATGCTGGTGCCGCCCGTGGCGCTCGGCCAGTTCCGGCTGTGGCGCCAGGAGAACCGGCCGATCGGATTCGTGACCTGGGCGCTGGTCGCGCCGGAAGTCGAAGAGCGCCTGCGGCGCGGCGACATCCGCCTCAAGCCCGCCGAGTGGAAATCGGGCGATGCCGTCTGGCTCATGGACACGATCCTGCCCTTCGGCGGCGCGGAAGCCGCGATCAAGGAGACAAAACAGATGGTCTTCCCCGATCGGCCGGTGAACGTCGTCAAGTTCACCGCCGACAGGCGAATGGTGGTGGAGACGATATGAGGCCAAACGTCAAGGTCGAAACCAAAGCTAACGCGTCCCAGAGGAGGCGCGTAGGTGTAAGTTCCAAAGCCAAGTGTTTCCTTGTACTTGCTATAGTATTGAACGCCTGCTTTCGGTCGACCACTGCCATCGCCACTGACGACAGTGTGGTCGACAATGCTTGTGCGCATTTCTATTTAGGTTACAGACCCGATCAAGTCTTCGAATGGTTTACTGGCAACGTTGCGGCCCCAGTCTCCACCGAGCTGATTCTAGAGTGCAAAGAACTTTATGAAAGCTCCTCCATAGCCCGCAATGAATACTACTTAGGTCTTACGTATTTCGTTACTGGCGATTTCACCGAAGGCCTTAGATTGCTCAATTTGGCGGCAAGAGGCGGAATGCCAGAAGCCCTGTTCGCTCTCGCTGCGGCAAATGAATTCACCGACCCCGAGAGAGCAGTCGACCTATATCAAGCATCGGCTGAGATGGGATGGAGACCTGCAATGTCGATGCTCGGTGTTTCATATCTTTTCGGTACCGGTGGCTTACCTAAGAATTTGCCCGCAGCAATCATCTGGCTGAATAAAGCCATGGAAATGGACGACATACTAGCTAATTACATATTCGGTATCGCCTATGCCCACGGCGCTGGGGTGCCGATCAACAAGATCAAGAGTTCTAAGTACTTCGAACACGCCGCGAATCTTGGTCACGAACGATCGGCAATACTTTTGGCGGGGCTACTTCAGAGCGGCGATGGCGTGCGAAAGGACATGAACCGAGCATTCGCTCTTTTCCTTCGGGCAGCAAAGGCTGGTCATTTTGAAGCCCAGATCGCGGTTTCTCTTGCCTATTCGAACGCGTGGGGGGTTGTGAAGAACACTGAGTATTCTAATTATTGGTATGAACAGGCCAATATTTCGAAGAAAAGAACCGTTGAGTTCCTAAACAATCTAAGTAATTTCAACAAGTAATGTTATTAGTATGAATATGTTGATGATTGGAATAACATCCTGTTGATGTGCTTGATCCAGCGAGGGGTTGGGAAATGAGCAACACAGTTGAATCAATGATGTCGCCACCTCCGAGACCGACTCAAGAATGGGGTCAGGTCTCAAGAATGGGGTCAGGTCTTGCCTTTTGCCTCATGGGCGCGCACGAGCCGGCTGACGCGTGAAACCGACAGCCCGGCGACCCGCGCGATCGCCGTCTGCGTATGGCCGCCTTCCAGGTAGGCCAGCGCGATGCCGGCGTCGCGGCCGGCGGCCTGACCGAGATAGGCGTCGATGGGTCGCGGCCGGGCACGCCGCTGCGCGACGGCAATCTCCGACGATGCGGATGCCGGGCGCTTCATGTGCCGCGACCTCAATTACGGTGACACAATTACGAATTACGGTGACAGTGCACTGGAATTACGGTGACAGGAATTACGGTGACAGAATTACGCAGAATTACGGAATTACGGTGACAGTACACTAAACTAACCGCATCCCCGCTTCATCGCGCCGGCGCGGCCCCCGGGTCCGGCCAATGGCCGGCCCGAGGACAGGCTTGGGGCCGCGCTTGGCGGGGCGCGGCGTTCGCCCCGCGATCCATACCAGCCGCGCGGGAAAGGCCTCGCTGCCCAGGGGACGGCCCGGCGGCCAAGGGCTACAGCGTGCCGTGATAGTAGCCGCCGTCGAGCAGCAGGTTCTGCCCGGTGATGAAGCCGGCCTTGGCGCTGCAGAGGTATGCGCAAGCCGCGCCGAATTCCTCGATCGTGCCGAACCGCCCGGCGACCTCCTCCGCGCGCGCCTGGTCCAGGGCGGCCTCGAACGGCATTTTCTTGGCGGCGGCCTCGCGCGCGATGATGGCGCGCAGCCGGTCGGTGTCATGCGACCCCGGCAGCAGGTTGTTGATGGTGACGCCATGGCGCACGACCTGGCGCGACAGGCCGGCGACGAAGCCGGTGAGGCCGGCGCGCGCGCCGTTCGATAGACCGAGCGCGGGGTAGGGCGCCTTCACCGCCGCGGAGGTGATGTTGACGATGCGCCCGAAGCGCCGCCGGATCATGCCGTCGATCACCGCGCGGATGAGGAGCGTCGGCGAGACCATGTTGTTCTGTAGCGCGGCGTGCCACTCCGCCTCGCCCCATTCGCGGAAGTCGCCCGGCGGCGGCCCGCCCGCGTTGTTGACCAGGATGTCGGGATCCGGGCAGGCGGCGAGGATCGCGGCGCGGCCGGCGGCGGTGCCGACATCGGCCGCGACCTCGATCACCTCGACGCCCGCGTCGCGGCGCAGCGCCGCCGCGGTCTCGGCCAAGGGGCCGGGGTCGCGGGCGTTGAGAACGATCCTCACGCCTTCCGCGGCAAGCGCCGCGGCGCAGCCCTTGCCCAGCCCCTTGCTGCCGGCGCACACGATGGCCGTGCGGCCTCTTATTCCGAAATCCATGGTCCTCTCCCCGACACTCTTGTTGGCGCAATTCCTCAGGTCACGGCGAGATGGACGTCGCCCAATCCGGCGACAGCGAACACAGCCGTTTCTCCCGCAGCAATCGCCGTCGTCGGCACCAGGCTGCCGGTCATCACGACCATGCCGCGGCGAAGTTCGCCGCCGCGCGAGGCGATCAGATTGGCGATCCAGGCCAGGGCCTCCAGCGGCCCGTCCGCGCCGCCCTCGAGCGCCGGCCGCTCGGCAATCTCCATGCGGCCGCGCAAGTCATTCATGGCGCCGGCCGGCGGCACCGGCCGCGGCTCCCCGATCACGATCCCCTGGTTCCAGCAATTGTCGGCGATCAGGCTGAGCGCTTCGGTCTCCTTGTAGACCGCGTTCCGGTCGTCGATCAACTCGAAAGCCGGCATCATCGCTTCGATGGTGCCGAAGACGCTTTCGGCGGTGAAGGGCGCGCCGGCCGCCGGCAGATCGGCGCCGAGCCGGAACGCCAGCTCGCATTCGATCTTGAGGTTGACATAGTCGGCGGCGCGCAGCCGCGCCGGGCTTCGGTGGATCGTGCGCTCGAAGATCGCGCCGGCGCAGGGCCGGTCGAGCCCCATCAATTGCTGCATCACCTTGGTCGTCGTCGCTATCTTCCAGCCGGCGATGGACCCGCGCGCTTGACGGGCGAGGACGTGGAAAGCGTCTTGGAACTCGTAGGCATCGTCGAGGTTCGCCGGGCGCAGTTCGGCGGGCAGGTTGTTGTAGTTCGCGCGCCCCTCGTGCTCGGCCCACAAATGCCGCGCCGCCTGCTCGGCGATCTTGGCATCCATGGACGAGTCTCCTCTCGGCAAAAGAAAAAGGGGTCAGGTCTTGCCTTTTGCCTCATAGGCACGCACGAGCCGGCTGACGCGTGAAACCGAAAGCCCGGCGACCCGCGCGATCGCCGTCTGCGTATGGCCGCCTTCCAGGTAGGCCAGCGCGATGCCGGCGTCGCGGCCGCCGGCGTGACCGAGATAGACATCGACGGGTTGCGGCCGGGTACGCCGCTGCGCGACGGCGAACTCCGATGATCCGGATGCCGGGCGCTTCATGTGGCGCGACCTGAGCCGCTCGGCGAAGCCGTCGTCGCCAAGATAGATTTGACCCGACAGGGCGTCCTCCCACAGCTTCACGCCGCGCCCTTCGGCGACGAACTCGGTGTAACGGCGCGGGCCGTCTCGTCGCCACGCGTGGGGCGCCAGTTGGCGATGCAAGGTTTGGCTGTCCAGCCAGGGCGGCGCGTTCGCGAGGCCGGCGTGCGCGCGATAGCTGCTCCAGCGCCACGCCCGAGGCCGGTCGACCAGCCGCGCACGCACCGGATTCAAATCGACGTAGCGGCACACTTCCAAGAAGTACGCGTCGCGGTCGACCACGATCGCCTTGAAGCGGCCCTGGAACAGGTGCCCCACCTTGCCGTGCCGGCGATTGTAGGCTTGCGTATAAACTCCGTTCACATGGCGCATCAGGCGCGACAGATTGGCGTGACGGGTCTGCAGGACGAAGTGGTAGTGATTGCCCATCAGGCAGTAGGCGAAGCACGCGGCGTCGAACCGATCGAGCCCCCGCGCCAGAACCTCCAGCAACGCATGGCGGTCGTCGTCGTCTTCGAAGATTGGCTCGCGCCGGTCGCCGCGCGCGGTGAGGTGGTAGAGCGCGCCGGGGAATTCGAGGCGGAGGGGACGGGACATGGCGGCAGGCTAGACGGCGGGGAGGCAAAAGGCAAGACCTGACCCCATTCCCTCTCGCGCCGTCGACTCGCGCACGATAAGCTCCGTTGGAAGCTCCACGTAGATGTCTTGCTCGCCGGCGCGCATCGAATGCAGCAGCGCTTCCGCCGCGCGGCGCCCCATGTCGCTCGCCGGCACGCGAACGGTCGTCAGTCGCGGCGTCGTGTATTGGGCGATCGGCAGGTCGTCGAAACCGACGATCGAGATGTCCGCGGGCACGCACAGGCCCTGCTCTCGGCATTCGCTGAGCGCGCCGATCGCCTGGATGTCGTTGGCGCAGAAGACGGCCGTGGGCGGCCGGGGGTTCCGCAGCATTCGATGCATCGCGGCGCGCCCCTCGACGAACTCGAACTTGCGTTCGAGCAGGAGCGAGGGATCGATCGGCAGCCCATGTTTCGACATGGCCGCCAGGAAGCCTTCGCGGCGGCCGCGCGCGCGGTCGTTGACCGCGGTCTCGCCGCAGATGAGTCCGATGCGGCGGTGACCGAGAGAAACGAGATGCGCGACGGCGGTCGCGGCCGCCCGGTGATTGTCGAACGACACGCAAGGAAGACCCGAACCGCGCGCGAGCTTCCAGGTGATGACGAAGGGCGTTCCGTTGCGCCGGAGTTTTTCATAGACGCGCGGGGGCCGCTCGGCGCCGGTGAGGATCAACCCTTCGACCCGGCGCCCGATCAGCTGGTGAATAAGGTGGGCCTCTTGCTCGGGTATGAAGTCGGAGATGCCGACGAGAACGGTGTAGCCGGCTTTCTGCGCCACGTTCTGAATCGCCTGGGTGGACGACGCGTAGATCGAATTGGTCATGGTCGGAATGATCAGGCCGATGAGTCGGGAGCGTCGGGAGGCGAGGCCGCCGGCGAGCCCGTCGGATACGTAGTGATGCCGGTCGATCACCTTCATGACGCGCGCGCGCATCGACGGCTTCACGGTCTCGGGATCGTTGAAGACGCGCGACACCGTCGCGGTCGAGACGCCGGCCTCCTTGGCGACTTCGCGAATGGTCGCCGGTCTTGCGCTCGCCGGCCGGCGCGTCCGGCGCGGGGCGGTTACCATCGCCGTCCCGTCCGGATGGCGGCGGAGCAGGGTACCGCGTGGCGCGGGCGATCTTGCAAGCGATTACAAATGCGAACCCGTCTGCCCTTGGCGACAAGCGGCGTCCGGCGCGGCTTCAGACGATCGGTAGCCATGCGGAATTGTTGGTGACGCCGTCAGCCGTGTCAACGGCGTATTGCGCACCCCCGCGGATTTGTCTTGATGGCCAGTTTCGATCCCGATAATGTAACCGGTTACATGGATCGGCTCATGGTCCCGGGGGGCGGGGGCGATGCGGACATACTTGAAGCGTGCGATCCCGACCGAACCGGCCGACCGCGGCCGTGTCGAGGACACCGTGCGCCGCATGCTGTCCGATATCGAGGCCAACCGCGACGAGGCGATCAGGCGTTACGCGATGGACCTGGATAAATGGGCCGAGCCGGAGATGCGCGTCCCGCCCGACGCGATCGCCCGGGTGACGCGGGCCATGCCGGAGACTTTCAAGGAGGACTTCGCTTACTGCCTGCGCCAGGTTTCGAATTTCGCGCGCAAGCAACTCGACAGCATGCAGCCCTTCGAGGTCGAGCTGGAGCCGGGCATCACGCTCGGCCAGCGGCTCATACCCGTCGAAAACGTCGGCTGTTACATCCCGGGCGGCAAATATCCGCTGGTCGCCGCCGCGATCATGAGCGTCGGCACCGCGCGCGTGGCCGGGGTCAAGCATATCGTCGGCTGCGCCCCGCCGCGCGGACCGGACGGGATTTTCCCGCCGACCCTTTACGCGCTGCACACCGCCGGCGCCGACGAAATCTATGTCCTCGGCGGCGTGCAAGCGATGGCCGCGATGGCCTTCGGCTGCGTCGGCATGCGGGCGGTCGACATGATCACCGGGCCCGGAAACGCCTACGTCGCCGAATCCAAGCGCCAGCTCTTCGGCACCGTCGGCATCGACTTGCTGGCCGGCCCGACCGAGATCTGCATCATCGCCGACGACAGCGCCAATCCCTCGCTGGTCGCCACCGATTTGTTGGGCCAAGCGGAACACGGGCCGGACAGCCCGGCGTGGCTGATAACGACCTCGCGGCGATTGGGCGAAGCCGTGGCGCGCGAGGTGGACCGGCAACTGACCGGATTGCCGACAGCCGAGATCGCCGCCGTGGCATGGCGCGACAATGGCGAGATCGTGGTCGTCGACAGCGACGCCGAGGCGGTCGAGGCGAGCGACGAATACGCGCCCGAACATCTCGAAGTGATGTGCGAGAACAACGACTATTATCTCGCCAAACTCCGCAACTATGGCAGCCTGTTCGTCGGCGAGGAAAGCACCGTTGCCTATGGCGACAAGGGCGTGGGGACCAATCATACCCTGCCGACCGGCAAGGCGGCGCGTTACACCGGCGGATTGTGGGCCGGCAAGTTCATCAAGACAGTCACCTATCAGCGGTTGACGCGCGAGGCGAGCCGGCGCATCGCGCCGATCATGAGCCGCCAGTGCGAGGTCGAGGGCATGCTGGCGCACCAGATCACGGCCGACGTGCGCTACGCGCGCTACGCGCCGGGGAACGAATAGGTGACAACCGTGTTCGAGCAACAACGACGGTCAACTCATGAGGGGGGTTGAGAGATGATCTTCTTCTGGGCCGAAACGCCGGATGGCTGGGGCATCCCGGGCATCCATGGACCGCTCGCCGAGGACGAGTTGGACGGTTATGTGCAAAGCGGCGTCTATCTTATTCGCGGCAAGGGAGAGAACTTGCTGGTCGATTCCGGCAATTGGACCCTGCCCGAGCACAATAACGGCATGGGCGATTTCCTGGTCAAACTATTGGACAAGGAAAAAAACGCGCTCAAGTACATTCTTATCACGCACTTCCATTACGATCATGTCGGCAATGCCGATATGCTGAAGAAGCGCTATGGCGCCAAGGTCGTCTGCCACCCGCTCGACCGTCCGATCATCGAGGATCCGATGATCGTGACCCGGCGCGAGAACATCACGCGCCTGGGGACCACGCCCGAGAAGATGCTCGAGGACTTCAACCTGGAACCGGGAGAAAGCTTCGGCCTGTCCGATCCCGAGATCGTCAGGAAGTACTGGAACTTCCCCGTCGAGATCGATCAAGCGGTCGAGGACGGCGACATCCTCGATGTGGGCGGCCTGAAGCTCGAAATCGTACACCTGCCGGGACACTGCCCCGGCCATATCGGGCTGTGGAACCCGAACACGCGCACGCTCTATCCCGGCGATCTGATGCACTATCCCACGCCCCTCGGTCCCTATCCCATCGGCGATGCCAAGGCCCATTCGCGCTCGATCGAGCGCTGCCTCGGCTTCAATGCGGATCTTCTGCTCGAAGGGCACGGGCTTTCATCCTACTCGCGGCCGAGTTCGCGTCGGCGCCTCCTGCACATGCAAATGCAGCAGAAGGGCACCCAGGAGCGTGTCCTGTTTTGCCTGCGTCGCGCGAACAAGCCGACGACCATAAGCGAATTGCTGCCCGAAATCATGCCGGTCAAAACCGACCTCAACTACACCGTGTCCACCGGCATAGGAGAGCGGCACTGCTACGCCGAGGCCTGCATTCAAACGCATCTCTTGTGGCTGGTCGAGCAAGGTAAGGCGGAGCGGCTTACCGACAAAGACAAGGTGAAGTTCATGGCCAAGCACTAAGAGCGACGGAGAAATACCTGGACTCGGTTTCATGCAAGGGAGGAAAGACCCATGATCAAGCGACTCGATCCAAGACAGTTTCCCGATTACGGCGATAAGCGCGTTGTCGACAAACACATGGCACGACTCGATACCCATGGCGTGCCGCGGCGCGATTTCCTGGCGCTGGCCTCCGCCAGCGCCATCGCGTCGGCGACGGCGACCTGGCTCGGCTATCCGGCGGTGGCGGTGGCGCAGAAGGGCGGCAAGATGGCGCATCTGATGATGACGCTGCGCCTGGAGTATGTCGCCAACGCGGATGCCGGCGCGAAGGGCGCCGCCGGGGCGCTCGGCATGGCGATCAGCTCGGTCGACGGCCAGCTCGACTCCGAGCGACAGCTCAATCAGTTCGAGCAGCAGATCGCCGCCGGCAGCCAAGCGATCATGGTCCACGCGCCCGGCGGCGGTTCCATCAAGCGAATCGCCCAGCTCGCTAACGAAAACAAGGTCTGGTTCGACAATACCTGGGGCACGCTGCCCTGGTTTACGCCGTTCGAGGCTGGCGACTACTACACCATGTACGCCGTGCCGGAAGAGTTCTCGGCCCACCGCGGGGTGACCGTCGAGGTGCTGAAGGCGGTGAAAGAAAAGTTCGGCGGCGGCAGCGTCGTCGGCGTCACCGGGGTCGAGGGCAACTCCACCGACCTCATCCGCAGCCGCGGTCGCGACGACGCCTTCAAGGATTTTCCCGAGTGCAAGCTGGTCGGCGAACTGCCCGGCAAGTGGAACCGGGAGGATTCGCAAAAAGCCATGGAGGACCTGATTTCCCGGTTCCCGGATATCCGTGGCGTGGTCGCCCAGAACGACGACGTGGCCGACGGCTGCATCGCGGCGCTGAGGGCGGCCGGCATGCGCCCGGGCGAAGACGTATTCCTGTCCGGCGCCGATGGCACGTCGGGCGGCGCCGAGATGATCGAGCAGGGCCGCCTGCTCGCCACCAGCGCCAATGTGCCCGCCTACATGGGCGCCCTGCTGACCACGCGCCTCTATGATGTCCTGCATGGGTGGCAGCCGCGGGCGCCGGAGCGGCTGATGAATTGGCGCTCGGTCACGATGACCAAGGCCAATTTGACCAACTATCTCGAGCGCTATGTCAACAATGGCGACATCGCTCCCTTCGATTACAAGAAAATGTCGAAGATCGAGCACCCCGACGATTGGGACCCGCAGGCTGAACTGTTCCCCATGGACATCGATCTGGAATGGGGCGGAATCCCGAAGCCCGATGGCTGGGACTATCCGAAGGACTACGCCCAGTCGCGCGAGAATGGCGAGGCTCAGGCGGTCAAGGACGAATACGCCGCCCACTACAAGACCGACTTCTTCGGACCCTCGCCGATGAAGTGAAATTGAGATACGAAACGACGACGCGCGCGCGGTGGCATGCTCCGCCAAGGGGTAAGGGCCGCCGCGCGCGATCTTGGGCCGAGGCTTTCGGACTTTTTATCAAGGCGGCAAGGCCGCCGGGACGCGGGTGGGTAACGAGACAAGCATGACGGACGCCGGTACGGTTCTCGAAGCACGCAACCTGACCAAGAGCTTCGGCGGCTCGACGGTCTTGCACGGCGTCAATCTTGCCGTCGGCCGCAACCAAATTGTCGGCATTGTCGGCGAGAACGGAGCCGGCAAGTCGACTCTGTTCAACATCATCTCCGGCATCATCGCGCCGGACAGCGGCAGCATTTTCCTGAACGGTCAGGAGATCAAGCCGCGAAATTACCGCCAAGCCATGCTGCTCGGGATCTCGCGCGTGTTCCAGGAGCAGGCTCTAGTCCCTAACATTCCGGTCTACGAAAACGTTCTGTTGTCCCACGAAGACAGGTTCGACGGCTGGGGCGGGCTGGTGGCCAAGCAGCGCATGGTTGACGCCGCCAGCCGGATCGTCGCCGCTGTTGGGCTCGATATCGACGTGCGCCGGCCGACCAACGAATACGACTTCTCTATTCGCCAGGCGATCGAGGTTGCCCGGGCCTGCCTGGTGCCGCAGGAGATCCTTGGCATTGCCTTCCCGATCGTCTTGCTGGACGAGCCGACCTCGGCGTTGCATAAGACCGAGGAGGAGGCTTTCTTCCGCTTGATTCGCCGCGTGCGGGAGCACGGCTCGCTGCTATTCGTGTCTCATCGCTTGACCGAAGTTCTGGCGGTCAGCGACATGATCTACGTGCTCAAGGATGGTCACCTCGTGGCGCTCGTCGACCCGAGGCAGACGAGCGAGAGTACGCTGCATGGGCTCATGGTGGGGCGGGCGCGGGACGCCGACTATTATCACGAGAGCGAGCAGCGTCGGCCGGACGCGGCGCGGGTCGTGCTTGCGGTCAAGAACCTTTGCCGCGCCGACGAGTACGACGACGTGAGCCTCGACTTGCACGCCGGCGAAGTGCTCGGCGTCGGCGGTCTCCTGGAATCCGGCAAGTCGCATTTCGGCAAGGGGGCGGCTGGGGTGCTGGCGCCCGATTCGGGCACCGTCGAGCTCGCCGGATCGGCGCCCGGCGCGCCCGACATCCGGCGCCTGGTGCGCGACGGCCTGGGCTACGTTCCAGCGGAGCGACAGTTGGAGGGCATGATCCCCCCGTTTTCCATCGCCTGGAACGCTTCGCTCGCCAGCGGCGGCGATCTCTTTTCCGACGCCCTCGGCCTCTGGCGCAATGGCGAAGAAACCGCCTCGGCGCGGCGCTGGATCGGGGAGTTGCGGATCCGCGCCGACGGGCCGCGGGTTCCCTGCTCGTCGCTCTCGGGCGGCAATCAACAGAAGGTCGTGCTGGCCAAATGGCTGTGTCGCGATCCCAAGGTGTTGATTCTCGACAACCCGACGCGGGGCGTCGATGCCGGCGCGAAGGAGGAGATCTATCGCCTGATCCGGCAACTGACCGATCGTGGCGTCGGTATCCTGCTCATCACCGACGAGCTCATGGAGTTGATCGGCCTGTCGCACCGCATCGCCGTAATGCGGGACGGCGGGCTCAGCACGATCCTCGACGCGCCGCCACACGCCAAGCCGACCGAGCGCACCCTCATCGCTCTCATGCTCGGCCTCGACAATGGCGGCGACGGACTGGCCGCGACGGTTGGAGCGGAACCGCTTGCGCCCTTGGTGCATTGATGGCCACGTCAACCAGCCTTGCCGAGCGCATTCGATTGTTCGAGCCCCGTCGTCTGACGACAGGAATCGCGTTGCCGATCATCGTGGTCCTGGGCCTGATCGCCTTCTTTTCGCTCGGTTCGGAGGCGTTTCTGACACTGCGCAACATGACGGCGATCTCCGGTCAGGCGAGCGTCTTGCTGGTCGCCTGTCTCGGCGCCACGCTGATTGTGCTGATGGGTAGCATCGACCTTTCGGTCGGCGCCATGGTGCTGTTGGTCGGCTCGGTCACGGTCCTGGCGATCAATCAGTTCGACCTCGGCCTTTCGGCAATCCTCGTCGGCGTGTTGATCGGAACGGCGCTCGGCTTGGCCAATGGCCTGATCTATACCTATGGCGTGATCCCGTCCTTCGTGGTCACGCTCGGCACCATGTCGGTCTACACGGGGCTTGCCTGGGAGCTTTTGCAGGGCCGCGCGCTGCGTTTCGATTCGCTTGTGTTCGAGGACATGGCGATCGGCCAAGCCATCCCGTACTTCCCCAATATCGCCTTGTGGGCGCTCGGTGCCTGGATCGTGATGGCCTTCGTCTGTTTCAAGACCCGGCTCGGCCGCTACATGTTCATCATCGGCGGCGGCGAAGCCGTGGCTCGGACCTCGGGCATTCCGGTGAAGAGGTACAAGGTCTACGCCTTTGCCCTGTGCGGCTGCACCTCGGGGCTAGCTGGCGCGCTCGCCGTGGCACGGCTGGGCGCGGCCGGCCCCACGCTCGGCACCGATCTCTTGCTCAATACTCTCGCCGCCATCGTGGTCGGCGGAACGTCGCTGTCCGGGGGGATCGGCGGCGTCCACCGCACGATGATCGGCGTGTTGATCATCGCCCTGCTCGATAACGGCCTCAACCTGATGGATGTCAATCAGTATACGCAGATGATCATCAAGGGGGCGGTCGTGATCGCCGCCGTTCTGGTCGGTCAGGACCGCGGCAAGACCACGGTGATGAAATAACCCAACTACGTCGTATTGCAACCGAACCAAGGGAGGAACTCACGATGTCGATCAGCAGAACCACCACGAACAAGGGGCGCCGGCGTTTCATGCAAGGCGCGGCGGCCGTCGCCGGGCTGGCGCTTGCTCCCGGCTACGTCATGCGGCCGCGGACCGCGAAGGCCGCGCTCGCGATGGACACCGTTCATACCGATGCCGCCAAGGCGGCGAAGGAGCTGGCCGCGGGCCGCGCGGTCACGCTCAAGATCCTCCAGCCCTCGGGCTCGCTCGGCAACGTCAAGCCGGTCGCCGACAAGTGGACCGAGGAAACCGGAATCACGGTCGAGTACATCGAGGTGCCGCTGGGCGAGATCAACCAGAAGATGCTGCTCGAGGCGGTCGCCAAGACCGGCGCCTTCGACATCTCGCTGCCGGCCACCTTCGGCATTCCGGACCTGGTCGAATCCGGCATCCTGGTGAACCTCGATCAGTTCGCCACGAAGTACCAGCCGGAGGGCTTCGAGGACGACTCGCTCTATTCGACCGGCGACTACTACAAGGGCAGCCTCTACGGCTACCAGACCGATGGCGACACCTATGTCATGTTCTACTTGAAGGATTGGCTGGAGAACGCGGAGGAGAACAAGGCGTTCTCCGATAAGAACGGCTACGCGCTCAAGGTGCCCGACACCTGGCAGGAACTCGACGCCATGATGGCGCATTTCCACCGGCCCGACAAAGGCATGTTCGGCGGCGCCCTCTATCGGACGCAGTATTTCATCGCCTGGGAATGGTGGGTGCGCTTCCATGCCAAGGGCTTCTACCCCTTCGACAACGATCTCAATCCGCAGATCAATAACGAGGCCGGGGTCAAGGCGCTCGAGGAACTGGTCGCGGCCTCGCAGTATCTCTATCCCGGCGCCCGCACCAATGGGTTGTTCGAGAACTTCGAAGCCTACGGACAGGGCGACAAGTTCTGCAACATCGGCTGGGGCGGCACGCAGAAATATCTCAACAGCGACAAATCGAAGGTGAAAGGCAAGCTCGCCTTCGGCAACACGCCCGGCGGCCAGGTCGGCGACAAGGTGCTGAAGACGCCCTACTTCAATTGGGGCTGGAACTACGTGGTCTCCAGCGTCTCGAGGGACCCGGAGATCGCCTATTTGTTCACGCTCTATGCGACCAGCCCGGCGATGTCGACCATCGCCGTGCGCGATCCCGGGGGCTATTTCGATCCGTTCCGCGGCGCGCACTACAAGGACCCGGAGATCATCAAGACCTACTCGCCGGAGTTCCTCGCCGCTCACGAAGCCAGCATGCGCGACAGCATTCCCGATCTCTACCTGAAGGGGCAGGGCGAGTATTTCGACGTGCTGCGCGTCGCCCTGCAGGAAGTCGATATCGGCAACAAGAAACCGAAGGAGGCGCTGGACGAGGTCGCGGAGGCCTGGAACCGCCTCACCCGGCGCATGGGCAAGAGAAGCCAGCTCGTGCAGTGGACCTTCCTGAAGTCGATCTATCCGGAAGGGGTGCGCGACATCCTGGCGTAAGGCGCGGCGCCGTGGGGGGCGCGCGAAAGCGCGCGCGTCCCACGGCCGACGCCCGGGGCAACGCTCTCATGGACCAGGACACCGCCGCGACAATGCCGACCACGCGGATCAGGAAGCCGCTGATCCCGTTCAATGTCGGCTTGGTCTTGCCGGCCCAACTCACCATGCTGGCGGTGGTGCTCGCCCCCACCCTCATTGCCATCTATCTCAGCGTCACCGATTGGCAGCCCACCGCCGGGGTTCCTTGGTACCGGGCGGAGATCGTCTGGTTTTGGAATTTTTACGATCTCTGGTACGACGAACGCTACATCAACGCGCTCTGGCGCACGCTACTGGTGGTGGTCGTCGCGGTGGTCTGCGAGCTCGCGATCGCCATCGGTTTGGCGCTGCTCTTCCTCGACGAATGGCCGTGGCGCAAGCTCGCGGTCAGCGTCCTCATCCTGCCGATGATGATCGTGCCGGTCGATGCCGCCAACGCCTTTTTCATGCTGTTCAACGACCGCGGACCGATCAATCACCTGATTGGCATGGCGATCGGCCGGTCGTTCGAATTCTCCTGGCTCTCCGACCCGAATTGGGCGCTGGCGCCGATCGTGCTGTGCGAGATCTGGCAATGGACGCCGCTCATGTTCCTGCTGATGCTGACCGGGTTCACGAACCTGCTGCAAAACCAGATCCGCGCCGCAATCGTGCTCGGCGCCTCGCGGGTGCGCATCTTCTTCCGCATCATGCTGCCGCTGCTCATGCCGGTGATCGCCGTGGCGCTGCTGATCCGCGGCATCGAGACCTTCAAAATCTTCGATGCCGTCTACATCCTGACGCGGGGCGGGCCGGGGGCCTCGACCGAGACCATCTCGATGTTCATGTACAACGGCGCCTTCGTCTATTTCCGCATCGGTTACATCGCCGCCGCGGCGCTCTTGGTGCTGGTCGTGGTGGTCTCGATCTGCCTGGCGCTGTCGCGCCCCTTGAAGCGGCATCACGGGTAGCGGGCGGTGTTCGGCGACGAAAGGCGATGGGTGACGGCGCTCCGCCGCCTCGCGGTGGCGTTGGCGATGCTCATCAGCTTCTTTCCGATCTATTGGCTGGTGTCGACCTCGTTCAAACCGCACGACGAATGGGCAACCTTTCCGCCGGTCTGGCTGACCGAGCGACCCACCTTGCAGAACTACCGGATCGTGTTCGCGCCCGAACTGGCGCGCGAGGTCGCGGCCACCGAGGCGGGCTCGCTCGACTACAAGGTATCGGCCAGTGCCTGGAAGGCGTTCGCCGATTCCGCCATCATCTCGACCGCCGCGACGATCCTGTCGGTGCTGTTCGGCACGCTTGCGGCCTATTCGATCTCGCGCTATCGAACGGGCGGCGAAAACTACCCGTTCCAATTCCTCACCATCCGCATGTTCCCGCCGATCGCGGTGGTGGTGCCGATGGTGGTGGTGTTCTCCTTCGTGCGGCTCTCCGACACATATCCGGGATTGATCATCGCCTATACGGCGTTCACCCTGCCGTTCAGTATCTGGATGATCCGCAGCTTCATCGACGAGGTTCCCGAGGACCTGGAGAGCGCGGCGATGATCTATGGCATGGGGCCGATGAAGGCATTCCTCACCGTGACGCTGCCGCTCGTGAAGGGCGGCATCCTGGCGACGGCCCTCTTCGTCTTCATCCTGAATTGGTCGGAATTCCTGTTCGCGCTCACCCTGACGCAAGGCAAGATCGTCACCGTCACGGTCCAGGTTGCCAACTACGTCTCGGCCAGTTCCGGCAAACTTTACGGCGTGCAGGCGGCGATGGGCACGGTCTCGACCCTGCCGGTCATCCTGTTCGGCTATCTCATTCAAAAGCATCTGGTACGAGGGCTGTCCTTTGGCGCCATCAAACGATAACGCGACGGCGCCGAAGCTCGAGTTGCGCGAGGTCGACAAACGCTACGACCGGGTTCACGCGGTCAAACGCCTGTCCCTGCGCCTGATGAAAGGGGAATTCGTATCGCTGCTGGGCCCGTCGGGCTGCGGCAAGTCGACGACTCTTGCCATGATCGCCGGATTCGAGCCGCCCAATTCCGGGGAAATCGCGGTCGACGGCCGACGCATCGAGCATCTGCCGGCGCAACGCCGGCGCATCGGGCTGGTGTTCCAGGACTATGCGGTGTTCAGCAAGCTCACCGTGCGCGCCAACCTCTCCTTTGGCCTCGAAGCCAAGGGTACGCCGCGCGACACCCGCCATCGCCTGGTCGCGGAGATGGCAAGCCGTCTCGAATTGACCGGGACGCTGGATCGGCGCGGCGGCCGGCTCAATATGAGCGAAATGCAGCGCGTCGCCCTGGGGCGCGTGCTGCTGACCGAGCCCGAGTTGGTACTGCTCGACGAGCCGATGTCCAATCTCGACGCCGCCTTGCGCGCCGGCTTGCGAAGCGAACTCAAGCAGATCCAGAAGCAGCTCGGGCAGACCGTGCTCTATGTGACCCACGATCAAGTCGAGGCGATGAGCATGTCCGACCGCATCGCGGTCATGAACGCCGGCGAGCTGCAGCAGTACGGCACGCCGGACGAGATCTACAATCGGCCGCGCAATCGCTTCGTCGCGGAGTTCATCGGCGACCCGCCGATCAATCTTCTGCCATGCGAGATTAAAACCGTCGCCGGCCGGATGGTCGCCGACACCGCCTGCCATCGGGGGCTCGTCCTCGGCCGCGGCCGGATCGATCCCGGACGGCACTGGCTGGCGATCCGGCCGCACCACATCGTGGCGGCGCCGGCGCCGGGCGTGGGTTGGGCGCCGGCGATCGTGCGCTTCGTCGAGAATTTGGGCGCCGAGCACGTCTTGCACGTCGAATACGGCGACAGCCTGGCGCGAGTCGTCGTGGCACCGGGCTTCGCCGGCGAAGGCGAGACGGTCCACCTGGCAATCGACCCGGCGCGCGCGCATCTGATCGACGGCGCGAGCGGCGATGCCGTGCCGCTCGCCCCGGCGGAGGCGGCGGCGTGAGCGCGCTCGCGGTCGCCTCGCTGGCCAAGCGCTTCGATGGCGTCCAGGCGCTCGACCAGGTGTCGCTCTCGGTCGCCGACGGCGAATTCTTCTGCATCGTTGGGCCGACCAACGCCGGGAAATCGACGCTGCTCAAGGTCATCGCCGGCGTTCACGCGCCCGATCGCGGCACCATCGTGCTGGGCGGACGGGACGTGACCGCGATGCCGCCAAGGGCGCGCAAGGTCAGCCTGCTGTTCCAGAACATCGCGCTGTTCCCGACCATGACCGGTTTCCAGAACATCGCGTTTCCGCTCACCGCGTCCGGCATAGGCGGGCCGGAGGTCGAGCATCGCGTGCGCGAGGTGGCCGCGATGCTCAAGGTCGGTCACATTCTCGACCGTCATCCCCGCACCTATTCGGGCGGCGAACAGCAGCGCGTGGCGATCGGGCGCGCCATCGTGCAACCGGGCGACCTCTTGATGCTGGACGAGCCGCTGTCCAACCTCGATGCCCGCATCCGCATCGCGCTGCGGATCGAATTCAAGAAGCTGCACCGCGAACTCAGGCAGACCATCCTCTATGTCACCCACGATCAGGTCGAGGCGCTGAGCCTGTCGGACCGGGTGGGCGTGCTGCACCAAGGCCGCTTCCAGCAGGTCGGCACGCCGGACGAGGTCTATCATCGGCCCGCCAACCGCTTCGTTGCAGAATTCATCGGCACGCCGCCCATGAATTTCCTCGACGCCGAACTCGCCGAGGAAGCGGGCGAGCTAACGCTGGTCGGCGATGGTTTTCGCCTGCCCGTGCCGCAAGCAAGGACATTGGCGGCGTTTTCGCATCTGCCAAGGAGGATCGGCTTCGGCGTGCGGCCGGAGGCGGTTCGCGTGGCGCCGCGGGAGACGGCCGCGACACCCTTGCGCGGCGAGGTGCTTTGGCTCGAGCGGCTCGGCGGCAAGACCGTTCTCGATGTTCGTCTCGGCCGCGCCATGGTCAAGGCGGTGGTCCCGCCCGATCATCCGGTTCGCGCCGAAGGCACGGCGTGGCTCGGTCTGACACCGCAGGCGCATCACCTCATGGATCGCGACGGCGGAGCGTTCTATCGCTGACGAAAAATCACCATTCTCGGGAGGAATCGACATGGCACATGCGCACGATCACGTCGGCAAGAAAGGTAGCGGCAAGCTGCCCGGCAAGTTCACCTACGGCGCCTTCTCGAAGGATCTCGATCTGGTCCCGCGCCGGCGGCTTGCCGAGATCGTGGCGATGACGCCATTGCATATGGCGCATGCCTCACGCCTCGTCACCAGCGCCTACAACGAATTGCTGGCGGTGGCGGCGAGCCTCGAGGATCCCGGCTATCGGCGCCTAATGACCGAATGCATCGCCGCGCCCAAGGTGGCCTTTCTCGAAATGTATCCGACCGACGCGGACCGCAAGGCTCTGTTCAAGGAGATGGTCCGCCTCGGCTTCTTCAACCGTGAAGACCACCCCGACGAGGTCTGGCCGCGGGGGCACATGACGCCGCAGACCTATCTGACCGCGCCCTCCAGCCACAACGAATTCTACAACGCGCATCCGGGCGGGTTGGCCGTGACGGTCGCCTACAACATTCGCATGGCCGAGGCCTACACAGCGAACTACCGGCAGATGATGGGCTTGCCGCTCGATCGCGACCTGCCCTCGGCGGCGCTGTGCGTCCACGAGTATCCCAAGGTCTGGCTGTACCAGTGGCAGGACGACGGCTCGTGGCTCGAGGAACCGCGCACCGTTTACGACGACACCTGGCACGCCCACTGTATTTACGTCACCGCCGAGCTCATGTATCGGCGCTATGATTCCCGCATCGTCATGGCCATGGCGGCGGCGCACCAACTCTCCGCTCTCGGCGCCTCCATGGACGGCAAGAAGGTGGTCTGCAATTGGGTGGGACTCGACCGCGTCGCGCATTTCATCAAGGCGGCGGCGGTGATGGCCCAAATCGACCCGGTGGACTACGGCCTGCTGGAGCGCAAGGGCCGCGACATCGTGCTGGCCCCGGTGCCGGGCGAGCAATGGGTGACGCATCTGGCCGACATGAACTGGCCCTATGCCATGGGGGCGGCGCAACTCTATACCGCGCCGTTCTTGAAGCAGCTTGCCGCCGAGGATTTCGGCATCAAGGGCCGGGATTTGGGCGGCCGCCCGTTCAACCAACTCAAGAACTACGTCTGGTCGCAGCTCGGTCAGATTCCGCTTTACGAGATCCTGGTGCGCGAGGGCTTCGACGCCGCGCGCAAGACGGTGCATCGCCTGGTAGGCAAGTAAGGGCAAGCCATGGTCCGCCTGCGCCTTCGCGGGGGTGACCAAGATGCCGTTGGCGTCTTATCGAACATGGGTTTCGTCCACCTGGCCCGCATCCATCAAAGCAACGGGCCGGATCGAGCGCCGGCCGCCTCGGCTCGACCTGTCGGGCTATCCCTACCTACCGCAGGCCAAAGTGGCGACCACCTCGGCCAGGACCTACATGGGTCTACTCGCCGGGGCGGCGTCATGACCGAGACGCCCCGGCTTCTGCTCGCCCATCACCTGAAGGCGCTCAAGCTGCCGACCTTCCCGTGCGAGTACGACAAGCTCGCCCGGCAGTGCGCGGCCGACGGGGTGGATCATCCCCGCTATCTGCCGCGCCCGAACAAGGTGCATTATGCAGCGGCCGGTGAACACGCCGCGCGAGAACCATAGACCAGCCGGGCCCGCGGCCGCGAAACTAGGTCGAACAGGCGCTGACCGTTGCGGCAACGGAGTCGATCACAGGCAGATTCAGTATGCGGCTCAGATCGCGTGCGCGTCGTCCAAAGCGCAAGTTGGTGCACATGATCACGATGACATCCGGGCGCGCGGAGGCGACGTCGCGGGCCATGGCCTCGATGCGTTCCTCCGGCACCGCCGCAAAATCGGTGTTGACGGTAAGATCGAGACGGCGCGATGCGGTGACCTCGACATTCCGTTGCCTGTAATTTTCGATGATCCGCTCTTCGATGGCAGCCACGTAGGGCGTCACAAGGCCGATCCGCCTGGCGCCAAGCTTTCGAAGCTGCGAATTGATGGCAAGGACGGCGGTCGTGGCCGGAATGCCGGAGCGCGATTCAATGGCCTCGACCAGTGCCTCGTCCCGGGCAAACCCAAGCCAGCTGGCGGCTGTTCCGGCCCAGGCAATATGGTCGACCTTGGCGTCGGCAAGAAGTAGCGCGCCCTGCAACATGGATTCAAGCTCGAACTGGCCGGTCGAGCCCGTGTCATCGGAGATGACGGTAACGCGAAAGCGGGAAAAATGGAGCGTTATGGATCCATCCCGCGGGATGAGTCTGTGCGCTTCGGGTTCAACGACCGTGTTTGAGGACGGCAGCAACAGGCCAATGCGCTGCACCGGTTTTGGTTGCTCGGTCATGCGACACTGAACCCCTTCACCAGATGAATGGCGTCGTCGCCGAGGATGCGCACATGCTCCGACATGGCGGCCCGGGCCCGCGCAGGATCGCGCTCGGCAATGGCGCGCAGAATGGCGTCGTGCTCGCGCAGGGCCTCCCGAGTACGCCCCGGCCGGAAGGTGATAAAGCGCCGGTAGGGTGCCAGACGTTTGTCGAGGACCTCGATCTCGTCCGCGAGTACCCGGTTGTGCGCAGCGGCGTGGATGGCGCGATGGAACTGGCCGTTGACGCGATAATAGGCCTCGGCGTCATTTCCCTGGGCGGACCTCTGGCAGGCCGCGTGGGCCTCGGTAATGGCATCAAGATGCGCCGCGTCCAGGCGCTCCGCCGCGAGGGCCGCCGCCACGCCTTCGAGTTCAGCGACGAGTTCAAACAAGTCGATCACTTCGCCCGCGGTCGGGCGGGCGACAACTGCCCCAATGCGCGGGCGAAGGTCGATGAGCCGCGTGGCTGCCAGCTGCCGGAGGGCCTCACGAATGGGAGTGCGCGATACAGAGTATTTGCGCGACAGCATGACTTCCTCAAGCCGTTCTCCGGGCTTGAGCCGCCCCTCCAGGATATCGGCTTCGATGGCGGCCATAAGGCGGGTCACCAAGGGCCGGTCGCTGCTGTGGTGAGGCTTGGATGGCACGAATAGTGACTTATTGAGGTTACATACGGGGTGAATAGCGCGCAGCCGCTCTTGACGCCAGCGCGGCACCGGCAGAGTATCATGTATACACGGCGTGCACATTTGCGCCAGCGGGACTCACCATATGGATCTCGGATTGCTCGGGCGGACCGTTTTGATCACCGGCGCCTCCCAGGGCATCGGAGAGGGCGTCGCCAAGGTCTTCGCCGAAGAGGGCTGCAACCTGCACCTCACGGCGCGGAATGTGGCCAATCTCGAAAAGGTGCGCGCTGACATCATCGCCACCCATCCGGTCAGTGTCATGCTTCATCCGATGGACCTGACGGCGCCCGGCGCCATCGAGCGCCTCGTTGCCGCGGTTGGCGATGTGGACATCCTGATCAACAATGCCGGCGTCATCCCGGGCGGCAACCTCGCCTCGTTCGACGAAAAGTCGTGGCGAGAGGGATGGGAGCTCAAGGTCTTCGGCTATATTAACCTGACGCGGGCGGTCTATGCGGGCATGAAGGCGCGCGGCCGCGGCGTCATCATCAATGACATCGGCAATGCCGGCGAACGCTATGATGCCGATTACATTGCCGGAACCGCCGGCAATGCCAGTCTTATGGCCTTCACCCGCGCCCTTGGTGGCCGCAGCCTCGACGAAGGCGTTCGCGTCGTGGGTATCAATCCCGGCCCCGTCGACACGGAGCGCATCTACAAGCTCCTGAAGCGCCGGGCGATGGACTGGCATGGGGACGAAAGCCGGTGGCGCGAACTCATGGCGCGTTATCCGCTGGGCCGGCCCGCCAGTGTCCGCGAGATTGCGGATCTCATGGCGTTCCTCGCCTCCGATCGCTCCGCATACACGAGCGGGGTCATCTTTACCGTGGACGGCGGCATAACTTCCCGCTCGTCGATCATCTAGGACCGCCATGACGGCAGGACTCCTCGCCCGCGGCACGTTTCAGCTCCACTATGGCGGAGCGGAACGAGAGCCGCGCCGATCCGCCAGGCTCGAAGTGAGGAGCCCCGCCACGCGCGAGCTCCTCGCCACTGTACCGAACGCGAGTCCCGAAGATGTTCTAGCAGCAGCAAGTGCCGCCGCTGCCGCCGCACCTGCCTGGGCTGCCACCGAGACGGGTGAGCGGGCGCGGCTGCTGCGTGGCCTCGCCGAGCTGCTGCGCGGCCGCATGGCGGATTTGGCGGATGTCGAGTCCGCCGTTACCGGACGCCCGATCCGCGAAATGCGTGCGCAGATGTCGCGCATCCCGGAGTGGCTGGAGTACTTCGCCGGCATCATTCTGGGTGTCGAGGGGGAAGCCAATCGCGTGAACGGCGGTTTCTTGACCTACACCAGCCTCGAACCCTATGGCGTGTGCACTTTGCTCACGCCATGGAACCACCCGATCCTCATTCTTGTGAAGAAACTCGCCGCCGCGCTCGCGGCCGGCAATGTCTGTCTCGTCAAGCCCTCGGAGTTGGCGCCCGTCTCGCCGCTCATTCTCGCCGAATGGTGCTGCGAGGCCGGCCTGCCGGCGGGCACCGTCAATGTGGTAACAGGCGGCGCGGATGCGGGTCGCGCGGTTTGCACCGCCGAACCTGTACGCCGCATTGACCTGACCGGGGGCACGGAGACGGGCAAGCGCGTCGCCGCCGCGGCCGCCGAGCGCCTGGTGCCCTGCACGCTGGAACTTGGCGGCAAGGCGCCGGTGATCGTCGCCGAGGACGCCGATCTCGAGGAGGCGGTGGCGGGCGCGACCTTTGCGGCTTTTGTGGCGGCCGGCCAGACCTGCGTTTCGGGCACCCGGTTCCTCGTCGCCGCACGTCGCTACGAGGAGTTCGTGACCCGGCTCGCCGCGCGCGCCGCCGCCCTGAAGGTCGGCGACCCCGCGGACCCGGGGACCGACATGGGGCCGGTGATCTCCGCCAACGCCCAAGCCCGCTGCCTCGACCACGTCGCCGCCGCGAAGGCTGCCGGTGCCCGGCTCGTGGCTGGCGGCTGCATCCCCAACAGCCTCCCGCCGGCTCTCCAAGGCGGCTTCTTCGTGGCCCCCACTGTCTTTGCCGACGTCAATCCGCGGATGCGGCTTTTCCGTGAGGAAGTCTTCGGGCCCATCGTCGGTGTGACACCCTTCCGCGACGATGCCGAGGCGATCGCGCTCGCCAACGACACGCCGTATGCGCTGGGGGCGGCGATCTGGACCAAGGATGTGACGCGCGCCCACCGCTGGGCCGCGGAGCTTCAGGCCGGGGTCATCTGGGTCAATGACCACCACAAGAACGATCCTCGCTCTGTTTGGGGAGGGTGGGGCGCCAGCGGTTACGGCAAGGAAAATGGCTGGGATGCCCTGAAGAGCTACCTGAAGAAAAAGAGCGTCGTGGTGCGCACTAGTCCCGCCTTCGATGACTGGTTTGCCGGTGGAGGCCGCTACGGATGAGAGCCGGCGAGCGCGCCCATACGAAGCCATCCGCAGCGGCTCCCGTCGGAACGGGCGTTGCATTCGAGAACGTGTCCGTGAGTTTTCCCGGTCAAGCCGACCATCCCCCAATACAGGCGCTTGATGGCGTTTCTCTGGAGGTGCCGGAGCGCCAGTTCGTATCCCTCATCGGCCCCTCGGGCTGCGGCAAGAGCACGCTGCTCAGGGTCATTTCCGACATCGTCGAGCCCTCCGAGGGCGCGGCCCGGATCGATGGGCGCGCGCCCCGTGCCGCGCGCCTCGCCCGCGAAATTGGTTTCGTGTTCCAGGACCCGGCTCTCCTCGAGTGGCGCCGCGTTCTCGAGAATGTCGCCCTGCCTCTCGAACTCGCGGGCGTTGCGACCCGCGAGCGAGAGGAAAGGAGCCGCGAACTCCTCGTGCTGGTGGGGCTCACCGGTTTCGAGGCCGCTTGGCCCCGTCAGCTATCGGGCGGCATGCGCCAGCGGGCCGCCATCGCGCGGGCGCTGGCAACGCGGCCCCGCGTCCTGCTGATGGACGAGCCGTTCGGCGCCCTCGACCAGATCACCCGCGACCGTCTCAATATGGAGCTGGTGCGTATCACCGAGGCCACGCAGGCGACCGTTCTCTTCGTCACCCACTCGATTCGCGAAGCGGTGCTGCTGTCGGAC
Organism: Rhodospirillales bacterium; assembly: GCA_009885795.1. Taxonomy (GTDB): domain Bacteria; phylum Pseudomonadota; class Alphaproteobacteria; order Dongiales; family Dongiaceae; genus VFKA01. The sequence goes on along the minus strand of VFKA01000080.1, from coordinate 22,838 downwards.
CGCGTGGTGGTGATGTCACCGCGTCCGGGCCGCATCGTATCGGTAATTGACGTGGACCTGCCTCGGCCGCGTTCGCTTGCCACCCGCGATGACCCTCGCTACATCGAACTGATCAAGGCGGGCGCCGCCGAACTCGAGAAGGGCTATTCCCACCATGACGAGTAGCCTGCGCGAGAGCCACGCCTCCAGCACCGAATCGTGGCCGGCAAGAGCCTGGCCGCTGATTTGGCCGCCGCTCGCCACCGCCCTCATAGCCGGCATCGTTTGGGAGGCCGTCACCGTCATCTTCGCGATTCCGGCCTATTTCATTCCATCGCCGAGCCGGATCTGGGAAGCGTTCTGGGGCGCGCCCGGAACATTGCTGTGGCATGCCGGCATCACGCTCCTCGAGGCGGTCATCGGATGCCTCATCGGGTCGTTTCTCGGAGCGCTGCTCGGAACCGCTTTCGCCTACTGGCGCCTTCTTTCCCGCGGTCTGTTGCCCTTCGTAATTGCCTCCAACACGATCCCGGTCGTCGCCATCGCGCCCATTATCATCCTTTGGTTCGGCCACGGCATCGAATCGAAGATCGCCGTCACGACGTTCTTGTGCTTCTTTCCGCTTGCCCTCAACATGATGAAGGGTCTGCAGTCCTATGACCGCGTGATCATGGACGTGTTTCACGTCGCCGCTGCCACGCCGTTACAGCGCTTCTTCAAGATGCGGCTGCCGAGCGCGCTGCCGTACATCTTCGTCGGCACCAAGATCAACGTGTCGTTCTCCGTGATCGGTGCCATCGTCGCCGAATTCGTGCAGGCCGATCGCGGCCTGGGCTTCGTGATTATGACAACCTACAGAACTCTCAACATGCCGAGACTGTGGGCGGCGCTGATCATTTCGGCGCTGATTGGATTGACTTTTTTCGCCATCGTCTCCCTCATCGAGCGCTTCGTGATCCCCTGGCACAGCTCGATGCGGACGGAAACATAAGCCAGGGGCCAAGCAGAGGAGTAAAGTGTCATGTCTTGCTGCAAGTGGGTAATCGGTGTGCTTTTAAGTCTCGCGGCTCTCACAGCGAGCGCCGCTGCCAACGAGACCATGCGGCTCGAGTGGGTGATTCAAGGCCAGTTCGCAGGGCCGCTCGTGGCGCTGGACAAGGGCTACTACAAGGAAGCGGGCGTGGAGATGGAGCTTCTGCCGGCCGGACCCGACCTCAAGCCCGCCATTACGGTCGCCCAGGGTACGGACAGCTTCGGCATCGGTCACCCCAATCAGGTGATCTCGGCCCGCGCCAATGGCGTGCCGCTGGTCACGATCGCCCAGTTCGGCCACCGCAGCGCGACCGTTTACGTGGCCCGCAAGGAAACCGGTATCAAGTCGATCAATGACATGAAGGGCCATAGCGTCGGCTTGTGGTTCGGCGGTGACGAGCATGAGTTCCTGGCCATGCTGAGGGCGGCCGGCATCGACCAGGATGACGTCAGCATCATCAACCAGGGCTTCGACATCATCGCCTGGCTCAATGGCGACTACGAAGTCATGCAGGCGACGATCTACAATGAGCTGCAGCAGGTCTATGCCCAGGGCATCAAGAAGGAAGACCTGGTTATTATTGACCCGAGCGACTCTGGGGTCGCCATGGTGAACACGGGTCTCTTCGCGACCGAGGCCACCATCAAGGAGAAGCCCGAGGTGATTCAGGCAGTAGTCAATGCGACAATGCGGGGTTGGCAAGAGGCGCTTGCCGATCCGGAGGCCGCCGCGAAAATTGTCGTCGGTTACAATTCCGAGCTGAAACTCGAGGATCAAATCAAGCAGATCGAAGCCATGGGAGAGATGTTCTGTTCGGGTGCCACGCTTGAGGGCAAGTTCGGCCAGTCGGTGCTTGCCGAGTGGGAGACCGTCCAGAAGGTCCTCCTCGACGCCAAGCTCATCGAGAATGGCATCGACCTCGACCAGGGCTTCACCAACGCCTTCTGGGAGAAGGCGCCGGCGGAATACAAGCAGATCAACTGCCCCAAGACCTGAAGGAATGGGGCGCTCCCTCGGTGGGGCGCCCCAAGCAGGCCATGCAGGCTGTACGTATCCGGCTCCTCTGGCATCCGCAGGCTCAATTCGCCGGCTACCACATCGCCGAGCAGTTGGGGTTGGGAAGCGCCGCGGGCATCGCCATCCGCTGCGAGCCCATCCGCTTTGACCAAGGCGGCATTACAGCCCTGAAGGCGGGTGACGCTGAAATGGCGGTAGCGAGCCCAAGTCACGTGCTCGAGTCCGACATCGCTTCGGGCCTGCGCTTCATTCTTGCGATCCAACAGGAAAGTTCGCTCGTCTACCCGGTGCGGGCATCGTCTGGGATCACGGCACTTTCAGACCTCGCCGGTCGCCGTGTGGGCGTGTGGCCCGGGCACGAAGACCTCGAATTGCGCTGGATGCTGAAAAAAGCCGGCGTTCCCGAAGGTGCGGTGACCCGCGTGCCTATGGCCAACACGCTCGATGCGTTTCTTGCCGGTCAGGTCGACTGCGCGCAGATGACGATCTACCACGAACGCCACTTGGTCGAGGCGGCGCTTGGTCATGATGCTCTGCGCCTTTTTTCCGCCGCGCCCTTCGGGGCCTCGCTCGTCAAGGACGGCCTCGTCGTCAAGCACGAATGGCTCGCCGCCAATCGCGACATCGCCCAAGCGGTGGTCGATGCCGTGCTCGAAGGCTGGAGCCTTGCCTTCACCGACACAGAGCGTGCGCTCGCTATTTGCCAGCGAGTCCGACCGGACATGACGGCCGCCGAGCACCGGGCGCAGCTCCGCGATATCCGGGTCCTGTCCTGTCGGGGGGCAACACTGACCCACGGCCTGGGTTACCCGGACCCGGAGCATGTGGCCCGCGCACTGACGGCGATGCGGGATCTCGGCATGACCGCGCCCGGAGTCCGCGCGGGAGACGTCGCGGACCCGAGCCTGTGGACGGCTGCGCCTTCAAGCTGGAGATCGAGGACATGGGCGCGCGCCTGATCGTCGTCGGCGGCGGCATTGTCGGGGTAACGATCGCCCGCGAACTTGTTCGGCGTGGGCACGAAGTGCTTCTTCTGGAAAGGGACAGCCTTGGGGCCGCCGTGACGGGCGCCAGCCTCGCCTGCATCGGCACGCACATGAACAGCCGGAGCGAGATCGAAATCCTCAAGTGGTCCTGTCGGGCCTGGTCCGAGCTTGATCGGGCCCTCGGCGGGACGATGGAGTATCGGAACAGCGGCCAAATCCGTTTTCTGAAGAGGGCGGAGGACCGCAAGGTCGCCGAGGACTGGATCGCCTTTGAGTCGGCGGCGGGAGTACCCTCTGAACTGCTTGAACCGGCCGAAGTCCGAAAACTTGAGCCCCTGCTCACGGGCCCCATCGAGGCGGCGACCTACGCCACCAATGCGGCGACCGTCACGCCCTTCCTGGCAGTGCGGGCCATTGCGAAGGACGCGGTACGGAGGGGCATCGAAATGCGGCTTCATACGCCGGTCGAGCGTCTTGCCACGCGCGGCGGGGCTGTCCGCGGCGTCGTCACCGCCGAGGGCGAGATTACCGCCGATGCCGTCATCCTGGCGGCAGGACCCTGGACACCGAGAATTGCCGCGACAGCGGGACTCGCCGTGCCGATCATGCCCCGCAAGGCCCAGTGCCTAGCAAGTGTCGGCGTCGAACCGGCGATCCGCAGCGTGATTGCCGCCTGTGAGTCCACTGGCGGCGTGGCAGCGGGCTATACCCAGATTCAGCAGGCACCGAGCGGACAAATCCTCTTCAATACGGTGCTGGCGGGGGGACTCTCGGCGGAGGGTGCCCAGGACCATGTGCCGGAAGTCGATCCGGTCTTCGTGGGCAATTCCATCCGCCAGCTCCTTTGGCTCTTCCCGTCACTCGCCGGCTTGGAGCTCCTTCGTTCCTGGGTGCGCTATGAGGCAGTGACTCCCGACGACCGCTTCCTGGTCGGCGCAACCGCCGTGAACGGCCTCTATCTCGCCGCCGGTGACGGTGGCAGCGGATTCGGCCGCGGGCCGGCAATTGCCCGCGTTATCGCCGACGCGCTTGAGGACCGGCCGCCCCCCTTTGATGCCAGCGTTTGGTCGCCCTTGCGCTTTGCCCGCACGCAGGCCGCATGAGCGACAGGGTATCCATTTTTGTCAATGGCGAGCGGCATGAGGTCCCCGCGGCAATTTCTGTCGCGGCGGCGCTTATTGCCATGACCGCCAATCCGCGGTTTCGCCTTACACGACGCCGGGCGGAGCCTCGCGGCCTCTTCTGCGGCATGGGTGTGTGCTTTGACTGCCTGGTGACGGTTGACGGCCGCCCGGGCGTGCGCGCCTGCATGACGCCGGTGGTGGACGGCATACGGATCGAAGTCTCATGAGGCAAGCGATTACGACCGACATTGCCGTGGTGGGCGCCGGCCCAGCGGGTTTGGCGGCCGCAACGGCAGCGCGCCGCAGCGGCGCCACCGTCCTCTTGATAGACGCCTTTGCGATGGCCGGCGGTCAGTACTTCATGCAGCCGGTATCGGGCGTGAACACGCGCGCCCAAGTCAGGGCAGGCAATGCAGCCATCCGCGCGGCCGCGGCGGTGGGTGTCAAGATGCTGACCGGCACCGAGATCTTTGCCGCCTATCCGGGTTTCCAGCTGTTTGGCTCGGGCGCCCAAGGCGCAGTGGCTGTCAACGCGAGCGCCGTCATCGCGGCAACGGGCGCGCACGATCGCGTCATGGCCTTTCCGGGCTGGACCCTTCCGGGAGTCATGACCGCCGGCGCGGGTCAGCGCCTCACCAAGGTCAACGGTGTCCTGCCCGGCCGACGGGTTGTAATTGCGGGCAGCGGTCCCTTCCTGTGGGCCGTGGCCCAGAGCCTCTTGGACAAAGGCGCGGATATCGCTGCTCTTGTCGAGGCTCGCCACCCCTCCCCAAGTCTTGTCGCACACCTTGCTGTCTTCCCGGAGCGATGGCTCGAAACAGTGGGACTGGTGGCGCCAGTGTTGCGCGAGGTCAAGCGTGTCGTCTTTGGCCGCATCGTCGCCGAGGCAACGGGCGATGGCCGGCTGGAGCAGGTCGCCATCGCGGATTCCGATGGGACCCGTGCCGAGACTCTCACGGGCATCGACGCCCTCCTGATCAGTTACGGGTTCCAGCCCAATCTCGAAATCACGGCACTCCTTGATTGCGTACACGACTTCGATGACGCACTGGGCGGCTGGTACGCGGTCGTCGACGGTGATACCGGTCGCACGTCGATCCCCGGTCTTTATGCGAGTGGAGAAGTCACGGGTATTGCCGGAGCCCGGCCTGCCCTGCTGTCGGGCGAACTCGCCGGACTTTCGGCGGCGGCCGCACTGGGCTTCGCGACTGATTCGAGCGACGCCAAGCTCGCAACGTTGCGCCAGAGGCTCGCGCGAGCACGCCGCTTTGGCCACGGGCTGGGCCGACTCTTCGTGCCCCTGCCCGAACTCGACCGGCTGGCGCGGCCGGATACGATCCTGTGCCGATGCGAGGAGATTACCCGGGCCGAAGTTCAGGCGGCCTGCGGGGAGGGAGCCGATAATATTTACGGTATGAAGATCTGGACTCGCGCCGGCATGGGGCGCTGCCAGGGTCGGCTGTGCCGCATGAGCCTCACGGCGTGCATCGCCCGGGCAACCGGGCGGTCGCCCCGGCTCGTTGGCTTCAACCACCCGCGGGTGCCCTCGCGCCCGGTGCCGGTGGAGCAGGTTCTGGCGGCCATGCAAGAGGTTGGGGCTGCGGTCCCAGGGCCCGCAGCCAAGCTCCGTTGACGGCGGGCTTGCACGTAGTCCTTCACGATCGTGAGCCCACCAGCGTACCCATGCTCGTCCCGAAGCCGCTCGAAGTTCCGCTTCGAGGTATGCCGCTGCTTCGCCAGCCGGGTCTTGTCCTCTTCCGGAATCCGGGGCATGTCCCGCTCTCTGTTGAAATAGGCGGATACTGCCGTTCGCTCATTCCTTGCATGGCGCCGGAGACTCCGCCGCGGGGCGCACGAACGAGCGCCGCCGGGATCCTCGTCCCGCGGCATCGTTGCGGTGGCCCGTTCGGTTCAGTGGCTGTTCGCGATGATGCCGGATCAACCGCTGGATGGTGTCGTCGTCGCTCTCGCCCGGACGACGCTGGCTCTCCAGCGCCTCCCAGGTGTCGTCCTCGATGGGGACGAGCCAAGTCCCATCCGGCTGCTGCTTGCCGGACGCGGACAACGGCAGGATGGCGGTCTCGGCGATGGCGCGGTGGGTGGCGTCGCTCACTTTAATGGTCTTCATCGCCGCGGCCTCCCCGCTCCGGCCGACCTGGTCATGGTCGCCTCCGCCCGGTTGCGTCTCGGCCGTATCCAGGAACTCCTGGGTCGTGCCGGCGGGGATCCGGCCCAAGAGCTCGAGAATCCGGACCCAGGGAATGTTCAGGATCGGTTCGGCGAAGGCGTCGGCATGAAGTGTCCCGCCGACGTCTATGAACCTTCACGGCGCCGCTATGCAGGGCTCCCCGAACTCAGCTAACCGTTTCGCGATCGCGTCATGCTCGTCGCCGCCTGCGGCCGTATCCGCCTGCACCGCAAGAAGATCGACACCTCAACCGTCCTCGCCGGACAAGCCGTCGGCATCAAGGAAATCGACGAAAGCAACTGGCTCGTCTCCTTCTCGGTCCAAGGTTGTCACCCATGTCTTAGATACGTTCCGTTACCTATGTCTCCGGGCTGGACACCTGAGATTTGGCGGAGGGAGAGGGAACTGGGTTCCAACCTTCTCTGGTGCGGGGTTGCGCGCGGCTGCGCGGGGATTGGCTCGCCGACGGGTCGTGAATACGGCTGCGGGCCGAATACCGCAACTACGTCTGGTCCTACGATTTCGTCGAGGACCGCACCCATGACGGGAGGAAGTTCAGGATGCTCAACATCGTCGACGAGCTCACCCATGAGTGCCTGGCGATCCGGGTCTCGCGCAAGCTGAAGTCGATCGACGTGATCGATGTCCTGTCGGACCGCTTCATCCTGCGCGGCGTGCATGGCCATATCCGTTCAGACAATGGCCCGCAGTTCGTCGCCAAGGCCGTGCAGATTTGTATCGCGGCCGTCGGTGCGAAAACCGCCGACATCGCACCGGGGAGCCCTTGGGGGAACGGCTACATCGAGAGCTTCAATGCGCGCCCGCGTGACGAACTACTCGATGGCGAGATCTTCTTCTCGCTGCGCGAGGCTCAGATCGTCATCGAGATCTGGCGACGCCACTACAACACTGTAAGGCCGCACGCCTCGCTCGGTTGTCGCGCTTCAGCACCAGAGGTGTCTGTGTCGAGCTTCGCCGCTTGGCCGGCTGCGCGACCGCGGACAGCTCCGTCGGCCACGCTCCCCCTGGCGCCGAGATCGCCGCTAAACTAACATTCCCACTGGACCACACAGTGGGGACCAATCAGTGCCGTCCGCGGACTATCGACTTCTGTCGGAACGGATCTGGGATCGCATCGAAGCGCTGGCCCACTGCTCCGAAGGGGAGGGCGCGCTGACGCGTGTCTTCCTGTCGAAAGAGCAGCGGGCCGCGACGGACCTGGTTGCCGGCTGGATGGCGTCGGCTGGCATGGCCGTGCACATCGATGCGATCGGCAACGTGATCGGCCGCTATGAAGGAACCCGTCCTGGCTTGCCCTGCGCGATGGTTGGCTCGCATCTTGATACGGTGCGAAACGCCGGAAAATACGACGGCATTCTGGGCGTCGTTGCTGGTATCGCCTGCATCGAGGCACTCCAGGCAAAGGCAATCCGCTTACCCTTCGCCATCGAGGTCATCGGCTTTGCCGATGAAGAAGGCACGCGATTCCAATCGACTCTGCTCGGCAGCCGCGCCGTCGCCGGCACGTTCGAAGCGCGCCGTCTCCAAGCCAAAGACGAAACCGAGATTACGGTGGCTGAGGCGATGCGCGCCTACGGCCTCGACCCATCGCGGATCTCCGAGGCGGCGCGCCGGCGAGACCCCGTTCTCGGCTATGTCGAATTTCACATAGAGCAGGGACCTGTGCTGGAAGCCGAGAACCTGCCCGTCGGAGTGGTCACCGCCATCAACGGCGCAACGCGCCTGTCGGTGCGGATCACCGGGATGGCCGGACATGCCGGCACGGTACCAATGCGGCTGCGAAAGGATGCCCTGGCCGGAGCGGCTGAGGCGGTACTCGCCGTCGAGCGGATCTGTAGCGAGCGGCCGGAGGTCGTGGGGACTGTCGGCAAGCTCGCGTCGCTTCCGGGCGCGGTCAATGTGATTCCGGGCGAAGCGGTGTTCACGATCGACATCCGGGCCCCGATCGATGCCGACCGCACCGCCGCCGTCGAAGCCGTGCGGGACACAATGGAGTCGATCTGCACCAGGCGCGGCTTGCGAATCGCGGTGGAGACCACCTTCGAGGCTGGCAGCACGGCCTGCGCCCCCTGGCTCATGGATCGACTCGACGCGGCCGTCGCGGGCGAGAAGCTGACGGTGCGGCGCCTGCCGAGCGGTGCGGGGCACGACGGAATGGCGATGGCCGCCTTGACGGACGTCGCCATGCTATTTCTGCGCTGCGCCGGCGGTATCAACCACAGTCCCGCGGAGTCCGTAACGCTGAATGATATCGAGACTGGTCTGCGTGTGCTGCTGCGCTTCATCGAGCAGTTCCGACCGCGGGGTCAAGCGTCGTGAACAGGCAGGTGAAAGCGGAGATCACCGACTTCATCCGTGGCCGTCGCGCGCAGGCCGTCGCCACATTGGCCGAGCTCGTCCGCGCGCCGTCCGACAACCCGCCCGGGGATTGTGCGCCGCATGCTGAGGTTGCCGCGCGCCAACTGGCCGACCTTGGATTCACCGTGGAGAAACATCCGGTGCCGGCCGACCTAGTTCGGCGCGCCGGCATGATCTCCGCGACCAACCTGATCGTGCGGGAGCGCTTCGGCGACGGACCGGTGGTCGCCCTCAACGCGCATGGCGACGTCGTGCCGCCCGGTGACGGTTGGACGGCGGATCCCTATGGGGCGGAGATCCGGGACGGATGGATGTACGGCCGCGGGGTCGCGACATCGAAATCCGATTTTGTGACCTTCGCGCTTGCGCTTCTCGCGTTGAAGAAGCTGGGCGCCTCGCCCGGCGGAACGGTCGAGCTGCACTTCACCTATGACGAGGAAACCGGCGGCGAGATCGGGCCGAAATGGCTCCTGGCACAAGGCCTGACGCAGCCCGACTACGCGATCTGTGCAGGTTTTACCTACAACGTCGTTCCAGCGCACAGCGGATGCCTGCATCTTGAGGTCGAGCTCGTCGGGCGGTCAGCGCACGCAGCACGGCCGGATACCGGGCGCGATCCGCTGGAGGCTGCGACGGCAATCCTCGGCGACCTTTATGCTGAGCGCAGACGCTATGCGGCAGTTCGCTCTTCGGTCTCTGGGATCGGTGGTCCGACACTTGTGGTCGGCCTGATCAGCGGCGGAATCAATACCAATGTCGTCCCCGACCGCGTCAGCTTCAGGCTGGATCGCCGTGTCATCCCAGAGGAGCAGCCGGATCTGGTCGAGGCGGCGCTGACCGGGTTCATCCGCACGTCGGCGGCGCGGTGGCCGGACGTGGTTTGCAACATCCGCCGCATCTTGTCGGCGGCCCCGCTGGTGCCCGGACCCGGGCACAAGCGGCTGGTGCGAGCAATCCAGGGCGCTGCGCGCGAAGTGCTCGGCGAGGACATCACGGCGCAGGGCGTTCCGATCTACACTGACGCTCGACACTACAGCGCCGCGGGCATTCCCACCGTTCTCTATGGTGCCGGCCCGCGTTCGATGGTCGAGGCCAATGCGCATCGTGCGGATGAGCGTCTGAATCTCGACGATCTTGAAAAGGCGGCGCAGGTCGTTGCTCTTGCGGTGCTCGATCTGCTCAAGACGCCTGCGGGGCCGGCGGATGCCGATGGCCCCGGTGCGCCCGGTTCCCGGTAGGAGAGTGTTGCATACTGTCGAGCAATGAGATCGACCAGTTCGACGAGCAGAGCCCGCCGCAGCCGCTGTTGCCGGGGCCGGGTCCGATCAATTGCGATCCCCGCGTGCTGCCCGCCGTGGCGACGCCGGCGATGGGCCCCCTCGATCCCACGTTCTGGCGCTACGTGGATGAGACCATGGCGTTTTTCCGCCGGATCTCCATGCCGGAGACTCGGTGGACATTTCTGGTCAATGGATCGGCGCGCGCAGGCATCGAGACGTTGATGCCTCTTCCTCGGTATCGGGGGCCGCCTTCTGGCTCATACCCAGAGCCGCCGATCGAGCAGCGCCTCGGCAACGGCATCGGCGGCGGCGGCGAGCAGGCGCTCGCCCTTCTCGGCGGTGGCGGCGGCGGGGTTGCCGATCACACCGCTCGGCGTCACCTCGGTCCAGGGCCGCCAGCGGGAGGGCGCACGCATGAACCGTTCCCAGAAGTCACTACCCGGCGGCGCCCCGATCCCCTCGACCAGCGACATGTCGACCAGCTTCGGATCCAGGGCTAGGAGCATCGAGGTCTCCGCCTCGCAAGCATGCAGCACGTTGGGTTGCGTCTCCAGGATCTCGGCGAAGGCCTTCTCGGCGAGCATCCAGTAGGTGCCGGCAATGATCGGTAACCGGAGCTGGACGGAGAGCTCGATCACCGCCACGTCGAGCGCCGTCATATTGCCGCCGTGGCCGTTGAGCAGGAAGAGGCGCCGGAATCCGTGCCGGCTCGCCGAAAGGCAGATGCAGCGCAGCAGCGCGAAAAAGGTCGGATAGTCGAGCGTGAAGGTGCCGCCGAACGGCATGTGGTGTTCAGCCAGCCCGGTCCAAACCGTCGGCGTGACGACGATCGACGTGCGCGCCGCGACGCGGCGGGCCGCCCGCAATGCGACCTCGCCCGCCAGCAGGGCGTCGACCTCAACGGGCAGATGGGGGCCGTGCTGTTCGGTTGAGCCGACCGGCACGAGCACGATGGCGTCCTGCACGGCGAGTGCCCGCAGCTCAGCCGCCTTAAGTCGGCTCCATTCCACCTCAGTCATTACCCGGCTCCCTTTGAACAACGCGCGTGCGGCACTGACGGAGCGACCACGTCTAGAGCGTCTTCCAGTCCTTCGCTTGCTCGAAGGCGGAGGCGGCCCGATAGATCGTCGCCTCGTCGTACTTCTTGGCGACGAGCATCATGCCGACCGGCAACCCGTCGCTGAGGCCGCAGGGCATCGTCAGCGCCGGGTGCGTCGTGATGTCGAAGGCCGCCGTGTTGGCGAACATCTCGTGCGCGCGCTGCACGACAAGTGTGCGCGGCGCGTCGGGCGGCGGGATCAGCGTCGCCTTGATCGGCAGTGTCGGCATCAGCAGCAGGTCGTACCGCGCCAGCGCCTCGTCGTAGGCGGCGGTCAGTCGTCGCGCCAGGTTCTGCGCCTTCGCGTAGAACCGGCCGCGGTGGTACCGCTGCATGTGCTGGCCGAGCATGAGGACGTACTTGAGCGACTCCGAAAGCTCCTGCGCGCGGTGGCGCCACTGGGAATGGGCGTCGAGCAAGCTGGTCACGTATAGCCCGCGCCAGTTGGTGCCGAAGCCGTTGCCGAACATCATCAGCTGGACCGTTCCTTCGACGCCGATCGGCGTCCAGATGGCAACGCTCTGGAGATGCATTGGGATCGACACGTCCTCGACCGTCGCGCCGAGGCTGCGGAAGAGCTCGGCCGCGCGCCGCACCTTGTCGTCGACGTCAGGCTCCGAGTTCGGATGGCCGAAGCCCTCCTTGAGAACGCCGATGCGCAGTCCCGATGCATCGCCCATGACGGCCTTGGTGTAGGCGGCGGTCTTCGGCGCATTCTGCCGCGGATCGAGGCCGTCCTCGCCGGCGATCACCTCGAGCAGCAGCGCGTTGTCGGCAACCGTCGCGGTCATCGGCCCGGCATGATCGATCGTCATGTCGATCGCCATGATGCCGGTGTAGGGGACGAGGCCGTAACTTGGCTTCATGCCGACGATGCCGCTGAAGGAGGCGGGGATGCGGATGGAGCCGGCCTGATCGCAGCCGATCGCCATCTCTACCTCGCCGGCCGCGACCAGCGCGGCGCTGCCGGAGGACGAGCCGCCGGTCGTATACCCGGCCTTCCACGGATTCTGCACCGGCCGCCCCGTGGCGACGGTATGGCTGCCGCCGGAGAAGCAGTAGTACTCGCAATGCGCCTTGCCGGCGATCTCGCCGCCGGCATCGAGGATGCGCGTGACAATCGTGGCGTCGATGTCGGGCGTATAACCCTCAAGCACCGAGGCACCGTTCATCATCGGCACGCCAGCGACGCACACATTGTCCTTGATGGCGATCCGCTTGCCGGCGAGTTTGCCCCGCTCCCCCCCCTTGATCGAGGTCTTGTAGGACCAGGCATTGTACTTGTTCTCCTCACCCTCGGGCCGGTAGCCTGGCAAGCGTGGATACTTCACTTCGGGCAGATAGTCGGGCAGCGAATCGACGATGCGGTAGCTGTCGACCAGGCCGGCGACACATGCGAGATACTCGGCCGCGTCGCGCTCGCTCATCGTGATCCCCAGCGCCTCACCGGCTTCGATGATGTCACGCGCGGTCGGTGCGATTACCGTCATGATCTGGCTCCTGTGGTAGGCGATGTGGCTAGCCGAGCGGCCCGGGAACGGGATTCTCACGCTCGATATGCTTCAACTTGGCGCGAAGCTCGATGCCCGCAGAACCCGCACGAACATCGGGGTCGTGCCCCGGGATCACGAGGTCCGCGATCTTCTTGATGCGGCGCAGGCTGGCGATCTCCTGCGCGGTGTCGTGGACGATGCCGACCGGCAGCTCATCGACGATGTTCTCCATGCAGTTGGCGCAGTCGCCGGCGATGACGACGATGCCGTCGCCGGTCTTGACGGCGACGGATTGATGACCGGGCGTATGCCCCGGGGTCGGGAAGATGCGCACGCCGGGCATGAGGTCGAGGATGCCGCTGACGAAGCGCCAGCGGAAATGGTCGAGCGATTCGCGGCCGATCAGGAACTCGTAGTAGTAGGGGTTCTGCGTCGGCAGCGGCGCCGCGGCGAAATCCCATTCGGCGGTCTGGATGTAGCAGGTCGCGTAGGGCAGCAGCGCATTGCCGCCACAATGATCGAAATGCAGGTGGGTGTTGATGACGATGTCGACCTCGTCGACGCCCCACCCGACGTACTCGCGCAGCGCGCGGTCGAGGTGCTCCTCCGGTGCCTGCTTGCAAGGTCCGAGATTGGCATCGACCCAGGCGCAGTCGTGAACACCGGTGTCGACCAGAATTCGCTGCGGACCGCCGCTGATGGCGATGCCCCACAGCGGCACGGTGACCGACTGGCCATAGTGGCGCCCGATCACCATGGTCGATCGCTCGATCGTCATCCAGCCGAGCGGGATTGCGGTCGCCTTCAGAATAGGAATGGCGCTCACGCCTCGCGACCTAGCTTCGCTGCGGCGCGCGGAAGCTCATGCGCATTGACTTCTGCCCGCTCATCTCGGTGATGCGGCCGTCCTCGACCGTCGTGATCGGCTCGAACATGATGAGCCCGATCAGCGTCCCGTCGCGGTAGACTGCGCTGTCCAGGTAGATGCCGGCGCAGGCGTGCCGGCCGGCGCCGAGGATCGGATCGGTGGTCTCGATCCGCGTCGCCACGAGGTTGGCATTGCAGTGCACCGCATTCTCCTTGCCGACCACGAGCGGCACGCCGGCCTCAACCGTCACCCAGCCGGCCGGCTGCGGCGCGCCGACCATCGCCCCGAGGACGATGGCGGCCACGGTCAGCGCCAGCGCCGGATGCGGGTGGATCGCGTTGTGCAGCACCTCGACCACCGCGCCGGCGGTTGCGGCCTCCGCGCGGGCGTAGCCGAGGTCGGGCCGTCGCTGAACCCGGTCGGAATTGCGCGCATAGGCGTGCCCCCGGCGGTCCACGGCGATCAGCCCGATGTCGGCCTCGCGGTTGCGGTCGAGAACCAGGTCTACGGCCTCGCGCGCCGAGCGCCCGGCCAAGAGATGCGCCAGCGCCTCGATGTTCATCGGCTTGCCGTCCACGCCGAGGCCGTTCGGCAGGCGGTGACCGGTGACGAGCCCGCCCTTGGGATCGGCCGCGAGGAACTGAGCCAGCGGGTCCGGTCGCTCGGGGCCGCTGGAGATGACCGCTGCCGCCGTGGCGCGCGCGACCTCCTCGGGCGGCGGCCCGCCGGTGCTCTCGCCGTCGATGAACAGGGTTGTGCTACCGCCGCGCTGCGTCTCGTGGCGCAGCAGGCGGTTGTCGGCCGTAATCGCGGCGTAGGTGGCGAAGCCGCCGATGGCGCCACGGCCGATCTTCTCGGCGGCCGCCAGCCCGGCATAGACGGCGTAACCCGCCTGCGGTCCGTAGGCTCCAATGCCTATGGTCATCGTTCTAATCCCGCTGGGAGGTCAGAGGATCGGCGAGGTTGAGGCCGGTGATGTACCGCTGGAACACCAGCGCCAGAATGAGCGGCGGGATCGTTGACAGGATGCTGGCCGCAGCGAACATCACGAAGACGGTGCGGAAACCCGGCATGTTGGGCGACAGGCCGAGCAGGGCCGGCGACAGCGTCTCCCAGGGCGAGCCGCCGACCAGCACCATGGCGAACAGCAACTCGTTCCAGGCCATGAGCAGGGCGATAATGAAGGCTGCGGCGATGCCCGGCGACGCCAGCGGGATCATCACATGCCAAAGCGCGCCCAGGCGGCTGCAGCCGTCGATCCGCGCCGCCCGCTCGAGGTCGATCGGCAGGCTGCCGAAATAGCCCATCAGCACCCAGGTGAGGAGCGGCACGACGCTCGTCAGATAGACGAGCATCAGGCCCCACGGATTGCCGACCATCTTCAGCGACGCGAAGATGACAAAATAGGGGATGATGACGGCGATCGGCGGCAGCACGCGCGTCGTGAGAAGCGTGAACAACAGCGTGTTCTTGAACGGGAAGCGATAACGCCCGAAGGCGTAGCCGCCCAGGATCGATATGGCGGTGCCGACGGCGGCAACCGGCACGCTGACGATGATACTGTTGACGAAGGCGCGGCCGATCGCCTCGGCCTGGCCGCCGAACACGGCGCTGACCTGCCCGATTCCGAAGATGGCCAGGTAGTTGCTGATCGTCGGCCGGTCGTTCCACTGGATAAGGCCCTGAACGAGCTGGCCTTCCGTCATCAGTGAGGCCCAGATGGTTCCGGCGAACGGGATCAGGCTCCACAGCGCCACGGCGGCGGCGCCGGTCCACAGCAGGACCTGTTGGCGCGGGTGCAGCATCAGACGCGCGCCCCCTCGGCGGCGACCGCCGGCGCGAGCGCGGGCGCCGTGGCTTTCACCCTGAGCGTCTCCTTCCGGCGATAGGTGAGGACGATGAAGTAGGTGGTGGTCAGGATCAGCGCGATGCCGATCAGGAGATAGCTCGCGGCGGTGGCGAGCCCGTATTGCGAGAACTCGAAGGTGTAACGGAAGATGAGGAGCGGGAAGATCTGTGTTGAGGTTCCCGGTCCGCCGCGTGTGAAGGCGAACATCAGGTCGAAGCCTCGGAACGCTTCAACCGTGACGACGACCAGCACGATCAGCACCACATACTTGATGTGCGGCAGCGTGATGTGGAAGAAGCGCGCCACAGCGCCGGCACGGTCGATGCGCGCGGCACGATAGAGGTCGGCCGGCACCGTCTGCAGCGCCGCCAGGAAGAAGAAGGCGCCGAGCGGCGCGATGTGCCAGACGAAGGCGATCGCCACCCAGTAGATCGCTGCATGCTCCGACAGCCAGTCGAAGGACGGGCTGACGATTCCGAGCGGCGCCAGGATCCCGTTCAAGCCACCGAATGTCGGATTGACGATGAAGATCCACATGGTGGCGGTGACCACCTCGGACACCGCCCAAGGCAGCAGCACCACGGCGCGCAGGACGCCGCGCCCGGGAAACGGCTCGTTTAGGACCAACGCGATGCCGAGCCCGATCAGCAGCGAGAGCACGACGGAGATCGCCGTGAACTGCAAGCTGATGGTGATGGCGTTCACCACCGCGGGGTCGGCGAGCAGCTTGGCAAAGTGCTTGCCGCCGACGAAATGCTCCTTGCGCAGGATAACGTTGGTCTCGTACAGACTGATCCAGGCCGAGTAGATCAGCGGGAGGATGATGACGACGACGTTGAACAGGGTGACGGCGCCGACGATCGTCAGCGCGAACTGCGAATCGCTTAGGCCGGCCCTGCCGTGAACGGCCCGGGCGCCAGCCGCAGCCATCAGGCGGCTCCGTCGCGCGGCCAGAGCCGGCGCCCGTCCGGCTCGAAGAAGTACAGATGCTCCAGCGGCAGCGTCACCGCGACCTGCTCGCCTGACCTGAGGCGCAGGTCAGGCCGCGTGCGGATCTTGAATAGCCGCGGATCGATCGTGTCCGGCCCGTCGAAGGTGACATCGACGAACAGGTCAGAGCCGACGGGCTCGGTGGCATAGACCCAGCCGGTGCCGTCAGCCGTTCCGCCGAGGGCGGCGCGCTCCGGCCTGATGCCGAGGATGAGTTCCGACCGTCCGCTGCGGTGCGGGTCATCCAGCAATCCTTCGGGCAGCGACACCTCGAGGCCCTCGCCCGCAAAGCGCCACTTTCCGGCGGACTCGATGAGCCGGCCGGGGACGAAGTTCATGCTCGGACTGCCGACGAACTTGGCAACGATCAAGTTTGCTGGCCGCTGATAGATCTCGTCGGGCGTGGCGTATTGCTGCAGACGGCCGCCGTCGATGACGGCGATCCGGTCTGCCATGGTTAGGGCTTCGACCTGATCATGCGTGACATAGACGAAGGTCGCGCCGAGCCGTTCATGCAGCTTCTTGATCTCGACGCGCATGTCGACGCGCAGCTTGGCGTCCAGCGCGGACAGCGGCTCGTCGAACAGGAAGACCGACGGGTCGCGGACAACCGCGCGCCCCAGAGCCACGCGCTGGCGCTGGCCGCCGGAGAGCTGGTGCGGCTTGCGGTCCAGCAGCGCTTCGATGCGCAGCAGGCCGGCCGCGCTGCGCACGCGCGAGTCGATCTCTCTCTTGGGGCCGCGCGCCATGCGTAGTGGGAAGGCGATGTTCTCGTAGACGCTCTTGTGCGGATAGAGCGCGATGCTCTGGAAGACCATCGAGATGTCGCGCTTTTCCGGCGGCAGATGTTCGACCGACTCCCCGTCGAAGCGGATGTGTCCCGAGGTCGGGACATCGAGACCGGCGATCATGTTGAGGGTCGTCGTCTTGCCGCAGCCCGAGGGGCCCAGCAAGACGACGAACTCCTTGTTGTTGATTTCAAGGGTCAGGGAGTCGACGGCGACGACGTCCCCATAGGTCTTCATGACATTGTCGATGGTGACTGCCGACACGCCGCGCTCCCCTCCCTAACTCCGGCTTCAAGTCGCTGATAGACGCCTCTCAGGTGTACTTGTCGCGCAATTCCTCCCACAAATCACGGAGGAAGACGACCGTCTCGCTCGGCGTCCTCGAGCCCTTGATCAGCATCTCCTGCTCGATGGTCTCCTGCATCACGACTTCCCACTCCTGCAACCAGGGCGCCTTGAGCTGGCTGCCGGCGACGGCCCGCTGCCGGCCTTCGAACAGCCACTTGTAGTTCTCTTCTACGAGCGGCGGATAGAGCCACTTCTTGATCGACGCCTGGACCTCGGGATCATCGTAGACCGCGGGGAACGGCACCTCGAGATTGGCTTCGCGTGCCCAGCGCTTGTGCACCGTGAGCTCGCCGTTCTTGTCGCGCCAGCTATAGAACTTCATGAGCTGCCAAGCGCGCATGAGGTCTTCCTCGGAGCGCTCCGTGGCGGTCATGCAATGCAGCGCATGCCCGACCAGCGTCGTGTCGTGCGTAGCGCCTGGCACCACGGGGTTCATGTTGAAGTTCTGGGCGAACTCGCTGTTCTTCGGGTCGGAGTAGATGAAGCTTTGATAGTCAATGTAGAAGTGGAACGCGTGTAGCCCCTTCATCCACGAGTTGCTCATCTGCGAGTCCTGCCAAGTCAGGATTGCGCGCGGCACCAACTCTTCGTCCCACCATTGCTTCCAGTCGCTAAGGACCTTGAGGAGCGGGGTGTCGGGGCCGAAGGTCGCCTTCATGTCCTGGTCGACGAAGTACTCGCCCTCGGAGAAGGCTTGCGCATAGAGCGCCCAGGGCGTTCCGGTCCAGGCCTTGTACCAGGCCGGCAAGATCGGATGCTCGACAATCCCCTTCTTCTTGATGTCCACCGCCTGCTTGTAGACCTCGTCCCAGGTCTGCGGATAGTCCGCCGGGTTGGCGGTCGCATCGAAGCCCGCTGCCGACAGCACCTTCTCGTTGCGGAACAGGGCGAAGGGGCCGCCATTGTAATAGGTGAGGCCTATGCGCTTGCCGTCCGGCCAGGACCGCGCATCGGCGCCGATGCCGGGAAACTCCTCGCTGACGATCTTGTCGAGGTCCGGCAGGTCGTCGATCGGACGGATCCACTGTGCGGCGTACCAGCGCGATGCCTGGCCACGCTGTGCGCGGAACAGGTCGAAGGCTTGGCCGGCCGCCAGCTTGGTCTCGATCACGGCGGCATATTCGCCAGGAATGGGCTGCAGATTGATCTTTTCGCCGTACTGCGCTTCGAAATTGCGGGCGCCCTCGGTGACGATCTCGCTGCCCCACGGCCAGAAAGCGTAGCTGAGCTGGTGTTCGGCCTGGGCTGATCGCGGTGCCAGACCGAGTGCGCTGGCTAGGGCGAGTCCCGAAAGCCCTCCCGCCGAATTCTGCAGGAACTTGCGTCGGCTGGTGCCCTTAGGCAAAGCTAAGTCCCGACTGTGGGGAAAGAAGTAGGATTTTTGCATCGAAGCCTCCCTCTAGTGGTGCACAACGCGAATTGTCGTTGCCCAGAGCCCGATGCGCCGATCCCGGCCACGGGGCGCCCCGACCGCTCCCCATGAAGGCGATGCCTGCAATGGCGAGAACGGCACGTGACGGAATAGAACAATAGTTTCACATTAGCTTCAACAGGAAAATCAGTTCCAGACTGGGGCTTGTTGTCGCGCCCGTGCCGCTGCGCCACCGGGTCGGTCCCTAACGGAACCGGGTTGGCAGCGTGAAGGCGTCGAGCTTGTCATGCAGATCCTCGATGCGCTGCAGGCGGCTGCGCACCGCCTTACCGTTGCGCAGCGCAAGAGCCGCCAGCACGTAGTTCAATAGACTGGCCGCAGCGACATAGGAGTCGAAGACTCCGGAAGACCGGGTGTGGCAACGCAAAACGACGTGCGCAAGCTTTGCCGTAGTCGATGCACTGAGATCGGTGACGAGGATGACATTGGCGCCCACGTCACGAGCGTTTTGCAGCAGCGCCCGGAACATGCGCGGCCGCCGCCGAAAGCCGATGGCAAGCACGGCATCCCCGGCCCGCATATCGATCACATCCTCGGCGAAGGTCATCCATCCGCTTGGTAGCAAAGAAACATTGTATTTCAAATGCCTAAGCCAAAACGCCCCGAGCTCTGCCAACTCGTGGCTGGCGCGAAAGCCGATCAACCAAATGCGGTCCGCGCGACCCAGCATGTCGACGACCTGGTTGATGGCGTCGGGCTGCAAGGCCTGAAACGTGCGAGTCAGGTTGGCGATGTCGTTCTGCAGGTGCGCGACCATGCTGGGCTGCGTGGCGTCGAACTCTTCCAAGCCTTCAAGAAGGCTGAGCGGCGACCCCCATCGGCGCAATGCGCGCGACTGCTGGCGAAGTTCCTTGTAGCTTGAATAGCCGAGGCGCTGGAATAATCGTGCCGCAGTTGCCTTGGATACGTCAGCCTGCAGAGCGAGCTCCGTGGCGGAGTAGCTGGCGAGCTCGCGCTGGTGTTCGAGGACCACATCGGCGAGGCGTCGCTCGAGCGGTGTCAGGTCCTCGTAGATATCGAGGATTCGTGCGTCGAGAAATTTCATGGCCTCTGCCAGTTTGAAAAACTTGATCCGAGAAACTTTTAGTCGTAGACATTAGTTCCAGAACGTGGAACGCGAGGGATCGCCTCGCGGTTCAGGACAGGCTCCCATTGGCGGTTCAACCCTGAGCAAGTTTCGGTCCGTTGGCAATAACGCAGTGCAATGGCGGTGTCGATGTCGTCCGACCTTCTCATCCGCAACGGTACCGTCATTGACGGCACCGGCGCTTTGCCCTTCCGCGCAGATCTGGCCGTCAGCGGCCATCGCATCACTGCGCTAGGGGATCTCGGCTCAGTCGCCGCCGACTGCGAAATCGAAGCGTCCGGCCGGATCGTTGCACCGGGCTTCATCGACGTCCACACACATGACGATCATGCCCTGCTCAACAGGTCGATGACGCCGAAGGTGAGCCAGGGCGTGACCACGGTGGTGGCGGGCAATTGCGGAGTGAGCCTGGCGCCGCTCGTGTTCGATGGCGAGCCGCCCGCGCCGCTCGGCTTGCTCGGCGAAGGTGCGTACAGGTTCGCAACCTTTGGCGCCTATGTCGAGGCGCTGGAGAAGCGACCGGCTGCCGTCAACGCGGCGCTTCTTGTCGGCCACTCGACGCTGCGCGTCGCGACGATGTCGGACATCGGCCGCCCCGCGTCGGATGGCGAAATCGCAGCGATGGGCCGGTTACTTAGCGAAGCTCTCGCCTCCGGCGCCGTGGGATTCAGCACCGGCTTGTTCTATCCCGCGGCCCGCGCCGCGCCGATGGCCGAGGTCGTCGCTCTGCTGGAGATTCTCGCCGGTACCGGCGCCGTCTATGCCACGCACATGCGAGACGAAGCCGACGGGGTCGAGGAGTCGCTGGCTGAGAGCTTCGAGACCGCCCGGCGTGCAGGCGTTCCGCTGATCATCTCGCATCACAAGTGCATGGGACGGCGCAACTTCGGCCGATCGTCACGCACCCTGGAGCTGATCGATCGCGCTCGGCGCGAGCAGCCTGTCGGCCTCGACGTTTATCCCTACACCGCCGGTTCCACCGAGCTGCTGCCCGAGCTGATCGGGCTGGCTTCGCGGGTCATCGTCACTTGGTCGCGGCCACATCCCGAGCTCGCCGGTCGCGATCTGGCGGACATTGCGACGCTATGGGGCGTCGACGAGGCAGGCGCCGCGGCGCGCCTGAAGCCCGCTGGAGCGATCTATTTCATGATGGACGAAGCCGACGTACAGCGCATCATCGCTTATCCGCACACCATGATCGGTTCGGACGGGCTGGCGCACGACGAGCATCCGCATCCCCGCTTGTGGGGGACCTTTCCGCGCGTGCTCGGGCACTATGTGCGTGAACTGGGTCTGCTGTCCATCGAGGACGCGGTGCATCGCATGACGGGTCTGGCGGCGGCGCAGTTTCGACTCGCCGACCGCGGCGTACTGCGGCCAGGAGCATTCGCCGATATCGTTATCTTCGACGCAGCTGTCATCGCGGACCGCGCCACGTTCGAGGTTCCTAAACAGCCTGCCGCAGGCATCGACCTGGTGGTGGTGAATGGAGAGATCGTCTGCCGCGACGGCCAACAGACGAGCGCGCGGCCTGGGCAGGTGCTGCGGGGCCGCGCGGCGAGGCAGGACGCGTAAGCAGGATGAGCAGGATACTGACAGTCGGTGCCGCGCAGCTTGGGCCGATCGCCTGCGCCGACGCCCGGCCGCGGGTCGTGACGCGATTGCTGGAGCTGATGCGCCAAGCACATGCCATGGGTTGTGGGCTCGTCGTCTTTCCGGAGTTGGCGCTGACCACGTTCTTCCCCCGCTGGTACATGGAGAGTGAGGCGGAAATCGACGCTTTCTGCGAGAAGGAGATGCCGAGTGCGGAGACTCGGCCGCTGTTCGACGAGGCTGCACGCCTCTCGGTCGGGTTCTATCTTGGCTATGCCGAGTTGAGCCTGGAAGGCGGGCGCAAGCGGCGCTTCAATACCTCGATCCTTGTCGACGGCGCTGGCCGCGTCGTCGGCAAGTACCGCAAGATCCATCTGCCGGGCCATGCTGAGCACGAGCCGTCGCGACGCTTCCAGCATCTGGAGAAGCGATATTTCGAGATCGGCGATCTCGGGTTCGGCGTGTGGCGAGCCTTTGGCGGCATCATTGGCATGTGCATCTGCAATGACCGGCGCTGGCCCGAGACCTATCGCGTCATGGGTCTGCAGGGCGTCGAGATGGTCCTGCTCGGCTACAACACGCCCGTGCACAATCCGCCTGCGCAAGAGCATGACCACCTTGGCGACTTCCACAATCGGCTTTCCATGCAGGCGGGCGCCTATCAGAACGGCACCTGGGTGGTCGGCGTGGCAAAGACGGGCAATGAGGAAGGCGTGCCGATGCTGGCGCAGTCGCAGATCATTGCGCCGTCCGGCGAGACGGTGGCGATGACTGCCACGGAAGCAGACGAGTTGATCGTCGCACGCTGCGACCTAGACCTCTGCAATTCCTACAAGCGCACCATGTTCAACTTCGCCGCTCATCGGGTACCGGAGGCGTATCGGCTGATCTGCGAACGGCGCGGGGCCATCCCGCCCGACTGAGCGCGGCCGATCCTGACCGCGCTTCACAGCAAGGGAGCAGTCGTCGTCGCAGCCAACTCAGCTATATGTCCGTCGCCAGATGTGTAAAATCGCGTCCAACCGTGACCCCACCCATGAAACCATACAACGCGTTGCGTTCATTGGATTATAGTTCAATCCGGTGGGGTCGCGTTTCGCGCCCAACAGTGACCCCTTTCAGGCGCTCGATCCAATAGTTTTATCAATGACATAGTACCAGCCGATGGTGGGGTCACGGTTGGACGCGATTTCACAGGCGTGGACGGCCTGCGCGACCGGCCGCGGCCGGGGCGGCCGGCGCAACTGGACGCGACGCAGTTGGCCGAACTGGCGCGGCTGGTCGAAGATGGCCCGGACATCGCGG
>VFKA01000085.1 GCA_009885795.1 Rhodospirillales bacterium | reverse complement strand
GGGCTCAACGACAGCGCCTCTGCCAAGTCGATCGACGACCGGCACGCGCAATGGGCCGGACAGTTGCCGAAGGAAGTCGGCCACCTTTGGGATGCGCTGATGGCCTTCGACGGCGACAGCCGGTCGGCGCTGTTCGCGCACTGCGCGTCGCTCTCGGTCAACGCGGTGCACGAGCCGTGGAACCGCAACCCCAGCCGCATCCTCCATGCCGGCCATCTCGCCCAGGCGGTCGGTCTCGACATGGTGGCGGCGGGCTGGACGCCGACCGTCGACAGCTATCTCGGCCGGGTCACCAAGGCGCGCATCCTCGAAGCCGTGCGTGAGGCCAAGGGCGAAGCGTCGGCGCAGCTCATCGACCACCTCAAGAAGCCGGACATGGCGAAGGAGGCCGAACGCCTGCTCGCCGGTTCGGGCTGGCTGCCCGAGCCGCTTCGGATGCCGACGGCTGATCACCCGGCGACCGAGGCTGCAACGGTCGAGGCGGAGAATCTCCCCGCCTTCCTCGACGAGGACGAGAGCGCCGCCGCCGGGGATCCCTCGGAGCCGCGGACCGTCGCGGCTGAATGATCGACCCGCGGGGCGGCGATGAGCCGTCCCGCGTTCCCCAACCCTTCGAGCCCGGCATCCTGAGCTTGTCGAAAGGGCGCCGGGCTCTTTCTTTTCTGGAGGCAACC
This sequence comes from Rhodospirillales bacterium, assembly GCA_009885795.1. Taxonomy (GTDB): domain Bacteria; phylum Pseudomonadota; class Alphaproteobacteria; order Dongiales; family Dongiaceae; genus VFKA01. The sequence goes on along the minus strand of VFKA01000085.1, from coordinate 355 downwards.
ATGACCGACTGGTACGCCCGCTGCGCTTACGATCCGCTCGCCAAGCGCCGCTTCCATGCCGCCGCTCGCGCGCGGCTTCGCCGTCTCGCAGCAGAACTCCGCTTCCCGCCATCCTCGTTCGACCTGCGCTCGAACCAGGGCGGAATCGCCGTCTCCGGCGAGATCACCCTGCATCATGACCATGTCTATGTGCAGGTCTGCCAACCGGCGACCGGCGCCGACAGCGGCATCCTGATCCGCATCTGCAAGGGGCGACGGGACTATACCGGCGGTCCCAACAATTTCGCGCCGCTACGGCTCCTCGATGACATTCCGGCGCTCGCCGAGCGGGTCCGCGCGGTGATGCCGAGGGACG
>VFKA01000047.1 GCA_009885795.1 Rhodospirillales bacterium | reverse complement strand
GTGACCTCGGCGCCGATCATGTGCGCTCCCAAGAGCTCACCGGTCTTGCCGTCGAACACGGTCTTCACCATGCCCTCGGGCTCGCCCATGGCGATCGCCTTGCCGTTGCCGATGAAGGGGAAGCGCCCGACCTTGACCGCGCGGCCGGCTTCCTTGGCGGCGGCCTCGGTCAAGCCGACGCTCGCCACCTGCGGCCGGCAATAGGTGCAGCCGGGGATGTTGGCGGCGTCGAGCGGATGAACGCCGGCGACTCCCGCAATTCGCTCCACCGCCACGACGCCCTCGTGGCTGGCCTTGTGGGCGAGCCAGGGCGGGCCGGCGAGATCGCCGATGGCCCAGAGGCCGGGCTCGCCGGTGACACCCCACTTGTCCGTGACGACGTGTGTCTTTTCGATCTTCGCCTTGGTTTTTTCGAGCCCAATGTCCTCGACATTACCGACGATGCCGACCGCCAGGATGACACGATCGACGGTCAACGCCGTCGCCTTGCCGCCGGCCATGATCGTCGCCGTGACGTTGTCGGCGCCCTTCTTCAGTTCCGTCACCGAGGCCGCGGTCACGATCTTCATGCCCTGTTTCTCGAACGCCTTGCGGGCGAAGGCGGAGATCTCCTCGTCCTCGACCGGCAGGATGCGGTCCAGGACCTCGACCACCGTCACCTCGGCGCCCATGTCGCGGTAGAAGCTCGCGAACTCGATGCCGATAGCGCCGCTACCCACGACCAACAGCGATTTGGGCATGACGGCGGGAACCATGGCCTCCTTGTAGGTCCAGACGAGCTTGCCGTCGGGCTCGAGGCCGGGCAGCGAACGGGCGCGCGCGCCCGTGGCGAGGATGATGTTCTTAGCCGCGAGATCGGCGACCGCCTTGCCGTCCTTCGAGACACTCACCTTGCCGGAGCCGGCGAGCCGGCCGTGCCCGTCGAACACGGTCACCTTGTTCTTCTTCAGCAGATGCTTCACCCCGCCGGAGAGCTGGCCCGCCACCTGGCGGCTGCGCTTCACCACCTTGCCGAGGTCGAACGAAATGTCCCTGGCCGAGAAGCCGAATGCGTCGAGGTGCCCCAGCAGATGCTTGACCTCGGAGGCACGCAGCAGCGCCTTCGTCGGGATGCAGCCCCAGTTCAGGCAGATGCCGCCCAGATGCTCGCGCTCGACGAGCGCGGTTTTTTGGCCAAGCTGCGCCGCCCGGATCGCCGCCACGTAGCCGCCGGGGCCGCCGCCGATGACGATGAGGTCGAAGGTGTCCATTGTCATTTTCCGGGGCGTTTGGACTTGAAAACATTACACGTCGCGGGAATGTTGCTCGCTAGCCAATCCCAACTCGCGCAAACACGCTCGCACGTCCGATATCGGTATTCCGGATCGGCCGCCATCAAGGGACGCATCAGCTCCTCGTTGACAGGTGACCGCCACACGCGACCCAAATGTTCCACAATCTCTTCCAAGTAATAGCGGGCAGGATCAATCCTGTAGAGTTCCTGTTTTTTCTTCGACATGCTTATGGGCGGATAAATCATCGCGTAAACTTGACGCAGCTTACCGAAGATACCGCTTTCGGCAAAGCGCCAACCGGTGTCTTCCTCCAGCGCGACTGGGCTAATTTGATTGGACGAATCGCCATCTAGGTTCAGTGCCACAACGAGGCGGTTCGAGTACCAAAGCACGGATCGAACGTGATCATCATACAGCTTAGCCGCCGTTGCCCGAATCTCGTCCCGATCACCGAAATACGTCCATCGCGTAATCAACACGTCATAAGTTGCGGCAGGCATCAGAGCTTTCGCGACACTTACAAAATCTTGATTGAGAATCGGCGTCTCGAGGATTGCCGTGAGCGCTTGGTGGGATGACATCGCGGCAAGGTCCCTCGCGGAATGATCGCGCCGTAGATTTAGCATCAACGCCGCTTCCAAGGTGTAGAAGCACGGCTGGCCATTAGGCGCTCCGAAAGGCGGCCAGGACATGAAAAGAGCGGCGTCGCGCATGTCGGCGGCGTAATCCAGCATCGGACCGTCCGCCAGTTCAGCGAGGGCGGCGAGGTCGCGAGTCAATTCGGCCACGAACACATCGATCATCAACTGACGCACCTTCGGTTCGATCTCCGGCAGAGTCGTAAGTTGCTGCCATCCTGGCAGCAGTTCCTCTTCCCGCGAAAATTGACGCGCATTCGAGGCGCCAGAGATACCGGCGATCATCGATGTAAGGATGAAGCACGCAATCAATGTCCGCGTGGACCTGGCATGGAGGCTAGACCGAGGCTTTGAACGGCGGCGCCTAGCGCAACGCGTGGCAAAACGTGTCAACTTCCGAAGCGGGTTGAGACGAATGCCGTTGAGAATGTTGCCACGAGGAGCCCATGGACATACTCGCGCCCCGCGGATCGCCGCGACGTAGCCGCCGGGGTCCCCGCCGATGACGATGAGGTCGAAGGATTCCACGGTCAATTCATGGGGCGCTTGGCGCGCCTAACCCGCCAGCGCCCGGCGCACCGCCGCCACGTTGATCTGGTCAGGGGCGGTCACGTCATAGCGGGGCAAGGCAAGCTCGCCTCGCGCATAGGCCGCCGCTTCCTTCACGGCCTCGATCAATCGGCGGCCGACCGCGCTATGCTTCGGCACGGAGCGCCACGAGGACGCGACGGACTTCTTTCTTGTCGGCACCGGTCAGACCCTCTTTGGCAATATGGCCGTTCGGTCTTAGGCCTTGGGGGCGGAAGCGGGAGTGCCACCGAGATGGATGGGCTTCGGCCGCCTGTCTTGCCATGTTCTAAAAAGTGACACCAATTGAATCAGCGCCACCACGATGCCGCCTATCCCAACAACCCACATCGCCAAACCGAGAAAGCTCATGGTGTTCATTTCATGTCTCCATTGTCATGGGGCGAACCCGCCGAACATTTGCACCTGTGTTAGGGCTCCCCTAAACTGTCGCGGCTGCCGTGGATTGAAGCATCGACGGTAAGCGCATAAGTCAAGGAACACAGGACCACACACACAAACTGAACTGCGTAACCTTGCATTATGGTTTCGTTAGCCATGGCCGACAGTACCTCGGGATTCGCCATTTACACGATCCCAAACAACGCCGCATTGAACGGCAACAATACGCCGCAAATCGAGACAATCCAGGCGATCATACCGCCGCTCACGTGATCTCGATTTCCTATGTCGCTCGCCTTTCGAATGAAATCATACAACACAAATCCGGCGGCCCCCACCACTAGCCAGATGGCACGATCCGCATATAGGTAGGCCGTGCCAAGACTGAAAGTGGGTAATGACGATTCCTTCACGACATCGCGCACGAGAATCAAGGCGGTCGGAACTATTCCGAAAACTATCGTGATGACCAACGCCAGAGTCGTCCGCATGGTACTTGCTTCCTTACAATACAGCCTTCCTGGTTGTTCGATCACGCCAACATCAACGCCGGATTCTCGATCAGCTTCTTGAGCGCGCCAAGGAACTCCGCCGCGACCGCGCCGTCGATCGCCCGGTGATCGACCGAGAGCGTGCAGGTCATGACCGTGGCGACGGCGATCTGGCCATCCACCACGACCGGCCGCTGTTCGCCGGCGCCCACCGCGAGGATGGCGCCTTGCGGCGGGTTGATGACGGCGGCGAATTCCTTGATGCCGTACATGCCGAGATTGGAGATGCTGAACGTTCCGCCCTGGAACTCCTCGGGCCTCAACTTGGCCGCGCGGGCGCGGCTGCCAAGGTCCTTCATCTCGGCCGAGATGGCGGCGAGCCCTTTCCCTTCCGCGCCGCGCACGATGGGCGTGATGAGGCCGCCCGGAATCGCCACCGCGACCGAGATGTCGGCGGACCGATACATGCGCAGCGCCGTGTCGGTCCATGAGGCATTCGCCGCCGGCACGCGCATGAGCGCCAGCGCCGACGCCTTGATGACGAAATCGTTGACCGAGATCTTGAGCGTCTCGTCCGCCGCGTTGATTTCCTTGCGCGCCGCCAGCAGCTTGTCGATGCGGCAATCGACGGTGAGATAGAAGTGCGGCTGGTCGCGCTTGGCTTCGGTCAGTCGCCTAGCGGTCACCTTGCGCACGTTGTTGTGCGGCACCTCGGTGAAGGCCGGCAACCCGCCGGCGGGCGGCGACGCGGCCGGCGCGGGCTTGGCGGCACCGAGTCCCCGTGCGCTACCCGCTAAGGCGGCATCGATGTCGGCCTTGACGATGCGCCCATCGGGGCCACTGCCGCGAACCTTGCCAAGATCGAGCCCCGCCTGCTCGGCCATGCGCCGCGCGAGCGGGCTGGCGATGGCGCGTCCGCCGGAGGGCGGCGCGGCGGCGGCCGTGGGGCTCGGCGGCGAAGGAGCAGCCGGGGGAGCGGCGGCGGGTTTCGGCAGGGGTTGGACCGCGGGAGGCTGCGCCTTCATGGCGGAGAGCGCCGCGACCCCCTCGCCTTCCGCCAGCAGCACGGCGATGACGGCGTTCACTTGCACGCCCTCGGTGCCGGCGGGCACCACGATCTTCCCAAGCACGCCGTCATCGGCGGCTTCGATTTCCATGGTCGCCTTGTCGGTTTCGATCTCGGCGATCAGGTCGCCGGATTTCACCGCCTCGCCTTCCCGTTTCAGCCATTTGGCGAGCGTGCCCTCCGTCATGGTGGGCGATAGCGCCGGCATCAATATGTCGATCGGCATGACAGAGCCTCAGGTGCGGTAGCAGACTGACTTCGCGGCGGCGACGATCTTTTCGACCGTTGGCAGGGCCAGTTTTTCGAGGTTCGCGGCATAGGGCAGCGGCACGTCGGCGCCGTGGACGCGTAACACCGGCGCGTCCAGCCAGTCGAAGGCCTGCTCCATCATGACCGCCGCCAGTTCCGAACCGATGCCGGCGAAGGGCCAGCCCTCCTCGATACTGACCAGGCGATTGGTCTTCTTCACCGATGCCACGATGGTCGCGGTATCGAGCGGGCGCAGCGTGCGCAGATCGACCACCTCCGCCTCGATCCCATCCTTGGCGAGCGCGCCGGCCGCCTCCAACGCCATGCCGACGCCACGCGAAAATGCCGTCAGGGTGACGTGGCTGCCGGCACGGCGCACGATCGCCTCGCCGATCGGCACCAGATGATCGGCCGATACCGGCACGTCGAAGCTCTGGCCGTAGAGGATCTCGTTCTCGAGGAAGACGACCGGGTCCGGGTCGCGGATCGCCGATTTCAACAGGCCCTTGGCATCGGCGCCGGACCACGGAGCGACGACCTTGAGGCCGGGAATGTGCGCGTACCAGCTCGAGTAATCCTGGGAATGCTGCGCCGCCACCCGCGAAGCGGCGCCATTGGGACCGCGAAACACAATGGGGCAGCCGAGCTGCCCGCCCGACATGTAGAGCGTCTTCGCGGCCGAGTTGATGATCTGGTCGATCGCCTGCATGGAGAAGTTGAACGTCATGAACTCGACGATCGGCCTCAGGCCATAGAAAGCGGCGCCGACGCCGACACCGGCGATCGCATGCTCGGTGATCGGCGTGTCGATGACGCGCTTGGCGCCGAATTCCTGGAGCAGGCCCTGGCTGACCTTGTAGGCGCCCTGATACTCGGCCACCTCCTCGCCCATCAAGAACACCTTCGGATCGCGGCGCATCTCCTCCGCCATGGCATCGCGCAGGGCCTCGCGCACGGTGATGCGCGTCGTCGCGCCTTCGGCTTCCGGTTCGGCCGGAACCATGGCGCGGGGCGCGGGCGCGGCCACTGTCGGCGCGGGCGCCGTTGGCAATGCCATGGCCGGCGCGGCGGCCCTGGGAGCCGGCATCTTGGCATCGAGGTTCTCGCCGTCCGCAAGCAGCACCGCGATCGGCGTGTTGACGGGCACATTCTCGGTACCGGCTGGCACAAGAATCTTGCCGATCCTGCCTTCGTCGATGGCTTCCAACTCCATCGTCGCCTTGTCGGTCTCGATCTCGGCGATCATGTCTCCGGGCTTGACCCTGTCGCCTTCGGCCTTGAGCCACCGGCTAAGCTTGCCCTCGGTCATCGTGGGCGAGAGCGCCGGCATGAGAAGTTCGATCGGCATCGGTACTCAGGCCCGCACGAGAACGTCGGTGTAGAGCTCGGCCGGATCGGGTTCCGGGCTCGCTTGCGCGAATTCCGTGGCGGCGGAAACCAGGTCGCGAACCTCGCGGTCGATCGCCTTCAACGCGTCCTCGTCCGCCAGCCCATCGGCGACGAGCCGCTCGCGCAACCGGTCGATGGGGTCGTGTTCCTGGCGCATGCGGGCCACTTCTTCCTTGCTGCGGTACTTGCCGGGGTCGGACATGGAGTGGCCGCGATAGCGGTACGTCATCATTTCGAGGATGTACGGCCCCTTGCCGGAGCGGGCATGGGCGACCGCCTTATCGCCGGCCGCCTTCACGGCGACCACGTCCATGCCGTCCACCGATTGGCCTGGGATGCCGTAGGACTGGCCGCGCAAGTGAAGCTCGGTGCGAGCGGAGGCCCGGTCGATGCTGGTGCCCATGCCGTATTTGTTGTTCTCGATGACGTAGACGACCGGAAGCTTCCACAGCGCCGCCATGTTGAAGGATTCGGAGACCTGACCCTGATTGACCGCGCCGTCTCCGAGGTAGGCCGCGCAGACATTGCCATTGTCGAGATACTTGTGGGCAAAGGCGAGGCCGGTGCCGAGCGAGACCTGCGCGCCGACGATGCCGTGGCCGCCGAAGAAGTTCTTCTCCCGGCTGAACATGTGCATCGACCCGCCCTTGCCCTTGGAATAGCCCCCGCGTCTGCCGGTCAGCTCCGCCATCACGCCCTTGGGGTCCATGCCTTTCACCAGCATGTGCCCGTGGTCGCGATAGCCGGTGATGACGGTGTCGCTGGCCCGCATCGCCGCTTCCATGCCGACGACCACCGCTTCCTGGCCGATGTAGAGATGGCAAAACCCGCCGATGAGCCCCATGCCATAGAGCTGCCCCGCCTTTTCCTCGAAGCGGCGGATCAGCAGCATCTGGCGAAAGAATGTCAGAACATCGGCCGTACCGGCTTCGGGGGCGGTCGGCTTTCGCTTGCTGGCTGCGGCCATGTCGTCTCCCACCCTCGGCATTGGCAAATCGCGCCGAACATAATAGGGGCGAATCCGCGCCGCTGACAAGCAGAGCTAAGATGTTGAGAAAATGGCAGGATGCGGCAGTTCCACGGAATCCGGTTAACTGCCTGCCTACGGGCGGGATCGCACGCCCAGGATAACGACTTCGTCGGCGCGCCCGACATTGAGCATGAGACGCGATTGCTCGTCCAAGAGATCGGCATCGAGAGTACCCGGGCGCAACTGCCGGACCCGGTGCTCCCACCCAAGGCGCTCGGCGTCGGTCGATGCGACCAGCGTCTCTGCGTTGCGAACCTGCTGCTTCAGGACCAGCAGGGCCATGATGCCGCGCTCGCCTTGCACGGTGTGGTACAGGAAATAACCCGCCAGGCAGATCCCGAGCACGGGGGCCGCGACGTGCCACGCTCGCCGCCGAAGTTCCTTTAGGATCGCCATGGGGAGGCAGCGAATCACAAATGATTCGCGCGCGTCAACGAAAAACGACCGAGGGCGCGGCTTAGCGGCCGACCGCCCCGTCGGCGGCGCGGGCGGGCTGTTCCTGCATCGAGAGATTGGAGCCTTTGCGCGACGCCGGGAACAAGACTCGTACCGTGGTGCCTTCGTTCAACCGACTCTGGAGCTCGAGACGGCAGCCGTGGCGTTCCAGAATCGAGACGGCGAGCGGCAGACCGAGGCCCGTGCCTTGATGTATTTTCTGGAACGCGCCCTCGACCTGACCGAAGGGTTGCAGGACCGTCGCAATATCGGATTCGGCGATCCCGATACCGGTATCGGCGAATCCTATTCCCATGCCGCCGTCATTGGTGTCGAAGGCGGTGACCTTGATCCGACCGTCCTCCGGCGTGAACTTGACGGCATTCGACAGGATGTTGAGGAACACCTGCAGGATGAGACGCCGGTCGGCGTAGAGGCGCGGCAGGGTCTTCGGCAGATCGACCTCGATGTGCAATCGAAGGCGGGCCGCGCGCTCCTCGATCATGCCACACGCGGCATCGATCGCCTCGCGCGGATCGAGCCATTCCTCATGCAACTCCATCTTGCCCGCCTCGATCTTCGACAGGTCGAGAAGGTCGTTGATCAGTTGCAAAAGATGATTCCCGCTGTTGCGAATGTCCTGCGCATATTCCTTGTACTTCGGGTTGCCCAGCGGCCCCATCAATTCGGTGGACAAGATATCCGAGAAGCCGATGACGGCGTTCAAGGGCGTGCGCAGCTCGTGGCTCATGTTCGCCAAGAAATGCGACTTCGCCCGGCTGGCGGCATCGGCCTTGATCTTGGCGTCCGTCAAGGCGAGTTCCGCGAACTTCCGAAGCTCGATTTCGCGGCGCATCTGCTCGTTGGCGATGGAGGCGTCGTGGGCTTGCAATTGCAGGGACTGGATGACTTGGCGCAGACGGGCCGCCATCTGGCCGAACGCAGCCGACAGGACCCCGATGTCGTCGTTGCCAAGCCGCGGTATCGGCGCATCCAGTTCGCCGGCGCCGATCGCCCTTGCCGCCGCCTTCAGCGCGGCGATCCGCCGGGTCATCAACGTCGCGACGAGGATCGCCAGCATGCTCGCCAAGACCATGGCCACGATGCCGATCGCGAGCGACCGCTTCATGGCCGCGTTCAGGGCGGCGTCGAGCTCGTCTTGCGACTGACCTACGACGGCGCTCCATTCGAGCTTGGCGATCGATTCGCGGACTTCCGCTTCGAATGGGTTTTCTTGGGGCCCAGTCCACGTCATGGCGATCTCGGCTCGGGCAAGAATCCAAGGTCCGCCATCGTGTTCCCCGGCCGCGTTGCTGCCCAGTTCCAGGCCGGCCCGATCGACGATCGCCGCCCAGCCGCTGGTCCCGGGCCTGACCTGCCGAACGATCGACAACAGCTTGCCGAGCGCGAACGTCGACCTCAGGATGCCAATGACCTCGCCATCGCCGTCAATGCGAACGGGCAGCGCCACGAGCAGCGCGCGAACGCCCGCGCTCTTGTCGAATGACGGCTCGGAGATGAAAACGGCACCGTGTCCATCGTTCCAGGCCGCGCGCCACCACTCTTCGTCCGCTTGATAGTAGTCCGACAAGCGGCCGGTCGCCGCCAGCGTGGCGCCGAAACTGTCGGTCAGAATAAGTTCGGAATCCTCCGGAAAATTTTTCACGAACCGCCGGAGCCGATCGGCAGCGGGATTTGCGCCCTCGACCTGCCCTGAGATCCGATCGACGAACGGATCGGTATCGGCGGCATCGACCCAGGCCCGGTCCAACGCCAGCAGCGCCTCGGTCGGCGGGCCGCCCGGCGCCATGCCTTCGATCCGCGCCTCGCGCGCGGCTTTCTGCACATGGTGGGCCAAAGCCAACCCGTGCAGGCGGCTTGCCGCTTCGGCAAGAATAAACGCGGCGTCGATGCCCAATCCTCTCGCAAGATCCGCCACTTCGTCCTGAAGCCGCTCGGCGATGACCGGCTGGATCGTCAAGTGATAGGCCCCGGCGACCGCCGCTGCGGTCACGCTCACCAGGACGGCCATCGCCATGGCAAGGCGTGCCGTAAGCGAGCGCCGGGGATCGAGCCGCAAGAGGCCACGGGCAAACCCCACGGGCAGGAATCGCCTCGCGGGCGGCGATGCCGTCTCGGGTCCGCTGATTTCGTTCGCGTCCGCAACCAATCTGCCACCCGTTTCGGTAGAGGCTCCCCATCCAGAGCCTGCCGAAATTTGGCTAACCAATCGTTAACGAGGTGGGGTGGCTCTTAGCCTACCGGCGCTCCAGCGCACTGGCGCCGCCAAACCGCGCCGCGCCGGCCAGCTCCTCTTCGATCCGAAGTAGCTGATTATACTTAGAGAGTCGGTCCGAGCGCGACATCGAGCCGGTCTTGATCTGGCCGCAATTGGTGGCGACGGCGAGGTCGGCGATGGTCGCATCCTCGGTCTCGCCCGAGCGGTGGGACATGACCGCCCGATAGCCCGCCTTGTGCGCCGCTTCCACCGCCGCCAGCGTTTCGCTCAATGTGCCGATCTGGTTGACTTTGACCAGAATGGCATTGGCGATTCCCCGCGCGATGCCCCGGCGCAACCGCTCCACATTCGTGACGAAGAGGTCGTCGCCGACGAGCTGCATCTTGGCGCCGAGCACGGCGGTGATCTCGGCCCAGCCGTCCCAATCGTCCTCGGCCATGCCGTCCTCGATCGACAGGATCGGATAGCGGCCGGCGAGATCTTCGTAGAACCGCACCATGCCCGCGGCATCGAGCGTCTTGCCTTCGCCGGCCAGATGGTAGCGCCCGTCCTTGAAGAACTCGGTCGAAGCCGGGTCGAGGGCAAGGGCCACCTGCTCGCCGGGGCGATACCCGGCGGCCTCGATCCCCTTCATGATGAAACCCAGGGCCTCGTCGGCGCTTTTCAGATTGGGCGCGAAACCGCCTTCGTCCCCGACATTCGTGTTGTGACCCGCATCGGCCAGACGCCGCCTCAGCGCGTGGAAGACCTCGGCGCCCATGCGCACCGCCTCGGCCATGGTCGGCGCGCCCACCGGCACGATCATGAATTCTTGAAGATCGAGTGGATTGTCGGCGTGGGCGCCGCCATTGATCACGTTCATGAGCGGAACCGGCAGCAGCGTCGCCTGCACGCCGCCGACATAGCGATAAAGCGAAAGACCCGCGGACGCCGCCGCCGCCTTGGCGACGGCGAGGCTCACGCCGAGGATAGCGTTGGCGCCGAGCCGCGACTTGTTGGCGCTGCCGTCGAGTTCGATCATCATGCGGTCGATCTTGGCCTGATCCTCGGCATCGAGGCCGGAGAGGGTGTCGAAGATCTCGCCGTTCACCGCGTCCACGGCCTGGCGCACGCCCTTGCCGCCATAGCGCGACTTGTCGCCATCGCGCCGCTCATGCGCCTCATGCGCGCCGGTGGAAGCGCCCGATGGCACCGCCGCGCGGCCCATGGCGCCGCTTTCGAGGCGCACATCGACCTCGACGGTCGGATTGCCGCGGCTGTCGAGAATCTCGCGGGCGTGGATGTCGACGATGGCGGTCATGAATTCCGTCGCGTCTCTTCCTGCGTAGCGTCTTCCAAAACGGTGGCAACGAACCGATTGAGAGTAACGCCCCTATTGCGCGCCGCGACCGCCGCGCGCCGATGCAGTTCCTTGCCGATACGGACGTTGAAGGTCCCTTTGAACGGCTGCTCGGGCGCGTGTTCCTTGCGTCGACACAGGTCGACGTCGTCGTCGATTGCTTCCTCGAAAGCCTTGCGCAGACCCTTCGCGCTCGTGCCTTCATAACTTATCAACGTGCGAATGAACTCCACTTTGCCGTAGAACAGCCGGTCCTCGTCGTTGTAATGGACCGAGCCGTGATACGCTCGATGTTCCATCATGTCTTTCACAGCACTCGCTCCGTCCTCAAGAATTCCTCGATCTGGTCGAGTTGATAGCGTTTCAGGTGCGGCCTCGGATGCGAAGAACAACTATATACCGTCACCAATTATTAGTCCAGCTCAGGAAACTCTTCCTCCCAGAATTCGGCCGCGTTGCGTGTCTCCGACTTCCGCCCCATCTCCGCCTGGCGCAACTCGACGCGGCGGATCTTGCCCGAGATGGTCTTGGGCAGTTCGCCGAATTGAAGCCGGCGGATGCGCTTGTAGGGTGCCAGCGTTGCCCGCGAATGCTTGAATATCGCGAGCGCGGTCGAGCGCTCGGGCGCCCAGCCGGGCGCCAGGAAGACGAAGCCCTTCGGAACCGCGAGACGGATGGGATCGGGGCTCGGCACCACGGCGGCTTCCGCCACCGCGTCATGCTCGATGAGCGCGCTTTCGATCTCGAACGGGCTGATGCGGTAGTCGGACGCCTTGAACACGTCGTCGGAACGGCCGATGAAGGTGAGGTATCCGTCCTTGTCGCGGGCGGCGACATCGCCGGTGCGGTAGTAGCCGCCTTCCATCAGCCGTTCGGTGTTCGCCGGGTCGTCGCCATAGCCGGGCATGATGCCGACCGGGCGCGGGTCGAGCGCCAGGCACACTTCGCCTTCGCCCGCCTCCCGGCCCTCGGGATCGAGGAGGCGCACGTCATAGCCGGGCAACGGCCGGCCCATCGAGCCGGGCTTTACCATCTGGCCCGGAGAATTTCCGACCGTCGCCGTGGTTTCGGTCTGGCCGTAGCCGTCGCGGATCGTAATTCCCCACGCCTTGCGCACGAAGTCGATGACCTCCGGGTTGAGAGGTTCTCCGGCGCCAAGCAGGTCGCGGAGCTTCGTCTTATAGGAAGCGAGGTCATGCTGTACCAACATGCGCCACACGGTTGGCGGCGCGCAGAGCGTGGTAACGCCGCAGCGCTCGATGACCGACAGCGTGTCCTGGGCCACGAATTTCGCCGCCGCGTGGATGAAAACCGTTGCCCCCGCGATCCACGGGGTGAAGAAGCAACTCCAGGCGTGCTTCGCCCAGCCGGGGGAAGAGATGTTGAGATGAACATCGCCCGGCATCAACCCCAGCCAATACAAGGTCGACAGATGCCCGATCGGGTAGCTGATGTGGGTATGGACCACCAGCTTCGCCTTAGCCGTGGTTCCGGAGGTAAAGTAGAACAGGATCGGGTCGTCGGCGCGCGACGGCCCATCGGGCGTGAACGCCGGCGAAGCGCCATAAGCGTCGTCATAGGCGAGCCAACCCGGCGCCGCCCCGCCCACCGCGATCCGCAAGAAACTCGCGGGCAGATCGGCGAACTTGCCCGCATCGCCGGCCGCCGCCACCACGGCGCGCGCCCCGCCCCGCGCGATGCGGTCTTTGATATCGCCCGGCGTCAGGACCGTCGTCGATGGAATGAGTACGGCGCCCAGCTTCATCGCCGCCAGCATGATTTCCCATAGCGGCGCCGCGTTGCCGAGCATGAGCAGGATGCGGTCGCCGCGGCGGATGCCGAGCCCGCGGAGCCAGTTCGCGACCTGGTTGGAGCGCCGCGACATCTCGGCGAAGGTGATCTTGGTCTCGTGGCCTTGGTCGGTCACGATCCACAAGGCCAGGCGATCGTTGCCCGTCGCCATGGCATCGAAATAGTCGAGCGCCCAGTTGAAGGTTTCCGGCCGCGGCCAACGGAAACCGCGACGGGCCGCTTCGTAATCGGCGCGGTGCGCGATCAGGAAATCGCGGGCCGCCAGGAATTCAGCGCCGGCCGTCATCGTTCATCGTGCTATGCCGCGTAGATGGCCGGCCGATAACGCGGGACGGGAATCGACTTGCCCGCTTGCTTTGCGGCATTGAGCCACGCTTCGATGGCGATTTCGACCTCGGCGACAGCCCTTGCCGGCGTATCGCCGTGCGCGGAGCAGTACTCCAAATCAGGCACGTCGGCGATCCAGCGCTCGTCCTCATCGCTCCAGAAGACATTGATGTGGTAACCGCTCATTTATCGCCAGTCTCCTCGTCACGACCGCCCGGCAGGGATAGCCGATATTTCTCCACCAACTTGATCAGTTGGCGGACCTGATAAGGCTTGGCCTGCGGGCCGTCGGGTTGCAAGTTTAGCATACCGGGAAGCTTGGAATGGCTGAAAATTCTATGGCTCCCCGAAGTACGCACATGCACGAAGCCGAACGCTTCGGCGACCCTGACCAAGTCGTCGAAGGCGATATTGCGGCTACCGGATCGAAGCAATCGCCAAGCTTTGCGCGCTTTCAAGGCCGCGCCCCGTCGTTCACCCCTGCGCGCCCTTCGCCAACCGGTCGAACGCCATCAGGGTACGCAACAGCGCCGGCATGTCCTTCAGCCGCACCATGTTGGGACCGTCCGAGGGCGCGTTGTCCGGGTCCTGGTGCGTCTCCATGAAGACCGCGGCGACGCCGACCGCGACGGCGGCGCGCGCCAGGACGGGCACGAATTCGCGCTGGCCGCCGCTCGTCGTGCCCTGCCCGCCCGGCTGCTGCACCGAATGGGTGGCGTCGAACACGACCGGCCATCCGGTCTCGGCGAGAATGGGCAGCGCGCGCAGATCGGAGACGAGCGTGTTGTAGCCGAAGCTGACGCCGCGCTCGCACAGCATGATGTTGCGATTGCCGGTCCCCTCGACCTTGGCGGCCACGTTCTTCATGTCCCAGGGGGCGAGGAACTGCCCCTTCTTGATGTTGAGCGCCCGGCCGGTCTTGCCCGCCGCGACAAGAAGATCGGTCTGGCGGCAGAGAAACGCCGGAATCTGGAGCACGTCGACCGCCTCGGCGGTGGGCGCGCATTGGCCGGGTTCATGCACGTCGGTCAGGACCGGGCAGCCATACTTCTCGCGGATTCCGGCCAGTATGGCGAGACCCTTGGCCATGCCCAGCCCGCGCTTGCTTTTCAGGCTCGTGCGGTTCGCCTTGTCGAACGAGGATTTGTAGATGAGCCCGATGCCAAGCGCGCCGGTAAGCTCGACCAGCGCGTGCGCCATTTCAAACGCATGGTCGCGCGATTCGATCGCGCAAGGGCCGGCGATCAGCGCCAGCGGCCGGTCATTGCCGATGGCGATGTTGCCGACGTGAACATGGCGCGGCGTGGTCATAGGGCGCTTGCTTGACCCTTGCCGCGGGCGCTGTCAATACGATTGCGGTAAGCGTGGAAGGAGCGCGGCGCGGTGCTGTTTCATCCCGAGATCGAAGCGATCCTTGCCCCCGATCTGCGCGCGCATCAGGAACGGCTGTGGCGGCGGCAATGGGACCATGTGCGCGAGGATTCCGGCTTCTATCGGGCCAAGTTCGGTTCGTCGGCACGGCGCGCGGCCACGCTCGATTCGCTCGCCGATCTGCCGCTGACCGACAAGGACGAGCTGCGCGCATCGCAAGAGCAAATGCCGCCCTATGGCGACTATGTCGCGGCACCGCCGGAGCGCATCATCCGGCTCCACCGGACGTCCGGCACGACGGGCCGCGGCATGATCGTGGCACTCGGCCGCGCCGACGCCGATATCGTCGCCGCGCTGGGCGCGCGCGCCTATTGGGCGGCGGGCTTGCGGCCGGGCGACCGCGTCATCCACTGCCTCAACTATTGTCTGTGGACCGGAGGCGTCACCGATCACCTTATTCTCGAAGCGACCGGCGCCACCGTCGTGCCGTTCGGCGTCGGCTACACCCCGCTGCTGCTGCGGACCATGATCGAGCTCGGCGTCAACGCGATCTCCTGCACGCCCTCCTATCCGGCGCTCTTGGAACAGGTCCTGCGCCAGGAACTCGGCATGGAGCCGCGGGAGCTCAAGCTTCGGCTCGGGCTCTTCGCCGGCGAGGCGGGACTGGACAATCCGGATTTCCGCCTCGGGCTGGAGGAGCGCTGGGGGTTTGCCGCGCGCAACGCAAATTTCGGAATGTCCGAGGTCATGAGCGTCATGGGCAGCCAGTGCGAGGCCACGAACGACCTTCACTTCCATTGCGGCGATGCCGTGTTCGCGGAGTTGCTGGACCCGGCGACCGGCGCGCGCCTGCCGATCGCGGACGGGACGACCGGCGAGCTCGTCTGCACCAATCTCGACAAGGAGGTCCAGCCGCTGGTGCGCTATCGCACGCGCGATATCGTGACCGTGACCGGCGCCGGGCCTTGCGCCTGCGGACGCGCGGCGTGGCGCTTCCGCATCGCCGGGCGGACCGACGACATGTTCAACGTACGCGGCGTCAACATGTTTCCGACCGCGGTGCAAGCGGTGCTGCGGACTCATCCGGCCCTGACCTCGGGCGAATGCCGCGTCGTGCTTGCCGGCCCCGGTCCGTACGATCGGATCGCGGCCAGGGCGGAAGCGGCGGAAAGCCTCTCGCCGCAGGATTGGCCGGCGGCCAAGGCGCGCCTCGAAGCGGCGATCAAGTCCGCGATCGGAGCCGGCGCCGCTATCGAGATCGTACCCTTCGGGTCATTGCCGCGCACCGCCGGCAAGACCTCTCTCGTCGAAAGGAAATGATTCATGACGTTCGCGACATTCGAGCGGCGGGACGACATCGGCATCGTCACCATCGACCGGCCGGAGCGGTTGAACGCCATGAGCACGGCGCTGCTGAACGATGTGCACGGGGCGCTCGACCGAGCTAACCGCGACGAGGCGGTCAAGGTCATCGTCTATACCGGCGCCGGCCGAGCGTTCTGCGCCGGCGACGACCTCAAGGAGTTCGACCGGCAGTCGGCCAACGCCGCCGCCATCCGCACCCACGTCGAGGCGATCCAGCGCGTCAGCCGCGACCTGATGTTCACCGACAAGATCGTCATCGGCGCCGTGCATGGCTACGCGGTCGGCGGCGGATTCGAATGGCTGCTCAACTGCGATATGGTCGTCGCCGCCGATGACCTCGTCGCCTTCTTTCCCGAAATGGACTGGGCGCAGTTCGTCACCGGCGGGGTGACGTATCTGCTGCCGCGCGCCCTCGGCCATCAGCGGGCGATCGAGCTCATGGTCCTTGGCGAACAGCAGGGCGCGGCCGATCTTGTTCGCCTCGGCCTCGTCAACCGGGTCGTGAAGCGGGCCGCTATGATGGAGACGGCGATGGAGGTGGCGCGCAAGGTAGCCGCCAAATCATCGTTTTCGGTGGGCCGGTTGAAGCGCGTGCTGACGGAGGGTCCGGGCGGGCCGCTCGACCGCGCGCTCGCGGCCGAGCAGGACATCACCATCGAGGCCTTCGCCCGCCCCGAGGCGGCGGAGCGGGTGAAGCGGTTTGACCGACAATAAGCTACATGCTAACATTCTCATTAAGCCTGTCTAGGCCGTGTGGACAACTTTGAGCCAGTACCTGGCGGCGGCCAAGTAGAGCATGCCGAGGAAGCTTTCGGCGAGTTTGTCGTAGCGGGTAGCGATGGCGCGGTTGATCTTGAGATGACCGAACATGCGTTCGATACAATTGCGCTGGCGGTACAGGCGCCTGTTCCAGCGAATCGCCGCCTTACGGTTGCATCGCGGCGGGATGACGGGCCGGATGCCGCGCGACTTCAGGTCGGTGCGGATGGCATCGCTGTCATAGGCCTTGTGGGCGATGAGGGCGTCGGGCACGCTTTCGGGCAGATCGATCAGCGTGTCGTAACTTTGGCAGTCCGCCGCCTCGCCGCCGGTGAGGTGGAAGACGAGCGGGCGTCCTCTCGCCTGGCCGATACATTGAACCTTACTGGTGCACCCGCCCCGCGAGCGGCCAAGAGCCTGTGCGCGGGCCCCCCTATTCCGCCGGCGGCCGATATATGGCCGCGCACAGTGGTGGAGTCGAGGCTGTGAGAGCGGTTGTCCGCCATCGCTTCGGCCAGGCTCGTTGCCACCGCTTCCCAAGTGCCAGCGCCGCTCCAGCGGCGGAAACAGCGGGCGATGCTGTTCCACTTGCCGTACCGCTCCAGCACGTCCCGCCACGGCGCGCCCGTGTGCAGCCGCCACAAGATGCCGTTGATTGTCGCCCGCCGATCCAGTGGTGGCCGGCCCCGTTGCCCGCTCTCGGGCGGCAACAGCGCCGCCAACAATTGCCATTCCTGCTCGCTCAGATCCCCTCGGCTCAAGGCTGCCTCCTTCGAATCCACAGCCTTGAATCAATTCCCGAGTCATGCGTCAACTCTTTTGTCCACAGGGTCCAATCTAAGGGACCCACCTCAATTCGGGGAGTGTCAGTCGCTATGCAGATTGGGCGCTCACATTCGAGGATTGGCCTGTGCGCACGCCCGCACTAAGCGTTGCGATCGTGTTCGCTCTCGCGCGCGCAGCCATTGCTGGTGATCCGAGTCTGTCAGCAGATGAAGCTCGCGCGGAAATAGCTTCCTTTATTGCTGTAGTATGGGACATCGAGTGCGGACCGCAGATTCCGATCAAGGAGTACAATTTCCCAGTGCAGGCCGCTGCTGAAGGCGGATATATGTACGATCAAGTTCGACAATTGATTGCCATGAAGGAACTTGAAATCATCGATTGGATTGATCTCGAATCAATGCTTGGCATGGCCCATTTCAGGACGGAACTGAGTGCCAAGGTTGATCGAACTCAGATAGTGCATGTGAATCCGGGTTATGTATGTATCAAGTCCGTGCTAAGTGCGAGTTCGTTCGAGATTTTGAAAATCGATGGTGTGAAAGGTGGTACTACAATAAATTGGGATGGGGCGGTCGTCTACGCGACAGCAAGACATCATTTTACCCCTCTTATGATGAAATATCGCGAAATGCTGAATGAGCCGGACCTCTCGAATGCGAGATACCGCTTTCTGTTTCGTTACGACTTCTTCGAACAATCTTGGAGTTCGATCGCCTTTGACTGGTCGCCACTTCGGAGCGACTTTACGTCGCAAATGGTGCCGGAAGCCTTGCGACAAGACTGATTGTACAGTGATGGTAATCGGCTTCTGTAATCGGGCCTGAAGGTCAAGAGGTTGTTCCCAATCAGAGCAATCACATAGAGAAAAAGGGGTCAGGTCTTGCCTTTTGCCTCGGTCTTGCCTTTTGCCTCATGGGCACGCACGAGCCGGCTGACGCGTGAAACCGACAGCCCGGCGGCTCGCGCGATCGCCGTTTGCGAATGGCCGCCCTCCAGGTAGGCCAACGCGATGCCGGTATCGCGGCCGGTGGCGTGACGGAGGTAGGCGTCGATGGCTTGCGGCGACGAGCGAAGCTGCGCGCCGGTGATCTCCGCCGATCCGGATGCCAGGTGCTTCATGTGCCGCGATAGCAGTCGCTCGGCGAACCTGTCGTCGCCGTGATAGATCTGACCCGACAGGGCGCCCTCCCACAGTTGCGCGCCGCAACCTTGGGCGACGAACTCAGCATACCGGCGCGGGCCGTTTCATCGGCGCGAAAGATAGTCGTCGACGGAGAAGCCTGCGGCACGCAGAATCCGAATAGCCAGGCCGCGCCCGACATCGACACCGGTATGAATCGGGACGGTCACGGAGATGGCGCCATCGGGATTCGACAACGTCAAATGGCTGCCAGACTGTCGCTGCTCAACGAAACCTTGGGACTTGAGGAAACGTATGAGATCCCGCGCGGTAACCTGCGGCATTCGCCCCATTACGGGACTCCGACGGTCAATTCCTCTACATGAACGACGCGTTCGTCTTGCGGCACAGGCGCCGCGCGCTCAAGGAGGCTCGCGAGGTGCAATTCGACGGCCTCGCGGATGTTTCGTTTGGCCTCCTCCATGGTCTTACCGTTGCTGAAACAGCCGGGTAGCGTTGGACTGTAGGCGTAATAGCCCTCGTCCTCCGGTTCCTTCTTGATGACGATTTGAAACGAATAGTACTTCATGTCTGGACCGGAAAAGTTTCGAGCCGACGGCATTGTCGGCCGATCGCAGCCACCGGTCAATCTGTACGACAGCCAGCGCCCGATAACCGCCACCGCCTCCTACACCAGCCTCGACTGATCGAGCGCCGCGCGGATGAAATCGGTGAAGAGCGGATGCGGCTCGAAGGGCCGCGATTTCAACTCCGGATGGAACTGCACGCCGATGAACCAGGGATGCCCCGGTAGTTCGACGATCTCGGGCAGCAGGCCGTCGGGCGACATGCCGGAGAACAGCAGGCCGGCGTCCTCGAGCTGCTTCTTGTAGGTGACGTTCACTTCGTAGCGGTGGCGGTGGCGCTCGCTGATGCGCTCCACGCCGTAGATGCCGTGGATCTGGCTGCCGCGCTTCAGGATGCAATCATAGGCGCCGAGCCGCATGGTGCCGCCGAGCTCGCCGTTGGCGTTGCGCCGCTCGACCTCGTTGCCGCGCGTCCATTCGGTCATGAGGCCGACGATCGGCGCCGGGCAAGGGCCGAACTCGCTCGATCCCGCGAGCGGTATGCCGGCCAGGTTGCGCGCGGCCTCTATGACCGCCATCTGCATGCCGAAGCAGATGCCGAAAAAGGGCACGGCGCGCTGGCGCGCGAAGCCGGCCGCCTGGACCTTGCCCTCGGCGCCGCGCTCGCCGAAGCCGCCGGGCACCAGGATGCCGTGCACGTCTTCCAGGTGCCGCACGGCGTCGTCGCTCTCGAAGATCTCGGAGTCGATCCAGTTCAGCTTGACCTTGGCGTTGTTGGCGATGCCGCCATGGGTCAGCGCCTCGGACAGCGATTTGTAGGCGTCGAGCAGCGAGGTGTACTTGCCGACGACGGCGATCGTCACTTCGCTCTCGGGCGCGGTCACGCGCTCGACCACATGATGCCACTTGGCCAGGTCCGGCTCGCCCGTGGCCAGACCGAAATGCCGGCACACCGCGACGTCGAACCCTTCCGCGTGATAGGCGAGCGGCACGCGGTAGATCGTGTCCATGTCGAGCGCCTGGATCACCGCCTCGGGCCGGAGGTTGCAGAAGAGCGCGATCTTGCGGCGCTGCTCGGGCGAGATTTCGCGGTCGGAGCGGCACAGCAGGATATCGGGCCGGATGCCCACGCTTTGCAGCTCCTTCACCGAATGCTGCGTCGGCTTGGTCTTGATCTCGCCCGAGGTCGCAATATAGGGCACCAGCGTCAGATGCACGTAGAGCGAGCGCTCGCGCCCCAGCTCGTTGCCGAGCTGGCGAATCGCCTCGAGGAACGGCAGGCTTTCGATGTCGCCCACCGTGCCGCCGATCTCGCAGATGACGAAGTCCTCGCCGGCCAAATCGGCGAGCACGAATTCCTTGATGGCGTCGGTGACGTGCGGGATCACCTGCACGGTGGCGCCGAGATAGTCGCCGCGCCGCTCGCGGGCGATCACCGTCGAATAGATGCGCCCGGTGGTGACGTTGTCGCTCTTGCGCGACGACACGCCCGTGAAGCGCTCGTAATGGCCGAGATCGAGGTCGGTCTCGGCGCCGTCGTCGGTAACGTAGACCTCGCCGTGCTGGGTCGGGCTCATGGTGCCCGGATCGACGTTGAGATAGGGGTCGAGCTTGCGCAGGCGCACGCGAAAGCC
>VFKA01000055.1 GCA_009885795.1 Rhodospirillales bacterium | reverse complement strand
CCCGACCAGATCGAGATCGCCGAGCCACTTTACGACGGCTCGGGGCTGGAGCGATCCACCCTGTCGGTCCGCGATGCGATCGAGAAGCTCGCCTACGCATTCCTCGAGGAAACTCATGGCGGCTGGGAGAACAACGAAGGCGCCTATGGCGATTTCACCTTCGACATCGAGAGCCGGACCATCACGCTCGAATACAACGAGCGAATGATGACGTCCGAATATTCTGAACACGCATTCTGAGGAGGCGACGATGGGCCACTGCTATCACCACGCCCTCTCCTCGGCGAAGAAATGGGGCGGCTCGGCGGACGACTATCTGCCGCTCCATCAATGGTTCGACGAGTCGAAGGCGATCGCCGCAGACTTCCGTCACCGGGCGCTGCGCCACCACGCCGAAGGCATCTTCATGCTGGAGCGCTTCTTCGGACCGACGATCACCATCTCCTCGGGCCGCGTCGTGCCGGTCCGGCTGATCGGCGAGCAGCATGTCCGCGAGGATCTCGGTTTCATCCCGAGCTTCGCCGACTGGGTCCGTTGCATCCGGCCAGAACCCTGGATGGGCCGGGCCCAGCCGATCCACCGCGACGTCGATCCCTTCGCGGCGACCGCCGCCTGACGCCCTTTCCGTCATCATCCCCGTCGAAGAGCCCGGCCTCCTGAGCTTGTCGAAGGGGCGCCGGGCTCTTCGCATCTCAGGAGAACTCTCATGGCCGATTATCATTCACCGACCGTGGTGCAGCCGACGATTCCCGATCGCGACATGACCCCGCTCGAACGCCTGCTGCTCTCGCACATCCTCGATTGCGAGCCGGACGGCGACGGATTCTATTTCTACAGCGAGACCGGACCGAGCGACGGCATCGAGCTGCCGCTCGACGAACTCCGCACGGCGCTCTCGGCGTCCGACGGCGTTCCGAGCACCGCCTATGACTACGTCATTGCGCGACTAGCTCCCGGCGGCGCGGACGATACGCATATCGAGATCGACCTCAGCGGAACGTCGTGGGAGTTCATCCTCCAGGACATCGTCCGCCGGTCGCGGACCCTCGATCACATCACCGTCGTCTCGGCGTTCACCTGCACCAAGATGCGCCCCGACGGTTTCGGGGGCATGGCGGTGCTGATCACCGCCGACGCCATCAAGGGCAAGTCCACCTACGACATCCTGGAAGACTTTCTCGCTGAAGAGTCCGTTTGCTCTGCCCCTCCCAACGCCAGCTCGCACGTCCTGCTGGCGCTCGATGAAGCGTCGGTAAAGCAAGAGGTCGGGGTGGTCATCGAAAGCGATCCCGCCTTCGCGGCCTTGGCACCGGAGGCGGTGACGGACGCCGATATCCGCTCAGCCTGCATCGCGGTCGCCGAACATGCCGACCTGGCGGAGGAACAGGGCGCCGCCCGCTTCCGCGCCGCCCTCCGCGCCATTCGCGAGGCCGAGCGGCGACGCTCGCAGATCGACTGACTCT
>VFKA01000098.1 GCA_009885795.1 Rhodospirillales bacterium | reverse complement strand
GAAACTGGCGGCGCGGGCATCTGAGATTTTCAAAAGGGAGTTCTGACATGGATCAATACAGCGTCGGTCTGGCTATCGAAGGAATCCGCCAACTCGAACGCCAGATCAATTGGTTCGAGGACGAGATCGAGAGGGTGTACCCGTGGAAATCGTGCCCTCGGTGTGCCGCTGATAACCCCGAAGACGCGACTACCCATGTCGATCACTTCTTCGATCGGGCGAGAGCTGCCTTTTGATCCAATCCCCACCCCGACTCGTCCGCGGCACCGGCCCTCGCCCTTGCCCAATCGCGATCTATGGCTCTGCCCCGTCCCGCCATGAGAATGCTTTTGGGCGACCGTTTGTGGGCGACGCGGGGGCGATCCTGACCCTGTTCTTGCAGTGGTGGGGGGTCAGCCGCGCCCAGGTTTACATCTCCTACCTCGTCAAGTATTGGCCCGGCGATGAGCATCCCGAGCCCAGCGCGGCTGACATCCGGCGCGACGCGGCCCTCCTCGAAGCCGAACTGGAAGAGGTCAGGCCGCGGCTCATCATCACGCTAGGGGTTCCGGCTGCGAAACACTTCATGGGCGACCCCGACCTCGACATAGACCTCGTGCATGGTATCCCCCACAAGGGTATCAATGGGCTTACCGTGATCCCCTGCTACCACCCCGCTGCGGGGCTCCATGACCTCCAGATGGCGCAACGCTGCTGGCAGGATCTCAGGTCCGCTTGCGACTACATCGCCGCCCCGAAGCGTGAGAAGGTCTGGGCCGAATCCACCAAGCAGGTGACGGTCAAGCGGGTGCGACTCAATGCCCCCGAGATCATCAACCATCCCACCGCGATTGACACCGAGGGTCGCCCCGGCTCGCCCCACTCGGTCCAGTACTCATGGTCCCCCGACTATTCCCTGGTGGTCTCGGCGGCGGACGCGAAATGGCTGGACTTCCGCGGTCCTGTGATCTTCCACAACGCGAAGTACGATGTTCGCATGCTCCAGGAGATGGGGGTCAAACTGCCCCCTGCCGCGCTGTGGCACGACACCATGATCCGCGCCTACTGTCGGCAGGATCTACCCCACGGGCTCAAGGCGCTGTCCTATCGCATCCTGCGCCGCCCAATGGCGAGCTTCGACGACACGGTGCGGGGGATCTTCAACCCAATCGCGGTGGAGTATCTGGAGACGGTCGCGGCTGTCACGGGCTGGTCTCGCCCCGACTACGGGCTGGCCGAGGACCGCACCACCGGGCGCATGAGGGTCTACCGCCCCAACCCGACCAATGCGCGGGCCAAGGGAGTTCTGAAGACCTTCGCCAAGAAGCCCGAGACCAAGATTAATGAACTGTGGTTCAACATTCCCGAGGCCCAGCGCATCGAGGTCGAGGACGCGATGGGACCGTTCCCGAAGTTCGGGATCGAGATTGTGCCGCAGAAGTTGGCTGACGAATATGGAGGCTTAGATGCTGCACGCACTTTGGAGATTCATAATCTGCTGGTTCCCGAGCCGGTGCCCGCTGTGTATCGGCAAGATGTCGAGGTTGTCCCCGCCCTTGTCGATTGCGAAGTCAATGGACTCCCCTTTTCCCTCGAACGTTCTGCCCTTCGCGCCGCGGAGTTCAAGGCCGAATACGAGTCCTACCGAGACGAACTTCGAGAGATAGCGGGCGACGACACCTTCAACCCAGCGAGCCCCAAGCAAGTCCACGCGGTCCTCTTTGGCAAGTGGAAGATCAAGTCCAGCCGCCGCACCAAGCTAACCGGCGACGACTCCTGGGACAAGAAAGCCCTCGCGATCCTGGCGCTGCAATGGGCGGGGCGCGAAGATCCATTCGCGCAGAAGGTTCAGCGCTTCGTATTCCTGCTCCAAGAACACCGCGAGACCGTGAAACTGTTTGGCACCTATGTCGGCCCCGATGCTCTACCTCGCCAAGTCAAGAAAGGCCGCATCCATGCGTGGATCAAAAACACAATGGTTGTCAGCGGGCGGCTCGCGTCGGAAGATCCGAATCTTCAGAACATCCCCAGTCGGACAAAGCGTGGCAAGTTTATTCGTTCGTGCTTCGTCGCCCCCGAAGGCTCGGTCCTCCTCGAAGTGGACTATTCTCAGATCGAGCTACGAGTCCTTGCAGATGTGTCTGACGATCCTGCCCTGATCGCGGCGTTCACGGGCTCAGAAGACCTTCACCGTAAAACCGAGAAGTACATATTTGGAATTCCCGATAACCGAGCAGGAGAAAAACGTGTCGCAGCCAAAACCTTCAACTTCCGAATCGCCTACGCTGGTCCTTCAGGATCACCGCGTGGTCTCCAAGAACAACTCTTTCTCGATGGAATTACTCTGTCTGTGGAAGCCTGCGCCCAGTATCGGGACCAATGGTTCGCCATGTATCCCCGAGTCGCGGCTCTATTGCGTCGCGCTGGAGATGAGGCCCGACGCTTCGGATATGTGGCTACTCGGGGTGGGCGAATCCGGTACTTACCGTTCGCTCGGCTGGCCGATGTCCCCCGTGCCCGAGCCGAAGCCGAGCGCCAAGCAGGCAACCTCAAGATCCAAGGTTACGCCCAAGAAGTCATCAAAGCGTCGATGATCCGCTGGGACCGCTGGGGTCGGCGCAAGACCAACGCGGTAGCCCCGACCAAACTCTGTATGCAGATCCACGACTCGTTGGTTTTCGAGGTTGCATCCACCAAACCGAAGAAGATTGCCGAGGTTGCCCGGATCGTTCTTCGCATGATGCTTAAGGGCAATGAACATTTCAAAGTCCCGATTCTGGCCGAGGCGAAAGCTGGGGCGGATTGGGGCAATCTGGAGAAACTGAAACTATGACACCCGACGACATTTGGGACACAATCATGTCCCGCCTCGGCCCCGACGATCTCGACGCCATCCTCATCTTCCGCGAGCAGGCCCCCCTCGAATGGATTGCACGGCTCGCGTCAGTCGCGGCCAAACATCTCGACACCGAACCCTGCGAGCGCGACCACTGTGACACCAACCACCAAGAACAATCGGAGCCCCCCAATGCCCAAGCCTGAAGAAGCCGCCTACATCCCCACCTTCGATGAAACCAAGCTGGGCAAGACCCAGTTCCGCAAACTCATGGACCTCTATGCCGAGGCCAAGGGTCGCGCCGCCGAAGCCGAAGAAGCTGCGGGCGAATACAAAGCCCAGATGTCAGCCTTGATGCTGAAGAACAAGGTGGAAGCCTGTCGCGTCGAGGGCTTCACGGCGCGATGGGTCAAGGGGTCTACCCGGCGAACCCTGGTGCCCGAACTCCTGCTGTCGGCGGGGGTCAAGACATCGCAGCTGGAGAAGGGCTACAAGACCACCGAATCCGCCGACTACTTCGCGGTGTTCGCGCCGAAGAACCGTCCTGACGCCGGTTGACACCCCGCATACACCCCGGTACACTCTGAACATGGCCCCCAAGAAACCCGCCCCCAAGACCGCCGAGCCCACCGAGATCCAGCTTGTGCGGTCGCACCCCTCCAACCCCATCCTCGTCACCGCGGCGGATGTCAAAGACTCCCCGGCCCGCATCGAAATCCGCACTCCGCGCCCGCTTGTGATCCGCGGCCAGACCTCGAACCAGTTGGACTTGGGGGCCAAGATCATGCTGCCCGAGAACACGGTGGCCGAGGTGCGGGGTATCCAGCCCGACTGCCACATGAAGGGCTACACCGTGACCAGCGGTCCTCTGCTCGACGGTGACGAGGTGCGCCTGTACTTCCGCAACCACTCCCAGCGCACCGTGAGCTTCGAGCAGGGGGACGTGGTGGGGGTTCTGACCTTCGCCCGAACCCGCGAGTTCACGATCGAGATCGACGTCGAGTTGCCACCGGTGCCGGTCAGGATGGTTCAGAGCCGCGCGGGGAAAGTGCCCGAGGGCGAGTTGCCCTTCGAGAACTAGGGCTTGTAGGGCTCGATGTCGGTCAGTACGATGTCCTTGGGGAGTTTCTTCACAGCGACTTGATCTAAGAAGTGCTTCTCCGCGGGGGTCAATTTCTTCTTCCCCCGCAGGGTTTCTCGGATCTTCTTGACGGCGTTGTAAACGGTGACCCCGGATCGGTCCATCTGATACGCGACTTGCCGAGGGTCCATGTTCTTCAATAGCCCCGCTGCCAACGCGGACTCGGAGGGCAGGGGCGGTGGGGGAGCCCCCTTTCCTGCGATCGTACTACTGTGCGACGCGCTTGCTAGTTCCTTCGCTAGGGCGGGCTTGATCCCCTCTTTCTTGAAGGTATTGAGGATGCTTTGTTCGATCAGGGCAGCGTCATATCCCTTCTGGTACAAGTTGGTGCTGAGTTTTGTGGCTCGCTCCAAAAGCGACTTACCCGACCGCGGGGGTGTACCCGTCAGGTTCCCGAAGTCGCTGGGGGCGGGGGGCGGTTCAATCCCCGCCTGCCGCTGCAATGATTCCACCAGGGTCGCGGGTTCTGGTGCCGGG
>VFKA01000063.1 GCA_009885795.1 Rhodospirillales bacterium | reverse complement strand
GACAGCCTCAAAACCGTAATCGACGAAGAGATCAAAGCCATGAACGAAAGCCGAAAACCCCATCCGTTGGCCAATCAGCGAATCTCTGCTTAGGTGCGGGCGAAGAACCGGTCGGGCTTCCGGTAGTCCTCCGGCGCCGTCCCGGCCGCCACCCGTTCGAGCGCGATCGCGATTTCGCGCCGACTTCCTTGCGCGGCGTCGCGACCTTGTACCGGGTTTCCATCACGTTCTCTTACGGCGCAGAACTTCTTTGGGCAAAGACGCGCGCATTTCCTTGCGGACGCGGCGGGCGAGTGCGACAGCGCGCCTGGCCTCTGCAAGCGAGATTGGCCCCCAGCCCGGATAGCGGGCCGCTGTGGCGAACCCCGTCAACCTCCGTTGCCCGCCCAAGTCGAGCGTCGGCCGATCGCGGGCGGCCAACAGCGCGACGAGCGCCGAGAGGTCGTGGGTCTTCGGAAAATCGACTCCTCGCCATACCAGCAGGGCTTTCATGTACTTTTCCGCACACTGCTGGGCATGAAAGCATACCGTGTCCGTCGGGCAATCCGACTCCATCTTCAATGTGTGGGCAGCGTTTCTTAGGTCGTTCTCCGCCTACTCGACCCATTCCCGCACCACCGCCAGGACATTGTCACGATCGGGCATAGAGAACCCTGCCTTCCAGCGCCGCCGGCCGCTCAATGGTGCCGGCAATCTTCCGGCGCCACTCGAATGCCTCCGGCGTGGTCACGATGATGTCCATGGGAAGGCCCATGTCGTGCAGCGCCACGCCAATTTCGATTTCTCTCTCGCTCTTCGAGCCTTCGACCGGCATCACCACCAGGAGATCCACATCGCTGTCCGGGCCGGCGGTTCCACGCGCGCGAGACCCGAACAAGATGATCCTTTCGGGATCGAACCGCCTCACGATGCGGTCGACCATCTTGCGGATTTGTCCGTCGAAGGAATGAGTCGCGGTCTTCATCTTCGTTCCTCGTTACCTCGGCACCGCCAGCAGCATAGAGCATCCGGCGGCCGCTTTTTGGCTCCACCATGATAACGAAGGGCCAAGCCGGCAACGGCCGGGCCTTTGGCGTGTTGGCGGGGCGATGGCGGGCGCCAGCTTAGTAGAGTATGGATGAAGAAGGGAGGACGGCCATGCCGAAGCGGCGGATTGCGGACGGCTTGTCGGGGCGCCGCGTACTGATCACCGGGGCGGGGGCCGGCATCGGCGCCGCCACCGCCTGCGCCATCGTCGCCGCCGGCGGCCGGGTCGCCATCCTCGACCGCGATGGCAAGGCGGCCAAGGCGACCGCGACGGCGCTGGGCAAGGGCAAGGCGCTGCACGTTGCCGGCGACGTGACCGACATGGAAGCGGTCGGGCGCGTGCTCGCCGCCATGGAGCGGGCGTGGGGCGGCATCGACGATCTGGTCAACAACGCCGGCACCTGGGACCACGATCCCTTGCTCGACCTGACGATGGAACGCTGGCGCCGCGTCCTCGAGGTGAACCTGATGGCGCCGATCGCGATCTCGGCCGCGGCGGCGCGGCGCATGGCGCGGGGCGGCTCGATCGTCAACGTCTCCTCGGTCCTCGGCCAAGTCGCCGGGCCCGAGCGCGGCCCCTATTGCGTGTCGAAGGCCGCGCTCATCATGCTGACCAAAATGCAGGCCATCGAATGGGCCGCGCGCGGCATCCGGGCGAATGCAATCGCGCCCGGCTACATCGCCGGCACGGCCACCGATAAGCTCGCCGCCGGCGGCGGCTTCGACGCCGCGGCGGTGTGCCGGCGCACGCCGATGGGCCGATACGGCAGCGAGGACGAAGTCGCCGCCGGCATCTGTTTTCTGCTGGACCCGGTGCGCGCCGCCTATGTCACGGGGCACGTGCTCGAAGTGAATGGCGGCTGGACCGCCTACGGGTTCGTCTGATGATCACCGGCTTCAACCATACGAGCTTCACCGTCGCCGATGTCGAGCTCGCGGCGCGCTTCTGGACCGAGCAACTCGGGTTTCGCCTGTCCTCGCTAGGCCCGCGGGTCGGCGATTGGCAAGGCAAGGCGACCGGCGTCGCCGGGGCGCGGCTCAAGGTGGCGCATCTTCTGGGCCACGGTCATCACATGGAATTCATCCAGTACCTCGACGGCGCGGCCGGCGGCGCGGATCCCGCGCCCAACGCCAACGGCGCCGCCCATGTCTGCCTCGAAGTGCGCGACATCGAGGCCACCTGGCGCCAGCTTGTCGCGGCCGGGGCAAGGCCGCAGGGCGAGATCGTCGAGGTGGCCGGCGGCGCCATGGGCGGCTGCAAGGCCGGCTACATCCGCGATCCCAACGGGATCGTGATCGAACTGTTGGAGCTTCACCCATGATTTCCCCTATCGCCAAGGTCGAGGTGATTCCGATCGCGGTGCCGAACGACAAGGCCGACGATCTCGACGGCACCGTCGATACCGTCGTCGTGCGCATCGGCGACGAGGCGGGGCGCGCGGGCATCGGCGAGTGCGACGCGCCGCCCATGGTGGTCAAGTCGTTCATCGAGATGCCGACCGCGCATCTGTGGAGCCAGAACATGGCGCGGCTCCTGATCGGCGCCGATCCGGTCGAGATCGCGGCGCTGTGGGAGAAGCTCTACGAGGCGACGCAGTTCCCCGGCCGGCGCGGGCTTGGCATCCACGCCCTTTCCGGCATCGACATCGCCCTGCACGATTTGGCCGGCAAGCAGCTCGGCATTCCCGCCTACAAGCTCATGGGTGGGGCAAGGCGGACGAAGCTTCGGCCGTACTGCACCATCTATCCCGGCCTGGCGCGCGAGGGGCAGAGCGCGCGCGACCTCATGGACATCATCGGCCGCCAGTTCGAGAAGGCGTTGGCGCTCGGATTTCGCGCCGTCAAGATGGAGGTGCTGTTCTACGACCTGGTGAGCGATGCCGAGCTCGTCGCCCTCATCAAGGAGGGAAGGCGGATGCTCGGCGACGACATCCTCATGGCGCTCGATTTCGGCTATCGCTGGCGGGACTGGTACGACGCCAAGTGGGTGCTCGACCGCGTCGCCGACTGCAACATCTATTTCGCCGAGGCGACGTTGCAGCACGACGATCTCCTGGGCCACGCGCGCCTGTCCGCCGTCAGCCCGATCCGCGTCTGCGGCGCCGAACACGCGGCCACGCGCTGGGAAATCCGCGAATGGATCGAGATCGGCAAGGTGGCGGTGGTGCAGCCCGACATCAGCCGCTGCGGCGGCCTCACCGAGATCAGGCGCATCGCCGACATGTGCGAGCTTTATGGCGTGCAGGTCATCCCGCACGGGTGGAAGACCGGCATTCTCGCCCATTGCGGCCGGCACTTCCAGGCCGCCTGCCCGGCGGCGCCGCTGTTCGAATTCATCTCGCCCCACGTCTACGACAGCCCGTTGCGCCGCGACCTGGTATCGCCCGAACCGACGCTGGAAGACGGGTTCATGGATCTGCCGACGGCACCGGGCCTCGGCATCGAGCTCAATGAAGCCGTCGTCGAGCGCTACCGCATCGACCGTTGATAGGATTCAGCGCACCCGATACTTGGCAACCGTCGCCTCGTTGAGGGTGACGCCGAGGCCGGGCTTGGTGGGGACCGTCACCATGCCGTCGGAATCGATCGGGAACTTCTCGTTCGTCAGCTCCCAGCGCAGCGGCGATTGGCTGGTCGAATATTCCAGCACCTCGTCGTCGAAGTGTTGGCCCAAAAAAGCCAGGTTGCAGGCGATGGTGATGTTGCTCTTGTAGCCATGCGTCACCACGCGCTTGCCGCGTTTCCTTGCCACCTCGGCCACGCGCAGAAGCTCGGTCAGTCCGCCGACCATGGTCACGTCCGGCTGGGCAATGTCGGCCTTGGCGCGGTCGAACATGATGTCGTACTCGTAATGCGTGGTGAGGCCGAGGTCGCCGGCGCCGATGGGTACGCCGAATCCTTGGAAGCGCGCATGACCGTCGAGATCGTCCATCGGCAGCGGCGCCTCGACCCAGGCGAGGCCATTGTCGCGGAAGATCGGCATCAACTTCAGGCCTTCCTCCGCCGTGGTCCAGCCGGTGGCACAGTCGATCATCAACATAAAACCGGGGCCGACATGCTCGCGCGCGGCGCGCACCAGCGCGGCGGCGAGTTTCAGATCCTCGCGCCAGAAGGGATCGACCACGATCTTGATCGCCTTAAGCCCTAGCTTCAGGCCGCGGTCGATGTTGCGCCTGACCTCGTCCGGCGTTTCGCCCAGCGGATAGACGGTTCCGTAGGCCTTGAGGCGCTTGCGCTTGGGGCTCCCCAGAAGCTCGGCCACGGGCTTGCCTTCCGCCTGGCCGCGGATGTCCCAGAGCGCGATGTCGATGCCGCTGATGGCATGGATCACCACGCCTCGCCGGCCATAATAATTGGTGGCGTCGTACATGCGCTCCCACAGCGCCTCCACGTTCTGCGGGTCGGCGCCGAGCAGCACCGATTTCAGGCCGCGGGCGTGGGTGTGGGAGTCCGGCGCCTCGACGATGGCACGGATGACCGAGGGCACGCTGTCGACCTCGCCGATGCCGACGATGCCGGAATCGGTCGAGACCTTGATGACGCAGTTGTCGTAGGAGCCGTCGAAATTGCGGGCGTCCCAGCCGGGGACCCGAAGGGTGATGACCTCGATGCCGGTGATCTTCATGGGCGGGTTCCTTTCTATCGAGCTTGCGCGTGCAGCCGCGATAACTCGTCGAGCAGCCTGGCTTCGCCGATGGCGCCGCGCAAATGCGCCTCCATCAGCTTTCCGCCCTCGGCCTGGAAGGCGAGATAACCCCGATAGCGCGGGCGGATCCACGCCCGTTCGATGGTCAGGGTCGTGTCGGTGTAACAGCCGCCGAAACGGGCGTCGATCTCCGCGTCCCGCCAGCAATCGCGCCGCGCCGGCTGACCGTGGTGCAGGGCGAATTGCCGCTGCGTCGCGCTCTCCATGAGAAAGCGGACATAGGCGAAGGCCGCCCCACGGTCGGCGACGCGTGCCGAGACGCCGATGCCGGTGCCGCCGATGGTGGAACCGGCCGGAGACGGGCCCTCCAGGCCAGGCAGATCGGCGAAACGCAGCGGATGCGGGTTGTCGGCCTCGGCGTAGGTCGCATAGCAATAGACGGCCGGGCAATAGACGAGGTCTTCGCGCGCGGCCATCGCGTCGTGCAGCGCGATCGAATTCCAGTCCAGCGCCTCGGGCGGCGAAAGCGCCAGCAGCCGGCGCATGGCATCGAGTACGGCCGCGGCCGTCGCGCGATCGACCAGCTTTTCGCCCGGATCGGTGGCGCAGGGGCGCCCGAGATTGGCGCAGAGCGTGAAGAAGGTCATCAAGCCGTGCACGCCCTGGAGAGCGATCGCAAGATTCTGGCCACGCCCACGCGCCCGCTCGCCCATCGCGAACATCTCGCCCCAGCTTCGCGGCGCCGGCGCGTCGCCCAGGAGATCGGGCCGATAGACGGCAACCTGGCAGGCGGCATCGACCGGCAGCGCCCATACATGGCCGGCATAGCGGTAGGTCTCGAGCGAGGGGCCGACGAAGGCGCTCGCCATCCCGGCGTCCACCAATTCGTCGAGCGGCAGCAGGCAGTTACCGGCCGCGATGTCGCCGGCGAAGGGATGATCGAGGATGATGAGATCGTAACGCTCGGCCAGCTCCGCCACCGGCTGGAACTCGAAACCGTGCAGCGGGCGCGCGTCCCATGTTACCTCGATGTCCGGGCGCTGGGCACGAAACGCCGGCAGCGTGCCGAGTAGCGGATCGACGGCGCGCCGGTGCCGCCACGTCATTCCCTTCAGCCGCGCGCCCGCCATGCCACCCTCTCCGGATTTTCGCAACCACTGATAGCGGCGGCCGAGGCGGCGGGCAATCAGTCGGTACTCTTCTTGACAGTGCGCTCCGCACACTCCTACCCTTCGGCTCGTTCACGGGCGGACGCACTCGCCCAGCACAGGGAGGATATCCATGAGTAGATCGCTACTGATACCGGCGGGCGCCGTCGCGGCCTTGCTGGTATCGCTGGCCGCGCCGCCGGCCTTCGCCGCGGCCGGCGACGAATGCGTCAAGGTACTCGGCTACGAGTGGAGCGGCGAGAAGCAGTCGATGGATCCGGCCGACATGCAGTCGGGCGACGACGCCTATCATATTTTCGCCGTCTACAATCGCCTGCTGGACGTGGACGACAATTTCAACACGATTCCGGAATTGGCCGAGAGCTGGTCGGTGTCGGATGACGGGCTCACCTGGACGTTCAAGCTGCGCCAGGGCGTGAAATTCCACGACGGCAGCGACTTCGACGCCAACGACGTTGTCTACACGTTCACGCGATTCTTCGATACGACGCTCGCCTCCGGCGCGCCGGCCGTACTCGCCTTCCTCACGCCCGAAGGCATCAAGGCCGTCGATGCCCACACCGTCACCTTCGCCACCAAGGAACCGGTGGTCGAGTTGCCGGTGCTGATCAGCAACAAATTCACCAACATCGTCGCCGAGGGCGCCACGCACGAGGATCTACGCCTCAAGGGCAACGGCACCGGCCCCTTCATGCAGGAAGTGTTCGAGCCCAACGGCCCGGTGCGCATCCTGCGCAAGAACCCGAATTACTGGGCGGCCGGCCTGCCCAAGGCCGATTGCATTCGCGTCACCGTCGCCCAAGAGCCGGTGGCGGCGGTGTCGGCCATCAAGGCCGGCGAAGTCGACCTGGTGCTGAACGTCGATCCGGCGGTTATCGAATCGCTGAAGGGCGATGCCAACGTCGAGCTGCTGGAGACCGGTGCCTCCAACTCGATGACCATTTCGATGTGGGTCGATACGCCCCCCTTCGACAAGATCGAAGTGCGCCAGGCGCTGAAGTTGGTGGTGGACCGCCAGGCCATGGTCGATACCGTGCTGCTTGGCTACGGCGAAACCGCGGCCGACAATCCGGTGCCGGTCCCCTCGCCGGCGTCCTTCGTCAAGGAGGCCCCGAAGCGCGACATCGCCAAGGCCAAGGAGCTTCTTGCCAAGGCCGGCCATGCCGATGGCCTGAAGTTCGACCTCTATACCGCCGAGGGCGTGCCGGGCATGGTGCGCATGGCCCAGGTCTATGCCGAGATGGCCAAGGAGGCCGGCATCGAGATCAACGTGATCGTCACCCCGGCCGACAGCTATTGGGACGACACCTGGCTGAAGCAGCCGATCCTCACCTCCGCCTGGTCGATGCGCCCGCCGGGAGAAGGCCTGGCCGTCGCCTACACCCAGACCGCGAAGTGGAAGGAAACCCACTGGGAGCGGCCCGATTATGACGCCATGCTGCTGAAGGCCAATACCACGGTGAACAGCGAGGAGCGGATCAAGCTCTATCAGGACACCGGCAGGCTGCTCGCCGAGGAAGGCGGCCTCATCATCCCGATGTTCGTCCATCAGGTCCTGGCGCTGCGCAAGGGCTGCTCCGGCTATGAACCCCGGGCGCAGAACTTCAACCTGAACTTCGAGAACCTTGCTTGCGAGTAATGGACTGACAACCCGCTCGTCCCGGCCCTCTCTCCCCCGCCCTTACCCTGAGCCTGTCGAAGGGGCGGCGAGAGAGGGCCTGGCCTGCCCCGGCGAAAGCCGGGGGCGAGGGGCCGGCCGTCCTCCAGACGCCCGCCGGAGTTTGCCCTTGTGATCGTCCTGCGCTTGCTGGTGGGCCGGGTGCTGCTGTCGCTGGTGACGCTGCTCCTAGTGTCGCTGCTCATCTTCCTGATCCTCGAGGTGCTGCCGGGCGATGTCGCCTCGCGGATTCTCGGGCGTGACGCGACGCCGGAAGTCTTGGCGACCCTTCGGGCCCAACTCCAACTCGACGATCCCGCCGCCGTGCGTTACCTCCGCTGGCTCGCCGGTGTTCTCCAGGGCGATTTCGGCAAGGCGCTGACCAGTTCGCGGCCGATCGGCCAGATCCTGGGCCCGCGCATCTTCAACACCATTCTGCTGTCGGCGTACGCCTTCCTGATCTACATCCCGCTCGCGCTGGTGCCGGCGCTCATCCAGGCGGTCAACCGCGACCGCCCGATCGATCACGCCCTTTCGACCGTGACGCTGGTCCTCTTGTCGGTGCCGGACTTCCTGCTGGCCACCCTCTTGATGATCGGCTTCGTGGTGATGATCCCGGTGCTGCCGGCGATCTCGTTGGTCGACGATACCTCGACCGTTTGGCAGTACGTCAGGGCGATGACGCTGCCCGCGGTGACGCTCGCCATCGTCATGGCGGTCTATGCGGTGCGCATGCTGCGCGACAATCTGATCGAAGTGCTGGACTCCGAGTACGTCCGCATGGCGGAGTTGAAGGGCCTGTCGCCGCGACTGGTGCTGCTGCGCCACGCGCTCCCGAACGCGCTGGTGCCGACGCTCAACGTCACCGCCCTCAACCTCGCCTATCTCATCGGCGGCGTCGTCATCGTCGAGAAAGTGTTCAGCTACCCGGGCTTCGGCAGCCTGCTCGTCGATTCCCTGCAGCTGCGCGACCTGCCGGTCATCGAGGCCACCGTGATGATCGCCGCCTCCGTCTATATCGGCGCCAATCTGCTGGCGGATATCGGCGCCATCCTGCTCAACCCGCGGCTGAGGAGTGGGTAGGCCGATGGTCCTGGCCGTCACCGGTCCCGCGTCCCGCTGGCGCCGGGCCCTCTTAGCCTGGCGCCGCTCGCCGGTGAGCTTCCGGGCCGGCGCCGCCTTGCTGCTGGTGCACGCGATCGTCGCCGCCACCGGTCCCTTTTGGGCGCCTTACGGCTTGAGCCAGATGGGCACCGGCGCGCCGCTTGCCGGCATGAGCTGGTCCCACCCCTTCGGCGTCGACCAGCTCGGCCGCGATATTTTCAGCCGCGTCGTCCATGGCGGGCATATCGTATTGCTGCTCTCGCTTAGCGGCACCTTCCTCGGCCTCGTCGTCGGCGCCGTCATCGGCCTGTTATCCGGTTATGTGCGCGGCTGGATCGACGAGGCGCTGCAGCGGGTCCTCGAGGCGCTTATCAGCATTCCGTTCCTGGTGCTGGCCTTGATCGCGATCGCCGCCGCCGGGCCCGAGCTGTCCGGGAATCCGCTGCTGGTCATCCTGGTGGTCGCGCTGGTTTACGCCCCGCGCATCGCCCGCATCGCGCGGGCCGCCGCGCTCGACATCGTCACCCGCGATTTCGTCACCGTCGCCAGACTGCGCGGCGAGAGCGCTTGGTCGGTGATGCGCCGCGAATTGTTGCCCAACGCCAGCGGCGTGCTTCTCGTCGAGTTCGCGTTGCGCGCCGGTTATGCGCCGGTTCTCATCGGCTCGCTCGGCTTCCTCGGCTTCGGCATGCGTCCGCCGACGCCGGAATGGGGCCTGATGATCAGCGAGAACCGGGCGCTCATCATCGTCTCGCCGATCACCGTGCTCGGCCCCGGCCTGACGCTGGCGTCCCTGGTGGTCGGCCTCAACCTGTTCACCGAGGGCCTTGCCCGCATCCTCGGCCGCACCGTCCGGCGCGCCGACAAATGAGCGAGGGACCGCCGCTCGTCGAGGTCCAAGGTCTCGATCTTGCGTACCGCCATCGGGACGATTGGCTGCGCGTGCTGCACGGTGTCAGCTTCACCATCGGCCAGGGCGAGACCTTCGGCCTGGTCGGCGAATCGGGCTGCGGCAAGTCGACCGTGGCCTACCAGCTTCTCGGTTACCGGCGGCCCAACGCCCGCGTCGAGGGCGGCAAGGTGTTGTTCCAGGGGCGCGACATGTTGCGCCTGTCGCGCCCGGAGCTGGACTCCTTACGCGGCAACCGCGTTGCCCTGGTGCCGCAGAACCCGACGACGGCGCTGAGCCCCGGCATGCGGGTCGGCGAGCAGATCGCCGAGGTGCTGGCTCTTCACGGCCCGCCGGACCATGGCATCGCCGCGGCCGGGCGCACGGTCGAGTTGTTCCATCTTGTCGGCCTGCCGGCGCCCGAGCGTATCGGCCGGCGCTATCCCCATCAGCTTTCCGGCGGCCAGCAGCAGCGCGTTGCCATCGCCATGGCGCTGGCCTGCGATCCGGCGCTGGTCGTCCTCGACGAGCCGACCACCGGCCTCGACGTGACCACCCAGGAGCAGATTCTCGAATTGCTGCGGAGCTTGCGCCGGCGGCTCGGCATGTCGATGCTTTATGTCACCCACGATCTGGGCGTGCTGGCCGAGATCGCCGACCGCATCGGCGTCATGTATGCCGGACACATGGTCGAGGTGGCGCCGACGTCGGTCTTGTTCGGCGCCCCGCGCCACCCCTATGCACGCGGCCTTCTCGCCTCGCTGCCGCGGATCGAGGAGACGGGTCCGCGCGGGCGCCCGTTGCGCGGCCTGCTTCGCCGCGACGATCTACCCGCGGGCTGTCCCTTTCAACCGCGCTGCGACGATGCCGAGCCGTCTTGCGCGATCTCGGCGCAGCGACTGGAACCGGCGGGGCCGGGCCATGAGGTGGCATGCCAACGATGGCGGCGTCTCGATGCCGCGGCGATCGAAACCGCCCGCGACGGGACGCGGCCGGTGACCCCCCTTGGCGAGGCTCCGGTCCTGGCGGTGAAGGGCGTCGATCTCCGCTACGACGCGGCGGCGTGGTGGGGCCGATGGTTCGCGGCCTCGACGCCGCCCGTGGTGAGCGGCCTCGATTTCGCCGTCGCCGCCGGCGAGACCTTCGCGCTGGTCGGCGAATCCGGCAGCGGCAAGTCGACCATCGCCCGGGCGATCAGCGGCATGATCGCGCCGGCGACCGGCAGCATCCTCTTCCAGGGCGAAAAGCTGCCCGGCCTCGTTCGCGCACGCACGACCGAGCAGCGCCGGCGCATTCAATACATCTTCCAGAACCCCGACGCCTCATTGAATCCGCGCGCCCGGGCCGGCAAGATCATAGCCAGGCCGCTGGAGCTGTTCGGGGCCGCTTCGGGTGCATCGGTCGCGGCGGGAGTCGCGCGCGCGCTGGACGAGGTGCGCCTCGACGCCGGTTTCGCCGCCCGCTATCCGGACCAGCTTTCCGGCGGCGAGCGCCAGCGGGTCGCCATCGCCCGGGCGCTGATCGCCGAACCGACGCTGCTGCTGTGCGACGAAATCCTGTCGGCGCTCGACGTCTCGGTCCAGGCCAGCATCATCGAGCTGTTGCGCCGGCTGCGGCGCGAGCTGCGTCTCACCTTGCTGTTCATCTCGCACGACCTGGCGGTGGTCCGGCACTTGGCCGATCGAGTGGGCGTACTCTATCGCGGGCGGCTCATGGAGGTGGGCCGGGTTGACGACATTTTCGCCCCGCCCTTCCATCCCTATACCCACGAGCTGCTGATGGCGGTGCCGGGTGCGCGCAAGGAGGCCGGCCGCGCGGCTCTCGGCCCAGCGCCCTCGGGCGCTCCCGGCAAGGGCTGCGTCTTCGCCGGCCGCTGCCCGGTGCAGGCGGGGCCGCAATGCGAGAACGAGACGCCGCCCTGGCGAACCGCCGAATCCGGTCTGAAGATTCGCTGCCATATTCCGCTGAACGAACTGGGCCAACGCCCGCCTACCCCCAACCGAGAGGTCCTATCGCCATGAAAATCACCGACGTCGAATGCTTCGTGCTGCTGGTTCCCGACTTTCGCGCCGATGCCTGCTCGTCCGCCCAGGACGACCTGGTGGTCAGGATACATACCGACGAGGGGTTGGTGGGCATCGGCGAAACCGACACCAATCCGTGGGTGGCGCGCGCCATGATCGAGGCGCAAGGCACGCACATCATGGGCCTTGGCCTCAAGGAGATGCTGATCGGCGCCGACCCCCGCGATGTCGAGGGGCTGTGGGAGCGCATGTACACGGGTTCGGCCATGACCGGGCGCCGCGGGCTTGGCATCTGCGCGATCGGCGCCCTCGACATGGCGTTGTGGGATTTGCGCGGCAAGATCGAGGGCAAGCCGACCTGGCAATTGCTGGGCGGCAAGGCGCAAGAATGGGTAACGCCCTACGCATCGCTGCTGCCCGAGGGCGACACGCTCGATGAATACGGCGCCAGCCTGGTGAAACGCGCGGTCGGCGCCAAGAAGCTCGGCTTTCGGGCGGTGAAGCTGGAGATCTGCATCAAGGGACCCTATTCCCATAATTCGATCCAGGTGGCGGACGATCGCGAGATCGCCAACATCGTCCGCGCCTGCCGCAAGGCGGTCGGCAAGGACATGACGGTGATGGTCGATGTCGCCTATTGCTGGCCCGATTGGAAGGCGGCGGCGCGCGCCATCGACATGTTCGCCGACGAGGACATCTACTTCGTCGAGACGCCGCTGCCGAGCGACGACATCGAGGGCTATGCCAAGCTGACCGCCGCCAGCGAGGTGCGCATCGCCGCCGGCGAATGGCTCAACACCCGCTTCGAGTTCCGCGAGTACATGGACCGCGACGCCCTCGACGTGGTGCAGCCCGACGTGGGGCGCGTGGGCGGGCTGACCGAGGCGCGCCGGGTCGCCGAGGCGGCGCGGGACCGCGGCCTCGTGGTCGTGCCGCATTGCTGGAAATCGGCGATCGGCATCGCCGCCTCGCTGCACCTGGCGGTGGTCTCGCCGGCCTGCGCCTTCATCGAGTATCTACCGGCCGAGCTTGCCGATTCAAGGTTGCGCAAGGACCTCGTGAAGAAGGACTTCAAGCTGAAGGATGGCCGCCTCGGCTTGCCGGACAAGCCCGGCCTCGGCATCGAATTGAGCGAGAAGGCGCTGAAGGAGTTCCGCGTGTAGGGCGCGCCGCCGACGCCGGCTCACGGCCGCTTGCGGATCCTTCGGTCCGGCGAGCCTGGAGACCAGGGCACGCCGGCGGGTTTGGCGTCGTCGTTCAGGGTAACGCGCAGGCAAAGGTTGGCGCCTAGTAATTCCAACGATTTCTTCGAGGCTTTGGGCAAGGGAATGCCCTCCCTCCGGCAATGGCGAATCATGACGGCGGCGACCTGGACAGCTGACATTTCGATGCGCTCCGGCACATTGGAGGCCGCGCGGCGTGCCTCGATCGCGAGTCCGATTTCGGGCTCTTTCTCGATGTCGATGCGCAGAGAATCGCACTCGAACAGACGCCCACCGTCTTCCTTGTCGGCGGCGAGAACCGCGGTTTCGAGCGCTTGCCGATCGAAAACGACCTGTCGTATCTCCGAGATCATGGGGACATCCCTGCAAGGCCGGCCGTTGGCGCCGAGTATCGGGCTTTGGGCGCCGCGTGTCATTGTCAAACCGAGAGACGCGCCTCCTTGCCGGAGGCCCGGATCGAACCGGACAGGGTCTATCTTGAAGCGCTCGACAGAGATATACTAGGGCTTGGCGCGACGGAATTGCCGCTACCATGAGCCCAGGAGGAGTCACCGTGAACAAGACCTCGATCGATACATCCCGCGCTTTGGCGCCGCTCGACACCGGCGCGGTCACGGTATCGAGGATCGGCGCCATTGTCGGCGCCGGGCTGCTCGGGCTGTTCATCGTTCTCGGCGTAGGCTTCGCGCCGATGGCGGCGGTGCATAATGCCGTTCACGACGTCCGGCACAGCGCGGCGTTCGCCTGCCACTGACGGGGCCGGCGTTGTTCTCGCGCATCGTCATCGCGGCGGCCATCGCCGGGCTTGTCGCCGGATTGGTATGGACCGCCGCGCAGCAGGCCTGGACCGTTCCGCTCATCCTCGAGGCCGAAGCTTACGAGAACGCGGCCGCCGGCGACGAACAAAGCCAAGAACACGAAGACATGGCCTGGTCGCCGGGCGATGGGCTGGAGCGCACGCTCTCTACGGCGCTTGGCAACGTGGTACTCGCGGCCGGGTTAGGGTTGCTGCTGATCGCCTGCTATGCGCTCCGCGGCGGGATCGGTTGGCGCCAAGGGCTGGCGTGGGGCCTGGCGGGCTTTGTCTCGTTCAATCTCGCTCCGGCCATCGGCTTGCCGCCGGAACTGCCGGGCGGGCAAGCGGCGGCGCTGGATGCCCGTCAGATATGGTGGCTGGCGACCGTCGTCCTGACCGGCGGCGGCCTGGCCATGATCGCCTTCCTGCCGCGCTGGGCATGGAAGGCCGCCGGGGTCGTCCTCATCGTCGCGCCGCATCTCATTGGCGCGCCGCATCCCGAGATTGCCGGCGGCCTCGCGCCCGCGGAGCTCCAACAGCGATTCGTCGTCGCCTCGCTGGCGACGAATGCGATGGCCTGGATTGTGCTGGGCGGCCTGACGGCGCTCTTCCACGGTTGGATGGATCGGCGCCCCGGCGCCGGATTGACGACCGCCGAATCCGTTTAGTTAGTAACCGAGCGCGAAGCCGTCCTTGCGCGGGTCGGACCCGCCAATGAGCGTGCCGTTTTGCCAGTCGATCCAGATCGCCTGGCCGCCGCCCATCGGCTCATCCGCCCATGAGACCTCGTGCCCGAGCCCCTGAAGCTGCCGGGCCACGCCGCCGTCGATCCCGCGCTCGAGCTCGTAGATTCCGGCATGGTGCATGCCGCGCGGCATGTCGATGGCGCTTTGCGGGTCCATGCCGAAATCGGCGATGTTGGCGAGGACCTGCGCCTGGCCGACGGGTTGGTACTCGCCGCCCATGACGCCGAACGGCATGACCGCCCGGCCATTCTTCATGACCATGCCCGGTATGATGGTGTGACGCGGGCGCTTGCCCGGCGCGATGCAGTTCGGATGCCCCGGCTCGATGACGAATCCGGCGCCGCGATTCTGCAAGACGACACCCGACGCCGGCCCAACCAGCCCGGAGCCGAACGCGTAGTAGATCGAATTGATGAACGAGACCGCGTTGCGGTCCCGGTCGACGACGCACAGATAGACCGTGTCCGTACGGGTGTATGTCGATCCCGGCAGGTCGGGGATGGCGCCGTCCATGCGGATGCGGGCGCGCAAGCCGTCGATGTTGTCCGGCGATAGGATTTTTTCGACCGGCACATCGATCTGCGCCGGGTCGCCCAATTCCCGGTCCATGATCGCATAGGCGAGCCGGGTCGCCTCCGCCTGGAGATGCAGCCGCGGGGCGCCCATGGGGTCGAGGCCGGCGAGATCGAAACCGGCGAGGATCGACAGCATGATGAGGACGCCGATACCCTGGCCGTTGGGCGGGCATTCATAGACATCGAGCCCGCGGTAACTGGCGTGGATCGGAGTCACATATTCGGAACGATGCCGGGCGAAATCGTCCGGCGTGTGCAGCCCGCCCAGGCCGTTGAGATAGGAAACTATATCCTCGGCGACCGGGCCAACGTAGAATCCATCGCGGCCTTGGGCGGCGATCCGCTCGAGTGTCGCGGCCAGCTCCGGCTGCCGGTGGATTTCGCCGGCGCGCGGCGCCCGCCCCCGGGGAAGGAAGATTCGCGCCGCCGTCGGATCGGCGCCGAGCTTCGCCGTTTGGCCGGCCCAGTCCCGGGCGCTACGCGGATGAACCGCGAAGCCATCGGCGGCGTGGCGGATCGCCGGCCGTAAGACCTCCGCCATCGACTTCGTTCCATGATCGGCGAGCAGCCGCGCCCAGGCATCCACGGCGCCCGGCACGGTCACCGCATGGGGGCTTTGCGGCCCGATCCGATCGATGCCGCGTTCGAGAAACCAGTCCGCGACCGCGGCTTGCGGAGCCCGGCCGGACCCATTGAGGGCGATGATTTCGGCCCCGCCACGCGGCACATAGAGCACGAAGCAATCGCCGCCGATGCCGGTCGAGTGCGGTTCGGCCACCGCCTGGACCGCCGCCGCGGCAATCGCGGCGTCGATGGCGTTGCCGCCCGCTCGAAGCATGTCGATGGCGGCCAGCGTCGCCAGGGGATGCGAGGTCGCCGCCATCCCGTTGACGCCATGGGCCGTGGATCGGCCCGGCATCTGAAAATCACGCATGGGTGCGGTCCGCCCTATGAAAATGAACACGCCATGCCGGGACAATACCAACAGAGCCGTCGGTCGGGCCAGTATTGTGCTATAGTCATGGCGCCATGTGGAACGACGTAGTCGATCTGCGCGACTTCTATGATTCGCAACTGGGCCAGACGGCGCGCCAGCTCATCCGCCTTCGCGTGCGCGCGCTGTGGCCCAATGTCACCGGCCAGACCGTGCTCGGCCTCGGCTACGCCACGCCCTATCTGCGCCAGTTTCGGGACGAAGCCCTGCGGACCATCGCCATCATGCCGGCGGCGCAAGGCGCCAGCCACTGGCCGCCGGAAGGGCCGAACGTGACGGCGCTGGCCGAGGAAACCGACCTGCCGCTTCCCGATGTCTCCGTCGATCGTGTGCTGCTGGTGCACGGCCTCGAATGCGGCGAGTATCACACGGACATGCTGCGCGAGGCGTGGCGGGTCATGGCCGGCGGCGGGCGGCTGCTGGTGGTGGTACCCAACCGGCGCGGCATCTGGGCGCGCAGCGACCGCACGCCCTTCGGCCAGGGGCATCCCTATTCGCCGTCCCAGATCGCGCGGCTGTTGCGGGAGAATCTTTTCACGCCGGTGCGCACGACGCGCGCGCTGTTCCTGCCGCCGTTCCGTTCGCGGGCGCTGCTGCGCGCCGCCCCGGCCTGGGAGCGCGTCGGCGCGAGGTGGTTCCCGACCTTTGGCGGCGTCGTCATCGTCGAGGCGTCGAAGCAGATCTATGCCGCCGGCGCCCTGCGCCAGCGCCGCCGCCGGCGCGCGGCGATCGTGCTGCCGTTCCCGCGCCCGGCCGCGGGCCACGCCCGCGAACGGACGGACCGGCCCGCCTGACGGCTGGCTCGTAGATCGTTTCCGAAGATCGAATCATATGTTCAAAACCATCGCCCGCTGGGGCGGCTAATGGCGTTGCTCCAAGCATTGAAGCGGTTTCATGGAATCATCGTCCTAGTTCCCTCGGCCGGCCGGGAACCACAGAGGCACAGAGGCACAGAGGCACAGAGACGCTTTCGGTCTTGACTCCGTGTCTCTGTGTCTCTGTGGTAAATTGCTGCTCGGGGAATACGATTGATTTCATGGAATCGATCTACTAATCCCGGCGCAGCACGAACAATCCCTGTTCGCCCATCAGATTGGCGAGGCGCAACGAGCGCAGGCCCGTCGCCTGGCCGCCGGCCTTGATCGCCAACCCCGCCTCGATGGCGATGCCGAGCGAACGGCTGAGCAGGACGAAATCCGTGATCGTGCAGAGGTGGATGTTGGGGGTCGCGTGCCAAGGCTGCGGCAGCGACTCCGTCACCGGCATGCGCCCGGTGGTCAGCAGCCGCCAGCGCACCCGCCAGTGACCGAAGTTCGGGAACGACACGATGGCGCGCCGCCCGATGCGCACCAGGTGTCGCAGGACGACGTCCGGATTGCGGGTGGCCTGCAGGGTCTGGCTCAGAATCGCGAAGTCGAAGGCATCGTCGGGATAATCTTGCAAGTCGGTGTCGGCGTCGCCTTGCATGACGCTCAAACCTCGGCTCACGCACGCATTGACCCCGGATTGGCCGATCTCGATGCCGCGGCCGTCCACCTGCTTGAAGGCGGCAAGATAGGCGAGCAGCGCGCCATCGCCGCAACCGACATCCAAGACCCGGGATCCCTGCTCCACCATGTCGGCGATGAGCTGCAGGTCGATGCGGATGCCGTCGTTTCTCGGAACGTCGATGGCGCCGGTCGGCGCGGAACC
The DNA here is from genome assembly GCA_009885795.1 of Rhodospirillales bacterium. Classification (GTDB taxonomy): domain Bacteria; phylum Pseudomonadota; class Alphaproteobacteria; order Dongiales; family Dongiaceae; genus VFKA01. The sequence continues at coordinate 76,401 of VFKA01000063.1, read as the reverse complement.
ATCGGCAAGAAGGGCGGCGCTCATGCCGGCTCCGATAGCGGGGCCAAGCCGCGATGCTCGGCGCAGCCGTCGAGAAACCCGCCAAGCGTCGCGAAGAACTCGGGCTCTTCCAGCAGGAACGCGTCGTGGCCCTTGTCGCTGGGGATCTCGACGAAGCTCACATTGGCCGCAACCGCGTTCAGCGCGCGCACGATGGCCCGGCTTTCGGCGGTCGGGAACAGCCAGTCGCTGGTGAAGGAAACCAGGCAAAAACGCACCGGCGTATCGCGGAACGCGTTCGCCAGCACGCCGCCATGCTCCGCCACCAGATCGAAATAATCCATGGCGCGCGTGATGTAGAGATAGGAGTTGGCGTCGAACCGGTCGACGAAGATCGAGCCCTGGTGGCGCAGATAGCTTTCGACCTGGAAATCGGCGTCGAACCCATAGGTGACGCGGTCGCGGTCCTGGAGCGTGCGCCCGAACTTGCGGTGCAGCGCGGCTTCCGAGAGATAGGTGATATGCGCAGCCATGCGCGCCACCGATAGCCCGCGCGACGGGTTGCGGCCTTGCGCCAGATAGTCGCCGCCGCACCACTCCGGGTCGGCCATGATCGCCTGGCGGCCGACCTCGTGAAAGGCGATGTTCTGCGCCGAGTGCTTCGCCGACGCGGCGATCGGCACCGAGGCAAAGACGCGGGCGGGGTAGCTCGCCGCCCACTGCAAGGCCTGCATCCCGCCCATGGAGCCGCCGGTGACGCAGAACAGCTGCTCGATGCCAAGGTAGTCCAGGACCAGGGCCTGGGCGCGGACCATGTCGGCGACGGTGATCATCGGAAAATCGAGACCCCAGGGTTTTCCGCTCGCCGGGTTGATCTCGCGCGGGCCGATGGTGCCCATGCACCCGCCGAGAACGTTGATGCCGATGACGAAATATCGCCGCGTGTCGATCGGCAGTCCCGGACCCACCAGGGACTGCCACCAACCCGACCGCCCCGTGAGCGGATGCGGCCCGGTGACGAACTGGTCGCCGGTCAGCGCATGGCAGGCGAGGATGGCGTTCGAGCGCTCCTTGTTCAACGTGCCATAGGTCTGAAAGGCGATCGGAAACGAACCGAGCTCGGCCCCGCAATCGAGGCGTAAGGGAGCGTCGGCGCCGAAAACCACCCGCTGGCCCGGAAGATCGGGCCAGGCCCCCGCCGGCAATCGGTGCAAGGTGGTCATGATGGGCGCTACAATCTCAAGGAAGTCTGGCCCTTAGCTATGGATCGCCGTTTGGGGCTGTCAACATTTTCTTTGCTTTTACAGGGCGCTGAGCCATCCTTGCACGGCCAGCACGGATATACCCCCCATGACCGATCAAAAACAAACACCGACGGCCTCCTACGCCACGCTCGACGATCTGCGCCGCGAGATCGATCGCGTCGACGAGGCGATCCATGACGCCATCATGCGCCGGGCCGACATCGTGGCGCGTGTCGGACGCGCGAAAAAGACGAATGGGCATGGAAGTTTCCAGCCGTCCCGCGAGGCCGAAATCCTGCGCCGGCTGGTCGCCCGTCACACAGGGCCGTTGCCCAAGGCTTCGCTGGTGCACGTCTGGCGCGAATTGTTTGGCGCCATGCTGCGCCTCCAGGGCCCCTTTTCCGTCGCGGTGATTGGATCGGCGCCGGGCTTGTGGACCCTGGCGCACGACCATTTCGGCGGCCAGACGACGATCGCCACGGTCGATTCGGCCGGCGCCGTTCTGCGGGCGGTTGGCGACGTTCAGGCCCAGGCCGGCGTTCTGCCGGTGCCGCGCCAGGACGACCGCGATCCGTGGTGGCGCCAGCTCCTGACACCCAAGATGCCTCGCGTGGTGGCTCGGCTGCCCTTCGGGCCGCCGCAGCTCTTACGTGGCGGGCCGGTCGAGGCTTTTGTCGTGAATGGCGGCGTGCCGGCCAAGAGCGGCAACGACCGCTCTCTCGTCGTGTTCGAGACCGCGGGCATGGTAAGCCAGAGCGGACTCGTCGCCGCGCTCAAGGGCGTGGAGCTTCAGATCGTCGGCGCGCTCGCCTGGCGCGACGACCGCCCGGCGGCGCCCTGGCTCCACCTCGTCGAAATCGAGGGATTCGTCACCGAGCAAGATCCTCGTCTGGCGGGCCTGCGCAAGCTGCAGAGCGAAGCCATCCGGCAACGCTGGTCTCTCGGCGCCTACGCCGTGCCGTTCACGGCGGTCGAGCTCGAGCCGACGGCGGGTTCTTAGATGCCGGCGCCGCGCCCCGGCATCCTCGACATCGCGCCCTATGTGCCGGGCGAGGCGAGGCTCGCCGGGCAGGCTCGCATCGCCAGGCTCGCCGCGAACGAGAATCCGCTCGGGCCCAGTCCCCGCGCGATCGAGGCTTTTCGCGAGTCGGCGCGCCAGCTCCACCGTTATCCGGATGGCGGTGCCGTCGAATTGCGCGACGCCATCGGCCGCCACGGGCGGCTCGATCCCGCCGGCATCGTGTGCGGCGCCGGATCGGACGAACTCATCGCCCTCTTGGTCCGCGCCTATGCCGGACCTGGGGACGAAGTGCTCCATAGCCGGCACGGCTTTCTCATGTACGCGATCGCGGCCAAGGCGGCGGGCGCCTCGCCGGTGGCGGCGGCCGAGCGCGATCTGACCGCCGACGTCGATGCCCTGTTGGCGCGCGTCAGTCATCGCACCAGGCTCGTCTTCCTCGCCAACCCCAACAATCCGACCGGAACCTACCTGTCGGCGGCCGAGGTGGCGCGTCTTCGGGCCGGCTTGCCGGCGCATGTTCTGTTGGTTCTCGACGCGGCCTACGCCGAGTATGTCGCGCGCAACGATTACGAGGCCGGCCACCGCCTGGTTGAAGCGCACGACAACGTGGTGATGCTGCGCACCTTCTCCAAGATTTTCGGCTTGGCGGCGTTGCGCCTGGGCTGGGCCTACTGTCCGCCCGGCGTGGCCGGGGTGCTCAATCGAATCCGCGGGCCCTTCAATGTATCGGCGCCGGCCCAGGCCGCCGGCATCGCCGCGCTCGAGGACACCGAACACGCGGCGCGCTCGCGCGCCCATAACGATCGCTGGCTTGCCTGGTTTCAGGGTCGCGTCTCCGCCCTTGGCCTCGGCGCGCCGGCGAGTGTCGGGAATTTCCTTCTGGTGCGGTTTCCCGGCGCGCGGGACGCCGGGGCCGCGCTGCGATTCTTGAATTCGCGCGGCATCATCCCGCGCGCCATGGACGCCTACGGCCTGCCGGACAGTCTCAGGTTCACCATCGGCCTCGAGGACGACATGCGCGCCGTCGCGGCGGCGCTTGAAGACTTCGCCGCTAACGCCAAGTCCGAGGTCGTTGCATGAGCGTTCTCTTCGAGCGCGTCTCGATCGTCGGCCTCGGCCTTATCGGCTCCTCGCTCGCCCGGGCGATGAAGCGCCACGGGCTGGCCGGCCACATCGCCGGCCACGCGCGCACGGCGGCGACGCGCGAGACGGCGATGGCGCTGGGCTTCCTCGACAGCGTGCACGAGACCCCGGCGCAAGCGGCGGCCGGGGCCGATCTCGTGGTCCTGTGCGTGCCGGTCGGCGCCTATGCCGGCGTAGGCCGGGCCATGGCGCCGGCTCTGGCAGCCGGTGCCATCGTCACCGATGTCGGCTCGGTGAAGCAGGCCGTCATTCGCGATCTTGGGCCGATTCTGCCGGCGGGCGTTCATTTCGTGCCCGGCCACCCCGTGGCCGGCACCGAGCATTCGGGGCCGGAGGCCGGATTCGCCGAGCTGTTCCAGGGACGGTGGACGATCCTGACGCCGCCGCCCGGCACCGACGAACGCGCGGTTCTGCGCGTCTCCCAGTTGTGGCGGGCTTGCGGCAGCGACGTCGAGATCATGGATGCGGGCCACCACGACGTGGTGCTGGCGATCACCTCGCATTTGCCCCACCTCATCGCCTACACCATCGTCGCGACGGCGACGGACCTCGAGGAGGCGACGCAGCGGGAAGTCGTCAAGTTCTCCGCCGGCGGCTTTCGCGATTTCACCCGTATCGCCGCCTCCGATCCGATCATGTGGCGCGACGTCTTCCTCAACAACCGCGAGGCGGTGCTGGAGGTGCTGGGGCGCTTCAGCGAGGATCTGACCGCCCTCCAGCGCGCCATCCGCTGGGGCGAAGGCGACAAGCTCGAAGAAATCTTCACCCGAACCCGCGCCATCCGCCGCGGCATCCTCGACGCCAAGCAGGCTTGACCCGGGACTTATTTTTTTCTTCGCTTTCGGCGGAATCGATTATATGTCGGGCAGGCCGTCTAGTGGACGCAATCCGACAAATGACACTTGTTTCACCACCCAATGTCATCGCCGGGCTTGACCCGGCGATCCAGGACTTGCGCGTTTGTCGGCGCATTGCTGGATGCCCGCGTCAAGCGCGGGCATGACAATAGTGGGAGGCAAGCATCAGACTCGATCCACTAGCAGTTGATGAACGGGCCGAGGATCATCGATGACGAAGAAGCTGACATTCAAGGGGCGCGTACTCTTTATCGGCTACGGTTCGGTCGGCCGCTGCACCCTGCCGATCCTGCTGCGGCATCTCGACATGCCGGCGGACCGGATCGCGGTGATCGATGGCGACGACCACGCCGCCGACGTCGCCCTCTACGTCGAGAAGGGCGTCAAGTACACGGTCGAGCCGATTTTTCCGCACAACATGGACGCGCTGTTGTCCCGGCATGCGGGTGCCGGCGACCTCATCCTCAATCTGAGCGTCAACGTCAGCTCCATCGATCTCATGAACTGGTGCCAGTCGCACGGCGCCCTCTATCTCGATACCTGCGTCGAGCCGTGGACGAACTATTACGACAATCCGAAGATCCCGGCCGAGGAGCGCTCGAATTACTATCTGCGCTATCTGGCGCTGGAGAACGCCAAGAAGTGGCCCAAGGGGTCGCCCTCGGCGCTGCTCACCCATGGCGCCAATCCCGGCCTCATCAGCCATATGGTGAAGGTGGCGCTGCTCGACATCGCGCGCGGGCGGAAAGCCGGCCTCGCCAAGCCCGCGACCAAGGAAGCCTGGGCGCGGCTTGCCTGCGACACCGGCCTCAAGGTCATCCACGTGGCCGAGCACGACACCCAGATCGCCAATCGGCCGAAACGGGCAGGCGAGTTCGTCAACACCTGGAGCGTGCCGGGTTTCTACAGCGAGGGCATGCAGCCGGCCGAACTCGGCTGGGGCAGCCACGAAAAGCGCCTGCCGATGGATGCGCGGGAACACAAAGTGGGCCCTCGCAACACCATCTTCTTGAATCGGCCCGGCTGCGCCACCCAGGTGCGCTCGTGGACGCCGATCGGCGGCCCGATGATCGGCTTTTGCATCACGCACGGCGAATCGGTGACGCTCAGCGACTATTTCACGGTCTGGGACGGCCGCCGGCCCATTTACCGCCCGACCGTCCACTACGCCTATCACCCCTGCAACGACGCGGTCTTAAGCGTGCGCGAGTTGCAGATGTCGAATTGGGCGTTCCAGCCCAAGACGCGAATTCTCTATGACGAGATCGTCGAGGGCATCGACGAGCTGGGCGCCTTGCTCATGGGCGATTTCGGCGCCTACTGGTACGGATCGCAGCTTTCGATCGGCGAGGCGCGCGAGCTTCTCGGTCCGGGGTTCAACGCGACCTCGATCCAGATCGCGGCGCCCGTGGTGGCGGGGGCGATCTGGCTCATCCGGCATCCCGACCGCGGGCTGGTCGAGCCCGAGGATCTCGACCACGACTTCGTCATGGATATTTGCCGGCCCTATCTTGGCCCGGTCGTGGGCGTGAAGACCGACTGGACGCCCTTGGCCGGACGCTCGGCGTATTTCGACGAGCCCGGCCTCGATTGGACCGATCCCTGGCAGTTCCAGAATTTCCGCGTGACGTAACCAAGCTATACCGAATCTCGGGCGCCCGAGACCTATGGCCCATCCTTCGACAGGCTCAGGATGAGGAATACTACCTCATGCCGAGGAGCCGCGAGCCTACTCCGCCGAAGCAGCCGCTTCGGCTGCGAAGGCTGGAAGCGGCGTCTCGAAGCATGGCGGCGGGGTCGAAGCTTTCGAGCTTTGATGTTACTCGATGGCCGGTAGGCCCGCGAGCGCGATCGGCCCGACATAGATGAAGGCGTCCTGCAGCGTTAACGGCACCTGGGCCACGGCCTCGCCGTCGGGCGAGGCTTGGGCGAAGGCGGCGAGCGCGCTCTTGTAGGTCAAGCCATGGCGTGGCGTGAGAGCGCCCGCCTCGACCAGGCGATCGATCGCCGCGTCGTAGCCGGCAAGGCGCACGCTCGCGGCGCCGATCGGGCGCATGGCCTCGTCGAGGGCGAAGGTGCCGTCGCCCTCGGCGGTGAGCGGCCCCCAGACGAACCGCAGGCGAGCGATTTCCAGCGTGCCGCCCCCATCGCGCCAAGCGCCAAGCGGCGCCGATCGGCCCCCGAACGGACCGACGACCGCGCCTTCGATCGCAAGCTCGGACACCTTGCGGCCGAGCGCCGGTTCCGTGCTCCCAGCCAGAGCGATATCCGCCGCCAGCAGGACGAAACGCAGGCTGTTCGAGCGAATATCCGTCGCCCGCCGGGACGGCAGGGCGAGCGAGATGTTCGCGGCGCCGGCGTCGATGGGAAATTCGTTGCCTCCGCCGGCGATGGCATGGCGCCCGGGCATCTCGATGTCGAGAATGTGCGTGCGCCACGCCCAGGTTCGAAGCAGGATCGCGGGCGCCGACCAACGCCATCGTCCGTCGGGCGCCGCCACCAACGGTGCTTCCATGCGAACGGCGATCGCGGCCGGAAATCCGCCGAGCGAAATTTCGCCATGCTCGATCCGATAGCCCTCGGCGCGCCGCCCGTCGATGAATCGAACGAGGCCCTCGCGCAAGGCATCCGCCGCGACGTGCCACTGGATCGCATAGGCGCCGGCGAGAGCCAGAAGCCCGATCGCCAACGCCGTCGGAACGACGCGGGTTCGCATGGTGACGATTGATAGCGCCTGCGCGCTCGGGCCGCTATGATGTTGGCTTCACCGGTCCATCTTTCGTTGGCCCAACCATGAGCGACCAGGAACGCGCCGAGGCGAGGCGGTTGAAGCCGCCCAAGCGCGATTTCTGGATTTTCGGTTACGGCTCGCTCATGTGGAATCCGGGATTCCCCTACGCTAAGGCGGCGCCGGGGCTGGTGCGCGGCTATCATCGCTGCTTCTGCATTTACTCCCACCGCTATCGCGGGACCCTCGATCGGCCGGGGCTGGTGCTCGGCCTCGATCGCGGCGGCTCGTGCCGCGGGCGGGCCTATCTGGTGGCGGCGGCGGACGGGAAGGCGGTCGCCGAGTATCTGCACGAGCGCGAGATGATCACCGCCGTTTACGATCCGCGTTGGCTGGCGGTCGAGATCGATGGCCGGCGCCGCCCGGCCTTGGCCTACGTCGCCGACCGGTCGCACCCGCAATACGCGGGCAAGCTGGCGCCCGGCCGTATCGCCCGGCTCATCGGCCAAGGTCGGGGCATCTTCGGCTCCAACCTCGACTATCTCGTCAACACCGTGCGCCATATCGACGAGCTCGGCATCGCCGACTGCCCGCTGCACGAGATCTTGCGACTGGTGGAGGCGGGGCGGAGAGGATGACCGGCGGCGTCGGACCGAGCATTGGAAACTTCGACCCGGCCGCCATGCTTCGAGACGCCGCTTCGCGGCTCCTCAGCATGAGGTAACGCCTACCTCATCCTGAGGAGCGTTCGAAGAACGCGTCTCGAAGGATCGGCCATGGGTCTCGGGCTACCCAAGACTTGGCCTCAAACGAACCACTCGAGAAAATTGGCGAGGCTATCGCGCCCGGTGACCCTGGCCCAGGCGTAGGCGAGGACCGAGGCGGCGAGGACCACAACCGCCAGAAATCCGTAATCGGAGACCGGCAGTTCCTCGTAGTGGCCGCAGTTCGGGCAACGCACCTGGTCGAAGCGGAGGCCTTCGTCGCATTGCGAACATTGACGGGGTGGATCGAGCGTCATCATGGCCAGGCCCCTCAACTACACTTGCTGGACCCGCTTGGAGGCATCGAGAATTTCGAGCGCGACGACATTGCCGTCGCCGTCGTAGTCGAGGATGATCCCCGGCTTGTCCTCGTCGCTTTCGGCGACGGGCACGTCGTTGAACACGATCCTCAGGACATCGACTTGCGCGTCGTAGGCAACCTTCATATTGCCCTCCAATACTTTCCTATTTTGCTCGTCCGGTAGGCGGTGATGACCAACGGGCCGGATCCTTCGAGACGGCAGCTTCGCTGCCTCCTCAGGATAAGGTTAGGCCTCATGGCGAGGAGCCGCGCGAAGCGCGGCGTCTCGAACCATGGGGCCCTTGCGGTCGTTCTTGAACGCTCTCTCGGTCTCGATCGATTTTCCATTCGGCCGCCGCCCCCTGCTTCACGCGCACTTGCTATACCCGCAGGCGGTGCAGAGATCGCACCCCTCCTGGCGGATGATGGCGGCCTGGCCGCATTTCGGGCATTGCGCCAGCCTCGGGCCGGTTTCGCCGGAATCGGGCATGTTGGCGACGCGCCTCGCGGCCTCGGCGCGGGCCTCGGCCGGCGCCGGCATGAAGCCGATGTTCACCATGTGCCGTTCGATCACCTCTCCGATCGCGGCCAGGAGCGAGGGCACGTACCGGCCATCCATCCACGAGCCGCCGCGCGGGTCGAACACGGCCTTCAACTCCTCGACCACGAAGGACACGTCGCCGCCGCGCCGGAAGACCGCGCTGATCATGCGCGTCAGCGCCACGGTCCAAGCATAGTGTTCCATGTTTTTAGAATTGATGAACACCTCGAACGGGCGCCGGCGGCCGTCCTGGACGATGTCGTTCAAGGTGATGTAGGTGGCGTGGTCGGTGTCGGGCCAGCGCAGCTTGAAGGTCTGCCCGGGAAGCGCCTCCGGCCGGTCGAGCGGTTGGGTCATGTAGACGACGCCGCCGGCCTCGTACACGTCGCGCGGGCGGGCTGCCGGCGGCGGGCCCAAGGGCAGTTCCGTCTGGCGCGGCGGGGCCGCCGCCGCGGCGCCGGGCCTGGCCTCCAAGACCGCGCCCGTCACCTCGTTCGGGCGATAGGTCGTGCATCCCTTGCAGCCCAGTTCATAGGCCTGGAGATAGACGTCCCTGAAGGCCTCGAACGGGATGTCGGCCGGGCAGTTGATGGTCTTCGAAATCGAGCTGTCGATGTATTTCTGCGCCGCCGCCTGCATGATCAAATGGTCGGCCGGCGCCAATTGCTGGGCATCGACGAAGGCGTCGGGCAACGGGGCCGTCTCGCCATGGGTGCGCCGGAACAACCGGTAAGCGTGGTCGGTCACGTCCTCCTGGGCGCGTGTTCCATCGGGCATCAGGATGTTTCGGGTGTACTTGAAGCTGAACACCGGCTCGAGGCCGGACGAGATGTTGTCGGCGAGGAGCGATATCGTCCCCGTGGGCGCGATCGAGGTGAGCAGCGCGTTGCGCACGCCGTGCCGGGCGATCGCCGCGCGCAAATCGGCGTCGAGTTCCATGACCGTTTCGCCGGCCAGGTACTTGTCGCGGTCGTAGAGCGGAAAGGCGCCCTTCTCGCGCGCGAGTTCGCTCGAGGCGAGGTAGGCGAAGCGCCGCAGCAGCCCCATCCATCGCTCGGTGAGCGCCACGGACTCCGCGCTGCCATAGCGCGCGCCGCACAGAATGAGCGCATCGGCGAGCCCGGTGACACCCAGCCCCATGCGCCGCTTCGCCTTGGCCTCGTGCGCCTGCTCGGGCAGCGGAAATCGCGACACGTCGATGGCGTTGTCGAGCATGCGCACGGCCAAAGGCACCAGCCGTTCGAGCTCGGTTTCATCGAGCCCGGCCTTGGCGGTGAAGGGCTGCTTGACCAACGCCGCCAGATTGATCGAACCCAGCAGGCACGCGCCATAGGGCGGCAAGGGCTGCTCGCCGCAATTGTGAACGACGAAGCCGTTCGCATCGAAGGCGTTGCAGCCGGGAACTTCGGCGTCGAAGACCTCCGCCTCGCCGTCGGGGACGATCTCGGCCACCTCGGCGGTGAAGCGTTCGCGATCGAGCGTCCGGCGATAGCTGTCCAGCAAGCGGCCGAGGCGCGCCGACTTATCGCTGTCGGCGAACCCGATCGTTTCGGCAAAGCGCGCGATGTTGTCGCCGGCGATGGCGAGTTCGTGATCGGCCCGGCAATCATAGAGGGCGAGGCCGCCGCGGCTGTCGGGAAGCGCGCGTTTGCCGGCCGGTCGGCGTTCGCGGTAAATGCGGCTCGCGATCCCGAGTCGCAGCAGCATGCGCTGCACGGCTTCGAGCCGCGCGAGGTCGCTCTGCGCCAACCGGACGCTGACGCCCTTGCTCCGGTCGCCGAGGACGGTGCCGTCGCAGTCGAAGAATCCGCGCAGGAACCCGCGATAGAACGCGGATGACGCGCGCTCGATCGCCGGAGTCACGCGTTTGTCGCGGGGCCGCAGGCCGAGCCGCTCGGCCAGATGCTTGACCGCGCCTTGCGCCATCCGGTATTCGCCGCGGTCGGCGACTTCGATCCAGCCCGTGAAGTCGCGCCGGTGCGGCAAGCTTGTCGCGGCGGCCAGCGCCGCTTGCATGACGCCGTGCACGCCGGCGCGCGGCAATGCGCCGTCCGCCGTCATCCGTCCCGGCCACGCCGACAACACGGCCTTGTCGGCCTCGAGTGTGCCATCGCCGATCAGGAGGCCGATCAGATAGCCCTCCGCCTGGCTGTAATCGCCGGGCCACGCGGGCGCCGCGCCATACTCGTTGAGGACGATGAGCTCGCCCGGCTGGAGCTCGCCCGCCGGCTTCCATGCCTCGGTCCGACCTGTCCGCGTCATGGCCGCCACGATCCGCACCGCGTGGTCGGCGGTCAGGCGAAGCGACAATCCCTCGCGCGTCGTCACACGCACCACCGGCTTCGTTCCGGTACGGAAGAATCCCTCCGGCCCCGACGAATACGGCTTGCCGTGGACGACGGCCGCGAATGGCCGACCCACGAGATCCGCCACCTGGCGCGGGCCGTCCGCGGTCTGCACCCAGCATTCTCCGGTCACGCAGGGATTCGTGGCGCTGATGGTTTCGCAATAGGAAAGATTGTTGCGCCGGTTGATGCGGTCGATGAAGATGACGCCGGGCTCGGCATAACGGTAGGTGGCGCGCATGATCTTGTCCCACAGATCGCGCGCGGCCACGACCTTGAAGGCGGCGCCGCCGAAGGTAAGCGCCCAGGGCGCGTCCTCCTTCACCGCGATCATGAAGGCGTCGGTGACGAGAACCGACAGGTTGAACATCCGCAGGCGCCCCGCCTCGTGCTTGGCTTCGACGAAGGCCTCGATGTCCGGGTGATCGCAGGCGAGAGTCGCCATCATGGCGCCGCGGCGGTAGCCCGCGCTCATGATCGTGCGGCACATCGAGTCCCAGACATCCATGAAGGAGAGCGGCCCGGACGCGTCCGCGCCGACGCCGCGCACCGCCGCGCCGCGCGGGCGCAAGGTCGAAAAGTCGTAACCGATGCCGCCGCCCTGCTGCATGGTCAACGCCGCTTCGCGCAAATGCGCGAAGATGCCGCCCATGTCGTCCGGGATGGCGCCCATGACGAAGCAATTGAACAAGGTGACGGCTCGCCCCGACCCGGCCCCGGCGAGGACGCGGCCGGCCGGTAGGAACTTGAACCCTTCCATCGCGCTATAGAATTTGTCCGCCCAGGGCTCGGCGTCGGCCTCGGGCGCCGCCAGCGCCGCCGCCACGCGCCGCCAGCTATCGTCGATCGTCTTGTCGATGGGCGAGCCGTCCGGCGCTTTCAGCCGGTACTTCATGTCCCATATCTGCTGGGATATGGCCGATACCTGCGCCATGACCAACGAGTACTCCGCCTTTGCCGAGTCAGTCTAAGGCAGCACGCCGTATTGGTCAATAAATGTTCTGTTTTTGTACTCGTATGATTTGTTGTTAATCAATATGTTGTAGGAAATGTTCTCTCACCCACCGAATATGGCGATCAACCCCGCGTCAGCAGCGCCACCGCCTGCGACTCGATGGCGTTTTCCAACCTCTCCATGAACTCGCGCCGCGGCAGTCCCGGCTCGATGGCCGGAAGAAACTCGATGGTGACAATCCCCGGCTTTTTCACGAAACTTCGCCGGCCCCAGAAGAGCCCGGCATTGTGCGCGACCGGTATGACGGGCAGTCCGAGCTGGACGTAAAGAGCCGCCACGCCCGGCTGGTAGGCGCGCCGCTCGCCGGGCGCGGTGCGCGTCCCTTCCGGAAAGATGACGATCGGGCGCTTGGCCGCGGCGGCCGCGCGGGCCGCGGCGATCATGGCCCGGAGCGCCTTGGCGCCGCCGGCGCGATCGACCGGGATGGCGCCGACGCGCTTCATGTACCAGCCGAACAGGGGCACCGAAATCAGCTCGCGCTTCAACACGTAGATCGGTTCGCCCAGCAGCAGCGGTAGCGCCAGCGTCTCCCAGGTCGATTGATGCTTGACCGCGTAGAGCGCGGCGCCCTTGGGACGGCGATCGAGTCCGATGGCGCGGTATCGCAGCCCAACCGTCCCGGCCAGCAGCGCCAGGATCACCCGCGACCACAGCCTTCCAGCGGCAAACACCGCCGCGGGATGGACTAGGCAAGGCAAAGCCAGAACGTGAATGAGTACGGTCCAGATCGCGGCCAGCGCGTTGAATGCCAGCGATCGGGCCTCGATCATGGGGCTTGGGCGCTTGGCCCGAGCGCGGCGCGCGCGAGCGACAGGCTGTATTTCGCGTACTCGCGCAGCAAAAGGGCGCCGATGCCCGTCCATCTTCGCCAACCATCGGCCGCCGGCTCTTGCGGGAAGACCGGATGGGCCAAGATCAAGGTGCCATCGACGATTTCGCGAAACTCGAGCAGGCTGCGCGGCATGTGATAGTCGGCGGTCACCAGGCGCACCGAGTGCAGCTTCTCCCGCGCCAACCAGGAGGCCGTCTCGGCGGCGTTGCCGGCCGTGTTGTTCGCGGCATGGCCCAGAACCACGCAGCATTGCAAGCTGTCGATGTCGCTCGGCCGATTCGGCTCCGCCAGGTTCGCCAGCAGGTCCTTCAATTCGATTCCTTCCGGCACGCCGGAAATGAACAGCTGCGCCGCCAGCCCGGCATTCAACAGTCGCAAGCCCTCCGCCAGCCGCTCGCTGCCGCCGGTGAGCACGACGACGGCATCGGTGCGCGCTTCGGGCGCCTCGACTTGGCTGGGGATGAGGGAGATGAAGTAGAGGAACCCCGCGGCCCACGTCAACGCCGCGAACGCGATGACGCCCGCCAGACCGGCAAGAACATGGCGCAGGGCACTGCGCGGCCGGCGTCGGCGGCGCTTCACGGGCTCGGTCTCTCGTTGCGCCGCGCGCTCATGCCGTTCCTCTAAAGCACGCGCGCCAATGCGCGAAACACCGTCACCCGCGCCGTCAGCATGGCGATGGAAGCGGCGGCGAGCGGCAGCATGGCAAGGACCAGCCACTGCGGCGCGCCCAGCGACAAGGTCGGGAAAAACCCTTGATCGATGTGCCGCGGCGCCATGGTCACCGCCAGGATGGTGACCAGCGCGCAAGCCATGCCGGCCATGCCGCCGAGAAGGGCGAGGCGCAGGGCCTGAGCCTGAAACTGGCGCGCGATGTAATCGTCCTGCGCGCCGACCAAGTGCAGCAAATCGATGATGCGCCGGTGGATGGCAAGGCCGGTGCGGGTGACGAACACGACGGCCGCTATGGCCGCCAGCGACACCAAGGCGACGATCAGGACCGCGACGATGTTGACGACCCGCGCGAAGCGCTCGATGCTTTCGAGCCACTCCCGATGATCGTCGACAAAGGCACCCGGCACATCCGCGCCCAGGCGCTGGCGCAGGGCCTCGACGTCGACGGCGGCGCGGGGCTTCAACGCGACCGAGATCAAATCCGGGATCGGCAACCCCAGGGCCAGTCCGCCGGGACCCAGCCAAGGCTCCAGCAATCGCGCCATCTCGTCATCGTCGATGACCCGGGCGCCGCGAACGCCCGGCGTATCGGTCAAGACGCCAAGAGCCTTTTCGAGACGCACGCCACGCAAGGCGGCCTCGGCCGGCGCCGGTATCTGCACGGTAAGATTGTCGGCCAACTCCAGATGCCAGGCTTGCGTCATGCGCTCGGTCGCGAGCGTGCCGGCGAGCGCCAAGGCGGCCAGATAAACCATGAGGCCGACGATCCAATGCAGGAACCGCCCGGTGGCGTCGCGGCCCAAGGGAATATCGCCGTGCATCCACCGCATATCAGGCCGCCCCCGCGATGCCATCGTCCTCGCGGGCGATGACGCGCAGCGAACCCTCGACGATCCGCAACTGCCGATGATTGAACCGGTTGACCAGGGCGTCGCTGTGGGTGGCAATGACCACGGTCGTACCCATCTTGTTCAGTTCCTGAAACAGGAACATCAGGCGCATGGCGATGGTGTCGTCCACGTTGCCGGTCGGCTCATCGGCAAGAAGAAGCCGCGGCCTGGCGATGATGGCACGGGCGATGGCGACGCGCTGCTGCTGGCCTCCGGACAGCGTGGCGGGCAGCGCATGAAGTTGATCGGCCAGACCGACCCAAGAGAGCAACTCGCCGACATGCTGGCGCACTTCGACTTCCGGCGCGCCCGCCACGCGCAGCGGCAAGGCCACGTTGTCCATGGCGCTCAGATGCTCGAGCAGGCGGAAATCCTGGAACACGACGCCGATGCGCCGGCGCAAGGGCGGCAGCTCGCGCCGCGCCAGCGTGCTCAAGTCGCGGTCGAAGATGCGCACCCGCCCGCCGGCCGGCGCCATCGCCAGATACATGAGGCTGAGAAGCGTCGACTTGCCGGCGCCGCTCGCGCCCACGAGGAAATGGAAAGAGCCCGGGCCGAGCGTGAACGACACATTGCGCAAGACCTTGGGTCCGGCCCCATACCGCACGGTCACGTCGTCGAAGACGACGACGCTGCTCGGGCTCTGCGCTGTGCGCGACTCGGCCATGGCGCCAAACCCTAGAGCAAGATCGAACCGGATTGAACCGTCCTGAGTTGACGGGCTAGCGCGGCGACGCGATGGATGCCCGGCTCGGGGGCCGGGCATGACAATCCCCCGGATGTCATCGCCGGGCTCCGACCCGGCGATCCATGAATCAACGGCAAGGATGGATGCCCGGCTCGGGGGCCGGACATGACAAGGGAGACGGAACTCGCAAGGGGAGGAATCATCGGATTGAACCGTCCCGGGGCGAGGGCTCGAGCGTATCCCGGGCGGGCCTTCCGAAAAGAACCTTCACGCCGCATGGCCGTCGGGAATATGGTGCGGTCATGATCATCACCTGCCCGGCCTGTTCGATCCGCTATGTCGGCGACCCGGAGGCGCTCGGCGCTTCCGGGCGGATGGTGCGTTGCGCCAAGTGCGGCCATTCCTGGCTTCAACTTCCGCCCGCCGACATGCCCAAGCAGGTCGATGTCCCGGCGCCCGAGCCCCAACCGCGCCGGCCGGCGCTCGTGGCCAGGCCGCGATCCAAGGGCGGGCTCGGCGGCCGGAGCGCGTTGGCCTTGGCCGGCGCCGCCATCGGCGCCGCCCTGTTGGTCGGCTTTTTCGCGCGCGAGAGCATCGTGGCCGCATGGCCGGAAACCCGGCAGCTCTATGAGATGGTCGGCGTTCGCGCGACGGCCATCGGCGACGGGCTCGAACTCGTCAACGTGACCTTCGTGTTGCGCGACGTGGACGGAGAAGCCCTGATGACCGTCGAAGGCGAAATCGCCAACAAGACGGCGGAGCCTCAACCGCTGCCGGCGCTGAAGGCGACGTTGCGCAACGACCAAAATCATTGGCTCTCGGATTGGGTGTTCAGCCTCGACGAGACGACGATCCAGCCCGGCGAATCGCTGCGATTCGAGACCGCCACGAAGAATCCGCCCAAGGACGCCAAGCGCCTGTTGATAACTTTTACCGAACAATAAGATTGATCCTTGCTTCGTTCCGATGGGCGTGGTTAACCGCCCCTAAGTTTTTCTGTTCTCGGTGGCGGCGGGTTAACGATTTGACAATATTTTCGACGGCAATCTTTGCGATTGCCGGGAGTACCGTTACTCGTGGCGCCTGGGGTATGTGACAATCGCGGCGCGAATGAGACAAATCGGATCTCGACGGATCAAGAGGGCGGCGTCTGCATGTACAAGATTTTGGTGGCCGAGGATGACGGCGCGGTGCGTGAGTTCGTGGTGCGCGCGCTGGCACGCCAAGGCCATGAGGTGACGCCGGTCGAAGACGCGAGCCAGGCCCTCGAGGCCTTGGCGAAGGATAGCTTCGACCTCTTGCTGACCGACATCGTCATGCCCGGCATGGATGGCATCGCGCTGGCGCTGAAGGTCGCCAAGACTCATCCCGATATGCCGATCGTGCTGATGAGCGGCTATGCCGCGGAACGCCAGCGCGCCCACAATTTGGACACGCTTGTCCGGCGTGTCGTGGCCAAGCCGTTCAGCTTGAAGGAAATCTGCTCCGTGGTGCGCGAATCCCTGCCCGATCGCACGCACCGCGGCGGCCCGACGCGGCATTAGATTATCGGCGCGGGCCTGCGCCTAGACTCACATCCGTTCGAATCCAATCGCCGCCCCCTCACCCATCCCTCTCCCCCGAATCGGGGGAGAGGGTTACGAAGGGTTGGCGCGTCCGCAAGGACGCGCCTTACCCGAAGTTGGGTGAGGGGGCGCGATCGATCTGATCGAACGCCGCCCTAAAACCTCGGCAGCAGGCGCTCGATGTAGTCGCGCTCGCTCCGGGGCCGGTCCGGTTCGCCCATGCGCCGGCGCAGTTCATCCAGGATCTGTCGTGCCCGCTGGACGTCCGCTTCCTCGGGAATCCTCACGTCGCCGGTGTCCATGAGACCCATGCCACGCTCGTCGCGGCCGAGCGGGTCGTCGAGCCGTCCGTAGCGGTCGATCCCGGCGCCGTCTTGGCCGTTCTCGCCCATCTGCTGCAGCAATTTCTCCAGCATCGCCTGCGCGCCCTGGCGCAATTCATTGAGCGCGCGCGACTGCGGGTCGACGGCCGCCGCGGGCTCGCCCTCCTCGAGCGCGCCCACGGCGTCGCGCATGGCGCGCTCGCCGCGTCCCAGCGGCGCCGGGATATCGCCCGTGATCTCGCCGAAGCGGCGCATGATGTCGCCGAGCTCCCGGCGCAGCATCTCCTGCTGGGTCGCGTCGCTTTGCGTGTCGAACCCGCCTTCGGGCGGCATCTGCTGCGACTGCCGGAAACTGCGCTCGAGCAATTGCTGCTGACGCTCGGTCAGGGAGTCGAGGTCGCGCATCATCTGCATCGCCTGCTGCGAGGCCTGGTCGCCGCCGCCGTCTTCGAGCGCGGCGCGCAGGTTTTCCAGCAACTCCTGCAACCTGGCCAGGAGATCGCGGGCCGCCTCGCGCGCGCCCACCTCGGCCAGCTCGCGGGCGCGGTCGAGCATGCGCTGAAG
The DNA here is from genome assembly GCA_009885795.1 of Rhodospirillales bacterium. GTDB lineage: Bacteria > Pseudomonadota > Alphaproteobacteria > Dongiales > Dongiaceae > VFKA01. The sequence continues at coordinate 58,926 of VFKA01000063.1, read as the reverse complement.
ATCCTGGCGTTCGACCGGCATGACCTCGTTGGGCGTCAGGCCCTGCTCGCGCGCCTCGGCCGCGTTGCGTTCGGCCTCTTGCAGCAGCGCCTCCAGATACTGGTTCATGAGCTGCTGGAGCTGATCCATGAGGCGGTCGATCTCCTCGTCGCCGGCATCGCCGTTGAGCGCGTTCTGCAGCGCCTGTTGCGCGTCGCGCAGGCGCTGGGCCAGGATCGCCAACTCGCCTTCCTCGATGCGGAGCGCCGTATCCCACAATAAAGACTGAACGTCGGCGACGGTCTCGGGCCGCGGATCGTTCACCAACCGCCGCCCGGCGATGTGCAGCGCCAGCGCCACGACCACGTCATCGTCGTAAGCCGCCGGGTTGCCGGCGATGCGGTTGAGGGCGCGCATGACGGCAAGGCGGTCGTTGGGCAGCAGCGTCAGGTGGCGGCGCTGCTCGATGACGGCAAGCGCGACCGGATGGCGAAAATCGCGCTCGGGCATGATGATGGCAAGAACCTCGCCGCGGCCGATCTGGCCGGGCGAATCGCGGGCCTCGAGTACGATCTCGACCGGGATCCCGGCCCAGGGGTGGGACGTGAGATCGTGGAAGCTCGCGGCCCCGCCGTGCTTGGGACTGGGATGGGGCGGCGGCAGGGCGAGCTCGATCTTCTCCATGCCGGCCGGTCCGGAGGCGCCATCCAACCGGCGGATCACGGCCTTGACCCCGGCGATGCCATAGTCGTCGCGGGCGCCGTAATCCAGCCTGAGAACCGATTGATGCGTTTCCGTCGGCGGCCGGGAGAACGACACGACGGGCGCGAGATCGGCCAGAACTTGCAGCGGCCAGCGGCCAAGCTCGCGCCCGCTCTGTTTCACCGCCAGGCTGTCGCCCTCCTCCAGCTTCGATTCGATGCGGAAGGTGCCGGGATCGATTTCCAGGAACGGGCTCTCGGCCGAACCGACGAAGAGGCTGGGCACGCCGCGCCCGCCATTGACCTGGGCCATGACCAGGCTGCCGGACGGCACGCTCAGGGCTTCGACCTTCGGCCCCTCGGCCCCGAGGAAGGCCGGCGCCATGCCGGTATAGGCGGGCGGCGTTATCCAGACGTCGAGTCGCGCCGGAGCCCCGCCGCCAAGGCCGCTCAAATCCGGCTGCAAGGCGCGCAAGACGCGTTGCGGGGCTTGCCCGCCGGCGCCGATTCCGGTGATGACCAGCAGCAGGACGACGAGCGCGCGAAGCGCCACGGGATCGCGTGCCGCCAGCCCGGCGCGGGGCAAGCGCAGGCGAAGATGCTTCAACTGATGGCGCGCGCTCTCCTGATGGGCCCGCCACAGCGCCGCGGTCTCGGGCGCCGTGCGGCCGCCCGTCAAGGTATCGGACACGGCGGTCAATGGGCGATGGGCTAGGCCGCTGTCCTGTTCCAGCCTCCGGCGCGCGGCCAATGCGTCGGGCGCACGGTAATCGGCATGCGCCTTCCATGCCCCGAACGCTAGTGCCGCCGCGAATCCGGCCAGCAGGGCGGCGTGCAGCCAGCCCGGCAAGACCGGCAGCAGATCGGACAGCGCCGCGACGAGAAAGGCGCCCAAGGCGAGGACGGCCGGCCACAGCGCCGGCCACAGACTCTCCCAACGCAAGGCCCAGCGCGCGATCGTCAGCCGGCCCGCGGGAAGGCCGGCGGCGCGGTCGCGCTGTCTTTGGCTCCGTTGCTTCATCGTTTCGACCCGGCGGCGCGGGAAGCGGCGACGGGCGCGCCGCCAAGCCATCCGGGGATCCGTTCATCGGCGATGATGGCATCGAGGTCGGCGCGAGGCCGCACGATGGCGTGATCGGACCCTCGGACCATGATTTCGGGCGCGGGCGGCCGCGCGTTATAGAACGACGACATGACCGCGCCATAGGCGCCGGCCGAGCAGATCGCCAGGAGATCGCCGGCCGCCAGCGGCGGCAGCGGGCGCTGGACCGCGAAGACGTCGGCGCTTTCGCAGATCGGACCCACGACATCGACCAGTTGGGGCGGCTCGGCCGATACCGGCTGCGCCACCGGCATGATGGCGTGGAAAGCATCGTAAAGCGCGGGGCGCAACAGGTCGTTCATGCCTGCGTCGACGATGACGAAGCGCCGGGTGATGCCCTGCTTCACGTAGAGGATGCGGGTCACCAGCACGCCGGCGTTGCCGACCAGCAGGCGCCCCGGCTCGAAGGCGAGGGCGGCGCCGACCGGCGCGGCGATGGAGCGGGCCAGGCTCGCGTATTCGGCGATCGACGGAGCCGGCTCCGAGCCGTAGCCGATGCCGAGCCCTCCGCCCAGCGCCAGCCGGCGGATCGGGTGTCCCTGGGCCTTCAACGCGCGGGCGAGATCGGCGACGCGGGTGAAGGCGGTGCGGTAGGGCGAAAGATCGGCGAGCTGCGAGCCGATGTGCACGGCGATGCCGACGATCTCGATACCGGAAAGGCTCCTCGCCCGCGCATAGACCTCGGGCGCGTGAGGCAGGTCGATGCCAAACTTGTTCTCCGCCTTGCCGGTCGCGATCTTGGCGTGGGTGAGTGCGTCCACGTCGGGGTTGATACGGATGGCGACCGGGGCGCGCACGCCCTTCGAGAGCGCGACGCGGTTCAGCTCCTCGAGCTCGGGCGCCGACTCGACATTGAACTGCAGGATCCCGGCATCGAGCGCCGCCGCCATCTCGCCCGCCGTCTTGCCGATCCCGGCGAAGATGATCTTCCCGGCCGGCACGCCGGCGGCCAGCGCGCGCTTCAGCTCGCCGCCCGATACCACGTCGGCGCCCGCCCCCTGCCGGGCCAGCGTGGCGATGACGGCCTGGTTGCCGTTCGCCTTCACCGAGTAGCAGATGAGCGGGTCGAGGTCGGCGACGGCGCCGGCGAAGGCGGCGTACTGGGCCTCGATGGCGCTGCTCGAATAGCAATAAAATGGTGTGCCTATTTCGGCGGCGAGCCTGGAGAGCGGCACGTCCTCGGCCATCAGCCGGCCGCCGCGATAGGCGAATGCGCTCATATCTCGTTTGGGTCCGGATATTGGTGCGGGAACTGGTCGGACTGGCCCTCGGGCAGTTCGAGATCGCCGCGCTTGCCGCAGGCCGAAGGCAGCAAAGCCATGGCCAAGGCCAGGAAAGCCAGGATAACCGCCATTCGCCTCGATTGATCGCTCATCGTTTCATACTCCGCTTGCGAGCCGCCGCGATTGCCTGCCGCACGCGATTGGGCGCCGTGCCACCCAGGCCGCGGCGGCTGGCCACCGACCGGTCGATATCGAGAACCTTATACACCGCCGGCCCGATGCCTGGCACTACCCGGCGAAAGTCGGGCAGACCGAGGTCGGCAAGGCCGCAACCCTTGGCCTCGGCCAGCCTGACCAGCCGGCCGGCGGCATGGTGGGCGCGCCGGAAAGGAAGGTCCAGTACCCGCACCAGCCAATCGGCCAGGTCGGTCGCGGTCAGGAACCCGGCCGCGGTCGCGGCGCGCATGGCCTTGGCATCGGCCTTTAGATTCCGGATCATGCCGGTCATGGCGTCGAGCGAAAGCTGCAAATCCGCGAGCGCGGCGAAGGTCGGCGCCTTGTCCTCCTGCATGTCCTTGCCGTAGGTGAGCGGCAGCCCCTTCAGCACCACCAGAAGCTGGGTGAGGCCGGCGATGGCGCGCCCGGACTTGGCCCGGATCAGCTCGGCCGCGTCGGGATTGCGCTTCTGCGGCATGATCGAGCTGCCGGTGGTAAAGGCATCGCCGAGCGCGACGAAGCCGAAACCCGGACTGGTCCACAACACCAGTTCCTCGGCGAGGCGCGAGAGGTGGACGGCGAGGATGGCGCCCGCGGCCAGCGTTTCGAGGGCGAAGTCGCGATCCGACACGGCATCGATCGAATTCCTCATCGGCTGGGCGAAGCCAAGCGCCTTCGCTGTCATGGCGCGGTCTATCGGAAACGACGTGCCGGCCAGCGCCGCCGCGCCGAGCGGGCATTCGTCGAGCCGCGCGCGCGCGTCCATGAGCCGGCCGCGGTCGCGCCCGAACATCTCGACATAGGCCATCAGGTGATGGCCGAAGGTGACGGCTTGCGCCGGCTGCAGGTGGGTGTAGCCCGGCATGACGGTGGCGGCGTGCTCCTCCGCCCGGTCGAGCAGGGCGGCGATCAGCCGATTCAGCCGGTCGTCGAGCCGGTCGATGGCGCCCCGCACCCACAGGCGGAAATCGGTCGCCACCTGGTCGTTGCGCGAGCGCGCGGTGTGCAATCGCCCGGCGGCGGCGCCGATGAGGGTCTTCAACCGCGCCTCCACGTTCATGTGGATGTCCTCGAGATCGGCGCGGAACTCGAACCGGCCTTCCTCGATCTCCTTGCGGATGCGCTTCAGGCCGCGCGCGATCTTGCGCCCATCCGCTTGACGGATGATGCCCTGGCGAACCAGCATGGCGGCGTGGGCGAGCGAGGCTTCGATGTCCTCGGACCAGAGCCCCCGATCCACGTCGATCGAGGCATTGATGGCTTGCATGATTTCGGCCGGCCCACTGGCGAAACGCCCGCCCCACAGGGGATTGGCGGCCGATGAAACGCTGCCCTTGCGCGCTGGGCGTTTGCGGGGCCTGGTCTTGCGAATGGGCAAATTCCTGTTCCTCTGGCTTCTGTTGCCGGTCGCGCTGCTGGCGGCCGCCGGACCCGCGGTCGCGGAGCCGCCGGCCATGGGCTCGGTCGGCGAATTTATCGCGATCGACCCGCCGCGGCCAGCGCCGACAGCGGCCTTTGTCGATGAGGCGGGGAGGACGCGCTCTCTCGCCGATTTCCGCGGCAAGGTGCTTCTGGTGAACTTCTGGGCCACTTGGTGCGGGCCTTGCGTCGCCGAGATGCCGAGCCTCGACCGGCTGCAGGCGAAGCTCGGCGGCGATGATTTCACCGTACTCGCGGTCTCGGTCGATCGCGGGGGCGTCGCGGTGGTGAAGGCCTTTTACGCCAAGCACGCCATCCGCGCCCTCGACATCTATCTCGACCTTCCGATGGCGCTGTTCGCCAACCTCGTCGCCATCGGCTTGCCGGCGAGTTTCATCCTCGACCGCGAGGGGCGCGTCGTGGGCGAACTTCGCCGCCCCGCCGAGTGGGACACGCCCGAGGCCGAAGCGCTCATCCGTTACTATGTCGATGGCGCCTGAGAGCCGGCGCTACTTGAAGGGCGCGGCCGTAACGCTCGCGGCCACTCTCCTGTGGTCGCTCTCCGGCATCTTCGTGCGCCTGACGGAAGCAGCCGATTTGTGGCAGATCGCCGGCTGGCGCGCCGGCTCGACGGCGCTGTCGCTCTTCGTCTTTCTCCTCATCGTCCATCGGCGCGATGTGTTTCGATCGTTCTCGGCAATCGAACCGGCGGGCTTTGCCGTCGTTGCCGGCGTCTTCGCGATCGGCTCGTCCAGTTACGTCATCTCGCTGACGCTGACCTCGGTCGCCAACGTCTCTTTCATCTCGGGTACGGCGCCGATCTTCGCCGCGATCCTCGCCTATGTCTTCGTCCACGAGCGGACCGGCGCGCTAACCTGGGCGGCGGCGGTCGTCGCCTTGGCCGGCATCGGCATCATCGTGCTGCCGGACCTCGGTCCCGGCGGCATGGTGGGTAACATCCTGGCCATCTTCGTGGCCCTCACCTTCGCCGCCCAGGCCGTGGCCATGCGCCGTTTCCGGGCCGGCAATCTGATACCGCCGATCTGCCTCGGGGCCGCCGCGATCTTCCTGGTCATGAGTGTCTTGAGCGGTTTTCAACCCCCCAACGCCCATGACCTGATGGTGTTGGCCCTCATGGGCGTGGTGCAGCTCGCGGTGCCGATCGCGCTTTTCGCCTACGCCGTGCGCCATGTGCCGGCGGTCCATCTCTCGCTGCTAGCGCTGATGGACGTGGTGCTGAACCCGCTCTGGGTCTGGATCGGCGTCGGCGAACGCCCAAGCGAGGCCGTCTTCATCGGCGGGCCGGTCATCCTCGGCGCCGTCGTCATGGCCATCATCGGCGCCGCGCGGTCGAGGGGGCCGACAGGAATCTAGGCCGGCGTTCGCGGTTGGACTTTTTTCCGGCGGCGGCGTATGGTTTCCTGACCATAACAATAGGCGTGCGCTAGACCTTCGTCGAGACGCCGCGCCAAACCGCGATTTGGGAGGACCAATGAGAACAATTGCTCGCTTATGCCTGGCGGTGCTGGCGTTGGCCGCGCTCGCCGGGTGCGCCACAATAGTCGAAGGAACAGACCAGACAATAAACGTACAGGTCGAGCCCAAGTCCGCCGTTTGCAAGGTATCTCAAAAAACTTTGGTAATCGCCACAATCGACGACGGCGGTGGTCAAATTCTAGTGCCGAAAAGCAAGGATGCCCTCGCCCTAGAATGTACGGCTGAAGGTTACGAAAGACAGGCGCTAAACATCGAATCCTCGGCATCTGGATGGGGTGTCGTGGGGTGTTTCCTTATCGATCTATGCATCACCGATTATTCCACGGGCGCTTTGAACAAGTACCCCGAGGCCATCACGGTCAAGCTCCAACCAGTGGTTGCCGAGCCAAGCTCTTAGAGTCCGTGCCGACGCAATGATCGGGGCGGGCGCCGTCATGCGTGGCGCCGCCGTTCTGTTCTTGCTTTGGCTGGGCGGGTGCGCGTTCGGAGACCGGCATGTGACGCTCGCCTACCCACCCGCTCCCAATGTGGAAGTATCGACCGCCACCGCCGCCGCGGCCGAAGCGCCGGCCGCGGTCCCGAAAAACGGTCGAACCATCGTTCTACAGCCACCGGTCGAAACTCGCACGTTGAAGCAGGTTGTCGGCATAATCAGAAACGGCCACGGCAGGCATACGGCCGATGTCATCGCCGACAATGACGTGGCGGCATGGATCGCCACGGCGCTTCGCATGGAGATCGAGGCGGCGGGTTATGCCGTGGCCGAGCCGGCGGGGGGACAGGCAAGCAACGCGCCGGTACTCGAATGCCGTATCGTCCTGGTGCGAGCGACAGCCAAAGGTTCCTATCGCGGACGCGTCGCGTTCCTCGCCGTCATCAAGAAGGATGGCAACGAAATCTTCAACAAGAATTATGACGCGCAGAAAAACGCCGGCACGAACTTGCTCGCCAGCGGCGCGGGATTCGCCGAGTCGTTGTCGCTTGCGCTCGCGGCGGCGGCGCGCGAACTGGCGGCGGACGTCAAGAACGCGGGGATTTGATTCGGGGGGTAGTTCGACTCTCGGCAATTCAACTTTGACCCCAATATTCTCGACAGGTTCTAGGCACGAGGAGGTTCGCCGGGCCGGCGCCAGCGTCTCACCCCCATCTCGCCTGCCGGGGGATTTGACGGTCTGCAATCATTGATGTATTATCAATCATTGATTGCACAGGAGAAAAACGTGGCCAGCATCACGATCCGCAATCTGGATGACGGCCTCAAGGCGCGCCTGCGCGTCCGCGCCGCGAAGCATGGGCGATCCATGGAAGACGAGGCGCGCGACATGTTGCGGACGGCGTTGGCGACCGAGCGGCAGCCGCCGCGCAATCTTGCCTCGGCCATCCGGCGACGGTTTTCGCCTCTCGGCGGAATCGACTTGCCGGCAACGCCGCGCGCCGCCATGCGCGAGCCGCCCGATTTCAAGCGATGATCGTGATTGACACCAACGTGTTGGCGGAACTCATGCGCCCCGAGCCCGGCAAGCCCGTGGTGCGATGGTTCGCCGGACAGCCGATCGGCGGCTTGTTCACCACGGCGGTCACCCAAGCCGAAATACTCTTTGGCATCGGCCTCTTGTCCGAGGGCAGGCGGCGCGCCGCCCTCGAGCTGGCGGTCGAGGGGATGTTCGAGGAGGACTTCGCCGGCCGCATATTGCCGTTCGACGGCGCGGCGGCTCACGCCTATGCCGCGATCGCCGTGGAGCGCCGCAAGGCCGGCCGCCCCATCGCGCAATTCGATGCACAGATCGCGGCGATCGCGCGCTCCAGGGACGCTTCGATCGCCACGCGCAACGTTGCCGACTTCATCGATTGCCAAGTTCCGGTCATCGACCCGTGGGAGGGATAGCGCGGCATGTCGTCCGGAAAAGGGAAGCGTCCTCTTTTCCCCTTTTCCAAAGGCCATCCCCGTCGGCGCCAACCCCGGGGAATACCCGGGCTGGACGTGTATTGTGGACTGGGTTCGATTCCGTACCGGACAGCCAAGGGTTCAATCGGCATGAAATACAAGGTCGTGGTCAGACAAACCGATGAGGGTTTTAGCGTCAGCTGTCCGGGGTTGCCCGGATGCTGGTCCCAGGGGCGGAGCGAAAACGAGGCCATCGGCAACATCCGCGATGCCATCGCGGAATATCAGGCCGCCGTTGCCGCGACTCTTGTCGGCGAGGATGTTCGGGAAGTCGAAGCGGAGTAGTTCGACTCCGACTCCAACATTCGCTACCTCGTCGGCACCGGCTTGTCGCCGCTGTAGTCGTAGAACCCGCGTCCGGCCTTGCGTCCGATCCAGCCGGCCTCCACGTATTTCACGAGGAGCGGGCAGGGGCGGTACTTGCTGTCGGCCAGGCCCTCGTAGAGTACCTGCATCACCGCGAGGCAGACGTCGAGGCCGATGAAATCGGCGAGTTCGAGCGGCCCCATCGGATGGTGGGCGCCGAGCCGCATCGCCGTGTCGATCGCCTCGACCGATCCGACACCCTCATAGAGCGTATAGACCGCCTCGTTGATCATCGGCAGCAGGATGCGGTTCACGATGAAGGCCGGGAAATCCTCGGCCGAGGCAGGCTTCTTGCCGAGCTTGACCGCCAGATCCTTGATGGCGGTGTAGGTGGCGTCGTCGGTGGCGAGCCCGCGGATCAACTCCACCAGCTCCATCAACGGCACCGGGTTCATGAAATGCATGCCCATGAACTTCGGCGGCCTGTCGGTGGCGGCGGCGAGCCTGGTGATGGAGATGGACGAGGTGTTGGTCGCGATGAGCGCGTCCTTGCCGAGAACCGGGCAGAGCTGGCGCAGGATCTGCTTCTTCACCTCCTCGTTCTCGGTCGCGGCCTCGATCACGAGGTCGCAATCGGCGAGCGATTTCAATTCGGTCGATGTGGCGATGCGCTTCAAGGCCGCGGCGCGGTCGGCATCGGCGACGACGCTGCGCTTCACCTGACGGCCTATGTTACGATCGATGGTCTTGAGAGCTTTTTCGAGCGCTCCGGCGTCGACATCGACGAGGCGCACCGCATAGCCCTTGAGCGCGCACACATGGGCGATGCCGCTGCCCATCTGGCCCGCGCCGATGACGCCGATGGTCTTGATCATGACGCGCTGGTCCCTCGCATTCGAGTCTCAAGCCTTGAGTTTCGCGAGCTCGGCGTCGAGCTCCGGCACCGCCTGGAAGAGATCGGCGACGAGGCCGTAATCCGCCACCTGGAAGATCGGCGCTTCCTCGTCCTTGTTGATGGCGACGATGACCTTGCTGTCCTTCATGCCGGCCAGATGCTGGATGGCGCCGGAAATGCCGACGGCGAGATAAAGATCGGGCGCCACGATCTTGCCGGTCTGGCCGACCTGGTACTCGTTCGGCACGAAGCCGGCATCGACGGCGGCGCGGCTGGCGCCCACGGCGCCGCCGAGCTTGTCGGCGATCTTCTCCAGCATCGGGAAATTCTCACCGCTTTGCATGCCGCGCCCGCCGGAGACGACGACGCGGGCGGACGCGAGCTCGGGCCGCTCGGTGCGGCTCAACGCCTGGCCGAGAAAGACGCTATGTCCGGTATCGCCGGCGCCGGCGATCGGCTCGATGGCCGCGTTGCCCTCGCCGGCCGGCGGCTCGAAGGCGGTGGCGCGCACGGTGACGACCTTGATCTTGTCGCTCGACTGCACGGTGGCGAGCGCGTTGCCGGCATAGATCGGCCGCACGAAGGTATCGGCGGATTCGACCGCGCTGATGTCGGAGATTTGAGCCACGTCGAGCAACGCCGCCACGCGCGGCATCACGCCCTTGCCGACGCTGGTGACGGCGGCAAGAAGATGGCTATAGCCCGGCGCCAGCCTGACCAGAAGCGCCGCCAGGTTCTCGGCCAGCGCGTGCTCGTAAGCGCCGTCATCGGCGACCAGCACCTTGGCGACACCGGCGATCTTGGCGGCACTTGCCGCCGCCGGGCCGCAAGCTTTTCCCGCGACCAGGACATGCACGTCGCCGCCGATCTTCGCCGCGGCGCCGACGGCATTCAAGGTCGCGGGTTTCAGGGTCGCGTTGTCGTGTTCGGCGAGGACCAGAATCGCCATCAGATCACCTTCGCTTCATTGCGCAACTTGTCGACAAGCTCGGCCACGCTCTTCACCTTGACGCCGGACTTGCGCTTTTGCGGCTCGATCACTTTGAGGGTCTTGAGGCGCGGCGCCACGTCGACGCCGAGTGCCTCTGGCGTCAACGGTTCGATCGGCTTCTTCTTCGCCTTCATGATGTTCGGCAGCGAGGCGTAACGCGGCTCGTTCAGCCTGAGGTCGGTGGTGACGATGGCCGGCAGGTTGACGCGCACGGTTTCGAGGCCGCTATCGACCTCGCGCGTCACTTCGAGCTTGCCGTCCTGGGCCACGATCTTGGAGGCGAACGTCGCCTGCGGCCAGTCGAGCAGCCCGGCCAGCATCTGCCCGGTCTGGCTGCAATCGTCGTCGATCGCCTGCTTGCCGAGGATGACGAGTTGCGGGTTTTCCTTGGCGACGACGGCCTTCAGCAACTTGGCCACCGCCAGCGGCTGTAGCTCGACGTCGGTCTGCACGTGGATGCCGCGGTCGGCGCCCATGGCGAGCGCGGTGCGGATCGTCTCCTGCGCCTGCGCCGGCCCGCAGGAGACCGCCACGATCTCGGTCGCCTTGCCCGCCTCCTTGAGGCGGATAGCCTCTTCCACCGCGATCTCGCAGAAGGGATTCATGGCCATCTTGACGTTCGCCGTCTCGACGCCGGTGCCGTCCGGCTTCACCCGGACCTTGACGTTGGCGTCGATGACGCGCTTCACCGCGACCAGCACTTTCATCGCTCTATCCTAGTGGATGACGAGGACCGCCCGAGCGGATGGCCCTTCGCAGTTGCAATAACAGCCGCCGAGAGTCTCGGTAGAATAAGGCTTCCCCTCATGTTGCGCCGCGCCAAGATATTGGCCCGACCTGGCTCTGTCAACGCCGTGGTTGACCCCGAATCCCGCTCAGCGGTTGGCGCCAGGCACCCATAGCACATCGGCGGCGCCCCGGTCATTGAGGTAGCGCGCCAGCACGAACAGGTGGTCGGACAGGCGGTTGGCGTAACGCATGGCCGCCGGGTTCACTTTGGCGCGCTTGGCAAGGAGCGTCATGTCGCGTTCGGCCCGGCGCGCCACCGTTCGCGCGAGATGAAGATAGGCGGAAGCGGGCCGCCCGCCCGGCAGGACGAAGGAATCGAGCGGCTTCAACGTCGCGTTCATGGCATCGATCTCCCGCTCCAGGCGCTCGACCTGGCCTTGCGTCATGCGCAAGGCCGGGTGCTTCTGCTTGGCGCGGGACAGGGGCCGGCAGAGATCGGCGCCGAGATCGAAGAGATCGTTCTGGATGCGCGCCAGCATCGCATCGGCCTCGGACAGGGCTTGGTCCTGGGCGTGCAGTCGCGCGAGGCCGATGGCGGCGTTGGCTTCGTCCACCGAACCCATCGCGGCGACGCGGGCGTCGTGCTTGGCCACGCGCCGGCCGTCGCCGAGCGACGTCAGGCCCTTGTCGCCGCCTCTCGTGTAGATGCGCGTCAGTCGGACCATGCTAATTCCTATCGGCTCAGCCAAAACGCCAACAGCAGAAACAAAAGAATCGCCACCGCCTGCAACGCCACGCGCCAGCGCATGATCTTGTTGCCGTGGCGCCGGTTGAACTCGCCGCCCGCGCCATGGCGAAGAGGCCCGCGAACAAGACCCCGAGCGTCGCCACCATGGCGGCGATCAGCAGCGCGAGAAATACCCCATCCATGGCATGACTATAGCGCGAACCGGCCGGCGGCATTAAGGTGCATTTCAAAGTCAATAAGGGGGAAACGCCAATGAAAGTCTTCATCTCCGTCGACATGGAAGGCATCACCGGCCTCACCGATCCCGAGGACGTGCTGACCGACGGCGCCGATTATCAGCGCGGGCGCGTGTTCATGACCCAGGACGCCAACGCCGCGATCCTGGGCGCCTTCGACGCCGGCGCCACCGAAGTCCTGGTGAACGATTCCCACTGGGTCATGCGCAATATCCTCCTGGAGCAGCTCGACCCGCGCGCCAAGCTCATCAAGGGCTTTCACAAACCGATGTGCATGGTCCAGGGATTGGACGAAAGCTACGACGCGGCCGTCTTCATCGGTTATCACGCCTGCGCCGGCACCGAAGGCGGCGTCCTTGCCCACACACTTCTCGGCAAGGAGATTCACAACGTCCTGCTGAACGACGAACCGATCGGGGAAGCGCGCCTGAACGCGCTCATGGCCGGCCATTTCGGCGTTCCGGTGGTCTTCGTCGCCGGCGACACGGCCGCCTGCGCCGAGGCCAAGAAAATCGTCGGCAACGACCTCACCACCTATGCGGTGAAGGACGGCATCGACATGTTCACCGCCACCTGCCTGCACCCCGAGGTGACGAAGAAGGGCATCCGCGAGGGCGTCAGGCACGCGCTCAAGGGCAAGAAGCGCAAACCCTACAAGATGAAGGGCCCGTACCGCTTCGGCATCGAGTGGAACACGACCACGATCGCCTCGACCTGCGCCTACATTCCGGGCGTCAAGAAGGTGAACTCGCGCACCTCGGAGTTCACGACCGGCAATCTGCCGGAGGCCATGGGGCTCATCTTCGCCGAACTCATGCTGGGCCTCCAGGCCGGGCAGAAGAAGATCTACGGGTAGAGCGGGGTTGGGTTGACATAATTCCCAGGTCTGGCTTGCCCCGGTTTGTCGTCCCGGCGAACGCCGGGACCCATCGGGACGCGGCTCGATGGAGTCCGGCTGGAGTTTACCCCGGCGAAAGTCGGGGCCGGAATGACAGACTGTTTGAACACTAAGCCGGCTGGTCGCGGTGCAGCAGGACGACGTTCTCGGCATCGGTGAGACCGCGGGCGACGTTTCGCTTGGCGATGGCGGCCGGCCGCCACGCGCCGTCGCCCGGCGCCGGGCGAAAAATCGCGACAGGCTTGGCCACGCCGCGCAGGCGCTCTGTGCCCAGCTGTTCCCAGGCGCCGCCGCAATAATCCTTGAAGGCGTCGCTGGCGACGATCGGCGTCTTGTAGGATTTGGTCAGCGCCTCCAGCCGCGACGCTTCATTCACCGCCGAACCGAACACCGAGAAGGACAGCCGGTCGGCGAGCCCGACATTGCCGAACATGACGTTGCCGATATGAAGTCCGACGCCATAGCCCAACTCCGGATCGCCGCCGCGGCGGCGTTCGCCGTTGACGTCGCTCATCCGCCGCTCCGATTCGAGCGAGGCCGACAGCGCCAGGCGGCAGGCTTCTTGCGATTCCTTGTGATTTCTCCCGCAGGGGAAGATGGCGAGAAAGCCGTCGCCGATGAAGCTCAAGATATCGCCGCCCGCGTCGGCGACCGCGCCGGCGGTGGCGTCGAAGAACGTGTCGAGGTTGTCGATATAGGCTTGGCGTCCCAGCGTCTCGGCCATCTGCGTCGAACCGCGCAAATCGCCCCAGACGATGGCGGCGCGGATGGTTTCGCCGTCGCCGCGCTTGATCTGGCCCGATAGGACGCGCTCGCCGGCCTTGCCGCCGATATAGGTCGTCAGCACGCTCTTCGCGAGGCCGGTGCGCATCGCCATCTTGCTGGCGACGGCGAGCGCGCCCTGGACGTCGAGAAGATGCTCGATCTCCGCTTCGGCGAAGCCGCCGGCCTGATCCGTCGCCCACGAACCCAGCATGCCCTGGGCGCGGCCGGCGGCGAAGCTGCTCACGAAGGCGAGGTAGTCGGTCAGACCCTCCTTGCGCAGATCCTCGAAGATCGGGAACTCCGCCTTGTCGCCGGTATCCAATCGGCGGCGCAGGTGGCTCAGCCCATTGTGCACGAGATGGTAGTACGGGCTCTGCCGGAAACGATCCGATCCCACGTCGTTCGTGTTGTGCAGATAGCCCTCGACCTTCAGCCCTTCGGTCTTGCGCCAGGTGAATCCGACGGCGCCATAGAGCGGATGCAGCACCGCGAAGGAGAACTGCGCGCGCGCCAGCGGAATGCCGGCGGCCCGCAATCGCTCGCAAGCGCCGCGTACGGTGACCTCAAGCTCGGCGTCGTTGAGCGCTTGCTCCATGAGCCAGTCGGCGGCGCGCGTCACCAGGATGCTGGACGAGGCGGTGATGGTTCGGGCCATGCGAGTCTCTCCGCGAAAAATCAGGCGGTCAGTTCATGCGCCGGCGGCGGCGGGCGGTCTCGCTCTTGGTGCGCGCCCGCAGGCCGCCATTCTGCTTTGGCACGCCATGCTCCAGCCTGTCGCGCAAGGAGCGCAGCACGCCGGCGGCGATCCGCAGCTCTTTTTCGTTCATGCCGCCCACGATCGATTCGGCGAAATCGCGGCCCAAGGCGCCGAGGCGGCGTAGCTGCGTGTCGCCGCGCGCCGTCAACCGCATGAGCGGCGAGCGGCGGTGGGTGGGATTGGCTAGGAACTCGATCAGCCCCGCTTCCTCCATCTCGTCGGCCAGTTTCTGGATATGCTGGCGGCTGACCGACCGGTTACGGGCGAACTGGGCGACGGTGCGCGGGCCATCGACCTTCAAGCTTCTGAGGAACCCCCAGGCGCCGCCGCCCCAAGGCGTCACCGCGCCGAACTTGATGCCGGCCGCTCGCAGGCGAAAAAAGGTCGCCAGCGTCTCGATCACGACCGCGAATAGCGCTTCGCCGGCGGCGGTGCGGGTGGGTCGGCGCGTGGCCATGGCGGCGGCACTCCGGGCTAGGCGGGACGGGAGAATGCCTTGACCATGTGGGCTTGACAACGCCGCTGTCAATCGCGGGTTCACACCTCGATCGCGTCGATGACGTCGCCGGCGGGATCGAAGCAGGCCGCGATCAGCTTGCCGCCGAAGCCGCACCCGGCGTCGAGCGACCAGGCGTAGGGCCATTCGACGATGCCGCCATGGTTGGGATCGAAGCCGCGCACGACGCGTGCGAATCCATCGAACGGCCGGTCGAGGCGCTGGAATCCGCCCGTGTTCCACCACAGGCTGTCGCTCTGCGCTGTCAGCGGCCGTTCGGGGTCGATCCCGGCATGCACGAACAGCAGGCCCGTGTCGTCGCTATAGGCGGCGCGGCGCAGATGGGACATGAACGCGAAATGCCCTGGACAACGCTGCATGGCGGCGCGAAGGGCGCCCGTCCAGCGGGTGATCGCCATCGGGCCCTGGCCGGCGACCGCGCGCGCATGCCGGATGTCGCTGCCATAGGCCTCGATCGTCGGCCCGACGCCTTGGTCGAGCATCCAAGACAGCACCTCGCGCGGATTGGGGGCGAACTGAAGCTGCAACAGCTTCTGCCACATTTCTTCCTGGCTGCCGCGCAGGTGGACGACGTCGGACGCAAACATGCCGGGAAGCGCGATCGCCTGGCGGCGGAAATCCAGCAACGCGTCGAGCGCGCCCAGGATCCCGCGCCCCCTGCCGAGGTAGTTGCCGAGATAGACGAACCTGTCGCCGTCTTGAAAGCGCGGTGCGAGCGCCTCGTGCAGCAAGATCAGCCGCTCCGCCTCGCCATGGATCGACGAGACCGCCCATATCCGCCGGCACCGGCGCAACACCGCGAACTTGTCCTTGTCGGACATGCTCTAGTACCCGGAATCATGGAAGCGTGTTACGCAGCCCCAACCCTCATGCTTCGACAAGCTCGGCATGAGGGCCTCATCCTGAGCCTGTCGAAGGATAGAGGCCCGACCCACGTTTCAACGATCGCGGGTACTAGGGGCCGGTCTCGTCTTCGGGCGCGATCCGAACTCGGTCGGTGGCGCCGCGCGTCGGTTTAGGCCGCCTTCAGCAGTTGTTCGAGCCGGTCCGACGCCGCTTTCTCGTCGATGTCCTCGACCGCCGCCAATTCGCGCGCCAGCCGGTCCAGAGCCGCCTGATAAATTTGCCGTTCGCTGAAGGACTGGTCGGGCTGATCGGCGCCGCGGTGGAGATCGCGCACGACCTCGGCGATCGAGACGGGGTCGCCGGAATTGATCTTGGCTTCATATTCCTGGGCGCGCCTGCTCCACATCACGCGCTTGATGCGCGAGCGCCCTTTGAGCGTCAACAGCGCCGTGTCGATGATCTTGCGCGAGCTCAGACGCCGCAAGCCGGAATTCTTGGCCTTCGTCACCGGCACGCGCAGCGTCATGCGGTCCTTCTCGAAATGAATGATGATGAGCTGCAGGCGAAGGCCGGAAATCTCCTGCGCCTCGATGCCGAGAACCTTGCCCACGCCATGGGTCGGATAGACCACGAAATCGCCGGTTCGGAAGCCGAGCTCTTTTTGCGCCGCTTTTTGCACTTTTGTCCCGTTCTGGACCTTCGTCCCGTTGTTGCGCGCCATTTTCACGTGCCCCTCGACTTTCCAACATGCGGCCGTCCGCCGCACCAACCGGCCCGAGTCTCAAGCCAAACCACGCATGCTCCCACCGCTCGCAAATCCGCGGGCAGGCCATACTTTCCAACATGTAACCGAGGCAACCGACCGCGACCGGCCGGCTACCGATGCAACGAAGGACAGTCTAGCAAAAAAATCGCCCCCGCACAACCGAAAACCGGGGGGTCTATGGTTAACGTATTGATTTACCTTAATATAATATAGACCCCGGTTTCGGCGGGCGAAACCGCCGGGGAATCAATTCAGCGCTTGGCCGGGTTGGGGTTGAAGTGCTTCTCGAACTTCTCAGGGACGCCCTCCCACTCCTTGGCATCGGGCGGCGGCACGCCGATTCGCGTGATATTGGGCCAGGCTTCGGAGTACTGGCGGTTGATCTCCACCCATTTCTCCATGCCCGACTCGGTGTCGGGAAGGATCGCCTCCACGGGGCATTCGGGTTCGCACACGCCGCAATCGATGCACTCGTCGGGATGGATGACCAGCATGTTCTCGCCCTCGTAGAAGCAGTCCACCGGGCAGACCTCGACGCAGTCCATGTACTTGCACTTGATGCAGGCCTCGGTCACCACATAGGTCATCGCGTTCTCCAATCGTCTCGAATCCGCCGGCCGACCACGGCCAGGCGGCTTCAAGCACGGCGTGTGCGTATCATGCGCCGACAAGGCGAGGCAACCCCAGCCGCCGCAACTCGAATGAGGCAAGCCTACTCCCCGCCAAGCAGGCGGTCGATGGCGCGCCGTTCCTGTTTGGTCGGACGGCCCAATCCCGGCTCGCGCCGGCCTTGAACGGGCGCAATCGGCGCCGGCGGGGCCAGATCCTCGTAGAGCGCGCGGGCCTCGGCCGAGGGGCCGCGCCGGACGCCGAGGCCGACCACGCGCACGATCCGGACATGGGGCCCCAGCCGGAAGGTCAGTACGTCCCCCGCCCGGACCGAATGATGCGCCTTGAAGATGGGGTTGCCGGCGGTACGCACCCGGCCCGCCTGGCATAACCGCCGCGCCAGCGTGCGGCTCTTGCAGAACCGGGCGTGCCACAGCCACTTGTCGAGGCGCAGGCTGGGATCCCCGGTCATTTCTTGAAGCCGAGATCGCGCAGGCGCGCGAAGGGCGAATCGGACCGGTGGCCGTGGCCTCCCGGCCGGCGCCTGTCCCGATGCTGCTTGCCGGTCCGCCTGCCCCGGCCGTCCGGCGCGGGCTTGGTGTAACCGAGGCCGGCCTGGTCGCGTTGGCGGCGGTATCCGAGTGCCACGATGAGGCGATCGAGGGCCGGGGCGTCGCAATCGACCAGCGCGCGTAAATGTTCGGTGGCCGCGAAAGACCCTTGCGCCGACAAGTCGCGCGCCGCCTTGGCGAACCGCTCCAGCGCGTCGGCGCGTATCCCCAGCGGGCCCAACGCGCGATAGCCGATGGCGGCGCACAAGCCCGGTTCCGCCCCCTCATGGAGCACGAAGCTCAACGGCCGGCCGGCCGGCAACGCGGTGGGCGGACGCCGATGGTGCGTGCTCCACAGCAACGCCGAAAGGGCGGCCGCGCCTGACTCCGCCAAGGCCGGCACCCAGATGCTTTCGGTGCCGATGCGCACACCCATGCGCGCGAGCCTGGTCCGGTCGCTGCGCGCCAGGGCGCCGATCTGCGCCGTGGCGCCGGCCAGCGGCAAGAGTCCCAAGGCCTCGCTCAGTTGAAAGACCAGGCCTCTTGCGGCGCCGGTTAGTGGCGCCTGGCGAAGCCGCCACAGCGGTGCCAGCTTGGCGGCGAGCCAGCGCCCAAGCCAGGCGGCAAGGCGCCGGCGCAACCTTTCGCGCGCCGGCCCCTCGACAAGATCGCCCGCCAGAATCTCGACGCCCGGATTAAGGGGCGAATCGCCGCCCGTCAGGCGCGCCACCGCGGCGCCGCGCCAGGCGATCTCGGCCGTCGGCAGCAACGCGAACTCGGCGTCCTCCGAGTTGGCGCAGGCGCCGACCAATGCCGGCATGCGGCTGGCGAGCGCCCGGCGCGCGGTTGCCGCCAGCCGGCGCTGCTCCTCGCGCCCGGCGCTGGCATCCGGCACGAAGCGGAAGCCTTCGAGTCGCCCGACCGATTGACCTTCGACGAGAACCTCGCCCTGGGCGCCGATCGACGCGGCCAGCTCGCCGCCATCCTTGAGGCGCCGCGCCAGCATGGCATGGCGCCGGTCGACGAAGCGCTGCGTGAGGCGCTCGTGCAACGCATCCGACAGCCGATCCTCGATCGCGCGCGCGCGCTCCTGCCAGGCGAGCGGCTCCGCCAACCAATCGGCGCGATGCGAGATATAGGTCCAGGTTCTTGTATGGGCGATGCGCGCGACCAGGGTGTCGATGTCGCCCTCGGTGCGGTCATGCTGGGTCAACTGGCGCGCGATCCAATCCGCCGGCAGGCGGCCGCGCTGGGCGAGGAGGACATACACTTGCCCGAGCAGGCGCGCATGCGCGTCGCTCAGGGTCTTGCGGAAGTCGGGGATCTGGCAGACCTCCCACAGCAGCCGCACGCGGGTCTTGGACGTGGCAAGCGCCGCTACCTCCGGCTCGCGCGCGAGCTGGGCCAGAGCCATCCGGTCGTCCGCTTCGCGGACGCGAATGAGGCCTTCGCGCGGCGGCCGGCGGTCGAGGCTGCGCAACAAAAGCTCCGGCGAGCGGAAGTCGAGATCGGTGTTGCGCCAATAGAGCGCGCCCAAGGCCTGGAAGCGGTGATTCTCGACCGCCTCGACGATCTCCGGCTCGAGCGGCCCGACCTCGGCCGTGGTGCCGAAGGTGCCGTTGTTCATGTGCCGCCCGGCGCGCCCCGCGATCTGGGCAAGCTCGGCGGCGCCCAGCCGGCGCACGTCGCGGCCATCGAACTTGCGGAGCGCGGCGAAGGCGACATGGTCGATGTCCATGTTGAGCCCCATGCCGATGGCGTCGGTGGCCACGAGATAGTCGACCTCGCCCGCCTGGAACAGCTCGACCTGGGCGTTGCGGGTGCGCGGACTCAAGGCCCCCATGACGACGGCGGTGCCGCCGCGCTGGCGGCGGATGAGTTCGGCGATGGCATAAACGTCGGCGAGCGAGAACGCGACCACGGCGCTGCGCGGCGGCAGCCGCGTCAGTTTCTTCGGCCCGGTATAGGCAAGGGTCGAGAATCGCGGCCGGGCGACGATCTCGGCCTCGGGCACCAGCCTTCGCAGCAGCGGGCGCACGGTATCGGCGCCGAGCAGCATGGTTTCCGAGGCGCCCCGCGCGTGCATCAGGCGCTCGGTGAAGATGTGGCCGCGCTCGGAATCGGCCGCCATCTGGACTTCGTCCACGGCCAGGAAATCCACCGGCCGGTCGAGCGGCATGGCCTCGGCCGTGCACAGGTAGTAGGCGGGGCGCGGCGGCAGGATGCGCTCCTCGCCGGTCACCAGCGCCACCGCGCCGGCGCCCTTGATTCGCACAACCCGGTCGTAATTCTCCCGCGCCAGCAGCCGCAACGGGAAGCCGATCATGCCCGAGCGGTGCCCCATCATGCGCTCGAGCGCGAGATGGGTCTTGCCGGTGTTGGTGGGGCCGAGAACCGCGATGACGCGCCGGTCGGGACGCTGGCTCATGCGCGCAAGGATAACGCCGGGGACGGCCTCTTGCCAATCGGCCCGAGGGTGAACAAAATGGACAGGAAGCATGGCGAGGGGGCACAAGTGTATCTGCATCGATTGTTCGCGTTAGCCGCTTTCGCGGCATTTCTGCTGGCGGCGCCGGCGGCATGGGCCGGCGACTGGATCGTGGACAAGGGCAGCGGCTGCTCCCTGTGGAATCCCTTCCCGGTGGAAAACGAGACCATCGTCTGGACCGGCGCCTGCAAGAGCGGCAAGGGCTCGGGCGAGGGCGTCATCGAGTGGTTCCAAAACGGCGAGCCCAACGGCCGCTACGAGGGCAAGTTCGCCGCGGGCCGCATGCAGGGTGCATGCAAGATACATTACGAAGGCGGCGCGCGCACCGAGGGCCAGTGCAAGGACTCGGTACTGAACGGCCCGGGCGTCTATTACAGCACCCAGGGAGACCGCGAAGACGGCAATCTCGTCGACGGCCGGTGGGATGGCGTGTCCGTTACCGTCACCAGGGAAGGCAAACGCTTCAGCGGCGAGTACCGGAACGGCGAGTTCTCCGGCTACGGCGTCACCGCCTACGACGACGGCGGCCGCTACGAAGGCCAGTTCCTGGACGGCAAAAAGCATGGCACCGGCGCGACGTGGTGGCCGAACGGCGACCGCTACGAGGGGGATTACGTCAACGACGCGCGCGCTGGCAACGGCAAGTACTGGTACGCCAACGGCGACCGCCACGAAGGGGGTTATACCAACAACGCGCCCAACGGTTTTGGAACGCTTTGGTTCGCCGACGGCAGCCGTTACGAGGGGGATTTCGTCAACGACATCCGCACCGGCACCGGCAAGTATTTTTACACCGGCGGTAATCGTTACGAGGGCGCCTTCGTTGACGGAGAATTCGCCGGCCATGGGACGTTCTGGTACACCAACGGCGACGTCTACCAGGGCCCCTTCGTCGACAACAATTTCAACGGTTACGGGAAGTTTTGGTTTGCCAACGGCGATTACTACGAGGGCGAGTACGTGAACGACGAGCGGACCGGGCAAGGCACCTACACTTGGGCCAATGGCGAAACCTGGACCGGGCAGTTCGTCAACGGCGAGATACAGCAATAGGCCGCGGCGGACGGCGCCGTTGTCGAATGTGCACCTCTGTCGCCCCGGCGAAAGCCGGGGCCCATCGCGACGTGGGCCTCGATGGATTCCGGCTGGAGTTTACCCCGGCAAAAGCCGGGGCCGGAATGACAGACTGGAGATCTAAGCAACTTGTTTCCGGTTAGCCGAGTTTGAACCTCGGCACGCCCCTTGATGGCCGGGGCCGGCCATCACATATGAGAGCGGCGGAGAGTTCTTAAGCGTCGGGAAAGCAGCGATGGCCGAGGAACGGCATGGATTTCAGGCGGAAGTGGGGCGGCTCCTCGATATCGTCACCCATTCCATCTATAGCGACAAATCGGTCTTCCTGCGCGAACTTGTCTCCAACGCGGCCGATGCCTGCGACCGCCTGCGCTATCTTGCCATCACCCGGCCGGAAATCCTGGCCGACGATCCGAAGCTCGGCATCGTCATCGAAATCGACCGCGCCAAGCGCACGCTCGGCGTGGCCGACAACGGCATCGGCATGAACCGCGCCGAACTCATCGATCACCTTGGCACCATCGCCCGCTCCGGCACCGCGTCCTTCCTCGATGAGGCGGCCAATGGCGGCGCTCCCGGCGCCCCGGGGGCCAAGAACCCGGCGCTCATCGGCCAATTCGGCATCGGATTCTATTCCGCGTTCATGGTGGCGGCGCCGGTGGAGGTGTCGAGCCGCAAGGCCGGCGAGGGGCAAGGCTGGCGCTGGCATTCCGAAGGCCGCGGCGATTTCGCGGTGTCTGAATCGGCCGAGGCGCCGGCGCGCGGCACCAAGGTGACCCTGCATCTGCGGCAGGGCGAGGACGATTATCTCGAGCCCGAGCACCTGCGCGCGCTGGTGGTGAAGCATTCCGACCATATCGGGTTCCCGATTCACTTCAAGGACGGCGGCGCCTCGCACGCGCTCAACAGCGCCTCGGCGCTGTGGATGCGGCCCAAGGCCGAGATCGCCGCCGAGCAATACGCCGATTTCTATCGCCATCACGCGCATGCCGCCGACGAGCCTTGGGCGGTGCTGCATGCCCACGCCGAGGGCAAGATCGAGTATACGGCACTTCTCTTCGTGCCCTCGTCCCGGCCCTTCGATCTCTTCAATCCCGAGCGCAACAACTGCGTCAAGCTCTATGTCCGGCGCGTCTTCGTGAGCGAGGCTTGCGCGGAGATTCTGCCCGGCTATCTGCGCTTCGTGCGCGGCATCGTCGATTCCGAGGACCTGCCCTTGAGCGTCAGCCGCGAGATGCTGCAAAACAATCCGCTGCTGGCGAAAATCCGTTCGGGGCTCACCAAGAAGATCCTGGCCGAGCTCGCCCGCAAGGCGGAGTCCGACGCGCCCGCCTACATCGCGTTCTGGGAGAATTTCGGCGCCGTCCTCAAGGAAGGCCTCTACGAGGACAAGGACCGGCGCGCGGCTCTGCTGGGCCTCGCGCGGTTCCGCTCGACCGCGGGCGAGGATTGGGCGACGCTCGGCTCCTATCTCGAGCGCATGCGCCCCGGGCAGGAAGCGATCTACTATCTTTCCGGCGAAAACCTCGAAGCCTTGCGCCGAAGCCCGCAGCTCGAAGGCTTCCGGGCGCGGGGCGTCGAAGTCCTGCTGCTGACGGATTCCGTGGACGAGTTCTGGATTCCGGCGATCGGAGTGTTCGAGGGCAAGCCGTTCAAGTCGGTAACGCGCGGCGGCGCCGACATCGACAAGATCGCGAAGCCCAACGGTGCCGACGGTCAACCTAGCGATGCGCCGGGCATCGACAACCTCATCGCCCTCATGCGGCTCGCGCTCAAGGACGCGGTCAAGGACGTGCGCCGCTCGGATCGCCTGACCGACAGCCCCGTCTGCCTGGTCGCCGACGAGGGCGATATCGACATCAACATCGAGCGGCTGCTGCGCCAGCACCGGCAGTTGGACGAGGTCGCCAAGCGCGTGCTCGAGGTGAATGCCCGCCATCCGCTGCTGGCGGGCCTGGCCAGGCGCCTCGGCCTCGAAGGCGCCGCCGACGACATCGCGGAGGCCTCCTGGCTGCTGCTCGAACAGGCGCGCATCATGCAGGGCGAGCCCGTCGCCGACCCCGCCGCCTTCGCGCGCCGCCTCACCCAAACCATGCGCCGGGCGTACGAAGAGTAATACCAACGGCGGCAGACGTTGACTCATGCGACGCGCTGACGCGCTCCCCCTCACCCCGACCCTCTCCCCCGGAGGGGAGAGGGGGATTACGGTGCGATGACAACGACCTACCCTCTCCCCTTGCGGGAGAGGGAGGGCCCCATCGCCGCAGGCGATGGGAGGGTGAGGGGGACACCGACGGGTTGGGATCAAGGTCCTTTGGTATAAGACATCGGGGCTGGTCCGCCGGCAGGCCGGCGCCGCCGACCCAGCGGAAAGCAACACGGATGGCCGCGCCAGTACGCTTTCATGGCGTTCCTGCTTGCCCCGGCCTCTTCGGGTTCGACTAGGTTATCAGTGCGTTCCTGGTTGCGTCTTCAACTGCGTCCATTCGCCGCGCCAAGCGTAGCAACAACATGAATGCGGCAATCGCCAGCAAGGCGAGAACAAGGTGATACACGGGGCCGGGCCTTAGCGGGTTTAGCAAGTAGAAAAAACGCCAGACGAAAATCCCGACAGCCGAAGCCATGAAGAAAACGCCGTAGGCGGTGCCACGCCACGCCGACGGCGCAAGATCGGCCACCAATGCCGCCAGGGCGCTTTGCAACATCGCCCAATGCAATCCGACGAGCGCAGCGGCAATGACCGCTGAAGTCATGCCGAATGATGGCGTTAAGGCCCTTGCCAGGACGAGTGCCGCGCAGAAAAAAACCTGCGCAATGGCAAGCGGGGCCATGCTCCAAGCGAGCATGCGATAGCGCCCAAGGCGGTCGGACCACCAGCCGAAGGGATAGGCGAGGGCCGCCGCGATCCCCCAAGCGAAGACCTGAACCTTGGAATAGAATGACCAATCATCGGCGTTCGGATGCCTATCCATGGGGAACATCAACCAATCCACCGTCGCGCCTTCGAGTGGAACGATCACGACGATGAGAACCCCCAAATACAGCCAATAGGGGCGCTCAAACCGGGGCATGGCCGAACAAATGCGCCGCAGGCGGAGCAAGAATGCGTACAACAGCCGGGACAAGGTCGCGCGGCGCAACGGGAACCGGCGGCGAGGACCGCGCACTTGTGCAACAGATTGCTTTTCATTCCGCACACCGAAGATCAGTAACAGAACCGCGCCAACCGCCGGTGCGATCGCCAACCAAAGGAGTGGTCCGGGATCCAGGAAAACGTCCTTGGCAAATGCCGGGTCGACAATCCTGGCAAGGGCACCAACCACCCCTAAGCCGACAAACAACCCAGAGCCGCTGAACGCAAGCCACAGGCCAAATGCCGCGCCCCTGCGCTCCACCGGAGCCGCCTCGGACACCCAAGCCGCTCCCACGACATCGCGGATTGCGCGGCCCAGAACGAAAGCAAAGCCGTTGAACATGGCCAGGTACCCACTAGCAAGGGAACCCGCCGACGCCGCAAAGACCACCGGGGTCGCCAGACTCAAGGCGCAGCCTACAAGAAACAGTACCTTGCGCCGCTGTTGTCGATCGCTGGCTGCGGCGATGAGTGTCGCGACAATCAACGTCGCGCCAGAAATTAACGCTGTCGTCGAAAAATTCAGCGGCCGGATGACGCCGATACCAATAGTCAGGAACAGCGATATCGAGCCGAACATCGCGCCCAACGTCGTGTCCATGAGCAGGGCGACCAGTGCCAAAATCCACACCGTGCGCGGCAGGGCGGGAGGGAACCCGCGCGCGGTCGTCTCGCTATCTGCTGCACCCGCTCGACCGGTCATCGAAACCTCAGGACACTTGATCGAGGCAGCCTAGTTTTCCGGCTAGCTAGCGACAATAGTATTCGGCTGTGACGATTGCCGACCGCCGTGTTCTCTTGACCTGCCCAGGTGGGTTGCCGACATTGCCGTCATCGGATCGCGCGGGGAAGCAAAGGGGAATGGCATGGCAACGATCGGGCGCAAGACCAAAGGCAAGGGCACGCCCAAGCCTAAACCCAAGCCCAAGACTCGCCCGAACGCGAAGTCCGCCAAGACCGCGCGCGGCCGCGCCAAGACCATCGTCCTCTTTCCCGAGGCGGCGTTCGGCCCGGCGCTCAACTGCGTCGGCATCGCCCAGCGGCTGAAGGCGCAGGGCCACAACCCGGTCTTCGTCTGCGACCGGGGCTTCAAGGGCGTGTTCGAGAAATACGGCTTCGAGGAAAACCTGGTCGACATGTCGGGCGGCATGTCGGACGAGGAGATCGCCAAGTTCTGGGCCAACTTCATCGCCGGCCATCTGCCGCATTTCCGCCTGTCGCCGATCGGCCAGCTCTCGACCTACGTCATGCCGGTGTGGGAGGCGATCGTGGACAGCGCCGTCATCGCCGAGGACGGCCTGAAGGCGCATCTCGACCGCATCGAGCCCGACGTGGTGTGCGTCGACAACGTCATCCTCTTCCCCGCGATCAAGCGCGCGGGCGCGCCCTGGATCCGCATCATCTCCTGCTCGGAGAACGAGATCCCCGACCCCGACGTGCCGCCGCATCTCTCGGGCTGCGCCGAGAACGACAAGGCGGGGTTCGCGGCGTTCGAGAAGGAATTCCTGCGCTTGGTCGGGCCGGTCCACGCCCGCTTCAACGCCTTCCTCGCCAAGGTCGGCCACCCGCCCTATGCGCTCGGCGAATTCTTCGAAGCCTCGCCTTACATGAACCTGCTGCTCTATCCCAAGCCCTTGCGCTTCAAGCGCCGCCGCCCGCTCGACCCGAAGCGCTTTCAATACCTCGACGGCTGCGTCCGGAATGAAGGCTCCTACAAAGTGCCGGCCTTCCCCGGCCATGACGGCAAGCCGCTCGTCTATGTGAGTTACGGCAGCCTGGGCGCGGCGGACATCGATCTCTATAGGCGCATGATCGCGCTCTTCGCCCGGTTGCCTTACCGATTCCTGATGAATGTCGGCGACTACAAGGGCGAGTACGGGGAACCGCCGGCGAACGTGCGGCTCGAATCCTGGTTCCCGCAGCCGGCGGTGCTGCCCCATGTCGATCTCTTTATCCACCACGGCGGCAACAACAGCTTCAACGAGGCGCTCTATTTCGGCAAGCCGGCGCTCATCATGCCGTTCTGCTGGGACGGTCTCGACAACGCCCAGCGTATCCACGACACGAAGTACGGCGAGAAACTCGCGCGCTACGAGTGGACCGACGCCGAACTCGCCGCGGCCATCCGCCGCCTGATCGAGGACAAGGCCCTGAAAACGCGCCTCGCCGCCGTATCGCGCCACATGAAGAACGCCAAGGGCGTGGAGAAAGCCGCGCGCCTCATCCTCGAAACGGCGGAGAAGGGGGCATGACGCCGCCGTTTCAGCGCGCCTCGACCCTCGCGGCGCGGCCTACCTTCATCGCTCGCCGGTCCGGGTTTCCCGGAACGGCCAGCAGGCGATCGCGCCGAGACGCGTCATAGAGCGTGATCGCGACACCATGCCCCAGCACCCGAAGCGCTTCGGCAAGCCGCGGGAGTTTGCTCGGATGGCGCGGATCGAGCAGGCGCCGGGCTTCCTTCTGATCGACGCGAAGGCGCCGGCCCAGTTCGCTGGCGGAGATGGATTGTTCCCTGGCCACCCCATGCAACGCTGCCTTGAGAGCCACGGTGGGGTCGGGCGCCACCTGGTACTGTCCCCGCCGTACGGTCGAAGGCGCTGGAATGTCCTCGCCGTCGGTGATGCGGCTCATCAACGCTTCCGACAGGCAATCCGCGGCTTCCATGAGCGCCCGCGCCTCCGTCGCGCCATCGGTCAACGCCTCGGGCAAGTCGGGAAATCGGACGACATACCGCCCTCCGCGGTCTCGCGTTAGCGTAGCTGGAAATGCGTACAGCGTCGTCTGCATGGCTCTATTCCCGGTCCAAGTCGCGCTTGGTAAGTCCGAGTTGATTCAGCATCGCGGTCAACAAGCCATGGCCGATTTCCTTGCGCCGATCCTTGACCGCGGTCTTGCGGGCGCCGTAATAGAGGGTTCCGTGGCTGCCCTCACGACGCGCCTAGTTAGGACAAAAATGTCCCACCCGCACGTAAGAAAGACCCCCGCCCCATGACCACCGCGCCTACGCTTCGCGACCCGCGCGCCATCGCCGGCCTCAAGGATTGGGGGCCGGTCCCGACCATGATCGAAGGGGTCTCCCATACTTCGGGCGTCCTCTTGCATAAGGGGCCGAACGGCGAGAACGAGTGCGGAATCTGGGTCTGCACGCCCGGCACTTGGGCCTGCCACGTGACGCGCGACGAGTTCTGCCACTTCTTGCTCGGGCGCTGCACCTACACCCATGAATCCGGCGAGACGATCGAGATCTTGCCCGACACCGCCGCCTTCTTCCCCGCCGGCTGGAAGGGCACGGCCCGCGTGCACGAGACGGTGCGCAAGGTCTACATGATCCGATGACCGGCGCGGCCTCGCCACTCCATTACGCCGTCATCTTTCTCACCGGCGCGGGCACGCTCGCCCTCGAGCTGCTGTCGTCGCGCGTACTCACGCCCTATTTCGGCGTCAGCCTCTACATCTGGTCGAGCATTCTCTCGATCACGCTCGCCTTTCTCGCCATCGGCTATTTCGCCGGCGGCTGGTTGGCCGGGCGCATCGACGCCGTGCGCTGTCACGCCGCCTTTTATGTGGCGCCGGCGATTTCGTGCCTCGCCATCGTCATCGCCTGCCTCGCTTATCCCTGGCTGTTTCCATGGCTCGCTTCCTTGGACCTGGTATTTGGCTGCATCGCGGCGGCGACGATTCTGCTGGCCGTGCCGCTGGTCGTGCTGTCGGCGATGAACCCGCTGCTGATTTCCTTCCGTCCGGCGGCGAAGGGCGATGCCGGCGCCGGCACCGTCTTCTTCGTCAGCACGCTCGGCTCGGTTGCCGGCGTGGTGGCGACGGCCTTCCTGCTCATCCCCAACATGACCAATTTCCGCGGCCTGCTGCTGGTGGCACTTTGTCTTGCCGCCATGCCTATCGCCGGGCTGGTTCCGCCGTCGCTCGAACGCCATAACCCGGTCCTGCTCGCGGCTTCCGCCATCGGCTTGCTGGCGGCGGGGGCGCTCTTCGCTTTGGCGCCGGCATACCTGGACAAGACCCGTGTCGTCGCCGCCGGCGGCCTGCAATTCACGTTGCGAGCCGAGTATTCCTCTATGTTCGGCAATTTGAAGATCGTCGATATGGCCGATCGCCGCGATACCAGCCGCTCATTGACGCTTTTTCTGACCGACGGCCTGGTCCAGAACAAGCTCGCGCCCGATGGCACGTCGCACAGCGAATACACTTACGCGCTCCAGGCTCTCGCCGCCGGGTACGCGCCCGGCGCCAGGACGGCGCTGGTGCTTGGTCTGGGCGCCGGCATCGTGCCGCGAGACCTCGCCGCCAGCGGGATGGCCGTGGATGCGGTCGAGATCAACCCCGACATGCTGGAAGCGGTGCGAGCCTTCGTCACGCCCGATCCACCCTGGACCACGCATATCGGCGATGCGCGAACTTTCCTCGGCCAATGCCGCCGGCGCTACGATCTCGTCGTCATCGACCTCTTTCATGGCGACGGCACGCCCGATTATCTGCTGTCCGCCGATTTCTTCGCGGCCGTTCGAGCTTGCATGAACCCGGACGGCGTGGCGGTCATGAATGCGTTTGCCTCGGAGCGCGCCTCGGCCAATTACCGCCATATCCTCGCGACATTGCGCGCGGTCTTCGGCGCCGTGGTCGATTTCCACCGGCCGGGGACGGAAGCAGAGCCGAACCTGAATGCCTATCTCGTCGCCAGCGCGGCCCCGCGAGCCCCGGGCCCGGTGCGCCTCGACGGCGTCCCCGGCGAGCTGCGGCCGGGCCTGGTCGCGGTCCTCGACAGCATCGGCACGACCACCGATGCCGGGGACGCAAGGCCGGTCA
Source organism: Rhodospirillales bacterium (assembly GCA_009885795.1). Classification (GTDB taxonomy): domain Bacteria; phylum Pseudomonadota; class Alphaproteobacteria; order Dongiales; family Dongiaceae; genus VFKA01. The sequence goes on along the minus strand of VFKA01000063.1, from coordinate 29,714 downwards.
CGGACGAGTACAACATCTTCTCGATCCTCAACCTTGCCGACCAGATGGCGTACCGGCGCCTGATCGTGCCGCAGCTGCCGCCGCAAATGCTGGTGAACTGATTCTACCCGCCGGCGATCTGGCCGGCCTTGCGCACCAGCACCTCGGCCTGGCGGATCGAGGCGTAGTCGATGAGCCGGCCGTCGAGGGAGACGGCGCCCTTGCCGGCCTTGGCGGCCTCGTCCATGGCGGCGATGATGCGCCTGGCCTTGTCGATTTCGACCTCGCTCGGGCTCATGACCTCGTTCGCGAGCGCGACTTGCGAGGGATGGATCGCCCACTTGCCCTCGCACCCCAGTGCCGCCGCCCGCCGCGCGGCGGCGCGATAGCCCTCGGGGTCCGAGAAATCGCCGAACGGCCCGTCCACGGGTCGAAGGCCATTGGCGCGCGCCGCCACGACCAGGCGCGCGGTGGCGTAATGCCACATGTCGCCCCAATGCACCGCGCGCCCCCCCTCCGCCGCGTCGGTCAGGACTGTGTAGTCCGGGTTGGCGCCGCCGATATTGGTGGTGCGGGCGCGGGTCGAGGCGGCGTAGTCGGCGACGCCGAAATGCAGAGATTCGTTGCGCCGGCTGGCGGCGGCGATGGCGTGCACGTTCTGCATCCCGAGCGCCGTCTCGATGATGAGTTCGAACCCGACGCGCTTCTTGCGCCCCTTGGCGGCCTCGATCTGCGTTGCCAGCATGTCGAGGGCATAGACGTCCTCCGGCGTCCCGACCTTGGGGATCATGATGAGGTCGAGGCGCTCGCCCGCTTGCTCCAGGACATCGACGACATCGCGGTACATGTAGTGCGTGTCGAGGCCGTTGATGCGCACCGAGAGGGTCTTGCGGCCCCAGTCGATGCCATCGACGGCGGCGATGACGTTTTCCCGCGCCCGCGCCTTGTCGCCGGGCGCCACGGCGTCCTCGAGATCGAGGAACACGACGTCGGCGGCGGATCTGGCCGCCTTCTCGAACAGCGCGGGCTGGCTTCCAGGTACCGCCAGCTCGCTGCGATTGAGGCGCGCCGGCGCGGGCTCGATGATCTTGAAGCTCATGTCGGGGCTGGCTCCGTCGTGCTGGCTGGCCGGCCAGTCATGCGGCGGGTTCGGGCGGAATGCAAGCCCGGAACTTATGCGCTAGAACGACGCCGCCTTCAGTTCCATGATCGGGGCGGCGCCGGCCATCATCGCCTGGAAGACGCTCGTGTGCTGGGGCAAGAGGCGCGTCATGAAGAACCGCGCCGTCGCCAGCTTCGCCTTGTAGAACTCGCCATCCTCGCCCGCGGTCTTGTCGAGCGCGAGGCGCGCCATGCGCGCCCACATGAAGGCGAAGGCGACGAGCGCGAAGAGCTTCAAGTAATCGCTGGCCGCGGCCCCCGCCTCGACCGGATCCCTCATGCCCGCCTGCGCCACCCAGGCCGTCGCCTGTTGCAGCTTGGCGAAGGCCTTGGCGAGCGGGAAGGTGAACTCGCCCATGCGCGGATCGGCGCCGGTTTCCTCGATGAAGGCCGACACCGGGTGAAAGAACTGCCGCAGCAGCCGCCCCGTGCCCTGGCCCAATTTGCGGCCCACGAGATCGAGCGCCTGGATGCCGTTGGCGCCTTCATAGAGTTGGGCGATGCGGGCGTCGCGCACGAACTGCTCCATGCCGTTCTCGCGGATGTAGCCGTGCCCGCCCCAGATCTGCACGCCGAGATTGGCGGCCTCGAATCCGTAATCGGTGTAGAAGGACTTGACGATCGGCGTCATCAGGGCGACGAAATCGTCGGCTTCCTGGCGCGCGGTCGCGTCCGGGTGCTTCTGCGCCACGTCGATTTTCATGCCGACCCAATAGGCGAGCGCGCGGGCCGCCTCGTTGTAGGCGCGCATGGTGAGCAGCATGCGCCGCACGTCCGGGTGCACGATGATGGGGTCGGCGGGTTTCTCCGGGAACTTGGCGCCGCCGAGCGCGCGGCCCTGCAGGCGGTCGTTGGCGTAGTCGCGGGCACCCTGATAGGCGGCTTCCGCGAGGCCCAAGCCTTGGATGCCGACCGCGAGCCTTGCCGTGTTCATCATGGTGAACATGGCCGACATGCCCTTGTTGGCCTTGCCGATCAGCCATCCGGCGGCGCCGTCGAAACGCATCTCGCAGGTGGCCGAGGCCTTGATTCCCATCTTGTGCTCGAGCCTGGCGCAGTGTGCGCCGTTGCGTGGCCCCACGGTCCCGTCTTCCTTCGCCAGGAATTTCGGCACCAGGAACAGGCTGATGCCGCGCGTGCCCTCGGGCGCGCCCGGCAGTCGCGCCAGCACCAGGTGCACGATGTTCTCGGTCAGATCGTGCTCGCCCGCCGAGATGAAGATCTTGTTGCCGGTGATGCGCCAGGCGCCGTCGCCGCCGGGCTCGGCCTTGGTGCGGATGAGGCCGAGATCGGTGCCGGAATGGGGCTCGGTCAGGCACATGGTGCCGCTCCACAGGCCGCTCGCGATCTTGGGGCAATAGAGCGCCTTCAACTCCTCGGTGCCATGCAGGTTGATGGCGTTGTAGGCGCCTTGGCTCAAGCCCGGATAGGTCCCGAGCGACAGATTGGCCGAGCAGATCATCTCCTCGACCACGAAGTTCACCACCTTCGGCAGGCCTTGCCCGCCATGGTCGGGATCGCAGGCGAGCCCCATCCACCCGCCCTCGATGAAGGTCGTGTAGGCCTCGCGGAATCCCTTGGGCGTGCGCACCACGCCGTTGTCGAAATGACAGCCTTCCTCGTCGCCGGATCGGTTGAGCGGGGCAAGCTCGTTCTCGGTCAGCTTCGCTGCTTCTTCCAGGACGGCGTCGATGGTCTCGGGCGTCGCGTCGGCGTATCCGGGAAGCGAGGCAACCTCGCCCACGTTCAACAACTCGTGCAGCACGAAGCGCATGTCCCGGAGCGGCGCCTTGTAGGTCGGCATGATCGGATCCTCTTCCCTTAATTCCTCAGGGGCTTGCCGGTATCCAGCATGTGCTCGATGCGCGCCAGCGTCGCCGGATTGCGAACGAGCGTCATGAACGCCGCGCGCTCCAGCGCGGTCAAATCGTCTTCCGTCGATACCGCGGTCACGTCCGTGTCGCCGCCGCTCAAGACAGTGGCGAGCGCGTGCGACACCGTGCGGTCGTGCGCCGTCGCCTTGCCGGCGGTGACGAACGAATCGACCGCCATCCTGAGCGCGGTGCGCCCGGTCGGCCCGGGAAGGCGCAGCTCCGCCGGTTGCGCAGGCTTGTAGCCGGCGGCGGCCAGCGCCAGCGCCTTGGCCTTGGCGTCGGCAAGAAGCCGGTCGCGGTTCATGGTGATGCCGTCGCCTGGGCGCAGGAATAGAAGCTCTTTAGCCTCCGGGGCCGAGCGCGACACCTTCGCCATCGAAATGGTCTCGAAGCTCTGCACCACCGGCGGCATCGGCCCGCCCGGCCGCGCCGTATGCGCCGACCAGCGCGCCAGCATCTCCTTGCACCCGCCCCAGGCCGGTATCAGCCCGACGCCCACCTCGACCAGCCCCATATAGGTTTCCGCATGCGCCTGCACGGCGGCCGAATGCAGCAGCACCTCGCACCCCCCGCCCAGCGCTATGCCGGCGGGCGCGCCGACCACGGGGAAGGGCGCGTATTTCAGCGCCTTGTAGGCGGCCTGCCCCTCGCTCACCATGTCCTCGATCATCGGCCACAGCGCCACGTTGGCGGCGAAGAGGGCCAGCCCGACATTGGCGCCGACCGAGAATTGCTCGGCCTCGTTGTGGATCACCATCGCCTTGAACTTCTTGCCGACGATGTCGAGCGACTGGCGCAGCATGGCGAGGGTCTCGGTGTCGATCGAATTCATCTTCGAGTGGAACTCGAGGCAGGCGACGCCATCGCCGATGTCCCACAGACTGGCCGACCCGTTCTTGGCGATGGGCGGCCCTTTCAGCTTGATGTCGGAGAGCAGCAGCACGCCCGGCGCCCGCTTGATGTCGGCGTAGCGCCCGTCGGGCCTGAGATATTGCGCCCGCCCGCCCTCGATACGATAGAAGGCTCCGGCCTTCGCCGCCGCCGCCAGCAGGGGCGGCACCGGCTTTTTTTCCGCCGCCAGCGCCTCGGCAAGCCACGCCGCGCCCATCTTGTCGATCATCTCGAACGGCCCGCGCTTCCAGGCGAACCCGGTGCGCATCGCCTCGTCGACCGCGAGGATGTCGTCGGCGATCTCCGGCACCAGCGACGCGGCGTAAGAGAGCGTCTCGGCCAGAACCCGCCAGGCATAGCGCCCGCCCTTGTCGTCATGGGTGACGAGCGCGCGCAGGCCCGCCCTGGCGGCCTCGACGCTTTCAAGCCGCGGCTCCTCCTTCGGCCGGTACTGGCCGGTCTTCAGGTCCATCGCCTCGAAAGTCCTGGCGCCGTCGGCCCCCTTGGTCAGGCGGTAGAATCCGCCCTTGCCCTTTCGCCCGGTATAGCCATCGGCGATCATCTTCAGCATCAATGGGAATTCGCGCCTGACCCGCTGGTAGGGATCGTCCGGGCCGAGCGCCCCGGCCAGCGACTTATCGACATGGGGCTGCAGATCGAGCCCGGCGAGGTCGAGCAGCCCGAAGATGCCGGTCTTGGGCACGCCCACCGGCCGGCTCATGACCGCGTCCGCTTCCTCGACCGTCAGCCCCAGATCGATGGCGGCGCCCACGGCCGCCTGCATCCAGAAGACGCCGATGCGGTTGGCGATGAAGCCGGGCGTGTCCTTGCACGTCACCACCGATTTGCCCAGCCGCTCGTCGGCGAATGCGCTCACCTTGGCCAGCGTCGTAGGGTCCGTCTTGGCCCCGCCGACGATCTCCAGCAGCCGCATGTAGCGCGGCGGGTTGAAGAAGTGCGTGATGAGGAAATCGCGCGCGAACTTTTCCGGCATGCCCTCGATGAGGCGTGCCAGCGGAATGGTCGAGGTATTGGACGAAACGGCGGCGCCCGCCCGGCGATGGGTGTCGAGCTTGCGGTAGAGCGCCTGCTTCACGCCCACATCCTCCAGCACCGCCTCCACGATCCAGTCGGCATCGGCCACCAGGTTCAAATGGTCCTCGATGTTGCCGGGCGTGATCAGCGCGGCGTCGGCTTTTCGCATGAGCGCGGCGGGCTCGGTCGCCAGCAGCCTCTGGATGGCGCCCTCGGCGACCGCGTTGCGGTTGGCGGCGCCCTTGGGCACGATGTCGAGCAGAACCACCGGCACCCCGGCATTGGCGAAATGGGCGGCGATGCCGCTGCCCATGACGCCGGCCCCGAGTACCGCGGCCTTGCGGATGGTCGTCATCGGCCATTCTCCTTCGGTTCGCTGGCGCCGAACTTTTCCCCAGCGCAATCACCACCAGCATTGCCAAGTACACACCCCTGTCGTCCCGGCGAAAGCCGGGACCCATGGTGACGCGGCTCGATGGATTCCGGCTTGCGCCGGAATAACAGCCTCTCGGGCTCGACGAGGGTTGAGCGGGCGTTCACATCGCCTCCAGGATGGTGGCGATGCCCTGGCCGCCGCCGATGCATTGGGTGGCGAGCGCCAGCGACTTGCCCTCGCGCTTCAGCAATGCCGCCGCCTTGCCGGTGATGCGGGCACCGGTGGCGCCCAAGGGATGGCCGAGCGCGATCGCGCCGCCGTCGATATTGGTCTTGGCGAGATCGAGTTTGAGTTCGCGCGCGACCGCCAGCGCTTGGGCCGCGAACGCCTCGTTTAGTTCGATGATATCGATATCCTTGAGCTCGAGCTTCGCCCGCTTCAAGGCCTTTTGCGTCGCCAGCACCGGGCCGATGCCCATGATCTCCGGCGCGCAGCCGCTCACCGCGATGCTTCGAATCCTGGCCAGCGGTTTCAGCCCGTGGGCGCGTGCGTATTCCTCGGAGGTCACCAGCGTCGCCGCCGCGCCATCGGTCAGCGGCGAGGCGGTGCCCGCGGTCACCGAGCCGGCGGCATCGAAGGCCGGCTTCAATTCGGCCAGCGCGGCCGCCGTGGTTTCGGGGCGGATGCAGCCATCCTCGGACACCGATTGGTTGCCTTCGACCACGGCCACGATCTCGTCCTTGAACTTGCCGGCGCCGCGCGCCCCGGCCGCGCGCTTCTGGCTCTCGACCGAGAACTCTTCCTGCGCCGGCCGCGAGATCTTGTATTTCCTGGCCAGATTCTCGGCGGTCGTGCCCATGCCGATATAGGCTTCGGGATAGCGCTCGGCGAGGCCCGGATTCGGCATCGGATTGAACCCCATCATCGGCACGCGGCTCATGGATTCGACGCCGGCGCAGATGAAGGCCTCGCCGGCATTCATCTGGATGGCGCCCGCCGCGATATGGATCGCCTGCATCGAGGATCCGCAGAACCGGTTGACCGTGGCGCCCGCGACCGACAGCGGCAGTCCGGCGAGAAAGCAGACGAGGCGGGCCACGTTCAAGCCCTGCTCGCCCTCGGGGAAGGCGCAGCCGAGAATTAAGTCCTCGATGTCCTCGGGCGCGATCCCGGTCTGCTCGATCAGGCCCTTGACGGCGGCTTGAGCCAATTCGTCGGGCCGCACGCGGGCGAGCGCCCCCTTGCCGGCGAAGTGGAAGGGCGTACGCGCATAGCCGGCGATCACCACGTTTCTCATGACGCAATCACTCCTTCGAGGGCTCGAGCAAGGCCCGTTTCAGAATCTTCCCGATGTCGGTCTTGGGCAGGGAGGCGCGAAACTCGATCGCCTTCGGTATTTCGATGGCCGACAGCTTGTCGGCGAGAAAGCGTTCGAGCTCGCCGGCATCGAGCGCGAACCCGGCTTTGAGCGCGACGAAGGCCTTCACGGTCTCGCCGCGATAGGGGTCCTTGATGCCGACGACGGCGCACTCGGCCACCGCGGGGTGGCCATAGATCGCCTCCTCGACGATGCGCGGATAGACCTTGAAGCCCGAGGCGATGATGATCTCCTTGAGGCGGTCGACGATGAAGACGAAGCCGTCGGGGTCGATATAACCGATGTCGCCCGTGTGCAGGCGCCCGTTGGCGAGCGTGACGGCGCTTTCCTCCGGTCGCTTCCAGTACCCGGCCATGATCTGCGGGCCGGCGGCGCAGATCTCGCCCTTCAGGCCGACACCCAGCTTCCGGCGAGGCGGCTCCAGATCGACGATCTCGATCGTGGTGCGAGGGAAGGGCAGGCCGACCGAGCCCGCCTTGCCGTCGCGGTCGAGCGGATTGCAGGTGATGACCGGCGAGGATTCGGAAAGGCCGTAGCCCTCGACCACGCGGGCACCGGTCAGCCGCTCGAACTCGCGGCGCAGCTCGGCCGGCAGCGGCGCCCCGCCCGACATGCAGAACTTGAGCGAGCCGAGGTCGTAACGCTTCAGCTTGGGATAGCCGGCGATCGCGGTGAGCAGCGTCGGCACCACCGCCATGGCGGTCGGCTTCTTCTTGTGGATGGTCTTGACCAGTTGGTCGAGGTGGAAGCGGGGCAGCAGGATCATCTCCGCGCCGGCATGGAGGCTCCAGTTCATGACGATCGTCATGGCGAAGACATGGAACAGCGGCAGCACGCCCAGCATGCGTTGGCCTTCGCCGTCGGCGCCCGCATGCGCGGCGGCGAACCAGCGGCCGGCTTGCACGGCGTTGGCATGGACGTTGGCGTGGGTCAGCATGGCGCCCTTGGGCACGCCGGTGGTTCCGCCGGTGTATTGCAGCACGGCGAGCGCGCGCTCCGGGTCGATCGCGGGCCTCGCGAAAATCCCGTCATTGTCGATGAGCGTCTCGAAGGCGATGTGCCGGTCGTCTTTCGGCACGGTGGCGAGCTGCCCGCGCATGGCCAGCGCCATCAGCCAGTTGCGTGGAAACGGCAGCGCCTGGCTTAGCGAGCAGACGATCACGCGGCTGAGGCGCGTGCGCTTCAACAGGGGCGCGAGCTTGTCGTAATGCGCGGCAAGGTCGAGTGCCGCGATGATATCCGTGTCGGAATCCACGAGCTGATGCTCGATCTCGCGTTCGGCGTAGAGCGGATTGAAGTTGACGACCGTGCCGCCTGCCTTGAGGACGGCATAATAGAGAACGACGAAGTAGGGCGAGTTGGGCAGCATCAGGCCCACCTTCACGCCGGGTCCGACGCCGAGATCCTGCAAGCCCTTCGCCGCGCGGTCGGCGAGCCCGCCCACTTCCGCGTAGCTCAAGCGCTTATCGAGGAAATCGATGCAGATGCGCTCCGGATGGCGGGCGACGGCGTCGTCGAGCAGCCGGAAGACCGGCATGGGCGCGATCGGCTCCGCCCAGTCGACGCCGGCCGGATAGGCCCCGAGCCACGGCCGTAACGCTAGGTCCCCGGCTCCGTCAGGTTCCACCACGCTCGGATGTTCGCTCGCTTGCGCCATTTCGGCTCTCAACGGTAAGGGCGCTCCGTCGCCATTGGTCTCGGGGATGATATATGGTTAACGGCGCAGGATGCCAAAGAACTCCATAACTATCCGTTAAGTTGCGCCAGATTTCGGATTTCGGTGACAGGATTTCGTGACAGATTTCGGTGACAGTGCACTTAATTAGCTATTTCGGTGACAGTGCACTTAATTAGGCGCCCCCGCTTCGGCGCCCATCGCAGGACCTCAATTGAGTGCACTGTCACCGAAATGCCGAAATGCACGAAATTCTGAAGGCGCGGCGTTTCATGGATCGACCATGCAACTTGGACGACGATGTCGGGTCAACTACCCTTGCGTCGCATCGCGAGGACGCCGGTTGCTTTCGCCCCGTGTCTTGCGGATGATGGCGATCCCGCCCTCAACGACAGGCGCCCCCGCCGCGATGCCGCGCTTCTCGACCTTGGACGACCTCGACGTCACCGGCAAGCGTGTCCTGGTGCGCGCCGATCTGAACGTGCCCCTCGTCGAAGGCCGGGTCGGCGACCGCACGCGGATCGAGCGCGGCGCGGTCACGATCGAGGAGCTGGCCCGGCGCGGCGCTTGCGTCATCGTGTTGTCGCATTTCGGCCGGCCGGAGGGCCGGCGCGATCCGGCGGCCTCGCTCGAGATCGTGGCCGTCGCGCTCGCCGACGCCTTGCCCGGCCGCAAGGTCGCCTTCGCCGAGGATTGTGTCGGTCCGGTCGCCGAAAAGGCGGCGGCCGAGACCCGGTCGGGCGGAATCCTTCTCCTTGAGAATCTGCGTTTCCACAAGGGCGAGGAGGCGAACGATCCCGACTTCGCGCGCGCGCTCGCGCGCCTCGGCGACATCTACGTGAACGATGCCTTCTCGTGCGCGCACCGGGCGCACGCCTCGACCGCGGGCCTGGCCGCGCTGCTGCCCGCCGCCGCCGGCCGCCTGATGCAAGCCGAGCTCGATCATCTCGCCCGCGCGCTGGAGGCACCGGCGCGCCCCTTGGCCGCGCTCGTCGGCGGCGCAAAAATCTCCACCAAGCTCCGGCTTCTCGGGCACCTCACGGCCAAGGTCGATGTCCTCATCATCGGCGGCGGCATGGCGAATACATTCCTGCACGCGCGCGGGGTCGGTATCGGGCGCTCGCTCGCCGAACGCGACATGGCCGGGGCCGCGCTCGATATCCTCTCGGGCGCGGCGGCGCGACGCTGCGATGTCGTGCTGCCGGTGGATGGCGTGGTCGCGGCCAAGCTGGCGGCGGATGTCGAGACCGGCACGGTGCCGATCGAGGCCGTGCCCTCCGATCGCATGATCCTGGACATCGGTCCGCGCAGCGCCGATGACATCGGCCGGCGCCTCGACTCTTGCCGCACGCTGGTATGGAACGGACCGCTCGGCGCCTTCGAGGTTCCGCCCTTCGACGCCGGAACCAACGCCGTGGCGCGCGCGGCCGCGCGCCTCACCCGAGAGGGGCGCTTGCTGAGCGTGGCCGGCGGCGGCGATACCGTCGCGGCGCTGGCGCATGCCGGCGTACTCGGCGATTTTTCCTATGTCTCGACGGCCGGGGGCGCCTTTCTCGAATGGCTCGAGGGACGAACGCTTCCGGGCGTGGCGGCGCTGATGCGGGGCTAACCCGGGATGAGCCGCGACGAGGGCAGGCGGAACGTGACGGTCGTGCCGACGCCGAGTTCGCTGTCGAGGGTAAGCGCGCCGCCATGCAGTTCGGCCAGCGCGCGCGACAACGACAGGCCGAGCCCGGTGCCTTCGTATTTTCGTGTATGCTTGCCGTCCACCTGGGTGAAGGGTTCCCACACGCGTTCGAAGTCGACTTGGGCGATGCCGATGCCGGTGTCGGCGACCGCGATCAGGAGATCGCCGTCATGATCGGGGCGCGCCGACAGCGTCACGCTGCCGCCTGGTTCGGTGAACTTGATGGCGTTGGAAAGCAAGTTGGCGATGATCTGCTTCACCTTCGTTTCATCGGCGCGGATCGCGGGAACGGACCTGTCGATCATCATACTCACGCGCAGATTCGAGCGCTCCGCGCGCTCGGTCACCATGCGCAACGTCGACTTGAAAACCTCATCGATGATCACCCGCGATTCGACGAGCACGGCCTTGCCGGCGTCGATCCTCGACACTTCCAGAACGTCGGTGATGAGGGCCAGAAGGTGTTGGGCGCTGGCATGGATATCGTCGATGTAACCGCGGTATTGCGCGTTGCCGAGCGGCCCGAGGATTTCCAATTGAAGCACCTCGGCAAAGCCGATGATGGCATTCAAGGGCGTGCGCAGCTCGTGACTGGTATTGGCGAGGAACTCGCTCTTGGCGCGGTCCGCGAGTTCGGCTGCCTCCTTGGCGGATTTCAGGCTTGCTTCTCGCTCGCGCAGTTGCGTCACGTCGCGCGCCGCGCCGCGAAAGCCGACGTGACGGCCATCGGCGCCAAACACCGGAACGGCGCTCAGCATGAGCGTGCGCGTCTCGCCGGCGGCCGCTTTGGCCACAAAGACTTGGTCGCGGAACGGCCGCAAGCCGGCGAAGGCCTGCGTCAGCGCCACCGGCGGCAGATCGCAGGCCGAAAGCGACAGCAGGCCGCGGCCGACGGCCTCGCGCGGGTGAATCCCGAGAACGTCGAAGATGCGAGGGGCCACCAAGGTCAGCACGAGATGCGCATCGGTCTCCCAGATCCAGTCGGAGGTGAGCCGCACGACGTCGTCGAGCCGCGCGCGCAACAGGGCCGCGTCCTCGATGGGTTTGCTCGGCTGCTCTTGCAAGAGGCCGCCGATCGCCACCGGTTCGCCGAGCTCGCCGCGGACCAGCACATGGCGGGCGTGCACGCTGTGAGCCTTTTTGCCGGCGCCGACCCGCAGATCGCGCTCGACCGTCGTCCCGAGGCGAAGCAACTCGACCGCGATTGCCGGCAAGGACAGCCCTTTGCTTTGGGCTCCCGGTAGCTTTTCGCCGGCCAGCGCATGAAAGGACGGCGTCGACCATAGGATTCGCCCCTGAAGGTCGGCCAGGTACATGGCCGGCGTCTTCGCGTCGGCATCGAGAAGCCGCGCGACAAGGCTTGCCTGCGCGGCGATCCTGGCGGGTAGCGTGGCGCCGATGACGCCGGCGGAGCCGCGCGCGCGCACGCCGCGCTCGGGTCTTTTAGCGACCATCGCCCGCGGGCTCGATATCGCGCGCGGCATTCAGGAAATCGCCGCCGCGCCGCCAGCGCGCGACCACGGCCTGCGACGCCGCCGGGTCGATGTTGTCGAAGAAGTGCAGCAGATGGGCCAGTTCCTCCGGTCGGGTCGCCGCCGAGCGGGGCCGCGCCTTTCGGCTCAGCAGATAGATCGAGGCGAAGGTGGGCTTTTCGACGCCGAGGGACCGGCAGACGACCGCCATGCTCTCGCCGCCCGCTTCGTACAGCATGCGGCGGATGAGGACCGGGCGCAGGGACGACATCTCGCTTAAGAGAGTCTCGAACAGCGCGACCTCGCCCTGGCGCAGCGTCTGGATGAGAAGCTGCGGCGTTATCGCGCCGGCGGCCATGAGACGATGGGCCAAGACGCCCGGCGCGCTCGATTCCGGCTGTTCTCGGACATGGCGCGCGATCGATTCCTCGACGCTCTCTTCGACGGCGCCGTCCAGCGTCGTCGGGTCGATGGCGAAGTTCGAGACGATGTATTGCCGGAGCGCCGCCGATACCCAATGGTACATGCGCCGGGCCAGCTCGGGCGGCAGATCGTGGCGGCGCAGGATCGGCTCCTGGAACCCATCGACGGAGCGCGATTGATCGACGAGGTAGCTCATCGTCGCGCGGGATATCTTGGCGTCCTTGTTGTCGAGGAGCGCGCGAATGACATCGACGCGGCCGGTCTCGACCAGCGCGGCGCTGACGACGTCGCCGAGACCCCGGCGCATGGCGATGGCCAGCTGGTGCTGAAGCGTTCGCTGATGGATGACTTCGATCAGGTCCGTGTCGTGGAGCGCCGTGCTGGCGAGCAGGATCGGCTCGGCCACCGAGAATTCGTCGTTGGCGAGCAGCACCGCGATTTCGCGCGGCACGACGTCGATCTTGGCCAGCTTCTCGCTTAGGAGGCGCCGGACCGGTCCGGTGAATTCGTGGATGAGCTTGCGCAAGATGTCGGTCATCAGCGCCTGCTCTTGCCGGGTCAGCTCGGTGTCGGTCCCAAGGAACATGTCGCCGATCATGCCGACCAGGCGCTGACGGCTGTCCAGCGACCGGTCGCGGGCGACCCTCAAAAGCTCGTTGACCTCGGCGGCAATCGGCGGCGACAACAGTCTTCCTCCCGCGCCTCGTCGCGGGCGGCGGTCGGCGGGGCGGCTTGCCGATGCCCCACCATCACGCGCCACCACGGGACGTGAAATTGCGAGTAAGCCCCCCATTCTCCTCCCCCCGGCGTTCCACTTTGGTTAACGGCTCGGTGGAACGCGCACCCCACGCCGTTAACCCTAAAAGGGGCGTCGGCGATTATCAACAGGAATCTTAATGTCTCTCGGTAATTATTTGATATATATCGTTATAATGTCCGTGTCGGCGGCGATTTCCCTCTCGTTCTCGGCCGTTTCATGGGGTGGCGAGCAGAGTCCCGGCACGCGGATTCGAATCGACCCGCAATCGCTGCCGGCGCCCTTCGCCACGCCGGTCGAGAGCAACCCGTCGCGAGAGATCGCCCGGCCATCGCCGCCGCCGTTCCGGTTGCCGGAGGGATTTGCCGTCAACGTCTTCGCCGATGGCCTCGCGCACGCGCGCTGGATGACGGTGGCGCCGAACGGCGACGTGCTGCTGGCCGAACCCGGGGCGGGGAAGATCACACGGTTGCGGGACGCCGATGGCGATGGCGCCGCCGAAACCATCGTCCCCTACGCCGAGGGCTTCAAGGGCCGGCATGGCCTGGCGATCGAGGGCGATTGGCTCTATGTCGCCGATATCGAGCGCGTGTGGCGCGTGCGCTGGGATCCGGCCGCCGCGGAAGCGCCGGGCGTCAAGGAACCGGTGACGGCCACGGGCGCGCTCGGGCAAGGCGTCGGGCATTGGACGCGCAACCTCGTCTTCAGCCCGGACGGAAGTCGCTTCCACGTCACCGTCGGCTCGCGCTCGAACATCGGCCGCGATCCCGAGGTCCACGCGACGGTGCAAACCTTCAACGCCGATGGGTCGGGCCAGTCCACTTACGCCGAGGGCCTGCGCAATCCGGTCGGCATCGCCTTCTATCCGGGCACGGCCGACCTCTACGTCGTGGTGAACGAGCGCGACGGCCTCGGCGACGGTCTGGTGCCGGACTATCTGACGCGGCTTGCCCCCGGCGGGTTCTATGGTTGGCCCGATGCCTACATCGGGCCCAACCCGCAGCCCGATTTCGACGCCGACCCCGAACGCGTCGCCGCGGCGCTCGTGCCCGACTTGCTGTTCCGCTCGCACTCGGCGCCGCTCGGGCTGGTGTTCTACGATGGCGGGCATTTTCCGCCCGACTATCGCGGCGATGCCTTCGTGGCGCTGCACGGCTCGTGGAACGCCTCCAAGCCCACCGGCTACATGGTCGTGCGCGTGAAGTTCGAGAACGGCCGGCCGCTCGGGTACTATGAAACTTTTCTGAGCGGCTTTTGGAGCGAAGGCACCGGCACCGCGCGGGTCTGGGGCCGGCCCGCCGGCCTCGCAATCGCCAAGGACGGCAGCCTGCTCGTCGCCGACGATCTCGGCCAGACGATCTGGCGGGTCAGCTATCGGCCTACCGCTTCGCCTTGACCAGAAGCCGCTTCGGGCGCCGGCTACGCGCCACGCCGAAGAGCGAGAAGGTCTGGTCGACGAAGCTCGTCACCCCATCCATGCCCCGGGCGAATCGGCGCAACTCGGGCGTCATCTCGGCCTCGACCAGGCGCACCTGCCGCGACGGATCCTCGGTCTCGAATCGCAAAGTGAACCACGGCTCGCCGCGCTTCAAGACGAGGTCTTGCGTCTTGTCATGCCACTCGAACGCCCAGTTGAGCGCGCGCGGCCAGTCGCGCAAGGGGAAGCGCCCGCCGATGACCAGGCCCGGCAGCGGCGGCTGCCGGAAATGGTGGAAGGCCGGCATCATGTTGATGAACACCGTCTCGTCGGTGACGAACCGGTAGGGCGTGCGGATCTGCAGCACGGGAATGGCCGGGTCGCGCCATTCGTTCGGGTGGGTGGGCTCGACGAGCTTGCTGGTGAATTTGGGGTTGGACGCGCTGTTGAACTGGTCCGGGTAGTTGAGCTTGAAGGCGCCTTGCTCGTTCTTGCCCAGCCGCAGGTGAAGGTCGAACGGGCACAGGACTTCGAACAGCCGCGCCTCGTAGTCGAGGATCGCCGGGCAATAGCCCACCGCCTTGTTCGAGGCCTGCGCCGGCGCCTGGCGCTGATAGGGGTGGGGCGCGTCGTAGATGAACCCGGCGCTGTCGATATCGATAATCCAGCCGACCTCGACCATGCGCCGGCGCGGCGCCGCCCGCTTCGCCCAATCCAACAATCCCGCCATCGCTCTCTCCGAATTGGACAACAGCGCTCCAGTCTATGCGATCCGCGCGCGGCGGCAACAGTGGCCTTGCGCGGTTGGCGCGGCCTTGCGAGACTCGCGCCCGATGAGCCATGACCCCGATCCGCCGACCCACCGCTTCGCGCGCCGCGTGCCCGAGGGCGACAACCGCCAGCGCCTGGTGTGCGGCGAGTGCGGCTTCATCGCCTACGAGAATCCGAAAGTCGTGGTCGGCTCGGTTTGCGCATGGCGCGGCCGGGTGCTGCTTTGCCGGCGCGCCATCGACCCGCGCAGCGGCTATTGGACCATCCCGGCCGGATTTCTCGAGCAGAACGAAACCACCGCCGCCGGTGCCATGCGCGAGGCGTGGGAAGAGGCGCATGCCAGGATCGAGATCGACGCGCTCCTCGCCGTCTACTCGATTCCCCGCCTGTCGCAGGTGCAAATCATGTACCGCGCCGCCTTGCGCGACGACAACGTGTCGCCCGGCGCCGAGAGCGAGGACGTGCGCCTCTTCGACTGGGCCGATATTCCGTGGAGCGATCTCGCCTTCCCCTCGGTGCGCTGGGTGCTGACGCATTACCGCGACGTCGAGGGCGTGCCCCTCTTCGCCGCGCGCGGGAACCCGCCCGGCGAGTTCGGCGACCGCTAGCCGATAGCTGATAGCTGACAGCTGACAGCTGACAGCTACGCCAAGTGCAATAGCACGTTCCCGGCCACGATCGTGATGGCGGCGGCGATGCGCAGGCGCCCGAAGGGTTCGCCCAGCACCAGCGTGCCGATGAGCGCCGCCATGATGACGCTGGTCTCGCGCAAGGCGCTGACCTGCGCCATCGGCAGCCGCGACATGGCCCAGATGACGACGCCATAGCCGAGCGCGGCGATGATGCCGCCGATGCTGGCCATGGCGATATGGCGCCGCACCACCGCGCCGACACGGCCCCGCCGCAGATAGAGGCCGGCGCCGAGCGCGATCGGCCCGTCGAGCGCCAGCAGCCAAGCGATGTAGCTGAACGACAGCCCGGCGCGGCGCACGCCCATGCCGTCGGCGACCGAATAGAGCGCGATGCCGATGGCGGTGAGGATGGCGAACCCCACCGCCTTCATGTCTTTTGCGCTCGGGCGCCACACCCCGGCCAGGCTGGCGACGCCCAAGGAGACCGTTGCGATTCTGGCGATCTCGACCGGTCCGAGCGATTCGCCGGCGACCACATAGGCCCCGGCCGCCACCAGCACCGGCGAGGCGCCGCGCGCGATCGGATAAACTTGACTGAGATCGCCGTGGCGGTAGGCGCCGATGAGCGTCAGGTGATAGAGGCAATGAATCGCGATCGAGAAGGCGAGATAGGGCCAAGCCGCCGCCGCCGGCAGCGGCAGGAACGGCAGCGCCACGATGGCCGGCACGCTCGAGACCGCCATCACCAGCAGCAGCGTCGCCGTCCGGTCGGTGCTGCCCTTGATGAGCGCGTTCCAGGTCGCATGCAGCGCCGCCGCGCCCAGCAGCATCAGCGTGACGACGAATTCGGGAATCATGGGTAACCCGCGGCCGTTTCGCGATTGTAACCGAAACGTCACGCCCCTGTCGCCGGTTACTCCCTTGCGGCCAACCCCAGCAGCGCGCGGGCGAAGGCATCGGCCTCGAACGGCCGGAGGTCGTCGGCGCCCTCCCCGACGCCGATGCAATGGATCGGCAGGCGGAAGCGCTCGGCCAGCGCCACCAGCACGCCGCAGCGCGCGGTGCCGTCGAGCTTGGTGACGACGAGGCCGGTCAAATCGGTCATCTCCTTGAAGGTTTCGACCTGCTGCAGCGCGTTCTGGCCGACGGTGGCGTCAAGCACCAGAAGGCAGTGGTGCGGCGCCGCCGGGTCCATCTTCTTCAAGACCCGGACGACCTTCTGCAGCTCGGCCATCAAATTGGTCTTGTTGTGCAGCCGGCCCGCCGTGTCGACGAGCAGCACGTCGGTGCCCTCGCGCCTGGCCTCGGCGAACGCGTCATAGGCGAGCCCCGCCGGGTCCGCCCCCGCCCCGCGCGTCACCACGGCGACGCCAAGCCGCGCGCCCCAGATTTTCAGTTGCTCGACGGCGGCGGCGCGAAACGTGTCGCCGGCCGCCATCAGGACCGAATGCCCATCGTTCACGAAGAGCCGCGCCAGCTTGCCGATGGTCGTGGTCTTGCCGGAACCGTTGACGCCCACCACCAGCACCACCGTCGGTTTGGCGCCGGGCACAAGCGCCAACGGCCGCGCCAGGGGTGCCAGCGCCGCCGCGATATCGGCCGCCAGCAGCTCGCGCACCTCCGTCGCCGTCACGTCCTGGTCGAGCCGCTTGCGCGCGAGTTCCTGGGTTAGCTTTGCCGCCATGGCGGGGCCGAGATCGGCTTCGATCAGCAACTCCTCGAGCGCGCGCAACGCGTCCTTGTCGAGCCGCCGGCTCGCGAGGATTCCGGCGATGCCCTCGCCCAACCGCGTCGCCGACCGCGCCAGGCCGTCTTTCAGGCGGCCGAACCAGCCGCTCACCCTCGTTGTCATCGCCGGGCTTGACCCGGCGATCCAGGAATTGCGCGCCTTTCGGCGCCGTGCTGGATGCCCGCGTCGAGCGCGGGCATGACAATAGTGGAAGACGGGTGTCGGACTGGATCGACAAGCCGGGCTTGCAGCCCCTCGTCGTCGGCGCCCTCGACCCGGGCGCGGACGATGGCGCCGGGCATGGCCTCGCCCGCGACGCGCGCGAACGCGAAGTGTTCCGAATGGCCGGCGGCGAACCCGCTTTCCGACTTCTCCACCAGCACCGAAACGGTCTCGCCGATGCGTGCCTCTAGGAATCGCCGCCTCGCGGCGCGGCCCTGCTCGCGCAGGCGCCGGGCGCGTTCGCGCACGACCGCGCCGTTCACCGCCGGCATGCGCGCGGCGGGCGTGCCGGGCCTGGCCGAAAAGGGAAACACGTGCAGGAACGTAATCCCACATTCCCCGATATGATCGAGGGTGCGCCGGAACATCGCCTCGGTCTCGGTCGGGAAGCCGGCGATGATGTCGGCCCCGAACGCCACATCGGGGCGAAGATCCCGCACCCGCCGGCACAACTGAACCGCGTCGGCGCTGGTGTGCCGCCGCTTCATCCGTTTCAGCACCATGTCGTCGCCCGCCTGCAGGCTCAAATGCAAATGCGGCATCAGGCGCGGCTCTTCCCCGATCGCGGCCATGAGGTCGCCGTCGATCTCAATGGGATCGAGCGAGGAGAGGCGCAGGCGCGGCAGTTCCGGAACCTCGCGCAAGATTCGCCGCGCCAGGGCGCCAAGCGTCGGCGATCCCGGCAGGTCGGCGCCATAGTGGGTGATATCGACGCCGGTCAGCACGACCTCCGCCGTGCCGCCTTCCACCAATGCCCTCACCCGCGCCACCACCTCGGGCGCCGGCACGCTGCGGCTGGGGCCCCGGCCGAACGGGATGATGCAGAACGTGCAGCGGTGGTCGCAGCCCTGCTGCACCTCGATGAAGGCGCGCGCACGGCCCTGGAATCCGGCGATCAGGTGCCCGGCGGTCTCGCGCACGAGCGCGATGTCGCCGACGCTCACCCGTGCCATGCCGGCCCCGGCCAGCGCCATGAAGGTCGCGGGTTCGAGCTTCTCCCTGTTGCCGATGACGTGATCCACCTCCGCCATGGCGGCGAAGCGCGCCGGATCGATCTGCGCCGCGCAGCCGGTGACGACGATGCGCGCGCTCGGGCGCTCGCGCCGGAGTTTGCGGATCGCCTGGCGGGCCTGGCGCTCGGCCTCGGCGGTGACGGCGCAGGTGTTGACGATGACCACGTCGTCGAGCCCCGCCGCGCTGGCAAAGCCGGCCATCGCCTCGGCCTCGAAGGCGTTGAGGCGGCACCCGAAATTGACGACGCGCGGTTCGATCATGCTTCGCGCCTCCTCACCCTGAGGAGCGCCCCGCCAGGGGCGCGTCTCGAAGGGCGAGGAAACCCACTACTGCGCCTTGGTCAGATCGACCCCGAACCACTTCACCGACAGCGCGGTCAAGGTGCCGTCCGCGTGCATGGCGGCAATGATCTCGGCGAGCTTGGCCGTGAACTCCGGGTCGCCCTTATCGACCGCGACCGCGAGGGGCTCGTAGAACACCGGCGGCTCGATGACCCGGAACGGCAGGCCGGCCTTCACCGCCTCGACCAGCGTCGGCAGGTTGGAGAGCACGCCGTCCAACCGCACGCCGTCGCCGAGCTTCAGATCCTCGAACGCGGCGCCGTCGGACTCGTAGGCCACGACCTTGCCGGGTTTCACCAGGAACTCGAAGGGCGGCGTGCCCTCGGCGTCCATGACCAGATTGCCGTTCAGATACGCCTCGTACGTGCAAGCCGCGCAGGCCCCCAACGCCTTGCCGTTCAAATCGGCGACCGATTGCACCGCGGCATTGTCCTTGTGCACGGCGAAGGACGCCGGCGTGTAGTAATAGATGCCGGGGAAATCGAGCACCTCGGCGCGCTCCTTGGTCGGCGTCATCGAGCCGACCGCGATGTCGAAGCGCGTGCCCCAATGGCCGCCCACCGTCGCCTCCCATGACGCGGTCATCGGCTTCAACTCGACGCCCAGGCGCTTGGCGATCTCCTTGCCCACCTCGACGTCGAAGCCGGTCAGCTCGTTGTTCTCGTCGATGAAGGCCACCGGCGGATAGCCCTCGGAATAGGTGCCGGTCAGCGTCTTCGACGCCATGACCCGGTCGAGGACCTCGCCGGCTTGCGCGGCGGGCGCGGCGAGCGCGAGGCCGAGCGCCAGCGCGCCGGCCGTGTAGAGCGATTTTTTCATTGCGGTCACCCTATCCTTGGATTTCTTGGCACCGGACCGGCCGTTTGCTCGACCGACCGGCTTTCCCGGGATTTATGGCGAGTCGGGCGCTGGATGTCCACTGGGGCGGCCCTGATGGTTGTCGTATTGCCGGAAATCGTGGTTCATCCGGGGAATGTCGGGTAAGGATATTCGAAGCCCTGGATCATGCTTGCGGCATTCGAGGCCGAGTCCAGGATCGAACGCCCAGACCACTCACAACCAGAGGTCCATATGTTCTACGAATTAGTTGTTTCCCAGTTCACCAAAATGCTCGGAAATCTGCTGGCCATCTTGGATGAGGCCGCAAAATACGCGGGCGAGAAGCAGTTCGATGTCGGCGTTCTTCTGCAATCGCGTCTGGTGCCTGACCAGTTCAGCCTGATGCGTCAGGTGCAGGTCGCCTGCGACACGGCAAAGCTTGGCGCCGCCCGGCTGGCCAATACCGAAAAAGACGCCCCGGTGCATGCCGATACCGAGCAGACCTTGAGCGAGGTCAAGGCACGCATCGAAAGCGTTATCTCGTATTTGCGCGGTTTCTCGCCCGAGGACTTTGCAACCGCTGCCGAGCGGCGGATTTCCCAGCCTCGCTGGAAGGAAAAGACACTCTCGGGTCAGGAGTTCCTGATCCAGCATGTCATCCCGAACTTCTATTTTCACGTCACAACGGCATACGCGATCCTGCGTCACAACGGCGTCGGGGTCGGCAAGAAGAACTATCTGGGGGACATGCCCTTTCGCGAGCCGGTGTGAAGGGCACTCGGGCCCGCTCCCGGAACTCGCGCCAGCCGACCCGGCGACGAGGCTTAAGAGTCTGCAACGGGTCGAACCGAGACATCGCCGAGCCCCGAACTACGCCGCTGGTTCGGCCACGAACCTTCGCGCTGGCCCGAATTCCAGGAACGATACCGGGCGGAAGCTCGCGGCAAACGCCGCCGGTATCGCTCGGGTGGCTGCGTTGTGCGCCGGCCGGCGCGCCACCTTCGTCTATGCCGCGCGCGATCCGGCGAACGATCGTCGTGATCGACAGGATGCAGCGCGGCTACCGGTACGCGCTGACCGAACCCCCGGGCCGCAACTTCGATCCCGACTTCACGCCGGACCTCACGCCCAAGGATATGCCGCGGCTGATCGACGGACCGCGACCAAGACCGGCCCCAGCGTAGGACTGCGACGCGGGCCGCGTCATGAGGACGGGAGGAGTATGCTTGGATGCGAGGGAAAATGGCCCAAATCCGTCCATCGAGAGCTGTTCCGGACAGCCGGAACGCCGGGAGTACGCGGAGCCCGGCCTCCGACTTCCGCGGCAGCCCGTCGCTTGCTATCCTTCACCCGCTCCAGAGTTCGTTTGGGGAATGTCGGTACAAAATACTGGATCGTAAAAGGGGCTCGGACCACCCCCTTCATAAGAGCAGACATGTCTACCACGTTCGTTTTTGTCCATGGCGCATTCGGATCGCCGGCGGAACTCGCTCCGACGGCGCCCTATCTCGAATCCAAAGGGCACCGGGTCGTAAACGTTGACCTGCCCTGCGAGAGGCCTGATGCCACCTTGGACGACTACGCCAACACCGTCGGTCGGGAGATGGAGGGTGCTTCAGGCCCCCGCATCCTCGTCGCTCATTCGGCTGGTGGCGCTACGATTCCCCTGGTTGCCTCTCGGATTGCAGTGGACCGCCTCGTCTTCGCCGCCGCTGTCGTGCCAATGCCAGGGCAATCGATCTTCGAGGTCGTGGGTCCCGCGACACAGGCGGCGATCATGTCGGTATCCATCGACAATTATGATGGTACGCGATCCTTCGATTGCGACTTGCTCGCTTCGCTGGCGCCTCCGGAACAGCGCGAAGCCTATCTGGCCTTCTTGCGAGCGACCCAGCGAAAACAGGGCATGCGGGCCTTGAACCAGCCTTGGCCTGGCGCCGGCATACCTGACGTCGCCCGCTCCTATATCCTCTGTACCGAAGACCAGATCATTCCGCCTGAACGTCAACGTGCTTTCGCTGCCTCGCTTGGCGTGGCCCCGATCGAGATTGCCTCGGAGCACTCGGTATTCGCCGCGAAACCGCAGGAACTCGCCGGCATTCTCGATTCCCTCGCCGGCTGACCATAATCACCGCGATAACCCAGGTCCGATCTTCGAGAACGATCATTGTATCTGTTGTGCGCCCGTGGCCGGACTGGTCTGAGCCCCGCAAAGTAATATAAGATCCAGCATATGGATGGCAGCCTCGGCGAGGGCTTCGGCCCGCCCTTTGTGAGAAACAGCGAGATCATCGCCCGTCAAAGTCTTGCGGCGTCCAGGAGATGCGGTCTGAAACGCGCCTACGAACCGCCGGCGGCGTCCGACGGATTGCGCATCCTGGTCGAGCGGTTATGGCCGCGCGGCCTCGCCCGCGAACGCGCGCGGATCGATCATTGGTGCAAGGAAATATTGCCGAGCCCCGCGCTCCGGCGTTGGTTCGGGCATGAACCGCCGCGCTGGCCGGAATTCCAGGAACGATACCGCGCCGAACTCGCGGCGAACGCCGCCGGCATCGCTCGGGTAAGGGCGCTCTGTGCCGGCCGGCGCGTCACCTTCGTCTATGCCGCGCGCGACCCGGCGATGAACAGCGCCTTGGTCCTGCGCGACTATCTCGGCGCGCCCCTATCGAAGGGCCCCCGGTGACCCGGCGAACGATCGTCGTGAACGACAGGATGCAGCGCGGGTACCGGTACGCGCTGACCGAGCCCGCGGGCCGCAACTTCGACCCCGACTTCACGCCGGACCTCACGCCAAGGGAGATGCTGCGGCTCGGAGTCTTCGGCGGCAAGTACATGACCGACTCGGCCGGCGAGTTTCCCGAAAGCTGGTTTCGGGGCGCCAGGCTTTCGCCCCGGCGCCGCGATCCGTCCCTCAACTGTTTCGGTGTCGACGCCAGCCAGCCGCTCTCGGTCTGGCGCGCGAAGGGATGGATTCATCCCGACGATCCGCGCGGCTGGTTCCAGTGGTATTGCCGTTACTACAGGGGCCGCCGGATGCCGGCGGAGGACCGGCGCCAGATCGGGCGCTGGAAAGCGATGCGCCGTCACGTCCGGCAACTCCACCGGCATTGCGAGTCTTGCGATTGGTCTTGCCGCCCGCGCCAGCGCCAGGCTCTCCTGCATTGGGCCTATGACAGCCGAAAAATCTGATTGCTCCGCCCGGGTCGCGCGGCGGTAATGTCGCCCCGGCGCAACAAGGCTTGGTGACGCTCATGACCGCGCGGCCGACTCTGACCTGGCGGCATTGGCTCGCGCTTGGCCTGTTCCTGGCCTTCGTTTTCGCCGTCTCGGCCCTGGGGTCGGTCTTCACGCTGGACAAGATTCCGGGTTGGTACGCGACCCTGGCCAAGCCATGGTTCAATCCGCCGCCATGGGTCTTCGGCCCGGCCTGGACAATTCTCTATGTGTTGATGGCGGTGGCGGCGTGGCGGGTTTGGCTTCGGCCCGCGGCCGCTTCCCGCCGCCAGGCGCTGATCTGGTTCGCCGTTCAACTCGCCTTCAACGGCGTTTGGACGCCGGTCTTCTTCGGCCTGGAAAGTCCGCGCCTGGCCCTCGCGGTGATCGTGGCGCTCCTGATTTCGCTCGCGGTCGCCGTCCGGCGGTTCTTTGCCGTGGACGGGCCGGCGGGCTGGATGCTCGTGCCCTACCTCGCCTGGGTCGGGTTCGCGGCGTTGCTGAACGGCGCCATCGTCGCGCTGAACTGACCCCGATTGCCCGCGCGCCGCCGCCGGCCCCGGCCGGCCTCGAAAAATCGCTTGACATTCTTGATCTTGTTCCGGTAATGTTCCACGAAGTTCTTTGACATCGTGAAGATGCTGTTTGCGCCCGCGACGCCGTCCCGGCGCGCGATGGAATTGTTCCTCCAAATTGGGGCGGGGGATATTCCCGCCACCCTTCCCGAATTGAACCTCCGATTTTTGCCCTGGGGTAACCTATCCCGACCGACGGCTGACAGCTGACAGCTGAAGGCCGACAGCCAACCGACCCATCGCCCAGCGGGGTTTCCCGCTTTGCATGGGGTCGATCGCTCGTTTTCCATATTTTCCGCTGGGCGGTGCTCCCGCTGGACATGGGGTGCATCGCTCGGTTTTGTCCTTATCCGCTGGGCGGTTGCCGGGACCAGCCTTGACCTTGACCAAGGCCGGCCCCCTAGCCTAGTTTCCCACCCAGTCTAACCCCGGATCGTTAAACCCGTGGCCCCGAGGGGCCCCGCCCGTCCGCGAGTGTCGCGCACGGGCGCGCATGTGCTTGGAGCATGAGGCCCGCCCGTGTTCGACAATCTATCGCAACGCCTGGGGGACGTTTTCGACCGCCTTCGCCGGCGCGGCGCGCTCACCGAGGCCGACATGGATGCGGCCCTGGCCGAGGTCCGCCTGGCGCTCCTCGAGGCCGACGTGGCGCTCTCCGTGGTCAAGGACTTCATCGCCTCGGTCCGCGAGGGCGCGGTCGGCGAGAAGGTTCTCAAAAGCGTCACCCCCGGCCAGATGGCGATCAAGATCGTCCATGACCGCCTGGTCGAGGCGCTCGGCAGCGAGGCGCAAAGCCTCAACCTCAACGCGCCGGCGCCCATTCCCATCCTGATGGTGGGCCTGCAAGGCTCGGGCAAGACCACGACCGCGGCCAAGATCGCGCTCCGCCTGCAAACGCGCGACAAGCGCAAGGTCCTCATGGCCTCGCTCGACGTGCGGCGTCCGGCGGCACAGGAGCAGCTCGCGGTTCTGGGCGTGCAAGCCGGCGTGCGCACGCTCCCCGTCGTGCCGGGCGAGCCGCCGGTCGCCATCGCCAAGCGCGCCATGCGGACGGCGCGGCTCGAAGCCTTCGACGTGGTGCTCTTGGATACCGCCGGCCGGCTGCATATCGACGACGAGATGATGGCCGAGGCGGTTGCCGTGCGCGACGCGGTCGGCCCGGTCGAGACGCTCCTCGTCGCCGATGCCATGACCGGCCAGGACGCCGTCAACGTCGCGCTCGGCTTCCACGAGCGCATCGGCCTCACCGGCATCGTGCTCACCCGGGTCGATGGCGACGCGCGCGGCGGCGCCGCGCTTTCCATGCGCGCCGTCACCGGCTGTCCGATCAAGCTCATCGGCGTCGGCGAAAAACTGGATGCGCTCGAGGACTTTCATCCCGACCGCATCGCCGGGCGCATCCTCGGCATGGGCGACATC
The DNA here is from genome assembly GCA_009885795.1 of Rhodospirillales bacterium. Lineage (GTDB taxonomy): Bacteria > Pseudomonadota > Alphaproteobacteria > Dongiales > Dongiaceae > VFKA01. The sequence goes on along the minus strand of VFKA01000063.1, from coordinate 4,854 downwards.
GTCGGCCTGGTCGAGAAGGCGGCCGAGACTATCGAGCAGGACGAGGCCGAGCGGCTGGCCGCGCGCATGGAAAAAGGCCTGTTCGACTTCAACGACATGGCGGCCCAGCTGCGCCAGTTGCAGAAGATGGGCGGCTTGGGCGAAGTGGCGGGCCTCATGCCCGGCCTCGGCAAGATGAAGAAGCAGCTCGCCGAGGCCAAGCTCGACGACAAGATGCTGAGGCGCCAGCAGGCGATCATCGGCTCCATGACCAAGGGCGAGCGCAAGCGGCCGGAACTCCTCAAGGCCTCGCGCAAGCAGCGCATCGCCGCCGGCTCCGGCACCAGCATTCCCGACGTGAACCGCCTCTTGAAGCAGTACCAGGAGATGACCCGCGTCATGAAGCAGGTCTCCAAGCTGGGCCAGAAGGGCCTGCTGCGCCACGGCCTGTCGGCGCTGACCGGCGGCCAGCAACCGTTCGGAGGCAAGCGATGATCGACCATGTTTCCTTGGGCGTGAACGACCTCGGCGCTTTACGCGATTTCTACGACGCGGCCTTGAAGCCGCTCGGGCTGAAGCGGGTGATGGATGTTCCCGGCGGCTGCGGCTACGGCCCGAGCCCGGAGCAGGCGCAATTCTGGCTGGGTGTCCCCGATGGCGGGCGCTGGGCCAATGCGTGCCCCGGAACCCATGTCGCCTTCGCCGCCCCGAACCGGGCTGCGGTCCGGGCATTCCACCGCGCGGCCTTGAAGGCGGGCGGGCGCGACAACGGCAAGCCCGGCTTGCGGCCGCAATACCATGCCCATTATTTCGGCGCGTTCGTCATCGACCCGGCCGGCCACTTCGTCGAGGCCGTCTGCCACCAACCGGAATGACTTTTCCCTTACCCCTGGAAGGAGACCCCAAGGCATGTCCTTGAAAATTCGCCTGGCGCGGGCCGGCGCCAAGAAACGCCCGTATTTTCACATCGTCATCGCCGATGCCCGGAAGCCCCGCGACGGCGGCTTCATCGAGAAGGTGGGGGCTTATAATCCCATGCTGCCGTCGGGCGACGAGAAGCGCGTGTTGCTCGACCTGGAGCGGCTCAAGCATTGGCTGAAAATGGGGGCGCAGCCGACCGATCGCGTGACCCTGTTTCTGGCGAAGGCCGGGCTGGTCGAAGCGCCCAAGCGCCGCGAGCAGACCCATCAACACCTGAAGCGCAAGAAGAAGGGCGAGGAAGCCGACAAGCCCGCCGCCGCCGCCCCGGCCGCCGTTACACCGCCGGCGCAATAAGCTTGCCGGCGCGCGTTCTCCTCGGAATCGTCGCCGGCGTTCATGGCGTGCGCGGCCTGTTGCGCGTCAAGAGCTATACCGCCGACCCGCTCGCGCTCGGCGCCTATGGGCCGCTGGTGGACGATGCCGGGCGCCCCGTTGCCCTCACGGTCATGCGCCCCGCCGCCGGCGCCAAAGGCGTCGTCATCGCCCGCGTCGCCGGTGTCGGCGATCGCGACGCCGCCGCCGCGCTCAAAGGGCTGCGGCTCCATGTCGATCGCGCGGCGCTGCCGGCGCCGGAAGGGGGCGAGTTCTATTGCGGCGATCTCGTCGGCCTGACGGCCTGCCGCGCCGATGGCGGCATCGCCGGCAAGGTCGCGGCCGTGCACAATTACGGCGGCGGCGATGTCTTGGAGATCGAGGCGCCGAATGGGAGTTCCATGCTGATCCCGTTCACCAAGGCCGCCGTCCCGGTCGTGGATATCGCGAAAGGTCGCCTGGTGGTCGAGCCGCCCGTCGAGATCGAAGCCGGTCCGGATTCATGAGCACTCCCTGGGCCGCCACCGTCCTCACCTTGTTTCCGGGGATGTTCCCCGGCCCGCTCGGCCATTCGCTCGCCGGCAAGGCGCTGGCCGAGGGGCTGTGGACGCTGGAAACAGTGGACATCCGCGACCATGCGCGCGATAAACACCGCACCGTCGACGATGCGCCGTTCGGCGGCGGTCATGGCATGGTCATGCGCCCCGATGTGGCCGATGCGGCGCTTGGCGCCGCCTTGGCCGCGGGGCCGCCCGCCCGGCCGATGATCTATCTCAGTCCGCGCGGGCGCCTCGTCGATCAGGCGGCGGTGCGTGGATACTCGGCCGGCCCAGGAATCATCCTGCTGTGCGGGCGCTATGAAGGGGTGGACGAACGCGTGCTGGAGGCGCGCCGGGTCGAGGAGTTGAGCCTCGGCGACTTTGTTCTGTCGGGCGGCGAGCCGGCGGCGCTGGCCGTGCTCGACGCGATCGTCAGGCTGCTGCCGGGTGTTGTCGGCGCGCCGGAGGGCCTGGCGGAGGAGAGTTTCGAAGGGGGTCTGCTCGAATACCCCCACTACACGCGCCCGGCCGAATGGCAGGGCCGCGCCGTACCGGAGGTACTGCTGTCGGGGCACCACGAGCGGGTGCGCGAATGGCGCCTCGGGGCCGCGCGGGAGACAACGAGAAACCGCCGTCCCGATCTTTGGGCGCGTTACATGAAGGAACAAGGGCAGCCATGACCACGATTCGTAAAATGGAAGAAGCGCAGATCGCGAAGCTGAAGGCCAAGATCCCCGACTTCGCGCCGGGCGATACGCTGCGCGTCGACGTGAAGGTGGTCGAGGGCACGCGCGAGCGCATCCAGGCCTTCGAGGGCTTGTGCATCGCGCGCAAGAACGCCGGCCTCAATTCCTCGTTCACGGTGCGCAAGATTTCCTATGGCGAGGGCGTCGAGCGCGTCTTCCCGCTCTATAGCCCGCGCATCGCCGCCATCGATTTGGTGCGCCGCGGCGACGTGCGCCGCGCCAAGCTCTATTATCTGCGCGGCCGGCGCGGCAAGTCGGCGCGCATCGCCGAGCGCGCCGGCATGATCGGCGGCGACGCGGCGCCCGAAACGCCCGCCGAAAGCTGATCCCGCCGCCATGGCGGAGCCGCGTACCCTCTTCGACAAGATCTGGGCGGCCCATCTGGTCGACCGCCAGGCCGATGGCACCTGCCTCGTCTATATCGACCGCCATCTCGTTCACGAAGTGACGAGCCCGCAGGCCTTCGAGGGCCTGCGGATGGCGGGGCGGCGCGTGCGCCGGCCGGGTGCCGCGCTCGCCGTCGCCGATCATAACGTGCCGACGACCGACCGCGCGCGCGGCATCGAGGACGAGGAATCGCGCATCCAGGTGGAAACGCTGGAGCGCAACTGCGCCGAGTTCGGCATCGAGTATTTCTCGATGAACGATCTGCGCCAGGGCATCGTCCACATCATCGGGCCCGAGCAGGGCATGACCCAGCCCGGCATGACCATCGTGTGCGGCGACAGCCATACCGCGACCCACGGCGCCTTCGGCGCGCTCGCCTTCGGCATCGGCACCTCCGAAGTCGAGCACGTTCTGGCGACGCAGACGCTCATCATGCGGCCGGCCAAGAACATGCGCGTGGCGGTCGAGGGCGCGCTGCCGGCGGGCATCACCGCCAAGGACCTCATCCTCGCCATCATCGGCAAGATCGGCACCGCCGGCGGCACCGGTCATGTCATCGAGTATTCGGGCGAGTCGATCCGCGCCCTCGACATGGCCGGGCGGATGACGGTGTGCAACATGTCGATCGAGGCGGGCGCGCGCGCCGGCCTGGTGGCGCCGGACGAGACGACTTTCGCCTATCTCAAAGGCCGGCCGCTGGCTCCGAAGGCGGGCGCCTTCGAGCAGGCGGTGGCCTATTGGCGCACGCTTCCCTCCGACCCCGGCGCGGCTTACGACCGCGAAGTGGTTTTGCGCGCGGCCGACATCGCGCCGCAGGTGACCTGGGGCACCAGCCCCGAGGACGTGCTGCCGATCACCGGCAAGGTGCCCGATCCCGCCGACACGCCGGACGAGAACAAGCGCCGCGCCATGGAACGCTCGCTCGCCTATATGGACTTGGCGCCGGGCACGAGGTTGAATGCGATCCGTATCGACCGCGTCTTCATCGGCTCCTGCACCAACGGGCGGATCGAGGATTTGCGCGCGGCCGCCCATATCGCCAAGGGCCGCAAGGTTGCCGAACACGTGCAGGCCATGGTCGTTCCGGGATCCGGCCTGGTGAAGCATCAGGCGGAGGAAGAGGGGCTCGACCGCGTCTTCCTCGAAGCGGGCTTCGAGTGGCGCGAACCCGGCTGCTCCATGTGCCTCGCCATGAACGCCGACAAGCTGCTGCCGGGCGAGCGTTGCGCCTCGACCTCCAATCGCAACTTCGAGGGCCGCCAGGGCCGCGGCGGGCGCACCCATCTCATGAGCCCGGCCATGGCGGTGGCCGCGGCAATCGCCGGGCGCATCGCCGACGTGCGGGAGTTCGGCTAGAGCCAAATCCGTGCTAGGATGATCCCATGCGCGGGCTCGTCGCCTCGGCCGGTGTCATGACGCTCATCCTCGGGCTTGGCGGCGCCGTTGCAGCCCAAGAGGGCGAACCCTTGAGCGGCGGGGAAATCGTCCGGCTCGTCATCGGCAATACCATCTCCGGCGAGATGGGCACGCCCTTCGTCGAGCATTACAACCCCGACGGCACCATCGCCGGCGACAGCCAGGACGGCCGGTATGAAGGCAAGTGGACGATCGACGACGACCGGCTCTGCCTTGAGTATGGCGAGCCGTTCGGCTGTTTCCGTATCGTGTTGAAAGGCGACGCGGTCCAGTTCCTGGACGATGACGACGCGCTCGCCGGCTCCGGCACCCTCGTACCCGGCGACCTCGAAGGGCAGTAAGAACCGGGTCGTGTCTCGGTTCGACCCGGAGCGGTCATGAGGCGCGATAGACTCGCCAACGTGGCGCCCATACAATCGATCCTACCCGCGGACTCTGAAAACAATCGCACCATATGGTCGAAGAACGCGTCCAACGCCGCCTTGCCGCGATTC
>VFKA01000066.1 GCA_009885795.1 Rhodospirillales bacterium | reverse complement strand
TGGAACGATCTCATCGCAGTTCCAACCCGGCTCGCATCAATCACCGCCCGAGACTGGGCCAACGTGTCATGAGTTCAGTCGGTTGGTATGAGCTGTCCGAAATCCGCGCCAAGATGGAGGGCACGCGCTGCCTCACGGAAGACCTCACCAAGCCGGCCAGGCCGATGACATTGCAACCACCTTCCGCCATATCCGTGAGCTGACGAAGTTCGCGGAGCATGAGATGCATGAGGTGATTCTGTCTTGCACACGCGCGCGACGTCAGATGTTGGCGGCGGTGCCGACGTCAAAACCGGTGCTGCACTGATGCCGGTGCATCGCGGCGGCGTACCGAGAGAACGGCATAGACCAACGATTTCAACGCCGCGGTTCGACACCAGACCCTCTCGCCCATCCGAGCGAACTTCCAAAAGTACGGATTTTCCAGGTCGAATAAGCGCGTGAAATCAGCAGCTTAAGAATCCGTACTGTTTTGGCGTAGTCATGAGCTTTGGAGAACGCGGGCTCGGAGAGACGGATTCGGGCTCCGGCGAAGGTGGCTCGGTCAACAGCTTTGGCGCGTGAACCGCGCGGACACTGCCGTTTTTCGAGGGCCGATCAGGCGCCGGAGAAATTACGACGCGAGGCAGTTGGCGGAGGGGGTGGGATTCGAACCCACGGTACCCTTGCAGGCACAACGGTTTTCGAGACCGCCCCGATCGACCACTCTGGCACCCCTCCGTCGGCGAGCGCGAGACGCTATCCGATCGGCTCTCCGCCGGCAAGGTTGGCGCGTCAATCTCCCATCGCCACGCCCTCGCGGCGCGGATCGGCGGCGCCCAGCAACCCGCCATCGACGACGGCGATGGCGTTGAGGCCGCTGGCCATGGGAACGATGGCGACCTCATGCCCCATGGCGGCGAGCGCCGCCGCCAGGGCCTCGGCGCCCATGCCTTGCTCGAGCTCGGTCTTGGTTCCGCGGTTGATGACATGGGGCAGCTCGATGGCGGGCAGAAGGCCGAGCCGCCAATCGAGCGCGCCCAACAGGGTCTTGGCCACGTAGCCGATGATCGACGAGCCGCCCGGCGAGCCGATGACGAGGACGAGGCGCCCCGAGAGGTCGAACACCAGCGTCGGCGACATGGAACTGCGCGGGCGCTTGCCCGGTTCGACGCGGTTGGCGACCGGCCGTCCGTCCTTCGATGGCACGAAGGCGAAATCGGTCAGCTGGTTGTTGAGCAGGAATCCGCGCGCCATAAGATGCGAGCCGAAGCCTTGCTCGATGCTGGAGGTAAAGCTGACGGCGTTGCCGGCGTCGTCGATGATCGAAAGATGGCTGGTCGAGGGCGGCGGCTCAGGCGCCGGCGGCAGGGCGAAGGCTTGCGCGCCGGCGGGGTTACCGGGCTTGACCGTGGCCGCGCTTCGCGCCGGATCGATGAGCCGGGCGCGCGCGGCCAGATAGTCCCGCGCCAGCAGCCCCGCCACCGGCACGGCGACGAAATCCGGGTCGGCCAGGTATTGCGCCCGGTCGGCGAAGGCAAGCCGACTCGCTTCGGCGAAGAGATGAGCGGCCGGCGCGCTCCCGGCTTCGAGCCGCGCGAGATCGAAGCGCTCCAGCATGCCCAGAATCTGCAGCACCGCGACCCCGCCCGAACTCGGCGGCCCCATGCCGCACACCCGCCACACGCGATAGCGGCCGCACACCGCCGCGCGCTTCGCCGCCCGGTATCCGGCAAGATCGCCCAGGCCAAGATTTCCCGCCGGCGAAGCGGCGTTCGTCTCGGCGACGATGGCCAAGGCGATGTCGCCCTCGTGGAAGGCGTCCGCGCCGCCCAGGGCGACGGCGCGTAACGTAGCCGCCAGCGCCGGATTCTTAAGCTTTGTTCCCGCCTTTGCCGGCATCCCGCCGGGCAGGAAATACCGCGCCGTCGCGGGGAACCGCCGCAAGGCGTCGTCCTCGGCGATGGCGCGGGCGAGGCGCGGGGACACAGGAAACCCTTCCTCCGCCAGAAGGATCGCCGGTTCGAACAGCCTGGCCCAGGGCAGAAGGCCATGATCGCGGTGCGCCATCTCCAGCATCCGCGACACGCCCGGTACGCCGACGCCACGCCCGCCGATGGCCGCCTCGCCGAAGGCGAGCGGCTCGCCCGAGTCATCGAGAAAGAGATCCGGCGTCGCCGCCGCCGGCGCGGTCTCGCGGCCGTCATAGGCGTCGAGCGCGCCATCCTTGGCGCGGTAATGCAGCAGGAAACCGCCGCCGCCGATGCCGGAGGATTGCGGCTCGACCAGGGTCAGCACCATCTGCGCGGCGATGGCGGCGTCGAGCGCGCCGCCGCCTTCGCGCAGCATGTCGAGCCCCGCCGCCGTCGCCAGAGGGTGCGCCGTGACCACCATGTGCCGCTGGGCAAGCCCCGGCGCGTTCCTTACGGAGGCTCCCGGCCAGCCATCGGCCGCGCACGCGCCGAGAGCGCCGGCCGCCAGCAGCGCCAGCCATCCGGCCAGCTTCATCCCGGTGCTATCCCTTCTTGTCACGGCCCCAGTATAGTCGAAGCGGACATCGGAATGGCCGGCATGGTGCCGGGCCTCCGTCAACCCCTCGGCAGGGAGCGCCATCGCATGATTCCAGCCATGATTGTCACCATGATCCTCGTCTTTTCCACGGTCCTCTTCCATTACGAGGCCTTGCGCCTTCTCTCCGGCTTGTTGTCGAGACTGGGCGCGATCGCGCTGCGCGCGCGCGTGCTCGTGGTGGTCTTCGCGTGCTTCGCGGCCCATACGATCGAAGTCTGGGTTTACGCCTTTGGCTACTACATCACGCAAGACATGCTGTTGCAATTCGGCGGCCTCAGCGGCGCCTATGAGGACACGCTGGCCGACGCGGTCTATTTCTCGGCCGTCACTTTCGCCTCGCTCGGCTTCGGCGACGTTTTTCCCGAAGGCAATACGCGTCTCATCGCCGGCGTCGAAGCGCTCAACGGCCTGGTGCTGATCGCGTGGTCGGCGTCCTTCACTTATCTTGCCATGCAAGAGTTCTGGTCCCTGCACGCGAGCGGCCCCGGCCGGGCCCCTCGATGAGCTTGCCTGGATCGCGGCTTATTGTGCAGTGCACAAAAATGGCGTAGTCTGCTTCCTAGGGATAGAGGAGGGCGGTGGTGAGCACGCAAGACCGCGTTCGGCGCATCACGGTACCGGACTTGCGCCGGCGCAAGGGCGGCGAGCCGATCGTTTGCCTCACCGCCTATACGGCGCCGATGGCGGCGTGCCTCGATCCCCATGTCGATTTGCTGCTGGTGGGCGATTCGCTCGGCATGGTGATCTATGGCTTCGAAAACACCCTGCCGGTGACGCTCGATATGATGATCGCCCATGGCGCCGCGGTACGCCGCGGCAGCACAAGGGCTTGTCTCGTCGTCGACCTTCCCTTCGGTTCGTATCAGGAATCTCCGGGGCAAGCGTATCGGTCCGCCGCTCGCGTCATGCAGGAGACCGGCTGTTCGGCGGTGAAAGCCGAAGGCGGGCGCGAGATGGCGGAGACCGTTCGCTTTCTGACCGAGCGCGGCATTCCGGTCATGGGGCATGTCGGGCTGACGCCGCAATCGGTGAACCGCTTCGGCGGCTATGGCGCGCGCGGGCGCGTCCCCGATCAGGCCGAGGCGATCATCGCCGATGCCATCGCGGTCGCCGAAGCCGGTGCCTTCGCCATCGTCATCGAGGGTACGGTCGAGCCGCTGGCCCGCGCCATCACCGCCAAGGTGCCGGTTCCCACCATCGGCATCGGCGCCTCGCCGGCCTGCGACGGGCAGATCCTCGTGACCGAGGACATGATCGGCCTGTTCAAGACCTTCACGCCCAAATTCGTGCGCCAGTACGCCGACATGGGCGGGACGGTGGGCACGGCGGCGTCGGCTTACGCGGCGGACGTGCGGGCACGGCGTTTCCCGGGCATCGAGCATGTGTTCCCCGACCGCAAGGCGATCTAAGAGCCGGGCATGAGTGGGACGGCAAGGCCGTTGTCGCCGTCCCTGGACATCGCGCGCCGCGTCGCGGAATTGCGCTGGCGCGTCGCCGACTGGCGCGGCCAGGGCCTGCGCGTCGGCCTGGTGCCGACCATGGGCGCGCTCCATGATGGCCATCTGTCCCTGGTGCGAGGGGCGCTCGGCGAATGCGACCGCGTGGTCGCCAGCCTGTTCGTCAACCCCACCCAGTTCGGTGCCAACGAGGACATCGCCCGCTATCCGCGCGACGAGGCCGCCGATGGGGCGAAGCTGGCGGCGGCGGGCGCGCACCTTCTCTACGCGCCGGAGCTGGGCGACATGTACGCCGCCGACCACGCCACCACGGTCGCCGTCGCCGGGTTGACCGATGGCCTGTGCGGCCCGTTCCGTCCCGGTCATTTCGCCGGCGTCGCCACGGTCGTCACCAAGCTGTTGAACCAGGCGACGCCGGACCGGGCCTATTTCGGGGAAAAGGATTTCCAGCAGCTTCAGGTCATCCGCCGTCTCGCGCGCGACCTCGACATGCCCGTAGAGATCGTCGGCATGCCCACCCTGCGCGAGGCCGACGGGCTCGCCATGTCGTCGCGCAACCGCTATCTGGGAGAGGCCGAACGGCGCGTCGCCGCGGGCCTGCCGCGAACCATGGCGGCGGTATTGGCGCGTCTGGCCGCGCGGCCGCTGGACGTTGCCGGCGCGCTCGATTGGGGATCGGGCGAACTCGCCCGCGCCGGCTTCGCCAGGATCGATTACCTGACGCTTGCCGATCCCGAAACGCTCCAACCCCTGGACCGCGCCGACCGGCCGGCGCGCCTCTTCGCCGCGGCCTGGGTCGGGGCCACGCGCCTCATCGACAATGTGGCGTTGATGGGCGGCGCGCCCGGCGCCCATTGACCGCTGGATCGGCCGCCACCGAACCGTTGTTGGAGTCAATCTACAAACTCTCGACGATGTGATCGATCAACCTGTCCACGACTTGGGGCAGCCCATGGCTCGATCGCTGCAAGACGATTCCCTGATCAGGCAAAGGTGGAAATCCTTCCTGCGCGCCAAGCATCCGCCAGCCTGGTCGAAGAGAGCCGTGGAATACAACGGCAACCGCAATGCCGGCATCGACCGCGGCGCCGATCCCCGCGAAGCTGGGACTGGTCACGGCGATTCGGGCACTGCGACCATACGCTTCCAATTTTTCGACGGCGGAGCGGCGAAAGACGTCGCCGGTATGAAATATCGCCAGGGGCACCGGCTCGCGCTCGTGGACATCGTGGCGTGCCGAACTAGCCCAAACCAGCGGTTCGCGTCGAACGACAATGCCGCCGGTCGCGCCCTCTCCTTCGGTTATGAGAGCGACGTCGACGAGGCCGTCGGTGATTTGGCCGACCAGGCGCTTCGAGGGCTCACAGACCAGGTTCAAGCGGATCCAGGGATACACTTCGGTGAAGCGCGCCAGCACCCGCGGCAGGAAGCTGATGGCAAAGTCGTCTGGCAGTCCTACGGTCACGTCGCCTTCGAGGCTGCGGCCGTTGACGGTCGTGAGAGCCTCGCGATAGGCACTCAGGATCCGACGGGCGTGATCATAGAAAATCTCGCCTTGGCTCGTGAGTTTCACGTTTCGGCCGGTTCGCTCGAACAGGCGGCAACCGAGCTGTTCTTCCAAACGCCGGATCTGCATGCTGACCGCGGATTGGGTCCGGTGGACCCGCATCCCGGCACGTGTAAAGCTGCCATGTTCGACGATCTGCACGAAGGTGTGCAAGAGCTCGGGACTGGGAGAATTAAGCATCGGCTACTCATCAAAAATATTGATGATTATGTTCGATTTGTACTGGTTTGTTTGTTCAAATGAAAGAGCCCAATATTCCGCGAGTGTCCGGCCATAAAAAAACGTGAATGCCTGAAGCCGTCCAACGACTACTCTTATTAGGGAATTCGTCCAATGACTGAAGGCCGTTCCGAGACCCAGGTTCGCGAGTTTTCCACACGCGTCGAAAGAATTCGCACGTTGATGCGCAAACAGAGCATCGGTGCGCTCTATCTGACGCAGCCAACCAATGTTTGGTACGTCGCTGGGTTCTGGGAGTTTATCCCGATCCGCATGGAGGCCGTCCTCGTTCCGGCCGATGGCGAGTGCGTTTTCATTGTGTCCAAGAACGAGTTCGAGTATGCGAACAAGGTCAGCTGGATGAACGACGTGCGCTATTACACCGAGTTCCCGGAGCCGGGCCGACATCAGAACCCCTACAATCTGATGAAGGACGTGTTCCGTGAGAAGAACCTGGAGAAAGCGACGATCGGAATCGAGGAGACGTTTTTGCCCGTGGCGGAACATCGGCGTTTTTCCCAGATTCTGCCTCAGGCACGCTTCGTCGATTCATCGGCCATCCTTGCCGAGTGCCGAATGATCAAATCCGCCTACGAGATCGACCTTCTGAAGAAGACCGGCAAGGTGGCGGTCGCCGCCTGGAACGCCTCGCTCAACATCGCCAAGCCGGGCCTGCGCGAATACGAGGTGGCTCAGGCGGCCCGGGACGCAGCGACCAATGCGGCCGCCAGCCTGTTCTCGCCGGAAGACGTCAACCACTCGCCCCTTACCGACGGAGTCCAGCTCATTCAATCCGGGGCCCGCTCCTCCATTTCCCACGGCAAAGGTTCCCCAAACCGTCTGAAGCGTGGCGACATGGTCGCCATGTGCTTCTGCATGACCAATCAGTTCAAAGGGTATCGCGTCGGTTTTTCGCGCAATTTCGCGTTGGGGGATGCGACCAACGAAATGATCAACGTCTACAATTTGCTCTATGAGGCCCAACAGGCGGCGTTCGCCGAATTGAAGCCGGGCGTTACGGCCAGCCACCTCGACGCCACGGTCCGAAAGATGATCCATAAGGCCGGTTATGGGCAGTACATCGAGCACAGGCTGGGGCGTGGAGTGGGACTGGACATCGCGGAAAGACCCGATCTGAAGGAAGGCGATAACACGGTCATCCAGCCTGGCATGACGCTTGCCGTCGAGCCGGCGATCTACATCACGGGCAAGTGGGGCATACAGATTGAAGACTCGGTCCATGTCACGGAGAGCGGATTTGAGTATCTGACCGTGGCGCCAGAGCCGGAATTGCCTGTCATCTAATCAGCACGGGAACATGCCTTCGGGTAACCGATCGTCTCGCCCGGTCCGATAATTCGTTTGGCGAGCACAGAAGTCACGATTTCACCAACGACAAAGCAGGAAAAGGGAGATCACGATGACACAAATTACACGCCGACAAACCCTGAAGGGCGCTGCCGCGACGGTCGGCGTCACTCTCTTTGGGGGGCTTGGCTCGATCCGCCCGGCCTCGGCCGCCACCGAGGTCACCGCCGTTGAATGGGGCGGCGATGTGGTGAATGCGATGAAGAAGATTGAGGAAAACCAAGATAAAGTGCAGATCAACTGGGTGCTGCACCAAGGCGGCTCCGGCGCCATCCTGCCCAAGATCAAGGCGACCTGGCCGAACGCCGAATATGATTATGTCGCCGGATGGGAAGGCTCGTTCAACGGCATGATCAAGGAAGACTGGCTGGTTCCGGTGACGGTCGACACGGTCCCGAACCTCGCCGATATTCCTCAGAAGATCATCGTCAAGAACGCCAATGGCGACTGGATGGCCGTTCCGCGCGCCATTGGCGGTATTTACTTCGCCTACCGCAAGGACATCAGCCCGATCGAATTGAAGAGTATCGACGATCTCTTCGATCCGAGCCTGAAGGGCAAGATCTGCTGGCCCGGGCCGACGCAGTCCATGATGTTGCAGATCGTGGCTTTGGCGCTTCACGCCGGCGGCAACGAGCACAACACGGATCCGGGTTGGGCGCTGATGAAGAAGCTGGCCGAGACGGGCAACATTGGCCGTGTCGGGGTGACTGACACGGATTTCACGACATCGCTCACCAGCGGCGAAACGGTCGGGGGCTTCTATTCGGAGCCGCAACTGACAGCCGTCGCCAAGTCCTTCCCGGTCGAGCGGCTGACCAAGAATGAAGGCTTGCCCGTCTTCCTCTATCAAAGCGGATTCGCCATCTTCAAGAACAGGCCGAATCTCGAGGCGACGCTGCAATTCGTCAACCACAGCATCAGCCCGGAGATGAGTAGCGTCTATGCCGAAATCGCCGGCGAGGCGCCGCTTAATGTCAAGGCCAAGACGCCGGACAGTCTCAAGCATCTTGCTTTCACGCCCGAGGAAATGGACAAGTATGTCTATGTCCCCGACTTTAACGAAGTTCTCAATCAGCAAGACGCCTGGACCAAGCGGTGGGAGAATGAGATCGCGCCGCTGCTATGATAAACTGATCGTCTTAAGACGGGGCGGTAGCCGCGGGGTTGGCTTATGAAGCCGGACCGCAGTTCCCTCCCTCTTCTTTTTCCGGCCGCCGCGGTCTTCCTCGGCTTCTTCTTTCTGCCGTTGGCGGGGCTTCTTGTCGAAAGTTTTCGCCTCTACACGCCAGGGAGCATTGGCTCTTCAGCCGATGCACCCTTAACGCTGGGCAACTACACGGAACTCAAGACGCCGGCCTTTGCCGAGTTCTTCTTCGAGACGATGCGTATCAGCTTTCTGACCTCGATCGCCGGCCTCGTCTTCGCCTTGCCGCTCGCCCATTGGATGACGCGCCGCCTGCCATCGCGCTGGCGCGTGATCGCGGTTGGATTCTTCGTCACGCTCATGTTCCTCAGCGTGCTGGTGCGGACTTACGCGCTCGAACTCACCTTCGGAGCGGCGGGCCCGCTGCGGCCGATCTTGCTGTCGCTCGGAATCTCTCCCAACGGCCGGGGTTATATCGAGGTTCTCGTGGGCGCCGGTCTCCTCCACTACATCGTGCCCATGGCCACCCTGACGTTGCTGGGAACGATTCAAAACGTCGATCCCAGGCTTTTCGATGCGGCGCAGTCCCTGGGCGCGCCCGGCTGGAAGGCGCACTTGACCATAACCTTGCCGCTGTCCATGCGCGGCCTCTTGGCGGCTTTTCTTTTTGCCTTCACCTTTTCGATCAGCGCCTTCGTCATTCCCATGATTCTCGGCAAGGGGCGCGTGTTGTTCATCTCCAACCTGATCTATAACCGCTTCAGCGAGACCGCGAACTACCCGAGCGGGGCGGCAATCTCGATCGTGCTGTTTGTCGTGGCGTTGGCGATCGTCTACGTGATATCCCGGCAAGTGAACAAGCGATGGCAACCATGAGCGGCCGAGGGCTCGACAATTGCTTTCGGATGTTCGGGCTGCTCGTGATCGGCACGATCATCTGCTTTCTGATCATCCCCATTGTCGTGACCGTGGTAATGGCGTTCGATGCGCGCGCCTATCTTGGCCCCCTGCCGCCCCCGGCCTTGTCCTTTCGCTGGTTCGAACAGTTCTTCTCCGATGACTATTTCTTGCGCGGCCTTGGCACCAGCGTTCAGCTGGCGGTTTTGTCGGTTACCCTGTCGCTCTGCGTCGGCGTGGCGACCGCCATCGCCGTCGATCGGGCCAGCTTCCGCGGGAAGGAAGCGTTGATCTCCCTCTTTCTGTCGCCGCTGATCGTTCCGCCTGTGGTCACCGGTTTCGCGCTTCTCCTTTTTCTATCGCAAATGGGGGTAATCGACGGCTTTGCCCGCCTGCTTTGTGGGCACATCATCATCACGGTGCCGTATACCATCCGGGCGACCTTGGCTGGCCTCTCGGGTATCGACCGGTCGCTGACCGAAGCGGCGCTCATTCTCGGGGCCACGGAGCGCGGCGCCTTCTGGGACGTGACATTCCCGCTTGCCCGGACCGGCATCATCAGCGGCGGAGTCTTCGCCTTCGCCGTGTCGATGGACGACGTGGCCGTTTCCATCATGCTGACCGATGCCAGGACCTATACGTTGCCCGTGGCCTTGATCAGCAGCATGCGGGCCAATTTCGACCTCAGTATTGCGGCGGCCTCGGTCATGCTCATGCTGGTGACCCTGACGCTGATTCTCATTCTGGAGAGATTCGTCGGCCTCAACCGGGTCATCGGCCAAGGAGTCTATCGTTGATGGTCGACCCCATGCACGCCTCGTCGGAAACGGTTATCGAGGTTCGCGACCTCGTCAAACGCTTCGGCCAGACCACGGCCATTGACCGGGTGAGTTTTTCGGTGGCCGCCGGCGAGACGGTCTCGCTGCTCGGGCCCAGCGGGTGCGGCAAGACCACGGCGTTGCGCCTTATCTCCGGCTTTGAACAGCCCGACGAGGGCGCGATCGAAATCGCCGGCGAATCAATGGCCGGCAAGCGCCCCTATGAACGCAATGTCGGCATGTTATTTCAGCACTATGCGCTGTTTCCCCACATGACCGTAGCCGAGAACATCGGCTATGGGCTGAAACACCGACGCTGGCGCAAGGCCGATATTGCCGCCCGCGTGGCGGAAATGCTGGGGCTCGTGCAATTGCAGGGTTTCGAGAACCGATGGCCGGGCAAGATGAGCGGCGGTCAGCAACAGCGGGTTGCCCTAGCCCGCGTGCTCGCGACAAGTCCCAAATTGGTGCTTCTGGACGAACCCTTGTCCGCGCTCGATGCCAAGCTACGCGATGAGTTGCGCCTCGAGTTGAAGCGGATTTTGACCTTCGTCGGATCGACAACGATCGTCGTCACCCACGATCAGGACGAGGCCATGAGTCTGGCGGACCGAATCATCGTAATGAATCGTGGCCGGATCGAGCAGCAGGGCACCCCTGACGAGATATACATGCAACCCAGCACCGTCTTCGTTGCTTCCTTCATTGGCCGCGCCAATTGGTTTCACGGGCGCGTGTCCAGCGGCCCCGGTGACCGCTATTCCCGCTTCATCACCCAAGCGGGGTCCACGCTGGCGATTTGCGGGACCAAGAACCCGGCCGATGGAAGATGGAGTGCGTGCGTCCGGCCCGAGCGGATCTCGGTGGTGGCGCCCGAGGCCAGGGCGGACAAACCGGGCGATAATCTGCTGCCTGGCGCCGTGGTCGACGTCGTCAATTTGGGCTCCGAGTTTCACTATGTTGTCGATGGCGTCGAGGGTCGCGTCATGGTGGTCGAGCCGAACCGCAGGGGACCGCGCCTGAGAAAGGGCGATCGGGTTAGCCTGTTTTTCCACGCCGATGACTGCGTGGTTCTTTCACAAGACCCCGGTTAGGTCCCGAAGTGATTCTGGTTCTGCTACCGCCGCTTCGCGATCGGCGGAATGAATTGCGGCTCGATGTCCCAGGGAAACAGGATCCACGTATCCTGGCTGACCTCGGTGATGAAGGTATCGACCAGCGGCCGGCCGGCGGGCTTGGCGTAGATGGTGGCGAAATGCGCCTTCGGAAGCAGGTCGCGCACGCGCTTGGCGGTCCTGCCGGTGTCCACCAGATCGTCGATCACCAGCCAGCCGGAGCCGTCGCCGGGCACCGTCTTCAGCACCGTCACCTCGCCCTGCTCGGTGTCGTCGTAGCTGGCGACGCAAAGCGTATCGATGAGACGAATGTCGAGCTCGCGCGCCACCACCGCCGCCGGCACCAGGCCGCCGCGCGTCACCGCGACGATGCCGTGCCAAGGGCCCGCCTCGATCAGGCGCCAGGCGAGCGCCTTGGCGTGCCGGTGCAGTTCTTCCCACGAAACCGGAAACGTCTTCAGCGCCGCCGAGGCGAGATCGGTCGCGGGCGGGCTTGTGGGCACGTTCATGCGTCCTGGTCCGGCGCCTTCAGCATGACGCAGCCATCGATCCGCCAGACGCCATCGGGTTGGCGTTCCATGAAATAGCGGGCGATCGTGGGCACGCCGTCCGGGCCGACCACGAAGACGTCCTGCGCGATGCGGCCGCCTTCGGGTTTGAACTCGCGGAACTCGACTTCCCTAGGCCGATAGACGGCCGGATAGCCGCCCTGGACCAACGCCATGAACGTCGCCGCGTCGCCGAATTGCCGCTGGATGCCGGGCGAGGCGAAGGCGAAGGCTCCGGCCGCGTCGTCGCGCTGGAACGCCGCCAACTGATCGCGGATGACGGTCTCGATGGCCGCGGCATCGTCCGGTCCGGGCGCGGCCGTGTCCTCGGCGCGCGCCACGCCCGTCAGCGCGGCCAGGCAAAGAATTATTACCGCTCCCCAATGCATCGGCATGGCTTGTCACTCCCCTCGATCCGGCGCTTGCCAACGCCGCTTGCCCCGCTCCAAGCCAATACGCGCTCAGCGCAGGTAGAGATGCACTTCGCCGCTCTTGGCCTTGCGGCTGGTGGCCGAGGACACGGCAATGCGGTCGCGCGTGACACCCGCCTCCTCGAGTACCCGGACGACATCCTGCATGCGGGCTCGAGCTTCCTCGGCGCTGGCGGCATCGCCGGTCATGCCGACGGCGACCACGTCGAAGGCGACGGTCGGGCGCCGTTCCATGGCCTGGGTCACCGCATCTTGTAGGGTTGGCGCGAAGTCGACGTCCGGACGGTCGAAGCGGATAACGATGAAGGGCCGGCCGCTGGCGACGCCGGCGCCGGGCGGGGCGGCGGCCGCGCCGGTGCCGCCGCTGGCCGGCGCGACCGGCTGGCCCGAGCGCACGGCCAGCGAAAGCGCCGACAGATTGTTGCGTTCCATGGCGAGCGCGCCGTCCTGTCGCTCCGCGTCCAGGTTCGCATCGGCCAGCAGCCGGTCGGCCTCGAACGCCACGCGGGTCGTGTTTTCGTCGAGCAGGCGCAAGGAATCGCGCTCGGTCGCGGTCGCGGTCTTGTGTTGGGCGCTCACGTCCTCTTGCAGGCCGCGCGCGGCGGCGGCACTGCCGGCGATCTCACCGGCAAGAGAGCGCATCGCGACGAGATCGGCCTGCATGCGCCCCAACTGCTCTTCGGCGATCCGCCATTCATCCGTCAGCTTCGGATCGCCGGCCGGGGCACCGTCCCGCAATCGGCCCGCGACATGCCGGACCGTTGCCTGATAGGTGGCGGTATGATCGGCGCTCTGCCCGCGCAAGGCTTGGAACCGCGCTTTCTGATCGGCGATGGCGGTCTGCGCCGCGCCGAGCTCGCCGCCGGCTACCGCCGGTTTGGCCGTCGCCGGCTCGCCGCCAACCGAGGCGCCAGCGGTCGCCTCGACCGAGGCCGGGGGCACGAGCAACTTATCGGTGAATTCGCATCCGGCAAGGGCGAGGACGAGGCCGGCCACGGCGATAGGGCGTGCTACGATCATCCTTGGTCTCGTCCACTGACGTTTGGTCCGCTGGGCCGCGATCCTACAGATGGCCCGACGGACCGCCAAGCGGCAAATCCCGCCAAGGGCGGGGAATGGGCCACGCGCTATCGTATCGTCACCTCGACCCGGCGGTTGCGAGGCTCCGCGATCTCGTCTTGCGTCGGCACCAGGGGATTGTCCTCGCCATGCGAGGAAACCTCGATCAAGGCCGCATCGACGCCCACGGCGACCAACGCATCGCGTACGCCTGTCGCCCGCTCCAAGGACAGGGGGACGTTGACATCGTTCCGCCCCACCCGGTCGGTGTGACCGACGACCGAAACATCCGGAACGGCGCGGCCCTTCACCGCGAAGGCAATCTTCGGCAACAGGGCCGATGAGCTTGGCGTCAGCCCGGCGCCGCCGGTCTCGAAATAAAGCAGGAAGATATCCGGCGTCGGCGGCTGGACCCCAAGGGCGTCGGCGAAGATCTCCTGCACGTCGCGCGACGAAACCTCGAAAGGGGCTACCGGCATGGCCCCGATCGTATTCGCGCCCGTCGCCTGGCGGATCCCGGATAGCGTCTGTGTCCCGGCAGCGTTGCCGACATCGACGCGACCGACGCTGCCGTCGAGATTCGGCATCAGCACGATCAGGGTATCGGGCGACGGGGAACAGGCGCCGAGCCATGCCAGCGCGAGAAATGCCATGAGCCGAACCGACCGGCGGGCGATGGTATCGGGGGACGGCATCATTCGGCCCCGGCCCCGGCCTCGGCGCGCACCAGGAACCGGGTTCCGCGCACGGTGATGTTCGCCGCCGGCGTCTTCACCATCACCGCGTCCGGCGCCAACCTGGCGATGGCGCCGGAGATGTATTGGAGCGTTCCGGCGCCGAGCGCCACGACGAAGCCAAGCTTCTTCTCGGTGGGCATGAACGCGTAGGTCTCGAGCGCCAACCGAGTGTCGGGGCCGATGGTGAGGATGGTGTTATCCTTGAACGTCATCCCCAGCGCCCCGTCCTCGCCGGTCTCGAAGACGTCGGAGACATAGAGCGCCATTCCTGGAGTAGCCTCGACGCGCTGTTCGCCGCGCGCGAGCGCCGCGGTGCCGGCGACCGTCTTGACGTAGCCGATGACCGAATCATCGGCCCGCGCCGCGCCGCCGTCGATTGACAGGACCACTAGGACCAACGCCGCCCATCGCATGACGATCCGCCTCGCGTTCTTGCCGGGCCGCCGGTTCCAATCGCACCCCGCCGCGACCCAGGCGAGGCCCGATCGCGGAACCATACCACTAGGGCATGGCCGCTTCACGCCATATCGAATCGCGACGATTCGATTTGAAACGACCGGACTCTGGTGTAGGGTCCGCCCGACTTTTACGCGCCCGTAGCTCAATTGGATAGAGCACCAGACTACGGATCTGGGGGTTGGGAGTTCGAGTCTCTCCGGGCGCGCCAATTTATAATTATATTTCAGATACTTACATTAACTTCTGACAATCGCTCTTGCGTGGCGTCTCTGTGATAGACAGTGATAGACACTCCTGCACATGTGCAAATCTTACCCCGAATCGCGTTGAGACGCTGGCAGAGCGGCATCCACCTTCCCGACGAGTAGAGCGCTGTCTGCATTTCCGTATGTGATTTAGACGCGATCTAACGTCGCGCTACGGCTAATCAAGCCCATATTCCACGTCGGGTTTCCTGGAAAACAAGCTCTCTCGAAGTCTGACACCAAAAATATCTCAAAAATAGCGAAAAAATTGTCGCCGAAGCATCAGTTTGAGACGCGGCAAATGCTAAATACGTTTGCAATGCGCTTTTGAGCACCCCGACATATGGAAGTGCTGCGAACGACTGATTCTTCTGTTCGACCAAGCGCGCTTGCCAAATTGGACGTCAACCCAGCGCCGCCAGAGGTCGCGCTAATAGTATAATTTTTCCTAATTCCCCATTACCAAGAAGGACACAAGAACACCGATGAAAATTTTGCTTATCAATAAGACGTTCCGTATTCCCGTTCCGCTTGACGACCAGCTTCGTGATTTTTCGATCAAATCCAATCAGCACACCAGCAACGTCATCCGCGCCGCTGTTGTTCATTACCTCAAGACCATTGTCCACGAATCAAGACCTATTACCAATCAACAAGGAGATTCCCGATGACGATTCCAAAAACTGTTCCTATTCAAGATACCATTAATGCAATCAGGAAAGCGCCACCTTCACGCATCTCTAGGACATTCATCCAAACCAACCACAAGGACGCCATCAAGCGCGACGTTCTCAAGAAATTACATGATGACCTCGGAAAAAAGGTATCCAAGCACGACGTCCTCGTTGTCGTTGTCGTGTCTAATCCTGTTCCGCTGCCAGATCCAAAGCTCGCACGATGATTGCCACCGTCGCTGTCTCAAACGTTTCCGAATTGAAATCACCAACCGCACGCGACTTTACGCGCATCAAGCAATTGATTTCCATGGTGCCGAAATCCGACTACGATTTCACACGATGTCCTGATGTTCTTGCATTAGCCGACTACTTCTATCAGCAGCACAAAAACGGAAAGCATTTATTTTTCGCAACCACGACCTATAAGCAATCCGATAAGACGACTTTGACGCCATCCACAGCTGCGAGAAATCTCTCCAACTTCTATGTCGCGCTACTTCAACAAGCTGTGCATCGGCACAACTTCAACCGACCAAAATACGTGTCACATCAGCCCGCAATGTTTTCCTTCCTGGATGCGCCAGCTTCCAAGTTCAAGCGCAAGGGATCGCCCGCGAGATTTCCCGAGTTTTCTTCCGACGATTTCCATCATCACAGCATCATCGTCGCCGACGATCACACTAGAAAAAAGCTGGACGACTTCTGCGACTATCCCTATCTGACCGAGAACCTGATAGCCCGAAAACGAAACGCTTACATCAAGACATTTCACATTTGCCGTATTTATCCTGATGCGGACTCAATCGCCAAGTGCGTGGACTACGCATCGGATTTCGCCAGGAAGCAGAGAACGCACCCACACGATGACACGATGTCCGTTTTTCCAATTTCATCCAGTGAGCGTCAGCGACCCATGAAAACCCTGGTGTCAGTTCCATGATGCGCTTCAAGGAATTCGCTGAATTGAATGAAAACGTTGTCAACCCGCGTAGCGGATTCTCGGCTTCGGATTTGCCCGCCCTCATAGTCCTGAGACGAAGAAATATTAGGCTACTGAGCAGTGGAAGATTTGTGGGCGAGTATTTTTCCGAACAGCTTGGAGTGTCACTCGTGTATCCGAACACTTTTCAGGACGCCGTAGAAAGGAAGAAATGAGCAACTGCCCCGCGATCAAACGAGGGGTGGAGAAGCCGAGCGAATACAGCATCGCCGAGCTTTACCGTGTGCGACGGGATCACCAAGTGCCATCAAGCCACCTGCAAATAAAGTTGAAAGCATTCTCACCCAAGTCCTATTCATATAGGATCTGCTAACTTAGAAAAAATTAGTGAGAATTCATGATGCAAAAAACCTTACTTCGGATCTGCGAGTTACAGCCCAAATACTCATCTCAAAATACGCCTGAGATGGCTGAACGGGGACGATTAGTGCGGACCGAGCTTGCGGGGGAGTTCCAGGAACTTGTCCGTTTGATGGACAAAGACTTCGGCGAATTTGCACGAGACATCGCCGTCGAAGGGTCAGACGGCATAGGAAGCAAGACTGAAGCGCCTTGGGTTCGCATTTTCTCCCGAGAGATGTCTCCTACTCCTCGCGAAGGTTTCTACATCGTCGTTCACTTCACTGCTGATGGCGCGGGGCTATTCATTACGGTTGGCTGCGGCTCTACGATATGGAAAGACGGTAGTCTGAATGCTGTTTCTAATGAAGAACTCAAGTCTCGGACTGGGTGGGCGCGCAGCGTTATTAAAGAACGATGGGGGTCTCTTGAACCTTTCAGAGATCAAATCAGCCTGGGCGCAAAAGCACCGCTACCTCGAACATTTGAAAAGGCTACTGCATTCGCCAAGCGATTTGCAGCGAATAATTTGGTTGAAGAAGAGCTAGAGACTGCTCTAAGACAGGCAGCTGATCGGTTGACAGAAATATACCGCAGCCAGAAATCAGGGCGCGATGTTACACCTGGCGACCAAGCCGTCGATGAGATCCAAACGATAGCTCGACCTTTGCGAGCGCGACGAAGCGGACACGGGTTCACCCTAACGGCTCCAGAACGAAAAGCGATTGAAATGCGAGCGATGGACCTTGCTCAAACCTGGTTGGAAACAGAGGGCTACAAGGTCACCGATACGTCTGCCAATCAGTCCTATGATTTTATTGCAGAGAAAGCGGGTCTTCGGATTTATGTGGAGGTCAAGGGAACGACTAGTGATATCTGTAGCTCAATCTTGATGACGAAGAATGAAGTAGATCTCCACAGACAGAAAAAAGGTGAGACGGCACTGATATTAGTTGCTCAGATAAGGCTGGATCGGACTGAGAACCCACCAAAAGCATCTCACGGAACGTTAGAAGCCTTCATTGGATGGAACATTGATGATTGGTCACAGGAGCCGATTGCGTTTCAGATATCACGATAACTTTGAGGCTATCCCCAAAAAGCAAAAAGCCCCCAGGCGATTTTCACGGGTGAAAAAATGTCCCGCAAGCATACATCGCGGCTGCCCATAAACGTCGTCGCCAGCCCCCGCTGTCTGTCGTATCTGAAACGCATTACGTCACATTGGCAGAAGGCAACGGCTAGCATCCTTGAGGTGGCAGCGCTGTGCGCTGATGCGAATTCAAACCTCATGCGCGACGAAAAGCGGTTGCTGCTTGAGGAGATACCGTTCAGCGCAGCGACTTTCAGCAAGTTGGCGACCATCGGTAGCAACCAACGACTGCGCGGGCAGAGGCTTCGGAAGCTGCTGCCCCCAAGCTATTCGATCATTTATGCAGTAGCACAGCTTGACCACGGTGAGCTTAAAGCGGCTGTGCGTGAGAAGGTCATCAGCCCTACGTCCACGCGCGCGCAGATCGAGCGCTGGGTCGCAAAGAGGCGAGTCACGGGAGTGGAGTTGCAGAAGCTGGAGTCTAAGACGGTCCTCGAGCTTGCGTTCTACGCCGAGATCCGCTTGCCGAGTAACATTCCAAAGGAAAAGCTTGCTGAAATCGGGCGGTTCCTTGCTCCTATGAAGCAGAAGTTTGGCGCTGAGATACTCCAACCGCTCGACTTACCCGCAAACGTCCGCCTTCTGGAGCGGCAAAACCGTGCGGTCGAGCGCTTCCAAGGAAGGGTTCTGCTCACGATGCGCTCTTTGGTAAGGAAACGCATTCGTAGTCTACGGAAAGCGGCAAAATCCAGTAACAAAGATTGGGGGCTTCTCGAGGATGAGGTGAGCATCAACGTCCCAAGGAACGAGCTGGCGGATCGTTTACGCGAGGTCTTGGTTACGCTGGGTACGGGCGACGACTTCGACGAGCTTTACAAGGAGGCAGAGGCAACGACGGACGCACCGTTTCTCACCAAGCTTCAGGCGCAAATCGAAGCAATTCCATTTGCTGATGCTACGATACCCCTCAGTACCAAGGAACTCGCACAACTCAGGGCGCAGATACGGCAACATACGGAACCAAGCTTAGACTTTTCGCAGTTTAAGTGGTGATCAGACAGGGAGCTTCGACTTCGCTAGCGGCGAGGTCATTGCGATGGTAGCTTTTCAAAGGACGTGCGGTGGCTGGTCACATTGTGGATTGCTCGCTCTTCGGTTCAGACACCGCCAAGCTCCTCCCGATAATCGCCGATCTCCCTTTTTATACAGTAAAAACTCCGACACGCGATTGTAGCCGCGCGAGGTCTCGCAGTGAAGTGCGGTTGCTGAGCGAGGGGCGAAAAGAGACGCTGGAAGGGCGTTCGGAAATCATAGCGAAAAGCGAGGAGTCAAAAGCGAGCAAATCCAGCACTTTGGCAGGTGCTAATTCCACGTTTCGGAACGTTCGGAAAACAGATGTTTTACGTTATCACGGTTGACTGTGTGAGATTGCACGGGAAGTGAGCAAGCAGAGCATTTTGCCCGCGGCGCTACTGATTGTTCTGGATTTTACGCCTCTACGCCGTAACATTGTGGCATGCCGTCGAAGCACGCCAATGCCCCGCATATCATCCAACGCGGGCTGTTTGATGGGTTGACGTCCTTTCCCGAGTTGGAGCGTCGCATCAGTGCGCTTGGTGCGGAGAACTCCAAGCTTGTCGGCGACGCATTTGAAATCTTCGTGGAAGGGTTTCT
>VFKA01000035.1 GCA_009885795.1 Rhodospirillales bacterium | reverse complement strand
GGCGGCGGTTACAAACCGGCCGGACCAAAAACCATGCACTACGGTCTCACACAGTTCGATTCTATAAAACACGGCTGGAGCCTGGCTCAAAATGTGTGACTCCCGTAGCGCAAGCGGGAGAGGGAGGGCCCCATCGCCTCGGGCGATGGGAGGGTGAGGGGGATGCTGACGGGTTAGGATCAGAGTCCGTTGATATAAGTAATTGAATCGAGTAGCCTGCTTATCCTGGAATTTCATGTCGGAAATTCTGGGGCAGGACACTGGGCCGGTAAGGCGGGGTCATTCCGCTTGCGCCGCCGCCTCGGCCGCTTCCTCCAGGCGCTCCATGTCGTCGTCGCTGAATCCGAAATGATGGCCGATCTCATGGATCAGAACGTGGCGCACCAAATGCGCGAGGTCTTCGCCGCTTTCGCACCAATAATCCAAGAGCGGGCGGCGGTAGAGATAGACCATGTCCGGCCCGGTGGCGACGTCGCCGACGCTCTTGCGCGTCAGGGCCACGCCGCTGTAGAGCCCGAGCAGATCGAACGGCGATTCGAGCTCCATGTCCAGGGTGGTCTCGTCGTCGGGAAATTCCTCCACCTGGATGACGAGATTGCCGGCGTGCCTGCCGAGCTCGGCTGGAATGGTCTCGAGGGAAGCGGCGGCGATGGCCTCGATGTCGGCGAGGCTGGGCGCCGTGCTATAGGGGCTTCTGGATGGAAAGGTGCCGGCCATGGGCCGGAACCATACCACTAGCCAAGGGGGCTTTCATGATCGTAAAGCTCGACACCGCCGCCAGGGCCGAGGCGCTGGCCAGGCTCGGGCACTGGCGCGAGGCGTCGGGGCGCGACGCGATCGAACGCGCCTTCGTTTTCAAGAACTTCGCCGAGGCCTGGGGGTTCATGACGCGGGTTGCGCTGCTGGCCGAGAGCCAGGACCATCACCCGGAATGGTCCAACGTCTATAACCGGGTCCACATCGTGCTTACCACCCACGATTGCGCCGGCCTCAGCGCCCGCGACGTGAAGCTCGCCGCGGCCATCGACGAGGTTCTCGGGTAAAGTCACCCCGCCACGCACCAGGTCCGCCGCCGACCGCCCTCATAGGGACGCGCGAGCCCGGCGGCGATGAGCGCCTGGCCGAGGTCGCCCGTGCCCGGCACCTCGACCCGCGCCACCACCCGGCCGCCGAATTTATCATGGCGGATGTCGTGGAGAAGGATAGCGCTTCCCAGGCGCTCGACCACGAAAACACGCGCCGCCTCGGCCTGGAGGCGCTCGGCGGGGCAACCGCCCTTCAGCTCCGGCGCATCGACGCCCAGAAGCCGGACGTCGATCTCGACATGCTGGCCGAGCCAGACCCGCGCCAGCACCCGGATCGTATCGCCGTCGATGACGGCGAGCGGGCGCCCTTCGACCGGTCCGGCGAGCGTTTCGCCGGCGACGGCAACGGGCGCGCTCGACAGCGCCAGCGCGGCGGCGGCGACGGCGACGGCCATCGCGACCGCCCGCCGGTAACGCCTATGCGTCCTGGGGCGAAGGACCATGAACGTTCGAGCCTTCGTGGATGAAAGATCATAATCCTACAACTACCACGGGAAGTCAAGTTTTTTCTTGCACCCAGCGCGCGAGCCTGGCGGCCGCGGTTGCGATCACCGGCCGCCAATCGTCGAGGGTCTCCTGGCGCAGGAGAGAGAGGCTTGCATACCAGGGGCTTGTCCCGGTCCTTAGGAACCAGCGCCACTCCGGCGCCGCCGGCAGCAGCGCCCAAGCCGGCCGCCCGAGCGCGCCGGCCACGTGCACGGTGCTATTGTCGATCGAGATCGTCAGGTCCATGGCCGCCACCTGGGCGGCGAAACCGTCCATGTCGGTGAGCGGGTCGATGGCGGGATCGTGGCGGAAATCCGCGCCCGTCGCACGGGCCGCGGCGGCAATGGCGTCCCGCCAATCGCCATATTGCAGGCTGATGAAGGTGACGCCCGGAACGCCGAGGATCGGACCCCAGGCCTCGAGCCCGATGGTGCGCCGGGGCCCGAGCTTCGCGTTGGTCGTATGCCAGGACACCCCAACCAGACGCCGGCCGCCGCCAGCGCCTTCGAGATAGCGCGAGCGAAGAGCCGCCACCTTCGCCGGATCGGCGGCGAGATAGGCGCCGGTGGTCGTGAAGTCGGACATTTGCCGCCTGAGCCGGCGCGGCAGGCTCGCCAGCGGAGATTGGAAATCGATGGAAGGGTCTTGCGTCGCCGGATCGGGCGGGATGGACCGGGCCACGACCTCGACGCCGGGCAGAGAGCGGGCGAAGAGCGGCACCAGCCTGCTCTCGGTTTCGAGCACGACCCGCGCGGCCGCCGACGCCATTTCCGGCACCAGGCTTGCGAACATGATTTCATCGCCGATGCCCTGTTCGGCCCAGAGCACGATGCTCTTGCCGGCAAGCGATTCGCCGCGCCAGCGGCTTTGCGGGACGTAGCGCTCCACCGGCGCATGGCGGAGGGACCCACGAAAACGCGCCTCGCTCGCGTCCCAGCCGGGCCCCAATTCGCCCAACAGCAACAATGTATGGCCGTAAGCGGTCGCGGCGTTGGCGTCGCCGGGCGCCACGTCGAACGCGTGGCGCAGATGAGGCAGCGCCGCTTCCGGCATCGCCAGATCGCGCAGGGTCAGGCCCAGATTCACGTTCGCCTCGACGGCGTCCGACTCCAGGGACAAGACGCGGCGGTAGAGCGCGATGGCTTCGTCGAACCGGCGTTGCCGGCGGCGTATGTCGCCGAGGATTCCGACGCTGGCGGGGTGATCGGGCGCGACCCGAAGCACCCGGTCGATGTGGCCGGCGGCTTCATCGAAGCGTTCGGCCTTCATGAGCGCCAAGGCCATGCCGCCTTGCGCCTCGATGCGTCCGGGTTCGCGACCGAGGACGGCGCGATACTGCTCGATGGCGGCATCATGCTTTCCAAGATCGCGGAGCACGGCGCCATAGGCGAGACGAAGCTCGGAATCGTCGGGCCGCAGCGCCTGCGCCGCGGCGAAATGGTCGGCGGCCTCGATGGCGCGGTCGAGCGCGCGCAGTGTCATCGCCATGTTGGAGCGCGCGTCGGCATCGTCCGGGTTCGCTAGCAGCGACTTTTCGAACCAGCGCGCCGCGCCGTGGAGATCGCCCACCGCGTGGGCGGCGGCGCCGAGCAGATTCCACGCCGGCCCGTTGCCCGGATCGGCTTCCACGAGGCCGCGCGCGATTCGCTCGGCATCGCCCGCCCGCCCGGCGCGAAGCAGCGCCCGCGCGGTTTCGAGGTCGTCCGACGTCCCCGCGCCCGGCGCGCTCATATCAAAAGTCGATGCAACGGCCGGCGCGTTCCCAATCGCCATAGCGCGTCGGCTCGGGGCCGGCCGGGCCGCCGGTCTCCTTAATTTTGGCCGGGGTCTTGACCGGGCTCGCGCCGGGCTCGGCCTTGGGCGCGTCGTCGCTGCGGGTGGGCGGCTTTGCCATCCGGCAAACTATGCCATGGCCGGCCGCGCCGCCAAGTCTTGAAGCGACAGCCGCTCTAAGGCGCCTGACCCGTCGCCATTGCCGACGGAGACGGTCTTGCAGCCAAGGCACGATGCGTTCTTCATGGCGAAGCGCGCCTCGACAACGG
Organism: Rhodospirillales bacterium; assembly: GCA_009885795.1. Lineage (GTDB taxonomy): Bacteria > Pseudomonadota > Alphaproteobacteria > Dongiales > Dongiaceae > VFKA01. The sequence continues at coordinate 138,259 of VFKA01000035.1, read as the reverse complement.
CCTCGTCGGTGCTGGCAAAGGATTCGCCGTGGACGAGCGTGTTCTGTGTCATTCATTTGGCATCGGGATCGAAGCATGATTGAGGCCCAGACGATGGCGAAATCGGGGGCGGAACCGGGTCTGGCGGCGCGCGCGGCGGCGCTCGAACTCTTGCAAGCGGTGCTGCGCCGTAACCGGCCGCTCGACGAGGCGCTGGCGGCGCATACCGGCCTCGCCGCGCTCGAGCCCAGGGACCGCGCCTTCGCGCGATTGATCGTCGCGACGACCTTGCGCCGATTGGGCCGGATCGACGCGGTTCTGGCCGGCCTCGTCGAACGCAAGCTGCCGTCGCGGGCCGCCATGGCCGAGGACATATTGCGGCTTGGCGTCTGCCAGATGCTGTTCCTCGACACGCCGGCGCACGCCGCCGTCGACACCGCCGTCCGCCTGGCCGTTGCGAGCGGCACCACGGCGCAAGGGGGGCTCGTCAACGCCGTCCTGCGCCGCGTCGCGCGCGAGGGACGGGAACGGCTCGCGAGTTTGCCGACGAGCCGCAACCTGCCCGACTGGCTGTGGCGGAGCTGGATACGCGCCTATGGCGAGGCGGCGGCCGACGCCATCGCCGCCGCGCATCTCCAGGAGCCGCCGCTCGATCTTTCGGTGAAGAACGAGCCGGAGTCTTGGGCCGAGCGACTCGGCGCCGAACTGCTGCCGACCGGGACCTTACGCCTTTCGCGCCGGGGCGAGGACGAGCGCGCCATCGCCGATCTGCCGGGATTCGCCGAGGGCGCGTGGTGGGTGCAGGACGCCGCCGCGGCCTTGCCGGCGCGGCTGCTGGGACCGGTCGCCGGAGTCAGAGTCGTCGATCTCTGCGCCGCGCCGGGCGGCAAGACGGCGCAACTCGCGGCGGCCGGCGCCCGGGTGACCGCCATCGACCGCTCGGCCGCCCGCATGGCGCGGCTGAAAGAAAACCTCGCGCGGCTTGGGCTCGAGGCGGAAACCATCGTCGCCGACGCCGCGACATGGCAGCCGCCGGAGCCGGCGGACGCGGTGCTGCTCGACGCCCCGTGCTCGGCCACCGGCACCATCCGACGCCATCCCGACATCCCATGGCTGAAGCAGGAAAGCGACCTGCCGCGCCTCACCGCGCTTCAGGACCGGCTGCTCGAAGCGGCGCTTGCCATGACCGCGCCCGGCGGCACGCTGGTCTATTGCGTGTGCTCGCTGCAGCCGGAGGAGGGCCCGGAGCGCATCGCGGCGCTGCTTGCGGGCGGCGCCGGCGTCCGGCGCCATCCCATCGCCGCCGAGGAGATCGGCGGTCTCGCCGAGGCGGTGACACCAGAGGGCGACCTGCGGACGCTGCCCTGCCATTGGCCCGAGCGCGGCGGCCTCGACGGGTTCTATGCCTGCCGGCTGCGGCGGTCGGCGTGAAGCGATCACCTTGACCGCTCGCCAAGGCTCCGTCTAATGGCGGGGCCTCGCCGAGGAGCGCCGCCCCGATGCCAACGTTGAAGTTCCCGCACCTGTTCCAACCCTTACGCGTCGGGTCGGTCACCGTCAGGAACCGCATCCTTTCGACCGGGCACGACACGTCGATGCCGACCGACGGCACCGTGAACGAGGCGCTTATCGCCTATCACCGGGCGCGGGCCGAGGGCGGCGTCGGCCTCATCGTGTCGCAGGCCACGGGCGTGCATGGCACCGCGCGCTATACCTCGAAGGTGCTGATGGCCGACACCGACGCCTGCATACCGGGGTTTCGGCGCCTCGCCGAGGCCGTGCATGCCCACGATACCCGCATCTTCGGCCAGCTCTTCCACCCCGGCCGCGAGATCATGGAGGGACAGGACGGCAGCATCCCGGCGGCCTACGCGCCCTCGGCGGTCCCGAACGAGCGCTTTCACATCATGCCGGTGCCGCTATCGAAACCGATGATCGCCGACATCGTCGCCGGCTACGGCGGCGCGGCGCTTAGGATGAAACGCGCCGGCCTCGACGGCTGCGAGATCGTGGCCAGCCACGGCTATCTGCCGGCGCAGTTCCTCAACCCGCGCGTCAACCGGCGCGAGGACGAGTATGGCGGCGCCATCCTGAACCGGGCGCGGTTCCTGATCGAGGTCGCCGGCGCCATCCGCGCCGCGGTGGGCCCCGATTTCGTCATCGGCGTGCGCATCAGCGGCGAGGAAAAAGACGCCGAGGCCATCGACACCGCGGAGGTGCTGCAAGTCTGCCGGATGCTGGATGCGCTAAGCGGCGGCCCCGATTATTTCAGCGTCATCGCCGGCACCTCGGCCTCCTTCGCCGGCGCCGTCCACATCGTGCCGCCGATGATCGTCGCCAACGCCTACGTGGCGCCGATGGCGGCGGCGGTGAAATCGGTCGTGTCGAAGCCGGTCTTCGTCGCCGGGCGCATCAACCAGCCCCACGAAGCCGAGAAGATCGTCGCCAGCGGCCAGGCCGACATGTGCGGCATGACGCGGGCGATGATCTGCGACCCGGAGATGCCGGCCAAGGCCGCGGCCGGAAAAAGCGACGACATCCGCGCCTGCATCGCCTGCAACCAGGCCTGCATCAATCATTTCCACATGGGCTATCCGATTTCCTGCATCCAGTATCCCGAATCGGGGCGCGAGCTGAAATATGGACGGCGCCTGAAGGCGGCTAGACCCAAGCGCGTCATGGTGGTGGGCGGCGGCCCGGGCGGCATGAAGGCGGCGGCGGTGGCGGCCGAGCGCGGCCACGACGTGACGCTCTACGAGGCGGCGGCGCAGCTGGGCGGCCAGGCGTTGCTGGCCCAGCTGTTGCCGGGGCGGGCCGAATTCGGCGGCATCGTCACGAATTTGACACGCGAGATGGAACGGGCCGGCGCGCGAATCGTCAAGAACAGGAAGATCGACGCGGATTTCGTGCGATCCGAACGCCCCGAGGCCGTCATCATCGCCACCGGCGCGAAGCCCCGCTGGCCCGACTTCGAGGGCCGCGAGGAGGCGCACGTGCTCGATGCCTGGCAGGTGCTGACCGGCAAGGGGAATGTCGGCGCATCGGTCGTGGTCGCGGACTGGCGCTGCGACTGGATCGGCTTAGGCGTGGCCGAGAAGCTCGCGCGCGACGGCTGCCGGGTGCGCCTGGCGGTGGACGGGCTGGTGGCGGGAAGCGCGGTGCCCTGGTACGTGCGCGACAGCTGGAATGGAATCCTGCATAAGCTCGGTGTCGAAATCATTCCCTACGCGCGGCTGCATGGCGCCGATGCGGACACGGTCTATTTCCAGCACGCGACCAGCGGCGAGCCGATCATCTGCGAAGACGTGAATACGCTGGTGCTGGCGCAAGGCCATGAGCGCGTCGCCGATCTCGCCGACGAATTGTCGTCCTATGAGGGCGAGGTGCGGCTCATCGGCGACTGCCTGACGCCGCGCACCGCCGAGGAAGCGGTGCTGGAAGGGCTGGTCGCGGCGACGGCGTTGTGAGACAAGCGGCGATGGCGGACACTTCCCCCATGAACCCGCTTCTGTCCAAGAAACCGATCCCGGTCGAGGAGCGGCTGATCTTCGCCCTCGATTTCGCGGATGCCGCGCAGGCCAGGCGGATGGTCGAGCGGCTGGGCGACGCCGTGAATTTCTACAAGCTCGGCCTCGAACTGTTCATGGCCGGCGGCTATTTCGAATTGCTGGATTGGCTGTCCGACAAAGGAAAAAGGTCGTTTGTCGATCTGAAGTTCTTCGACGTGCCACAGACCGTCGCGTCGGCGGTGCGACAGCTGCGCGGCAGGAAGGCGGCGTTCGCGACCGTGCATGGCAACGACGCCATCCTGAAAGCGGCTTGCGCCGAGAAGGGCGGCATCAAGATTCTGGCGGTGACCGCGCTGACCAGCCTCGACGATGGCGACTTGCGGCAACTTGGCTTCCAGGTCGATGCCAAGACTCTCGTCCTCGCCCGAGCGCGCCGCGCGCTCGAGATCGGCTGCGACGGCGTGATCTCCTCGGGCCTGGAAGCGGAAGAGCTGCGCGAGTCGCTTGGCGACAAGTTCCTGATCGTGGTGCCCGGTATCAGGCCGGTCCAAAACACCGACGACCAGAAACGCACCGTCGATGTCGAGGAGGCGTTCCGGCGGGGCGCCGATCACATCGTCGTCGGCCGGCCGATCCGCGACGCCGCCGACCCGGTCAAGGCGGCGCGGGACATCCAGGAGCGCATCCGCCGGCTGTTCGCGGCCTGAGCTACCCGGTAACAATAAGAATCCGGCGAATTATTGCGGCGCCACCTTCCCGGATTCGGCGAATACTGTTACTAGGGCAGTCATGCAAAGGTCCGTTCGCATCGCTCCTTCGATCCTGTCGGCGGATTTCACCCGGCTGGGCGAGGAGGTGAAGGCGCTCGAAGCCGCCGGCGCCGACGCCATCCATATCGACGTGATGGACGGGCATTTCGTGCCCAATCTGACGCTGGGCGCGCCGGTGATCAAGGCGCTCCGGCCCTTGACGCGGCTGGTCTTCGACGTGCACCTGATGGTGGCGCCGGTCGATCACCTGCTGGCCGATTTCGCCGCCGCCGGGGCCGATATCATCACCGTGCACCCGGAGGCCGGCCCGCATTTGCACCGCACGCTGCAGACGATCAAGGGCTTGGGCAAGCGCGCCGGCGTGGCGCTCAATCCGGGGACCCCGCCCTCGGCGATCGACCACGTATTCGACGTCATCGACCTGGTACTCGTCATGAGCGTCAATCCCGGATTCGGCGGCCAGCTTTTCCTGCCCGGCCAGCTCGACAAGGTTCGAATCTTGCGCCGGCGCATCGATGCCCTCGACCTCGCCGGGCGGATCATCGACCTCGAGATCGATGGCGGCATCAACGCCGACACGGCGAAGCTGGCGGTGGCGGCCGGCGCCGACATGCTGGTCGCCGGCACGGCCACCTTCAAGGAGGGTCCGCGCGCCTACGCCGACAACATCCGGCGCCTGCGCGAAGCCGCGTGATGGCCATGACCGCCAGCCTCGCGTCTTGGACCCTGCCGGCGCCGTTCGCTTGGCGGCGCTGGCGCTATAGGCTCGCATCGGCGCTCTGCCGCACGCCGTTCCATCGCTTCACCTTGCCGCGCCGCGCCAGCGGAACCGTCGGCGTCACCGGCGGCGACCTTTGGCCCGGCAATGCCGTCATGGGCAGTACGCTGGCACAGGGCATGTTCGGCTTCGCCGGGCAGGCGATCTACAACCCGACGCCGTTCTGGACGCCGGTTGGCGCGCTCGATCCCTGGATCGACGAGATGAACGGATTCGGCTGGCTCCGGGATTTGAAGGCGATGGGCGACGCGGCCGGACGCGAGACGGCGCAAGCCCTGATCGCCCAGTGGATCACCGAGAACGAGCGCTGGTCGGGACTCACCTGGCGGCCGGACGTCCTGGGCACCCGGCTGGCCAACTGGCTGGCGCTTCACGATTTTTACGCTTCCGGCGCGCCGGCGGGTTTCGCCGATGCCTTGGCCTTGAGCGTCACCCGGCAGGCCGGCCACCTGATGCATGTGCTGCCCGGACCGCTCTCCGGTTCGGCGCTCATCGGCGCCTTGAAAGGGCTCGTCTATGCCGGCCTCGCGTTGCCCGGCCACGATGCGTGGCTGGCGCGGGGCCTGGACATGCTGGAGCGCGAATTGGCGACCCAGCTGCTTGCCGATGGCGGCCATATCGAGCGCAGCCCGGCGACGCACCTTAGGGTGCTGCGCCACTTGGTCGACGTGCGGACCGCGCTCGGCGCCGGCGGCCGGCCCGCGCCCGCCTCGCTCACCAGGGCGATCGAGGGCCTGACGCCGATCGTGCGCATGCTGCGCCACGGCGATGGCGGGCTTGCCCTCTTCAACGACAGCGACGAGGACGAGGCCTGGCATATCGACGCGGTGCTGGTGCGCGCCGACGCCAAGTCCAAGACCGCGACCGAGGCGCCGGCGACCGGGTTCCAGCGCCTGGCCGCGCAGCGCACCGTGGTGCTGGTCGAGTGCGGCGCCATGCCGCCCCAGGGTTTCGACGCGCACGCGCATGCCGGCGCGTTGAGCTTCGAGATGAGCGTCGGGCGCGAGCGCTTCATCGTCAATTGCGGCGCGCACCCCAGCGATCCCAATTGGCGGCGCGTCCAGCGCAGCACCGCCGCGCATTCGACGCTGATCATCGACGACACGAATTCGGCGCAAGCGGCGGCGGAAGGCCACAACAAGCGTACGGCCGAGCAAGTCCGATGCGCGCGGCACGAGGCGGAGGGCGCCGTCTGGCTCGACCTCGCGCATGACGGCTACAAGAAGGCGTTCGAGCTGGAGCACCGGCGGCGGCTTCACTTGAGCGCGTCGGGCGACGAGCTGCGCGGCGAGGACAAGGTCGTGGGCGCCAATCCGCGGCGGTTCGTCGTGCGTTTTCACATTCATCCCGACGTGCAGGTCCAGATTGCCCAGAACCGCCAGGGCGCGCTGTTCCGCATGGGTAGCGGTACCGGCTATCGCATGCGGGCGATCGGCGGCGAGGTGAGCCTCGACGACAGCGTTTATCTCGGCCGCGCCGGCCATATCCGGAAGACCCACCAGGTCGTCATCAGCGTCGACCAGCCGCAAGGCGAGGACACGGTGAAATGGGTGTTCGCGCGGGAGACGAGGTAGCCGGCGGGCGGGCTTCTCCGCCGGGGCGCGATCGTTTACGCATTTCGGTCGAAAATTAGAGCCAAGGCGTTGTTTTGAATTGGCAATTTTGGCTAAATTCACCGAACGCGATTCTAATTTCTCGAGGAACAACCCCATGAAGACTTTTTTCATGGTAAGCCGTTGTGGAAATTGAACATATCCGGAGACCACCCTTCCTCGGCCGGCTCCCGCTCGCCCGCGAGGGCGCCCTTCTCCCCAAGGCCTTATTCACAATGTCAAAGAACCACGCCCGTCCCGCCGAAACGGGACACAGGAACATTACAGGAACCAAATCGGAAAAGTCAACGACTTTCGGCGCTATAGAAAATCGACTCCGACCCCAATTTTTCTTCGATCACGGCTCCCAGCGCCGCACGGCCGGCGGCAGGGAAATATTCCGCCACATCCCTTTGATGTCGGCGACGAGGCCAGCCGGTTTCACCAGCGCCGCCAACGCCGCCGCGTCGAGGCGCCGGTATGGCTCGTGCGGGACCGCGCCGACGAGGCAGTCGTAGGGCCCGCCGGCGCCAAGAGCCGGCAGCAGCGCGAGGCCATAGAGTCGCAACGCCTCGGCGGCGTCGGCCTCGGCGTCGTGCACGGCGACGACGTGGCCGCGCCGGCGCAAGGCCTCGATGAGATCGACGACTTTGCTGTTGCGCAAGTCCGGCACATCCTCCTTGAAAGTGAGGCCGAGCACGAGCGTGCGCGGAGCGGCATTGCCGACGGGGCCGAGCGCGTCGGCGATGCGGTCGGCCATGTAGAAGCCCATCTGGTCGTTGATGCGCCTTCCGGCGAGGATGATCTCCGGGTCGTGGCCGGCGGCGCGCGCGCTATAGGCGAGGTAGTAGGGATCGACGCCGATGCAGTGGCCGCCGACCAGGCCGGGACGGAAATCGAGGAAGTTCCACTTGGTCCGGGCCGCCTCCAGCACGTCATAGGTCGATAATCCGAGGCGCCCGAGGATCATCGCCACCTCGTTGATGAAGGCGATGTTGATGTCGCGCTGGGCGTTCTCGATCGCCTTGGCGGCTTCCGCCGTGCGGATGTCGCGGGCGACGAACACGCCGCTTGAGGTGGCGCGCCGGTAGAGCCGGGCCAGGCGCTCGGCCACCGCCGGGGTCTCGCCCGCGACCACTTTGACGATGCGCTCGACGCCATGGCTACGATCGCCGGGGTTGACGCGCTCGGGCGAGTATCCAAGAAAGAAGTCGCGGCCCCTTTCGAGGCCCGACGCCCTCGCGATCTCGGGCCCGCAGACATCCTCGGTGACGCCGGAGTAGACCGAGCTTTCGAGCACCACGATGGGGGCCGGGTCAAGGCGGGGCGAGGCGGCCAGCGCCTCTCCCACAAGGGCGCAGGCGCCTAGCACCGCCGACAGGTCGGGGCGGTTTTCCGCGTCGACCGGCGTCGGCACGGCGATGATGTAGATGCCGGCGCCGATGATGGCTTGCCTGTCGGCGGAGATCGCGAGGCGGCTTGCCTTGAGCGCGTCCGGCGCCACCTCGCCGGTACGCTCATGGCCGCGGGCCAGCTCGTCCACCCGGACGGCATCGATGTCGAAACCGACGATTCGCTCGCCGGGCGAGGCCTTGGCGAGCGCCACGGCAAGCGGCAGGCCGACATAGCCGAGCCCGATGACGGCGACGGCGGGAGCGGCGGGCGTAGTCATGACGCCTTGTCTTCCCGACCCGCCGGCTCTTGTCAATCATTGCGGCATTAGGTAGCAAACGCACCTTGAGCTATTTCCAAAGCGGTTTGCTCCTATACCGGGGGCAGGAATGAGTGAGAATTAGGATTGCGAGCTTAATCGGAATCGTTGCCGTCATCGCAAGTAGCAAGATCGTCATCGCGGAGCCCGAAACCGCCCCACGTCTTGAACCGAAAGTTCGTGGTGTGCTCAGCTTTGAAAGCGTCGAAATAAACGATCTTGCCGTAAGCATAGAGGGAGTGCGTTTGGGCCGCCAGCCTTACCGCTGCGTTTTGGACAAATTGAGTGTCCATATAAACACCGTGTTTCATGACGTGCCCCGGACCGAGATCAGGAATCCTCTTTCTCTTGTCGTCCGTGAGATCAAGATCGGTTTCGTCAGTCCTAACTTTGGCATTCGCCCATACATCAACGTTGTAGGCCGGCGTCTTCCCCATATTGCCAAGGCTAATTACGATCCTTGGTTCCACTCCCTCTTTGACGCCCGTGACTATTGCCGACAGGGGGAAGACATAAGCGCGCAGTTCCCTCCGGGCATTTTCCGAGGCCATTTTGACGGCTTCTTCCGCAACTTTGGCGGAACGGTGAGCAGCCATCGTTCCTTCAACGCTTTGCTGGACGGCCTTCCGCGTTTCATCAAGGGTTCGTTTGACAAAGAAGACGCCGATTCCAGTTACGGTAACGCCACCTATCGCAACGATGGCGGCAACCATTGCCCATTTCGCCATCTCCCGTTGGGCATAAAGGTCTTGCTCGGAGCGCCACTCATCCCGATCGGCTTGTGGATCGGCTGGCAGAGCCTCTTGACGGACAATCTCGACGGGCCTTGGTTGCCCGGCGCCGCCAAGCTGATATTCGGCGGATTTGTCGTGGCGCTGGGAGCCTGGATAATGATTGTATAGAGCCGTCAGCCCCAACATCAGGGTGATAGCTAATCCGACTCCAATCGGAGGGTGTGACAGCCAACGGCGGAGAGACATTGGACCAAGAATACCGCCATAAACTCGCCACGGCTAATCTTGTTATTGATGTTCCGCTCGCTCATATGAATCCCCCCGGTGTCGGGCCAGGTCGAGATCGACGGCGCCTACTTCGGCGGATACGTAAAGCCCGCCAACTACAAGGACAACCGTTGCGATCGCCGGCTGAGCGAGAACCGTTCGGGCAAGCGCCGCGTTGTCGTGGTCATGCGCGAGCGCAATGGCCGCACTCAGTCAATCGTCGCCAATTCCGAGCATGAAACCGTGTCGGAGATCGGCAAGTGGATTCTGTCAAGCAGCACGATCCATGCCGATGAAGCTGGGCATTGGGACGCGCTGTACTCCCGCTATAAGGCGCGGCGTGTCAATCATGCCGAGGCTTACTCGCACAACAGCGATAATGGATTGATTCGACTCATAAAACGGCAAAAAATCGAGTCCCGTCAATATCTTAGCAAAGATCATTAAGTATTTGATTAAGCGTAATTTTTCTCTTGACCGCGACAGGTTCGCGTCGGATAATCAGGCCGCTTAGTTAATGGGGCGCCCGGAGGGACTTGAACCCCCGACCCACCGATACGACTCGGTCGCTCTGTCCAACTGAGCTACGGGCGCAGCCGCCCAGCAAACGCTCCGCTGCCCTTATGGCGGGGCGTTTTGCATGAACGGCAAGAGAACAGTGATCCAGCCCCGCGCGATGTGCAACTAGATTTTGCGCAAGGCCCACAAAACGGGCACAACCAGTAGCTACCGGTCGGTAGGTGCGCTTGCTACCTAATACCGAATCATTGCGGGCCGCCGCCCGCTGTGGTGAAGATTGGCCCCATGATCGTTCCCGTAACCCGCGCCCTCCTCTCGGTATCGGACAAGACCGGCATCGTCGAACTCGCGCGCTTCCTCGGCAAGCGAGGTATCGAACTGGTTTCGACGGGCGGGACGGCGGCGGCGTTGCGCGCGGCGGGCTTGCGGTCACGCGATGTTTCCGAGGTCACCGGCTTTCCGGAGATCATGGATGGGCGGGTGAAGACGCTGCACCCTAGGATCCATGGCGGCATTCTCGCGCGGCGCGACGACCCCGGCCACCGGAGCGCCATGGCGGATCATGCCATCGCCGGCATCGATTTGGTCGCCGTGACGCTCTATCCCTTCGCCGAGAGCATCGCCAAGGGCGAAGGCGATGCGGCCGCCATCGAGAACATCGACGTGGGCGGCCCGGCCTTGATCCGCGCCGCCGCCAAGAACCACGAACACGTCGTCGTGCTGACCGACCCCGCCGACTACGAGGCGGCGATGAAGGCGATCGCCGATACGGGCGGCACGAGCTTGGATTTTCGCCGGCGCCTCGCCGCCGCCGCCTTCCGGCGCACCGCCGCTTACGACGCCGCCATCGCGGCCTGGTTCGGTATCGGCCTCGGCGAGGAACTTCCGGCGATGCTGACGCTTTCCGCGCGCCGGCGCATGGGTTTGCGCTACGGCGAGAATCCGCACCAGCGCGCGGCGTTTTACGCCGCCGACGGGCAGCGCCTTCGTCCCGGCGTGGCGACGGCGGTGCAGTCGCAGGGCAAGGAACTCGGCTACAACAACCTCGCCGATGCCGATGCCGCGTTCGAACTCGCGGCCGAGTTCGAGCGCCCGGCGGCCGTCATCGTGAAGCACGCCAACCCTTGCGGCGCGGCGCTCGCGGATACTCTGGCCGAGGCCTATGGCCGCGCGCTCGAATCCGATCCGGTCAGCGCCTATGGCGGGATCGTCGCGGTCAACCGGGCGCTCGACGCCGCCACCGCCGCCGCCATCGCCAAGACGTTTTACGAGGTGATCGTGGCGCCCAAGGTTCATCCCGAGGCGAAGGCGATCCTGGGCGCAAAGCCGAACTTGCGCGTCCTCGAGACCGGCGGCATGCCCGATGCGGCGGCTGGGGGCCTCGTGCTTCGCTCGGTCTCGGGCGGGTACCTGTTGCAGACGCGCGACGCGGGCTCGGCTGCGGCAACGATGAAGACCGTCAGCAAGCGCCAGCCCAGCCCTAGCGAACTCGCCGATCTAAGGTTTGCCGCGACCGTCGCCAAGCACGTTAAATCCAACGCAATCGTACTCGCCAAGGACGGCGCCACGGTCGGCATCGGCGCCGGGCAGATGAGCCGCGTCGATGCCGCGCGCATCGCCGTGTGGAAGGCGGCCGAGCGGGGCGACAATCGCGCCAAGGGCGCGGTGGTGGCGTCGGACGCGTTCTTTCCCTTCGCCGACGGCCTCATCGTCGCGGCCGAGGCCGGCTGCACCGCCGCCATCCATCCGGGCGGCTCGGTGCGCGACGCGGAGGTCATCGCCGCCGCCGACGCGGCCGGCATGGCGCTGGTGGTCACGGGCACGCGGCATTTCCGGCATTAGAGCCTGAACTCGATTCCCGATCCTTCGAGACGCGCCCCTTCGGGGCGCTCCTCGGGATGAGGAATGTTACCTCATGCCGAGGAGCCGCGAGCCTACTTCGCCGAAGCAGCCGCTTCGGCTGCGAAGGCTGGAAGCGGCGTCTCGAAGCACGGCGGCCGGGTCAAGGTTTCCGGGACTTGGCATGAGGCGCCGCCTTCTCGCGCACCGGCAGCAGCAGCAGGAGGCCGACAACGAAAAAAACCGGCACGGCGGCCATGCCGATGCGCTGGCTGTCGAAGGCGAAGGTGAGCCAGCCGACCAACGCCGGGCCGACGATGGCGCTGGCCTTGCCGGCCAATGAATAGAATCCGAAGAATTCCGTCACCTGGCCGGGCGGGGCAAGGCGCGCCATGAGAGACCGGCTTGCCGCCTGCACCGGCCCGAAGAAGATGCCCAACCCCATGCCGATGACGGTGAACCAGAACTTGTCCGTCACCAGCAGCATGGGAACGGCGAGAACGGCAAGCGCGGCCAATGAGATCATGATGGTCGGCTTGGCGCCGATCCAATCGTCGACCCAGGCGAACAGGATGGCGCCGATGCCGCCGCTGACATTGAGCAGGATGCCGAACAGCAGCACCTCTTCGAGCGTCATGCCGATGGCGCCGGCGGCGTAGATGCCGCCGAAGGCGAAGGTGGTGTTGAGGCCTTCCATGTAGACGAGCTTGGCCAGCAGGAAGCGCGCGACGTTGGCGTGGCGGCGAATCTCGCGGAACGTCGCGATGAGATTCGAAAACCCCGCGCGCACCGCCGTCGCGCCGGCCGCGCGCCCGCGGTCGGGCTCCGGGACCCAGAGAAAGAGCGGCAGCGCGAACACCGCGAACCATGCCGCCGCCAACAGCATGGCGACCCGCACATGCTCGCCCTCGGCCTTGTCGAGGCCGAAGGGCGGCAATTCGGGGCGCACGAAAACGAGGAGCGCGATGACGAGACAGCCGAGCCCGCCGAAATATCCGACGCCCCAGCCCCAGCCGGAGATTCGGCCCAAACGGCCGGCGGGCGCCAGCCCCGGCAGCAGGGCGTTGTAGAAGACGATGGCGAGCTCGAACCCCACGGTCGCGATCGCCGCCATGACCAGCGCGTAGACGAGGTCGGCATCGGTCGGACGCACGAACCACAACAGCGCGGTGGCGGCGACGCACAGCGCGCTCAACCCGAAGAGCCACGCCTTTCGCCGCCCGCCGCTGTCGGCGATGGCGCCGAGCGCCGGGCTCGAGAGCGCGATGGCGATTCCGGCGACGCTCATCGCCTGGCCCCAGAGCGCCGTGCCGGTGACGCGGTCCGGCGCCACCGCCTCGGTTACATAGGCGCTGAAGAGGAACGTCGAGACGATCGTCGGGAAGGCGGAGTTCGCCCAATCGTAGAGGCACCACGCGACGATGGCGCGCCGGTTGGAGATAGTTCCTACGGTCATTGAAACGCGAGTCGGGCCTCGTCCTTCGACAGGCTCAGGATGAGGCCCTCATGCCGAGCCTGTCGAAGCATGAGGGCGTCGCGCAGGCGCCGGGCGGCATTCAGTCCGAGACGAGCCCGCGCAGCTGGCGGTTGGCGATCGCCAGGCGCGCGAGGTCGAGCCCGCCCGCCTGCTTCAGATCGGCGAACAAGGATTCGGTTTGGCTCATGGCCGGGCCATGGTCCGCGACCCATGCCTCGATGCCGGCATCGACATCGTCCGGCGCCCCGGCCCCGGCCGCGACCCTGACGCCCAGCATTTGAACGGTGAGGTCGCGCTGGTGTCCGTCGAGGTCGTCCAGGATCGCCGCCACCGCGGTCCGGTCCCAATGGGTATCGAGAGAGACGCCGGTCATGGACCCGCGCAGCCAGTCGAGGTGAAAGCGCCTTCCGGCGGCGAAGTAGGCGCGCGCGACACGCCCGAGGACCGACACGTCGCCCTTGGCGATGCGCACGATGTCGAGGCCGGGCGCAAGGGCTTCGATGGCCGCCACGCGCGAACCGAGATCCGCCGGCACGCCGGCCGCCGAGTAAACGCCGCGGCGGCGTTCGATCTCGCCCTGCTCGCCCTCGCTGACAAGGGTTGTCACGTCACCCGCCAACGCCGCGATGCCGGGGCCGTAGAGCCCGATATGCGCGGCGATGTCGAGCGGCCGCGACCCGTTGCGCAGGAACCACAGCGTGCCGCGTTCGGCCAGGCGATCGATCGCCACCAGCATGTCGGTCTGGACGGCGGCCGGCACGGCATTGTCGAGAGCCTCGATCGCCGCCCACAGATCGCGGAGCGCGAAAGTTCCGCGCGTGATCGCATAGGCGCGCGCGATATCGGAAGCCGGAAGCGCGGTCTTCTCCTTCATCACATGGACGAAGGTCGGCCCGACGCGATTGACCAGGCTGTTGGTGACGCCGGTGGCGATGATCTCGCGGCGCAAGCGGTGGCGGCCGATGGCCGGGCGGAAGCGTTCGCCGAGCTGGGCCGGAAAATAGCGCGCCAGATCGTCTTCGAGCTGCGGGTCGTCCGGCAGGTCGCTCGGCACCAATTCGTCATAGAGCGCCATCTTCGCGTAGGCGAGCAGCACCGCGAGTTCGGGGCGGGTCAAGCCGGTTTCCGCCGTCAGGCGGTCCTTCAACTCCTCGTCGTCGGGCAGGAATTCGAGCGCGCGGTCGAGCTTGCCGGCGCGTTCGAGCGCGCGCATGAGCCGGCCCTGCTGATCGAGCTGCTTCCAGCCCTGGAACTCCGCCACCGACAGCGCCTGATTCTGCAGGTAGTTGTCGCGCAAGACGAGGCGCGCCACCTCGCCGGTCATCTCCGCCAACAGGCAGTCGCGCTGCTTTTGCGTCAGATCGCCGCCGGCGACGAGATCGTTCAAGAGAATCTTGATGTTGACCTCGTGGTCGGAGCAATCGACGCCGGCGGAATTGTCGACGGCGTCCGTGTTGCCGCGGCCGCCCAACATCCCGAACTCGGTCCGGCCGCGCTGGGTGAAACCGAGATTGGCGCCTTCGCCCACCACCTTGCAGCGCAAGGCCTTCGCATCGACCCTCAAGGCGTCGTTGGCGCGGTCGCCGACCTCGGCGTTCGATTCGCCGCTCGCCTTCACATAGGTGCCGATGCCGCCCAACCACAACAGGTCGACATCCGCGGTCAACAGCCGGTGGATGAGCGCGTTCGGGGTCAGAGAGCTTTCGGCGATCTGGAACCGGGTCTTGACCTCGGGCGCGATCGCCACCGACTTCGCCTTGCGGTCGAGCACGCCGCCGCCCTTCGATATGAGCCTGGCGTCATAGTCGGCCCAACTCGACCGCGGCAGATCGAACAGACGCTGGCGCTCGGCCAGGCCGGAAGCGGCGTCGGGGTCGGGGTCGAGAAAGATGTGGCGGTGGTCGAAGGCGGCGACGAGGCGAATCTTGGGCGAGAGCAGCATGCCGTTGCCGAACACGTCGCCCGACATGTCGCCGACGCCCACGACCGTGAAGTCTTGCGCCTGGATGTCGCGGCCGAGCTCGCGGAAATGCCGTTTCACCGATTCCCAGGCGCCGCGCGCGGTGATCGCCATCTTCTTGTGGTCGTAGCCGGCCGAGCCGCCCGAGGCGAAGGCATCGGCGAGCCAGAAGCCGTATTCGCCCGACACGCCGTTGGCGATATCGGAGAAGGTGGCGGTGCCTTTGTCGGCGGCGACGACGAGATAGGGGTCGTCATCGTCGCGCCGCACGACGCGGGCAGGCGCCACGATCGACCCGCCGACGATGTTGTCGGTCAGATCCAAGAGTCCCCGCATCATGGTCTTGTAACACTCGACGACCTCGGCCATGAGCGCGTCGCGCCCGCCAATGGGGGGCCGCTTCACCACGAAGCCGCCTTTGGAGCCCACCGGCACGATGACGGCGTTCTTCACCGTCTGCGCCTTCATCAGCCCCAGTATCTCGGTGCGGAAGTCCTCGCGCCGGTCGGACCAGCGGATGCCGCCGCGCGCGACCTTGCCGCCGCGCAAATGCACCGCCTCGACCTGGGGGTTGTAGACGAAGATCTCGTAGAGCGGCCGGGGCAAGGGCAGATCCTCGACGCCCTTCGAATCGAGCTTGAAGGAAAGGTAGGGCTTGGCGCCGCCGTCGGGCCCCTGCTGGTAGTAGTTGGTGCGCAGGGTGGAACGGATCGCGTTGAGGTAGCGGCGCAAGATGCGGTCCTGATCGAGATTGGCGACGCGGTCCAGTTCCTTTTCGACCGCCTGCGTATAGGTGACGGCGTAGCGTTTCGATTCGGCCTGCCGCTCGGGATCGAACATCGCGGCGAAGAGCTTGACGAGAAGCCGCGCCACCCGCGGATTGGCGGCCAGCGTTTCCTCCATGTAGGCCTGGCTGAAGGGAATGCCGGCCTGTCGCAGATATTTGCAATAGGCGCGCAACACCATGACCTTGCGCCAGCCGAGATGCGCGCACAGGACCAAGCGGTTGAAGCCGTCGTCCTCCATCTCGCCCGCGAGAACCTTGGCGTAGGCCTCCTCGATCAGGTTCTTCACCCGAGCCAGGTCGATGTCGCCGCCGTCTTGTGTCGCCATGCCGAAATCGTGCAGCCAGACCGGCCGATCGGCGTCGGCGGGGAGAACCAGGTGGGGCATTTCGCTCACCACCTTGAACCCCAGATGCTCGAGCACCGGCAGCACGTCGGAGAGCGCGATCTGCGGGCCGGCGTTGTAGACCTTGAGCCTCACCTCCGAGGAAGCGGCTTCCGGCGGGCGATAGAGGTTGAGCGCCAGCGTCTTGCTCGCCCGCGCGTCATCGATCCGGGCGATGTCGAACACCGCCGCTTCCGCCGAGAAACGCTCGCTGTATCCGGCCGGAAAGGCATTGGCGAATTGGCGCAACGCCGTCAAGCCGCGCTCCTCGCCCCGCGTCTCGACCAGCGCCGCCCGCAGCAGATCGCGCCAGGTGCGCGCGGCCTCGGCGATGCGCCGCTCGATATCGTCGACGGCAATTTCGGGCACCGCGCCGGCGGCGGTCCGCACGATGACGTGGAGCCGCCCCAAGGCTGCTTCGCCCATCTGCGCGGTGACGGCCGAGATCGTTCCGTTAAAGGCGGCGGCCAGAATGGCCTCGATGCGCGCCCGCAAGGCCATGTCGTAGCGCTCGCTCGGCAAATAGACGAGGCAGGACACGAACCGCTCCAGCGGGTCGCGGCGGACGAAGAGCGCGACGCGCTGGCGCTCTTGCAAGTGCAAGATGCCGAGCGCGATGTCGAACAACTCGTCCTCGCCGATCTGGAACAGCTCGGCGCGCGGAAAATTGTCGAGAATGTGAGCGAGCGTCTTGGCGTCGTGGCTGGCCGGCGCGAAGCCGGCGCGAGCGATACAGTTGTCGACCTTGCGCCGCAACAGCGGAATATCGCGGGCGGCCCGGGAATAGGCGATCGAGGTAAATAATCCTATAAACAACCGCTCGCCGACCGGTTGGCCGTCGGGCCCGAATCGCTTGATGCCGATCACGTCCATGTGCGCCGTGCGGTGCACGGTGGAGCGCCGGCTGGCCTTGGTCACGACGATGACGCCGGATTGCCTCAAGAAGTAACGCACTTCGCGAGGCAGCTTGTCCGATTGGCGCAGGCCTTCGAACACCGACAGCTTCTCGTCGCGCAGGATGCCGAGCCCGCTGCCGGGGCGAATACTCAATTCCGCCTGTTCGTCCGTGCCGCCGAGGTCGTATTCGCGATACCCAAGGAACGTGTAGTGATCGTCGTTCATCCAGGCGAGAAAAGCCTTGGCCTCGCCAAGTTCCTCGACGCTTAGCGGCGGCGGCGCGTCCTCGATGTCCTTGACGGCGGCGGTCAAGGTATCGCGCATGGCCCGCCAATCGCCGACCGCCGCGCGCACATCGGCGAGCACGGCGTCGAGTTCGCGGCGCAGGGCTTCGAGCGGCGCGCCCGAAGGCTGCTCGCCGATCCACGCCTGCATGTAGGATTCGGGCGCGCCGGCATCGTCCCAGCCGGTCAGGCGGCCCTCGGCGTCGCGCCCGAGACGCAGGATCGGATGGATGACGAGAAAGACGGTGAGGTCGTGCCGATTGAAGGCCGCGGTGATCGAGTCGACCAGGAACGGCATGTCGTCATTGACGATCTCGACCACGGTATGGGGAGAGCGCCAGCCATGCTGGTCGAGCCGCGGGTTGTAGAGCCGGACCTTGGCCGTGCCGCGCGGCCGGTCGACTCCGTAGTTCCACAGCGAAATCGCGGCGCCGAACAGATTCTCCGGCGTGGCGCCGATGAGATCGTCGGGCGGTACGTTGGCATAGAAGGCGCGGATGAAGCGCTCGACCGGGGCGGCGCGCTCGCGCCCGAGCCGGCCCGCCAGCGCAGCCACTCGTTCGATCAGCTCCGCCTTCAGTTGCTCCGTCTTCGATGCCATGATCCGCCCGCGGCGATGCGCTCGATCCTCAAAAAGAAAACGACCATAGCCAGGCCGGATCAAGCGTTTGTTAACGGCCGGATGCCTAGTCTAACAGGCAAAGGGGCGAATTGCCCGCTTTTGCGCGTCCCCGGGGACCGGAATGGCTGCAACCGAACGCAATATCGAAGCGCCCGCCTACGCCGGCGTCCCCGCCGGCCTTACGGCGCGCGACCTGCAATTGATCGAAGCCGCCGCCCGGGCGCGGCCGCACGCCATGCATGGCGTCGACATCCGCCTGTCGGTGCCGCTGGCGTGGCGGCGGTACTATCTGGCGATCATGGCGGGCACGGAGCGCCGGGAACCTTCGCGCCGCGTGTTGGACCGTCAGGCGCGCCCCTTGGCGACGCTCGGGAATGTCCTTTTCGTCACGGCGAGCGCGACCGTTCTCATGCTCGTGTGCCTGGCCGCCCTGCTTCTGGCCAGCGGTGTCGTCGAAATCTAAAGACCGTTCCTATCCGTTCCTTCCGTCTGGCGCGCCCGAGCGGGACGCATCGATCATGGGGCCTTTCGGAATGACAGCGGCCGGCGATGAGACGGCTAGCTCTTGCGCCGGCGGCGCAAGGCGCTTTCCTCGATCAGATCGTCGACGAGCACGCCCAACGCGCGGGCGAGCCGGGCCAGCACGTCGGCCGTGCCGGCGCGCGCCCGGCTTTCGATCTGCGTCAGGTAGGCGCGGCTGACGCCGATCTTCTTGGCGAGCTCGGCCTGGGTCAGCTCGCGGTACTCGCGCCAAACCTTCACCGCCGAGGCGCCATCGATCATCGGGTTAACGACCTCGACCGGGTAGTAGGCGGCGACGTTGTAACCCGCGGCGCGCGCCGCGCCGGCACGCCGCGCGTTCTCCGCGACCGCGCGGTCGAGTGCCGCGATATCGGCCGCTTCCTCGTCGGCGGGATGGTCGAGCGCCGCGAGACGTTCGTACTCGCTCCAGGGCAGGACGGCGAAGAGGCGCCGGCCCTTGAGGTCGTGCAGCGCGGTCACGCCGCCGGCGACCTTTTTCTTAATGTGGACAGTCATCTCAAGCTCCTAGCTCTAGACTCAGCGGTAAACGTCCTTCCGGTTCCCGACCCCCACAACCCAAAGTGTATCGTCTTCGACGCGGTAAAAAACGCGCCAGTCGCCGACCCGCAATCGGAACGTTCCGGGGCGCCCCGTCAAGGGCTTCACGTCGCCGGCCGACATTGTCGGATCGGCGGCCAGCCGGGCGAGCTCGGCCATGATCCGCTTTGCCTCGGCCTGCGGGATCCGGCGGGTCAGCGCCTTCTGGGCGGCCGCTTCAATGGCGATCTTCACTACCTATGTGTAGCCATTGGTTACACGTATTTCAAGAAGCAAGGCAACCAACTGTTACGGAGCCGGGCGCCAGCGCCGCGAGCCTTGGACCGCGGGGCGTGGACGGCCGGTGGCGTTGGGCAATATCCTTTTCGTCACCGTCGGCGCGACCCTTCCGATGCTCATGTCCCTGGCCGCCCTGCTTCTGGCCAGCGGCATCGTCGAAATCTAAAGACCGTTCCTATCCGTTCCTTCCATCTGGCGCGCCCGAGCGGGACGCGTTAACCTTTGCCGTGCCCGGCGGTCGTCGTCCGTGGGCATAACAGAGGGGGGCGAAGCATGGCATCCAAGCGCAAGCGTCCGTCCGGGGGCTCGAAGATCAAGCGTGCCGCCAAGAAGACAGCGGCCAAGAAGCCTCTTTCCAAGCGCACGCCGCCCAAGGCGGCGGCGCCGAGGAAATCCGTCCCGCGCCGGGTTGAGACGAAGGCTGCGCGCCCGGCGCCGGCATCCGCGCGGGGCGGAAAGGACGACGGCGAGAGCTTTCGGCGCGCGAGCGCGCTTTCCCAGCGGAACACGCCGGAGAGCAGCCGCAAGTGCCTGGCGCTCCTAGAGAAGGCGCTGGAGACCGACCCGGACAATGCCCGCAACGTGGCGTTGAATAGCCACGAGCATGTGAAGAAATGGCGCAATCGCCGGGACGGTTGGGAGGCCGCGCTCGCCAAGGCCGTCAGCGAGGCGGAGCGCGCGCGGAAAGCGGATTCGAATGATTGGTTCACCCATTGGGCCGAGGCGATCGCGCTTCGCTATGCCGAGCAGTGGGTCGAAGCCGGCAAGGCCTATGGCCGTGCCCGCAATCTCGTGAACCGCAAGGCCGCCAAGGCGACGCCCCATAACAGCTTCCGCGTCCAGGCGGACTATGCCGAGTTCCTGGTCTATCTCGGCGACCCGCTTGCCGCCGTATCCGAGGCCCGCGCGGCCGTCAACGATTCGCCGAGAGGTTACGAGCAATGGTTGGACTGGGTGCTGGCCTTCGCCCTGCATCAGAACCGGCAATACGACCAGGCAATTGCCGTACTCGCCCCGTACCGCCGGCGGATGGTGCCGCCCTCGCATCACCTGCACGATGCCTTGCTCGTACTCGCGGCGAGCTACCGGAAAAGCGGCCAGCAGGAATTGGCCGAAAGCGCCATGGACGATTTTCGTGCGTCGGATCAGACGAGCCGGGAATCCTGGTGGTGGACGGTCTCCAAGGAAGCGGCCATGGGCCCCTTCGCCACCGGCGCGGCCCTCGACCGCGAGCACTGGCTGAGCGGCCTCAGGGGCGCCGGACTGCCGGAGGGCCGGCCGGACTGAGGTTGCTCAGTCCCGCCACTTGATGGAGCAGCCGATGGCGGGGGCCTGGTCGCCGCGCGCGGTTCCGGTCCGCGCCACCGTGCGCATGGCTTCGAGGAGCTCGCGCCTGGCGCCGGGTTTCGGGCGCGCGCCCGAGGTTTCGTAGAGGCGGCCGCGATAGCGCAAGCCCAGCGCCTTGTCGAAGCCGAAGAAATCGGGCGTGCAGACGGCGCGATAGGCACGCGCCACACCTTGAGTCTTGTCGATGGCGTAGGGGAATCCCAATCGGTGGGTGGCGGCGAACTCGACCATGTTCGGAAACGAATCGGCCGGATAGGCGGCGGTGTCGTTCGACATGATGGCGATGGCGCCGACGCCTTCGGCCTTCAGGAGGGCGGCGTCGGCGACAATGTCGGCGATCGTCCCCAACACATAGGGGCAATGGTTGCAGATGAACATGACGAGGAGGCCATTGGCCCCTCGCACGTCGGCCAGCCGATAGCGCTTGGCGTCCGTCGCCTCGAGGTCGAAATCGGCCGCCTGCCAGCCGAGAGGATGCACCGTCGCGTCGCCCATTCGTCCCGCCATGGACCGATTCTCCGCTGTTTCCCGCGACAGGCGCATCGCGCGCCACGAACCTATATAGTAGGCAAAGCAGCCGCGCCAAGAAGGGTGGCGACGAGGCGCCATGACCGACAAGACGACACCACGAAGGCTGGCGGCCATCCTTTGCGCCGACGTGGTCGGGTTCTCCGCGCGCATGGAGCGCGACGAGGCGGCGACGCTCGCCGCCTTGAAGGCGCATCGGCGCCTGCTCGATGGCGCGATCGGCGAACATGGCGGGCGGATATTCGGCAGCGCCGGCGACAGCGTCATCGCCGAATTCGCGAGCCCGGTGGCGGCGGTGCGTTGCGCGCGTGCCGCGCAAGCGTCGATCGAGGCCGCCAATGCCTTGCTCGCCGAAGACCGGCGCCTTCGTTTTCGCATGGGCATCGCGCTCGCCGACGTGGTGGTCGAGGGCGACAATCTGTTCGGCGACGGCGTCAACATCGCCGCCCGGCTGCAGGCAATGGCCGAAGCCGGGGGCGTCAATCTCACCGGCGTCATGCACGACCTCGTGCGCCCGCACATGGGCGAGATCTTCACCGATCTCGGCGACCGGAAGGTCAAGAACATCGAGCGCCCGATCCGCGTCTACCGCATGGAGCCGCAAGGCGGCGCGGGCGCGCCCGCCGCGCCCGCCTCCGAAAAGCCGGCGGTGGCGGTGCTGCCCTTCGACAACATGAGCGACGATCCGCGGCAAGGCTATTTCAGCGACGGGATCACCGAGGACATCATCACCGAGCTGTCGCGGTTTCGCACGCTGTTCGTGATCGCGCGCAATTCCTCGTTCGCCTATCGCGGCAGCCCTGTCGACCTGAAGCGCGTGAGCCGCGAGCTCGGCGTCATGTTCATCGTCGAGGGCAGCGTGCGCCTTTCCGGCAACACGGTCAGGATCACGGCGCAGTTGATCGATGCCGCGACCGGCCGGCACCTCTGGGCCGAACGCTACGACCGCGATATCGAGGATCTTTTCGCCGTCCAGGACGAGGTCGCCCACCGGGTCGTGGCGCTGGTGGCCTCGCGGCTCGACGAGGCCGAGCTGTCGCGCTCGCGCGGCAAGCCGACCACGAGCCTCACCGCCTACGATCTGTGGCTGCGCGGCCGCAAGGCGCAGGACCGCGCCAAGCCCGAGGGCGACGCCGAGGCCAAGACCTGCTTCGAAGCGGCGATCCGCATCGATCCGCGCTATGCGCGGGCGTGGGCCGGTTTGGCGGAGGTGGCGTATTACGCCACGGTCTATTCCGGCTGGGGCACGGAGGCGGCCAAGGATTATGACGAAGCCCACCGGCTGGCGGAAAAGGCGGTGGCACTCGACGACAGCGACGCGGCGCCGCACGCGATTTTAGGCTGGATCCATCTGGTGCGGCGCGACTTCGAGCGCGCGCATGTGCATTGGGACCGGGCGATCTCTCTCAATCCGAACGACGCCGACGTGGTGATGTCGCGGGGCATGGCGCTGGCGTTCCTGGGCGAGCCCGAGGAAGCGCTGGAGCAGGCGGAGCTGGCGATGCGGCTCAACCCCTTGCATCCCGAATGGTACGCCTCGGACCTGGCCGTCATCCATTTCGCCGGCCGGCGCTACGCCGCGACGCTGGCGCTCTTCGAGCGGGTGCCCGAGCTCTTTCCGCACAGCCCGGCCTGGCGCGCGGCGGCCGCGGCCTATGCCGGCGACGGCGAATCGGCGCGCCGCTATGCGGCCAAGTTCGTCGACAACATCGCCCGCATCTGGGCCGGCGACCCGGCGGCCGGCCCGCGCGACTATGTCCAGTGGCTCATCGACCGCCTGCCGTTCCGGCGCGAGGAGGATTCGCGGCATCTTCTGGAAGGGTTGCGGCTCGCGGGGTTGCCGGTCTAGTAGATCGATTCCATGAAACCTCTCATGTCCCCGAGCAAGGATTCACCACAGAGACACAGAGGCACAGAGCAAGGACCGAAGGCGCCTCTGTGCCTCTGTGCCTCTGTGGTTCCGGCGATGGATTTGAGCATATGATTCGATCCTCGGAAACGATGTACGAGGCATGCCATCGCCGGGTTGCGATGGCGAAACGCCATTTGCGAAGGCGTGTCGATACCCTACATTACATAGAACGAGTTCTTGAGGAGGACCATCCATGGCCATCGCCACCTTTGCCGCCGGCTGTTTCTGGGGCGTTGAGTCCGCCTTTCGCCAGGTGCCCGGCGTCACCGCGACCAGCGTCGGCTATATCGGCGGGCATACGGCCAACCCCGACTACCGCGCCGTGTGCTCGGGCCGGACCGGCCATGCCGAGGCGGTCCGGGTCGAGTACGACGCGGCGAAGGTCGGCTACGACCGGCTTCTGGACGTGTTCTGGGAATGCCACGATCCGACCCAGGTGAACCGGCAGGGCCCCGACGTGGGATCGCAGTACCGCTCCGCGATCTTCACCCATGGGGCGGAACAGCACGAAGCGGCGCTGGCATCGAAGGCGAGGCTCGAGGCGGCGCGCCGGTTCCGCCGTCCGGTCGCGACCGAGATCGTGGCCGCGGCCGAGTACACCCTCGCCGAGGACTACCATCAGCAGTATTTCGAGAAGCGCGGCCTGGCGCCGGTCTGTCACCTGGCGGCGGCGCGTTAGACGCTTATCCGCCATCTCAGTAACTTGTCGATTGTTAGATCGAGATCCACCGCATCGTCAGCGCCGCGGATGGCAAGGCGGGTCATTTGGCCGGCCTGCCAAAAGGATTTCGAGCACGTTTATTCGATATTCAGGTCGATCAATCGTCTGTTGCCGCAACCGCCCGCCGGCTCGTGTCTTGCCCTTGAAACTCCTCTGCGAATTTCTCGGATAAGCAGGCCGCTAGATTCAACCGCCATTCGCAAGATCGCTCGAGAAAACTTGGCGGCAAGGCTGGGGACGCGATCGCGGATCGGCCGCTTCTTGAATGAATACGGCTAGAATCGGTATCTGAGACCCCAGGCGAAGGCCGTCGAGGCTTCGCCGGTGTCGCCGATGAGGCCGAAGACACCGGAGCGGTGCTGCATCCGAGAAACGAATTCGATGCTCGGATGTTCCGGCAGGGCGAGAGTTAGCTCGACCAACACGAAATTGAGCACGGCGCTCGACTTATCGTCGCCATAGCGCTTCTTCTCGAGATCCGGCGTCTCCGTTGCCAGGGACACTCCGTCGCCTAGCGCCAACGACGTGTCGATGAAGCTGTCCCAAGGAAAGACATTCCAGCGAGCGATCAATGGCAAATTGAACTCGAAGTTATCCTGGTCGCCGAAATGCTTGACCGCCTGAAACTCGATCTCGAAATCGAGATAGCGACCCAAGCTAAACAGGCGCTTCGATAGTCCGACGCCGACGAGCGTGTCGTCAGCGAGTTCGAAATTGCCATGCAACCAGATGTCGCTCGACTCCTCGACGCTGAGCACGCCGGCAAATCCGGTTACCGCCCAGCCATCGTCCCACCAAGAGTCCGCGGCCCGCGCCTGCCGCGGTTGGCCCGCCAGGGCGAGAACAAGGGAAAGGGCAAGGCCCAGTGACATGCGCGCGCCGGCTCGGTGCCACGCCGCGACCGTGCAGCGACCGCGCCTTGCCGTCATTCTCGCCCCTTCGGTTGGGCTTGAATGACCCGGCATGACCTAACCGACATTCCCCTTATGAACCCCAGTTCCACGCGTCACAGTAGGCATTTTGGCTCCCTGTGGCAATCCGGGAGGCGGTAACGGCTGCCGGTGGCCATGTTTTCCGTCATCGAGGCGCATCTCTCCCGTCGTTTCTCTTCGACTGCATGGCCGTCAAACGCCCCACGCCGGCGCCGCAAAAGGCGGCGGTCGAAACGCCGCCAATACTATTGCGCTGCTAGATCGATGAGGAGACGCGCCGCGCGTTCGGCGCCGTTCTCGGGCACCAAGGCAGCGCCCGCGCGGGACATCGCCCGGCGGGCCGGTTCGCTCATCCGGCCAAGCGCCGCGTTCAGGCCGGCCGTGTCGCCGCGCCTGACGACCAGGCCCGCCCCGGCGTTGGCGATCATCCTGGCGCGTCGGCCCCAATCGTCGGCTTTCTCGGGCAATTCGACGAAGACGGCCGGAATGCCATGGTGCAGCAATTCCATGGTGCTGTTGAAACTGAGCGACGAGATCGCGAGATCGAAGGCCTGCCAGCATTCGGCGAGCGGGGCGTAAGCGAACTCCATCACGTTCGGGGTCGAAGGCCCCAGCGGCTCGCCGCGAAAGAGCGGCGGGCTGGCGAATGCAAATGTCCAGTCGGGAAAATGACGCGTCTGCGCGAGGATCCAGGCCCTGACCGGATCGATGTCGCGCCTGCCGCCGCCGCCAAAACCGACATAAACAAGAAAGCCCGTGGCCGGCAGGCCCAGCGCTTGGCGCGCCTGCTCGCGGCTCATCGCCTCGTCGCGCGAGCGGATCAGGATGGGCCCCACATAGTGGATCGGCATCGACACCGCCGGCACGGTGGCCCCTTCGTCGTGTCGATGCGGCACGATCACGAGATCGCAAATCTCTTCGATCTTTTTCTTTCTTAGTTCGGCGTTTTCATAGGCCGGGTTCGTTTCCCTCGAGATCAGGGCCTTCTTCGACCCGTGATCGCGGATCGGCGTCAGTTCGTCCATCTGTCCCAACGGGAAGTAGTCGATCGCGATCACCGCCGGATCGAAGACCGTCACGGCGGAGCGGACCGCGCCGCGATTGACCTCGCGCAAGACGATGCGATAGGGCTCCTCTTCCGTATCGGGGAGGTGGGAGGTGAGCTTGAGGGTCGGGAACCCCTCTTTCCAGGCGAGGTGCGCGGCCTCCGAATTCGTGAGGAAGAGGATGCGCGCGGAGGGTTCAAGCTTTTGCAGCGCCCGGGCGATGCCAAGCGTGCGCATCAGGTGGCCGAGCCCGTAGCCGTTGGACGCGTAGAAGAGGATCCGCATCGGGGCAGGATAGCGCCGGGCGCCGGTAATTCAATCGGCGGGCGAGGCCGGCCCAGTTGTCAAGTTGCAACCGCCCGGGGTCAAGTCAACGGGTGACACGGCGCCGCACAGTCGGATCATCGGCGCGCTGTCACCTTTGACCGCGAACAATAGGCCTTGCCGCCGGCCGCCGCGTAAGGAATCATCGACGGCCCAACCAGCCGGATCCGGGAGAAAGGCACATGTACCAGTTCGATCCCAAAGCCCTGCACTTGGCGAAGGAATTCAACGCCCAGCCGATCGGCAAGCACAGCGCGGAACTGCAGAAGGTGCTGAACCTGTTCCGTGGCGAAGCGATGAAGGACAAGTATGTCCTCGTCTGCACCGAACCGCACAAACGCTGGGTTCTGAGCCAGCTGACGGGCGTGCGCGGCGAGAAGGTCCGGATGACCAACCACGTGTTTACGGACATCGACGAGGCCGAGCGCTTCGTCTTCAAGCTGCGCTGGAAGAAGTACACCGGCAAGGAATTGCGCGACTGACGGGTTCCCGCGGGGAACGTCCGGACAACGATTTCCAGGGGGCAATCACATGAAGACCATTGTCGGCTACAGCGACAAGATCAGCGCGACACCCGGCGAGGCGATCAAGTTCATGGTGAGCTGCACCGGCGCCAAGTCCTATCGCGCCGAGTTCGTCCGCATTATCCACGGCGACACCAATCCGGCCGGGCCGGGCTACAAGGAAGAGAAGATCAAGGCGCCGGCGCTGGCCAAGACCTTTCCCGGCCGCAAGCAGGAGATCCATGCCGGCTCCTATGTCGCGATTCCGGACAGCCCGCTGTTTCACGATCTGTCGAGTTTCAGCGTCTCGGCGCTGATCTGGCCGACCACGCCGGACAAGGGCCGGCAATCGCTGCTGAGCAAGTGGTCGGAGAGGTCGAAGGGCGGCTTCCAATTGGTCGTCGACGGCAATAAGGGGGTCGCGTTCGTGCTCGGCGACGGCTCGGGCAAGACCGAGGAGTTCGGCACGGGCAAGGCCCTGGTCGGGCGCGAGTGGTACTTCGTCGGCGCCACCTATGACGCCGCCAGCAAGCAGGTGCACGTCTATCAGGAGCCGATGGAGCAATACGCCAAGATCGATTCGACCGCGCACGCCAAGGGCGTTTCGAAGCTGAAATCGGTCGCCAGGCCCGACGGTCCCCTGGTCATGGCGGCACACGCCAAGGACGATTCCGGCGGCCGCCTGGCGTGCGCCGGTCATTATAACGGCAAGATCGAGAGACCCAAGCTGGCCAACCGGGCGCTGTCGCGGCTAGAGCTGGAGAATCTCCATGCCGCGCTGGTCCCGAGCGATCTGGCGACGGCCATCGTCGGGGACTGGGATTTCTCGCGCGACATCATGTCGGTGAAGGTGAGCGACATGTCGCCGAACCGGCTGCATGGCGAGATCGTCAACATGCCGGCGCGGGCCATGAAGGGCCACAACTGGACCGGCAAGGAAATGGACTGGAAACACGCGCCTCGTCAGTATGGCGCGATCCATTTCCACGACGACGATCTTTACGACGCCGGCTGGGACGTCGATTTCGAGTTCACGGTACCGGCCAACCAGAAGAGCGGCGTCTATGCGGTGCGCGTCTATACCGAGACGGACGAGGACTTCATGCCGTTTTGCGTGAAGCCGCCGCTGGGCAAGGCCGGCGCCAAGATCTGTTTCCTGATGCCGACCGCAAGCTACATGGCCTACGCCAACGAGCACATGCCGACCAACGCCACGCTGGCCGAGATGCTGACCGGCCAACTCGCCGTGCTCTATCCCCATGACGTGTTCTTGAACGAGCATCGCGAGTACGGCGCGTCGAATTACGACACCCATTCGGATGGCAGCGGAGTCTGCTACTCGTCGCGGCTGCGGCCGATCCTCAACATGCGGCCGAAATACGCGTCATGGCTGGGCGGCGCCGGATCGTCCTTGTGGCAGTTCAATGCCGACGGCCACATCGCCGATTGGCTCGAGGCCATGGGCTATGAATTCGACGTTGTCACCGACGAGGATCTGCACCATGAGGGGTTCGCCCGTATCGCCCCCTATAAGGCGATCCTCACCGGGTCTCATCCCGAATACTGGTCGAAGCCGGCTTGGGACGCGCTCGACGCCTGGAAGCGCCAGGGTGGCCGGCTCATGTACATGGGCGCCAATGGTTGGTACTGGCGCGTCGCCTTCCATCCGGAGAAGCCGGGCATGATGGAGGTTCGCCGCGGCGAGGGCGGCATTCGCGCCTGGGCCGCCGAACCGGGCGAGTACTATCATAGCTTCACCGGCGAGTATGGCGGGCTGTGGCGGCGCCAGGGCAAGCCGCCGCAGATGGTGGCCGGAACCGGCTTCTCGGCCCAGGGCTTCGACATTTCGTCCTATTTCAAGCGCCAGCCGGACAGCTTCAATCCACGCGCCAAATTCATCTTCGAGGGTGTCGGCAAGGACGAGATCATCGGCGATTTCGGCCTCATCGGCGGCGGCGCGGCGGGGCTGGAGCTCGACCGCGCCGACCGGCTGCTGGGCACGCCGCCCCATGCGTTGGTGCTGGCCTCATCCGAAGGGCACACCGACATCTATATGGTGGTCTGCGAGGAGCTTCTGATCAACTACCCGGCGGCCACCGGTTCGCAGAGCCCCTTGGTGAGGGCCGACATGGTGTTCTACGAGCTTGCGGGCGGCGGCGCGGTCTTTTCTTCAAGCTCGATCGCCTGGTCCGGCAGCCTGTCGCACAACAACTATAAGAATAACGTTTCCAAGATCACCGACAACGTGCTGAAGCGATTCGTGGACGAAAAACCGTTCTAGCCTAAAGACTCTTTCGCCGCGCCTGCCCATCCCGGACAGGCGCAATGCCATAGGTAAGGGGAGGAATGACGATGGCGGGAAAAATCAGAACACCCAGCGATATCGCGCGCGAGACGCTGGAAAACGCCGGACGCCGGCGGTTCTTCGGCAAGGCGGCGGCCATGGGCGTCGGCGGATTGGCCGGATCGGCCGCGCTGCTGGCGTCGATCAACGACGGCGCCAAGGCCCAGGGCGAGCCGATCAAGGTCGGCGGCGCGGTGCCCATCACCGGTTGGGCCGCGGCCGACGGCATCGAGTTCCAGCGCGGCCTGGAGTTCGCCTGCGAGGACATCAACGCCATGGGCGGCATTCTCGGCCGGCCGCTGGAACCGGTGTTCGAGGACACCAAGGAACAGGGCGCCGACAATCTGATCCCGGCCATCCAGCGCCTGATCGACCGCCACGGCGTTCATGCCATCATCAACGGCTACAACACCGGCGCCGTCTGCGCCGAGTACGATACCGTGGCCGATGCGGGCATTCTCTACATCCACCACAACACCGACATCGTCCACCACGACACCGTCAAGAACAACGCCGAGCGTTATTTCGGCATCTTCATGGGCGACCCGGCGGAGTACTGGTACGGCGAGGGCCTGCTGAAATTCCTGAATGGCCTGGGCGAGAAGGGCCTGTGGACCCGGCCCAATGACAAGATCGCTATCGTCACCGGCTCGCAGAACTACAGCGTCGTCATCGCCGGCGCCATTCGCGACAACGCCGAGAAGTACGGCTGGAAAACCAGCCTGTTCGAGACCGTGGTCGTGCCGATCTCGGAGTGGGGCCCGACCCTGGCCAAGATCCGCGAAGACCCGCCGGCCGTGATCGCCGTGACGCATTGGGTGCCGCAGGATTTGGCGCAATTCATGATCCAGTTCGTGCCGCAACCGACCGACAGCCTGGTCTATATGCAGTACGGCCCGTCGCTGGCCGCCTTCCGCGAGATCGGCAAGGAAGCGGTGAACGGCGTGCTCTATTCGACCGTCGTCGCGTCGCTGCAAGACGAGTTCGGCAACGCCTACAACAATCGCTACAAGGAGAAGTACGGCGCCTCGGCCAGCCCGCTGGTGGCCGCGCAGCCCTATGATTCTTGCAGTTATTGGGCCATCGCCGGCGCGCTTGCCGGCGGCACCGGCGGGCCGGGCGAGGAAGCGCAAAATCGCAAGGTGGCGTCGCGGCTGCGCAACATGATCTACCGCGGCACCCTCGGCACGACGCGCTGGTTCATCCCGGAACAGGCGGCAACGCCCTACCCGGACGCGACCAACGATCCGTCGCTGGGCATGCCGCATCAATACCTGCAGATCGAGGACCACACGAAGGTGCCCGGCCTGATCGCGCCGTCGCCCTATGAGACGGCGACCTTCAAGATGCCGCCGTGGATCAAGGCGTAGCATCCGGCGATGGGATCCGCGGACCGCTGCTAGCCTGCCGAAATGTCAGCAAGTATTTCGGCGCGCTGGCGGCGGTCCGCGACCTCGGCTTCGACGTAAGCCCCGGCGAGGTGCTGGGGATCGGCGGCCCGAACGGGGCCGGCAAGACCACGCTGTTCGAAATGATCTCGGGCTTTAACGCGGCCGATTCGGGCGAGATCGTCTTCGACGGTGAACCAATCACCGGCTGGACGCCGGAGCGCATTTGCCACCGCGGCATCGCCCGCGTGTTTCAGATGAATGCCGGATTCGATACCCTGAGCGCGCGCGAGAACGTGATCCTGGCCAATTATTTCGGTGCCACCAATCGCGTGATTCCGGGCCTGCGCTTCAGCCGCGAAAGCATGGACCGGGCCGACCAGTCCCTGGAGGTGGTCGGCATGGCCGACAAGCGCCATGTTGCTTGCCGCCATCTGCCGGTGCTGGACCGCAAGCGGCTGATGATCGCGAGCGCGCTCGCGAGCGAGCCGCGGCTGTTGCTGATGGACGAACCGGTCGGCGGTCTCAACCCCGAGGAGATCGCGGACATCGTCGCCATCGTCGGGCGGCTGCCGGCGCTGGGTGTCACGCTCATCATCATCGAGCACGTGATGCGTTTTCTCGTCCAATTGTCGACACGGGTCATGATCCTGCACCATGGCGAGAAGATCTATGAGGGGTCCGCCGCGGGCATGATTCGGGATCGCACCGTGGTCGATGTCTATCTCGGCGAGGGCACCTCGACGCGCCTTGCCCATTTCCTTTCCGCGAAGGCTGGCGATGCCGGACCCGCTGCTAGCGCTTGAGGACGTGTCCGCCGGCTACCAGGGCAACCAGGTGCTGAAGGGCCTTTCCCTGGCCGTGCCCGAGGGAGCGCTGGTCACCATCATCGGCCCGAACGGCCACGGCAAAAGCACGCTGCTGCGCTGCGTATCGGGCCTGGTCAGGACGACCCGCGGCACGATCCGTTTGCGCGACACGCCGCTGCATCGGCTGAAACCGAACGAGATCGTCGCCGCCGGCGTCGTGCACATCCCGCAAGGCGACATGCTGTTTCCCGACATGACCGTGCGCGACAATCTGCTGATGGGCGCGTATCTGCCGGCGGCATTCGCGAATGGCAGGCAGCGGCTTGAAGAGATTTTCGTGCTGCTGCCGGTTCTCGCCGAACGGCGACGCCAGATCGCGAGCACGCTCTCGGGTGGCGAACGGCGCATGCTGGCGATCGGCCGGGGCCTGATGTCGGTGGGGCGGATCCTACTGATCGACGAGCCGTCGCTGGGGCTGGCGCCGATCGCGATCGACCAGATTTACGCCGCGATCGCCGGACTGAAGCGATCCGGTCGCACCATCTTGCTGGTCGAGGAAAATGCGACGCGCGTGCTCGACCTGGCCGACATGGTCTATCTTCTCGACAACGGCCAGATGGTCTGGCAAGGGGCGCCTCGGGATTTGGCGTCACGCCAGGAATTGCTGGCGACTTATCTCGGCGGCTAGCGTCATGGACACCTTCACCCAGATCGTGCTGAGCGGCCTGACGCTAGGGGCCATGTATGCGCTGAGCGCCATTGGCTTGTCGCTGGTGTGGGGCTCGCTCAACATGCTGAACATGGCGCATGGGGCGCTGCTGACCTTGGGCGGGTACGCCTCCTTTGCCGCCATTACCCAGATGGGCCTGCCGCTCTTCGCCGGTCTGCTGGGCGCCATGGCGGTCGGGCTTCTTGTCGGGTTGGCGATCTATGCCGCGGTGGTCCGCTTCATGCTGACCGATCCCGCCTTCGAGACCAATATCATCGTCGCCAGCTTCGGCCTTGCCATCATCCTCGAGAACGTCATCCTCAAGCTGTTCGGCGCCTATCCCTTCACCCAGCCCTTCGCGCTGAAAAGCGGCCTCTACATCGGCGCCGTCCACATGCCTTACCAGAACCTGTTCATCATCGTCGGATCGGCCGCCTTGATGATGGCGACCGCGTGGGTCATCACCAACACGCGGATGGGGCGCGCCATCAGGGCGACGGCGCAGAATCGCGAAGGCGCGGAATTGATGGGCGTGTCGGTCAATTTGGTCTTCGCCCAGGTCCTGGCCATCGGCGGCATGCTGGCCGCGGTTTCCGGTGTCATGCTCAGCTCGATCACCACGCTGGCGCCGACCATGGGCTACGACCCCATGTTGAAGGCGTTCATCATCGTCGTCATCGCCGGCCTCGGCAACACGATGGGCGCTCTTTACGCCGCTTTCATCCTCGCGCTCTTCGAGGTAAGCGTGCAGTACATGCTGGGCGTGCGCTTCGGGTTCCCGGCCCTGCTGCTGCTGGTGATCATTGCCCTCATCTGGCGTCCGGACGGCGTGTTCATGAAGCCCAAGGCGCAGCGCCAATGAGCCGGCGCGACATTGTCGTCGGACTGGCCCTGCTGGCCGCCTTGCTGGCGGTTCCGGCGCTGGATCCGTCGCGCTACATCATCGGCCAGCTGACGTTGTTCTTCATTTGGGCGACGATCGTGACTCAGTGGAATCTGGTGCTTGGCGTTGCCGGCATCTTTTCGTTGGCGCAGACCGCGCTGTTCGCCTTCGGCGGTTACGTCACCGGCATGATCGGCCTCTATTTCGGCTGGCCGCTGTGGTTCGCCTTGCCGGTCGGCGGTTTGGCCGCGGTGGCGTTCAGCCTGCTGATCGGAGTCGCCTGCCTGCGCCTGCGCGGCGCCTATGTGGCGCTGCTGACGCTGGCGATCTCGCAAGTGATGTATCTGCTGATCATCACCGATACCGAATGCTTCTACATGGACGGCGTCACCTGCCGCAATCTAACCGGCGGCACGAGGGGCCTCACCAAGTATGGCGATTTCGGGTTCCGCGAGATCCTCGGGGCGCAGTGGATCCTCGGCAACTATTATCTGGGCGCCGCCATTCTCGCGTTGGCGACGCTCGCCTCTTTCATCATCATCCGCAGCCCCTTGGGCATGGCGTTCCGGGCGCTGCGCGACAACCAGGTCTATGCGCGCTCGCGCGGCATCAGCCGGTTCAAGTATCAACTGCTGGTATTCGCTGTTTCGGCCTTCTTCACGGGACTTGCCGGCGGCTTCTACGCCGGCCATTTCAAGGTCATGGGGGCGAACACGCTCTACCTGTCCCTGAGTTTGTTCCTTTTATCGATGGTGATCGTCGGCGGCGTCGGCCGGGTCTGGGGTCCGCTTGCCGGCGCGGCCACCCTGATGATCGCCGACGAAGCGTTCAAGGAGTTCGTCGAGTACCGCAACCTCGGCATCGGCGCCGTGATGGTGCTGTTCGTCATGCTGTTGCCCAAGGGCATCGCCGGCACGATCGAGGATACGCTGTTGCCGCGGTTCAAGCGCGCGCCGAAAGGCGAGGGCCAAGAGACCGGGTGATTTCCAGGCAGTCGATGCCCAGCCTGAGATATAGGTGACAGTTCGTACCGGACACATGGGTAACACTTTTCGCCTGCGACTGCCTGCGGGAGGTGGCGATGCCGTGGAAAGAGAGTTCGGTGATGGACGAGCGCGTGTGCTTTGTGGCCCGCCTTTTGGAGGGCGGGCCGATGAGCCCGCTGTGCCGCGAGTTCGGCATATCGCGCAAGACCGGATACAAGATTTTCGACCGTTACAAGGACCATGGGCTGGAAGCCCTGAGCGGCCGCTCGCGGCGCCCGGATGATTGCCGCTTGATTTTCGACTTTTCGTATATACATTAAATGGCAATCGCCTGAGACGAAGCGAAGCGGCGCCGGACCCTCGAAGAGCGCGGTTTGGATTTTGCCGATGCGGAAAAAGTGTTTGTCGGCAAACACTACACCCGTCTCGATGACCGCCGCGACCACGGTGAGCCGAGGTACGTCACGGCGGGTTATCTTGATGGGCGATTTGTTGTCATCGCCTGGACGCCGCGTGACGGCGTAGAGCGCGTTATTTCGATGAGGCATGGACGTGGGCAAGAAGAAGACCGCTACCAAGCGCGAATGGGTCGATCCGAATGACGCGCCTGAGTTAACCGACGAGTGGTTCGATACCGCCGACTACTACGAGGGCGACAAACTCGTTCGGCGCGGTCGGCCGAAATCGGTGTCGCCAAAAAAGGCCGTCAGCCTGCGCCTCGACCCCGATGTGGTGGCACATTACCGGAAGGCAGGTCCGGGCTGGCAGTCGCGGATCAATGAGACACTGCGCAAAGTCGCGAAACTGAAAGTGCGGGGCTGACGTTTGGACGCGTAGAAGAGTATCCGCATGGCGCCAGGATAGCGCCGGGCGCCGGTGCCGCAACAGTCATTGAAACAATTGGAGCGGGCGGGCCGATGCCTGAGATATTTGCCAGTTCAGAGCGTCATTGCTCGGTATCGGCGCTCAAGGCGAACTCGAAATCCCGACCGCCGTAGAAGACACCGATGATCGTGATCGTGTCGCCATCCACATCGAAGGCGATCGTCACGCGTTTGCGGAATCCAATGGTGCGCAGGCCGGGACGCAGATCGTCGCGCGGCGTTCTCCGGTGGGGAAATGTCGTGAAGCTCTCGCAATGATCGATGATCGACTCCGTCCAGGCGAATGCCGTATCCAGCCCCGCCTGCCTCGCCACGTAGCTGTAGATCGACACAAGCTGCGCGCGGGCCTCGGGCGCGAAGACAACGCGGTAGGCCATCCTCAGCGGGCTTTCTTTGCCCTCTTGTGCTCGGCCGCAAGGGTTGCGCGCACGTCCGGGGCGGACACCGCGCGGGAGGGATCGGCCTTCATGGCATCGTAGCCTGGGGCGACCTGCTCGCGAAGCCAATGCTCGAGGGCCCGATCCCGAGAGCGCAAGATACGCAGGCCGTCGCGGATGACTTCGCTTTCGCTCGCGTACTCTCCCGACTCAACTTTTGTACGCACCATTTCCGCCATTTCGTGGGGCAGCGTGATACTGAGTTGCCGCGTGGAGCGCATGGGAGCCTCCCGACAAAAAAGTGTTCCATGAGATATAATCCTATTGAATTGGAATTGCAAGCGCGCGCCACATGACCGGCCCCCTGGACGCGCCGCGATGCGTCCACGCGAACACTCTCTCGTGTTTCTTCTGAAAAATGGAGCGGGCGAAGGGATTCGAACCCTCGACCCCAACCTTGGCAAGGTTGTGCTCTACCCCTGAGCTACGCCCGCGCGCGGCCGGGCTTCAAGCCGCCCGGCGGGTCCGGCGGGGATCATAGTGCCCGTCCGCGCCTTTGCAAGGCCGCAAAATGACGGGACCGGCTTGAGAAATACCCGCCCGGCCGCTATCTCTCGTCGCCATGACCGCGCCCCTGACGCCCGACGCCCTGCTGAAGCGCCTCGATGAATTGGGTATCGCCGCCAGGACCGTGAGCCATCGGCCGGTGTTCACGGTGGAGGAGTCGAAGGCGCTGCGCGGCACGCTGCCCGGCGCCCATATCAAAAACCTGTTCCTGCGCAACAAGAAGGGCGTGATGTGGCTGGTCGTGGCCGAGGAGGACCGGCGCATCGACCTGAAGGCCCTGGGCGAGCGCATCGGCGCCGGCCGGGTGTCGTTCGGCAGCCCGGAGCGGCTGATGGCCCATTTGGGCGTCATCCCCGGCGCGGTGACGCCGTTCGGGTTGGTTAACGATGTCGAGCGCAAGGTCCGGGTCGTCATCGACAAGGCGCTCATCGAGCATAGCCTGGTCAATTGTCATCCGCTGACCAACGACCGGACCACGGCGATAACGCCCGCCGACCTGTTGAAATTCATCGCCGCCTGCGGGCACCAGGCGGAGATTCTGGACCTCGGCCTCGTCGCGGCGCCTTAGTCCCCACCCATCCGGGGTTGCCAGGACAGCGCCGACACGCCATCTATTGTCCTTGGAAATGTCCCTCGACCGGAAGGTATCGCGATGGAGCAGTTGCTGAAGACACCGCCCCCTGGACCGCCCGGTGGCGCGCCTTTGCCCGGCGCCCTCATTAAGGACGGTACCACCGACAGCTTCCTGGCCGATGTCATCGAAGCCTCGAACCTGGTGCCGGTGATCGTCGATTTCTGGGCGCCCTGGTGCGGTCCGTGCAAACAGCTGGGGCCGGCGATCGAAAAATCCGTGCGCGAGGCCAAGGGCGCGGTGCGGCTGGTGAAGATCGATATAGACCAAAACCAGGAACTGGCGGCGCAGATGCGCATCCAGTCGATCCCGGCGGTCTATGCCTTTCACAAGGGCCGCCCGGTCGACGGCTTCGTCGGCGCGCTGCCGGAAAGCCAGATCAAGGCGTTCGTCGACCGCCTGCTGAAAACGGCCGGCGGGCAGGCGGAACCCTCGCCCATCGAGCAGGCCTTGGAGCAGGCCGATCAGGCCTTCGCGGCCGGCGACCACGGAACGGCGAGCGCCATCTACGGGCAGATCCTGGCGCACGAGCCGCAGAACGCCGCCGCCATCGGCGGTCTGGCGCGGTGTTACGCCGCCGCCGGCGATGTCGAACAGGCCAAGGCGACGCTGGCCAAGGCGCCGGCGGACGGCGCGAAGCATCCGGCCATCGTCGCGGCGCGCGCGGCGGTCGAGCTAGCCGAACAGGGCGCGGGCGCGGCCGGCGCCATTCCGGAGCTTCGCGAACGCCTCGCGCGCGATGCCGGCGACCATCGGGCCCGCTACGACCTGGCGCTGGCGCTCTATGCCAAGGGCGAGCGCGAGGCCGCGGTCGATGAACTGCTCGAGCTCGTGCGCCGGGCGCGCCAGTGGGACGAGGAAGCGGCGCGCAAGCGACTGGTGAAGCTGTTCGAAGCCCTGGGCCCGGCGGATCCGCTGACGCTGTCGGGGCGGCGCCGGCTGTCGTCGGTGCTCTTTGCATGAGGGCGGCGCCGTTCGAATCGCGCTTCCACGACTTGCCGGCGAGCCTGCCGGTGTTTCCGCTGCCGGGCGCGCTGCTACTGCCGCGCGGGCGGATGCCGCTCAACATCTTCGAGCCGCGCTATCTCGCCATGTTCGAGGACGCGCTTGCCGCCAACCGGCTCATCGGCATGATCCAGCCCAAGCCGGGCGAGAGCCTCGAGCCCGGCGCCGTGCCCGCGCTTTACCCGACCGGGTGCGCCGGGCGCATCGTCTCCTTCGCCGAGACCGATGACGGGCGCTATCTCGTGGCGCTCGCCGGCCTTTGCCGCTTCAACGTGGCGCGCGAGTTGCCGCCGGGCCGCGGCTATCGGCGGGTCGCGACCGACTTCGTGCCGTTCGAGCGCGACATGGCGGGGCCGGGTGACGGCGCCATCGAGCGCCCGCGGCTGGTCAACGCCTTGAAGGATTACGTGGCGCATTTCGGATTGTCGGTCGATTGGGACAATCTCAAGAAGACCGACGACGAAAGGCTGGTGACGGCACTCGCCATGCTGTGTCCGTTCACGCCCGAGGAAAAGCAGGCCCTGTTGCTTGCCGACGACCTGACCGAGCGCGCCAGGATCGTGACCGCGCTCATTGAAATGAGCGTCGCCGCCGGCGATGCCTCCGCCGTCAGGCACTGAGGCGATCATGGCCGACCCCACGACCCGTCTCGACCCCAAGCTGCTCGAAATCCTGGTCTGCCCGGTGACCAAGGGGCCGCTCGAATACGATTCCGGCGCGCAGGAATTGATCAGCCGCCAGGCGGGCCTCGCCTATCCCATTCGCGACGGCATCCCGATCATGCTGTCCGACGAGGCGCGGCCGCTCGATCAGCCGCGCGGCACCGGCTGAAGAAATGCCGGCACCCGCGCCGTCGCGCTGGCCGCTCGAGATCCGGCTGAAATCGGCGGAGAAGGCGCTGGAGATCGATTTCGACGACGGCGCGACCTTCCGCTACCCGGCCGAATACCTGCGCGTCGAAAGCCCCTCGGCCGAGGTGCAAGGCCACGGGCCCGAGCAGAAGCGCCTGGTCTCGGGGCGCGCCCATGTCGGCATCCTGGAGGTCGAGCCGGTGGGCAATTATGCCATCCGCATCCGCTTCGACGATTTGCATGACACCGGTATCTATTCCTGGCGCTATCTCTATGAGTTGGGGGAACGGCAGGGGGAGTTGTGGCGGACCTATGTCGACGCGCTCGCGGCCCAGGGTCTCAACCGCGAGCCGGCCGGGCGCGATGCTTGACGCCGCCCCGGCGACAGCGCAATTCTCGCGGCCCATGCGGATCGGCGACGACGACATCGAGCGATATTGGCGCGACGGCTTCGTGGCGGTCCCCGGCCTGTTCGCGCCCGAGGAAATCGCGCCGCTGGCCCGCGCCTGCGGAACCGATCCCGATCTCGACGGCGCGGTCGTGGCCATCGCCGACAGCGCCGGCAGGGCGCAGGAGGTCGCGACCTGGACCGATCTTGGCGACGATCTGCTGAGCGCGATCCCGCGCATCGAGCGGCTCGCCGGCGCGGCGGCGGCGCTCATCGGCAAGCCGATCTATCATTGGCATTCCAAGCTGTCGATGAAGCGGCCGGGCAGCGCCGGGCGTTGGGATTGGCACCAGGATTTCGGCTACTGGTACCATGACGGGTGTCTTGCCCCCGACATGATCACCTGCATGATCGCCGTCGATCCGGCATCGCGGGCGAATGGCTGCGTGCAGTTGGTGAAGGGCTCGCATGCGCTCGGCCGCATGGATCACGGGCGCGTCGGCGAGGCGAGCGGCATCGATCCGGACCGGCTGGAACGCGTGCTGGAGACGCTCGAGATCGTCCAGTGCGAGATGGCGCCGGGCGACGCCGTCTTCTTCCACTGCAACACGCTGCATGCCTCGGGCCCCAACGACAGCGACCGGCCGCGCGCGCTGCTGCATTGTTCTTATAACGCGGTGGAGAATTCCCCGCGCGCCCTGGGCCAGGACCATCACCTCTACCGGCCGCTCGCGGTGCTGCCCGACGACACCATCGCGGCCGGGCGCTACGGCTCGGTCATCACCGGCCAGACTTTCCTGGCACCCCGGCCCGGCAATGCCGCCAACGCCTATGGCTACACCGTGCTGCGCCACCCCCGGGCCGACAGACCGGCGCATATCATCGGGCGCTGAAACCCTAGAGCGCCGCGCCCGGCAATCGTCTTAGGCTACCCAAACCGAAGCGCTTGCAATGTAGCCTTGTCGATGAGTTTCTCCGCGATTCCCCGCATCGTTATGTAGGGCTGCATTAACGGATTGACGAATCGGTACCGGGACCGTCGTTCCTTGCCCATCTTGTGCAAGACGGGTCCCCGATGAGCCTCGGAGAATTCCTTCAGGTGTCGAGAAAAGTTTGGAATGTCATAGGGCCGGCCCATGATGCGGGTCATCGGCAAGCGAACATTGGCGGCCGAGAAATAGCCCAGCTCGTCGGTGCGGGCTAGGGCGCAAGCCAGCAACGCCTGCCGGTAGAGATTGTCGCGCCGCGGACTGGTCGTCGCGCGGTGGTAGGCGTTGCGAATGGATTGCTGCGCCTGGCTCAGGCATTTCTCGATCGCATTGTCGACGTGGTGGAGCCCGACATTCTTGGTCCCGCTGTCCAAGGCCTCGCGAGCGGAATGCAGACCTAGCAGATGCGTATAGTGCGGCAATCCTTGAGAAAGGAGAGAAATATGATTGAGGGCATCGTCCTCGATTCCCATCCCCAGGCGGGTCAAGCCATTCCTGACGATTTCGTGCAATTCATCCACGGACATGCGCGGCATCGGCACCTGGACGAGATTTCGCTCGATGGATTCGTGCCCTAGAATCAGGCCATCGACAGAATCCGCTACGCCTACGAGTACGAGCGTCGCCGGCACCGATTGATCCGACAAGACCTTGATGGTATCCGCAAAGAGCGCCGTCGTCTCACCTTTGGGCAACCTATCGAACTCGTCGACGATGATGATCAGCAGTACGCCGCGACCTAAGAGCATGAGGCTCCTTCTCACGGTATCGGGGGTTATGACCGCGGGGAGAGACTCCGAAACGCTCTCAATCGCAATACCGTTCGCTACGCCGAATCCGACACCTCTTGTTTCCCGCGTTATGTGAATTTCGGAGAACACTTTCCTCCACAAGGAGGAGAAGTCGTCGGAGCCATCGCAATTCACGCGCGGGGCCACGACTCGCTCCCCGGCACCTTGGAGAAAATCGGCAAGCACGTTTGCCAAGGATGTCTTGCCAACACCGCGTTCTCCAAAAATGATCGCGTGTTGGCCACGCTGCTGGATGGCGTCGATGACTGCCCGCGTCTGATCGCGGCGACCGGCGAAGAGTGTACTCTCATCGATGGGAGCAGCCGGACTGAATACGCGCCCTGCTTCCAGTGCTAATTGTATGTTCCCAACGGCCACAATAGATCTTTCCTCTCACTCGTTAGGCCTGTTACATAACAGTAACGATGACAACGCCAAGGTTCAACAGCAAGTTTCTTCCACTCTTCTACAAGTTTCCTGCGTTTCGCCTAGACGAAGCGAGTCAAGTGAGGCAGTCAGACTCGCCAAACGTTGCCAGACCCGTACATATCTCATTGATATATAAATATATTTTCGTACGTGCCTTTTCTATTCCGCATAGGTGGCTAACATGCACTCACAGCGCCGCGCCGGCGAGCAGGCGCGGCAGGTCGCCGACCTGGCCCATGGCGTGGCGCATGAAGAAGCGCTTCAATGGCGGCAATTCGTTCACCGCCGCGAGGCCGAGATCGCGCAACAGCCGCAATGGCGCGATGTCGTTCGAGAACAGGCGGTTCAACCCATCGGTCACGGCGATCAGCGTCACCGTATCGAAGCGCCGCCAGCGTTCGTAGCGCCCGAGCGCGGTGCCGTCTCCCAAATCGAGGCCAAGG
The DNA here is from genome assembly GCA_009885795.1 of Rhodospirillales bacterium. Taxonomy (GTDB): domain Bacteria; phylum Pseudomonadota; class Alphaproteobacteria; order Dongiales; family Dongiaceae; genus VFKA01. Next base: position 97,005 of record VFKA01000035.1, on the reverse strand, counting down.
CGGCGCGCGTCGACCAGGACTTCGGCCAGCGCGGCCACGTCGCGAAGGCCGAGATTGAGGCCCTGGCCGGCGATCGGATGAATCGCGTGGGCGGCGTCGCCGACAAGCGCCAGGCGCCGGGCGGTGACGCGGGCCGCGAAGTGGAGCGCCAGCGGATAGCTCCATCGGCCGCCAAGGATACGCAAGCGCCCCAGGCTGTCGCCGAAGCGCCGTTGCAGGGCGGCCGAGAAATCCTCGTCCGTCAGGCCGAGAATCGCCGGCGCCACATCGCGCCGCTCGGTCCACACCACGGACGAGCGGTGGCCATGCTCGTCATCCACCATCGGCAACAGGGCAAGCGGGCCCGCGGGCAGGAAATGCTCGTGGGCGACGGCGCGGTGCGGGCGCTCATGGGCAACCGTGCAGACGATGCCGGTCTGCTTGTAGGCCCACTCGGTAACCCCGATCCCGGCCATGGCGCGCAGCCGCGAGTCGCGCCCGTCGGCGGCCACGGCGAGGCGGGCGCGGATAAGCCGCCCATCGGCAAGGGTGAGTGTGACACCAGCTCCATCGGTTTCCAAGGCCGTCACCGTCGCCGGCGCGACGTGGCTGGCCGAGGGTGCGGCCGCCAGCGCCGCCAGCAATGCTCGCCGGATCGCCCGATTCTCGACGATGAAACCGAGCGGCGGCGCGCCGGCGTCCGTGGGTGCCAGCTCTCGATGATCGTAGTGCAGGAAAAGACTCGACGCGCGGCCTGTCGCATCGCCGTCCGACACCCGGATCCGTTCGATCGGTTGGGCGTACTCGGCAAGGCCTTGCCAGACGCCGATACCGGCCAACGCCTGGTGCGAGGCATGGGCGATGGCCGAAGCGCGACCGTCATAACCGGTCGCCGTGCGCGCCTCGGGCGTCGCGGCATCGACGACGACGGTCGCGATCCCGGCCCCGGCCAGCGCCACGGCCAGCGTCAGCCCGACCATGCCGCCGCCGACGACGGCGACTTCCGTTTGAATCATCTTGGGCTTGGCCATGTGGCCCGCGAGCATCGCGGGCCGACCGCCCGATGTCTAGAGCAGGAAGTTACCGGTGTCGGCCTCGGTCAGGACCGCCCCCGTCAGCGTGACCAGGGTGACGTAGCCGTTGCCGCCGCCATCGGCATCGACCTGCACCAGCGTGTCGGCGCCGGATGCCTGAAACCGCAGGTAACCGCCGGTGAAGGCATTCGAGCCGTTGTAGCCGGCCAGGCCGTCGAGCAGATCGGCGAAGTCGAGCGCGTCGCCCGCGGCGCCCTTGGCGAAATCGGCGATTCGCTCGGCGCCGCTGCCGCGGTCGGTCAGGGCATCATAGTCGAAGACGTCCCTGCCCTTGCCGCCGCCGGTGAGCGTGTCATCGCCGCCGCCGCCGCGAAGCGTGTCGTTGCCCTTGGCCCCGGAGAGCAGGTTGTTGGCGCCGTTGCCGATCAGCAGATCGCCGGCCTTGCCGCCGGTGAGATTGGCGGCCGCCGCGCCGGTGAGCTGTACCGATTCGACGCCCTTGCCTTTGCCGATGCTGTAGCTCGTCGCGGTCTCGATGGTGTCGAAGCCCGATGAATCGGTGACCGTGTCCAGGGCATCGACGATGAAGGTGTCGTTGCCGGCGCCGCCGTCGAGCTTGTCGGTCCCCGCGCCGCCGTCGAGCGTGTCGTCGCCGCCGCCGCCCGCCAGGGTGTCGTTGCCGCCATTGCCGTCGATGTCGTTGGCGACGGCGTTGCCGGTGATCTTGTCGGCGCCCGACCCGCCCTTCGCATTCTCGATCGTCACGTTATAGGCGACGGCGACGTTGTCCCGCGCCTTGCCGCCGGTGTCGAGCACGCCGATGGAGCTGAACGTGCCGGCGGCGAGATTCACCGTGGCGCCCAGCGTCTGGTTCGACAAATCGAAGGTATCGACACCGCCGGCGTCCCAGATCGCCATCAATTCCTCGGTGGTGGCGCTGAAGGCGTAAAGGGTGTCGCCGGCGCGCGTCGTCATGTTGGCGCCGTAGAGATACTGGATGGCGGCGATGTCGTAGAGCATCGGCTGCGAGGCATAGAGGCTCGCGTAAGGGTGGTCGGTGTAGGACATCACCGTGTATTTCAGGCTGTCCTCTTTGCCGGCGAGCTTGACGGCGCCGTCGAAGGAATGCCCAAGGCCGAGCGCATGGCCGATCTCATGCACCAGCACGCTGAAGCCGAAGCCGCCGACGGGCAGGTCGTCATAGCTGGGGTCGTAGGGGTTGATCCAGACATCGCCGGCCGCCGGGCCCGACCATGGAAAATAGGCCCAAGCCGAGGCGCCATAGGGTTCGAGGATGCCGCTGGCGGCGACGCGGATGTCGCCGACATTGCCGGCGGTGTCGGCGACTTCGGTGAAGGCGATGTTGGCGACCTCGGCCCAGGTGGCCAGCGCGGCTTCGAAGGCCGCCTGCTGGACGCCGGTCAAGGGCGCATAGTCGAACTGCCAGGGCTCGCCTTCGCCCGAGACCGGCCCGTACCCGGTCGCGGAGTCGGTCGACCACGTTCCGGGATCGCCGGGGAAACTGTAGGCGAGCGAAACGGGGCTGCCGGCGGGGCCGCCCCATTTCGTTCCGCCGACCAGCGCATCGATGTACTTCGTGCCGGTGAAAGGCACGTCGCTATAGGTTCCCCCGCCCGTCGGCGTCGGCATGGCGCAACTCCTCGAACGATCCCGATCAAGCGCCGATCATCGTAGGAGTACCAGTATTAACGGCGCCTGAACAATGGCGCTACAAGACGAGGCAGCTGGTGTCCGTTTCGAGGAGGGCTACGCCCTGGATCGTCACCAGCGTCACGTAACCGTCGCCGCCGCCATCGGCATCGACCTGGATGATGGTGTTCGTTCCGGATTGCACGAAATTCAGGTATCCGCCGGTGAACGCGTTGGCGCCCGTGTACCCGGCGAAGCTGTCCAGGAGATCGCTCACGTCGAGATAATCGCTCGAGCTGCCTTTCCGGAAGCCGCTAATCACCTCGCCGCCCGTGCCGCGATCGCCGAGCGCGTCGTAATCGAACCGGTCGCGGCCCGACCCGCCGATGAGCGTGTCGTCGCCCCCGGCGCCCTTGATCGTATCGTTGCCCTTGTTGCCGGTGAGCAGATTGGCGCCGGCATTGCCGATGAGCAGGTTCGCGCCGCTGCCGCCGGTTCCGTTGATGGCGGCGGCGCCGGTCAAGGTGAGATTCTCCATGCCGCCGCCGAGCGTGTAACCGATCGAGGTTTCGACCGTGTCGATGCCGCCGGAGTCGGCGATCTTGTCGCCGAGACTGTCGATGATGTAGCAGTCGTTCCCGGCGGCGCCATTGAGGCTGTCGTTGCCGGTGCCGCCATCGAGCCGGTCGTTGCCACCGTTGCCGATAAGGGTGTCGTTGCCGCCGAGGCCGGCAAGGGTGTCGTTGCCCGTCGTGCCGACAAGGCTGTCGTCGCCCGCCGTTCCGCCAGTGCCGCCGGTCGATCCGCCGGTGCCGCCGAACGCGCCGACCGCGACCGCGGCGCCCGTGCCGAACTGAAGCAATTCGATACCGCTCAGGATGTCGGTCCCATCCGTCCCGACGAGCTGGTAGGAGCCGTCGGAAAGCAGCGTCGAGACGTAGTTCGACTGGCTTCCCGAGAACGTCGCGAGGTCGGTGCCGGCGTCGCCGATCAATGAGTCGTTGCCGCCGCCGCCGGTCAGTGTGTCGTTGCCGCCATTGCCGTCGATCGTGTTGTTGGCGCCGTTGCCGATGATCTTGTCGGCGCCGGAGCCGCCATTCGCGTTCTCGATCGTCACGTTGTAGGCGATGGCGATGTTGTCGCGCGCGACGCCGCCGTTGTTCAGCACGCCGATCGAGCTGAACGTGCCGGCATTGAGGTTCAGCGTGGCGCCGAGCGTCTGGTTCGACAGATCGAACGTATCGGTGCCGCCGGCGTCCCAAATCGCCTCCAGCTCCTCGGTGGTGGCGCTGAAGGTGTAGACGCTGTCGCCGGCACGCGTCGTCATGTTGGCGCCGTAGATATATTGCAGCGCCTGGATGTCGTAGAGCATCGGCCCGGCGGCGTGGATCGTCGCGTAAGGGGCATCCGTGTAGGACATGAGGGAGTATTGTTCGCTGTCCTGGGACACGGGCAGCGCGTAATCGCCGCCGAACGAATGTTGCAGGCCCAAGGCGTGGCCGATTTCATGGGCGAGAACGTAAAACCCGGAGCTGCCTTCGGTCATGTTCTGGTAGTAGGTCCGGAACGGGTTGAGCCAGACGTCCCCGGCGACAGGGGTGCCCCAGGGGTAATAGGCCCAGCCGCCGTAGCCCGCGTCGTCGATGGTGCCGCTGAAGGCGACGCGAATATCGCCGACATTCGTGCTGGTTTCGGCGACTTGGGTGAAGGCGATGTTGGCGACTTCGGCGAACTTGGCGAGGATGCTCGTAAACACCCCCTGCTGGGCGGCGCTCAGTCCGGCGTAGTCGGGGTCCCAGGGCTCTCCGCCGTCCGTCGTCGCCCCGTAACCGTTGCTGGCGCTCGTCGACCAGGTGCTGCCGGCGCCGGGGAAGCTATAGGTCACGGTGGCGGCGCTGCCGGTCGATCCGCCCCATTTGCTGCCGGCGACCAGCGCGTCGATGCTGACGTTGCCGCTATATCCGACCGTGCTGTACGGCCTGCTCGACGTTGGCGATGGCATGCCCCGCTCCTCGAAATTCTTCCGCTGTTTCATCGAGGTTGAAGCGGCTTCGCCGCCGCTCCGCACCCGCGCCGGCTTCTCCGGTCGCAGGCAGGATCGTAGGTAAGGAAACTTAATCGAAACCTAATGGAACACGGTCGAATCGGCGACTAGACCCAATATATTGTGTAGGAAGCCAAGTAATCGTGTGGCAATTGTGTGGCAAATGTCTCTAAAATGCCTGGGATCGTTAACGGCACGCCGTCATGACGGGCGCGGTCGAAGGGGGTCGGGGACTGAAATCCTGACCGCCGCGGCCCGACGGCGCGGGTCGGCTTTCTCGAGCGGGGGAGGCGATCCTTCACCTCGATTGTTGTAACGGCCGGGGGCGCGGGGCTAAGATTGTTCATGATTCGCACCCGACCTCGGCGCCGCTGACGGCGCCGGCACCCTAGCCAGCGCCATCATGCCCGGCGACCGCCTGGACGCGCTTCTCGCGTTTCATCCGTTCACGCGGTTGGCGGGCCTTTTGCATGGCATCGAACCCGCGATCGAGGAGAGCGAGCGGCTGGTCATGTCGCTGGGAGAACCGCAAGGCTCGCTGCCGCCTGGTGTCGGCGACGAGCTTGCCCGCCACGCGGCTTCGTGGACGCGCTATCCCCCAAGCCAGGGGACGGCGGAATTTCGCGCCGCCGTCGTCGACTGGCTCGCGCGGCGCTATGCCCTGCCCGCCGATCTGATCGATCCCGACCGGCACGTGCTGCCGGTCGCCGGCACCCGCGAGGCGCTGTTCATGGCCGCGCTGTCGGCGGTGCCGGAACCCACCTCGGCGCGCCGCCCGGCGGTGTTGATGCCCAACCCCTTCTATCACGTCTATGCCGGCGCGGCGGCGGTCGCCGGCGCGGAGCCGGTCTTTTTGCCGGCGACTCGGGAGACGGGTTTCCTGCCCGACCCCGATCATATCGATGCCGGCGTGCTGGCGCGCACCGCCCTTGCCTATGTCTGCTCGCCCGCCAATCCGCAGGGCGCCGTTGCCAGCCGCGCTTATCTGAGGCGCTGGCTCGACCTGGCGCGAGCCCACGGGTTCGTTTTGGCGGTCGACGAGTGCTATGCCGAAATCTATTCGGATGCCCCGCCGCCCGGCGCGCTCGAAGTCGCGGCGGAAGGTGGCGACTTGTCGAATCTTCTGGTCTTTCATTCATTGTCGAAGCGTTCCGGCGTGCCGGGGCTGCGCTCGGGATTCATCGCCGGAGACCCGCGCCTGATCGCGCGGCAGACGCAGCTCGTCAATTATGGCGGCGTCGCGGTGCCGGCGCCGATCCTGGCGGTATCGACAATGCTGTGGCGCGACGAGGCGCATGTCGAGACCGGGCGGGCGCGCTATCGCGCCAACTTCGCGCTGGCCGAGAGGCTGATCGGGCGGCGATTCGACTGGCGGCGGCCGGAGGGCGGATTCTTCTTGTGGCTCGAGGTCGGCGATGGCGAGGCGGCGGCGCGCCAGTTGTGGCGGGCGGCCGGGATCAAGGTGCTGCCCGGCGCCTACCTCGCGCGCCCCGACCGCCAAGGCCTGAATCCGGGAGATGCCTATATTCGAGTCGCGCTGGTCCACGATCCGGCGGCGGTCGGCAAGGCGCTTGACCGCTTGGTCGAAGCGCTGGACGGCGGTATCCGGCGGCAGGCAGCCGCCATGGCGGGATAGAATGAGCGAAATCGCCGAGCCCATCGACAAGGCCGCCGCGGACGGCGAGGGCATGCGCGCCTTTTTCGCTCGCCGCCTGCGGGAGATTCTGGGCTTCGTCCTTTTCGCGGCAGGCGTCTTGCTCCTCATCGCCATCGGCGGCTATCGCGCGAGCGATCCTTCGGGCAGCCTCGCCAGCGACGATCCCGTCGCTAACTGGCTGGGTCCGGTCGGCGCGCGGGTCGCCGATGTGGCGTTGCAGAGCGTCGGCCTGTCGAGCTTGGCGCTGGCGGGCGCGCTGCTTGCCTGGGGATGGCGGATTTTTCGCCATCGCGGATTCCGGCGCGGCTGGTTGCGCCTGACGCTGCTGCCGGTGGCCCTGACGGCGACGTCGATGGCCTCGGCGGCCCTGACGGCGCCGGCGGCATGGCCAAGCGGCCTCGGCGGCTACCTTGGCTGGTGGCTGATGAGGGGACACGAAAGCTGGGCGTTTTTGGGCATCGATCCCAGGGTGGTCGGCGCCATCGCCGCCGCGGTCGCCGCCGGCACTTGGTACATTGCCGCCGGAATCCCCTGGATGACTTATCGCCGAGCGGGGCACCGCGCCTTAAGCGTCATCGGCAGCGTCGGGCGCGGCGGACACCTAGTCTATCGCAAGCTGCGGAGCGGCGAGGCGGAGCCTTACCTCGATCCGGAAATCGCCGCGCAAGACCCGCCGCCGCGGGCGAGCGCGCCGCCGCGCCGCGCCGGGCTGGTCGACCAGCGCCGGCCGGCCTCCAAACCGAACAAGCGCGCGCGGCTCATCGGCCAGGCGACCCTCGACCTCATCCCGGCGGAGGATTACGAGCTGCCGCCGCTCGACCTCCTGACCAAGGCGCCCGCCCCGGCGACAAAGGAGCGGGTCAGCGAGGAGGCCCTGGAGAAAAACGCGCGCCTGCTCGAATCCGTGCTCGACGATTTCGGCGTGAAGGGCGAGATCGTGAAGGTGCGCCCCGGGCCGGTGGTGACGCTTTACGAATTCGAACCGTCGCCCGGCACCAAGACGAGTCGCGTCGTCGGGCTGGCCGACGACATCGCGCGCTCGATGAGCGCCTTGGCCGTGCGCGTGGCCGTGGTGCCCGGACGCAGCGTCATCGGCATCGAACTGCCGAACCGTTCGCGCGAGACCGTATTCTTGCGCGAGCTGCTGTCTTCGGTCGAGTACGAGCGCACCGCGGCGCAATTGGCGCTTGTTCTGGGGAAGGACATCAGCGGCGCGCCGGTGATCGCCGATCTTGCGTCCATGCCGCATCTGCTCATCGCCGGCACCACGGGGTCGGGCAAATCGGTCGGCATCAACACGATGATCCTGTCGCTGATCTATCGGCTGGCGCCCGACAAGTGCAAATTCATCATGATCGACCCGAAGATGCTCGAATTGTCGGTCTATGACGGGATTCCGCATCTGCTGCACCCGGTCGTGACCGAACCGCGCAAGGCGATCGTGGCGCTTAAATGGACCGTGCGCGAGATGGAAGAACGTTACCGCGCCATGTCGAAGCTGGGCGTGCGCAATATCGAGGGATACAACCAGCGCATCCGCCAGGCGATGGAGAAGGGCGAAACGCTGACGCGGCGCGTCCAGACCGGCTTCGATACCGAAACCGGCGAACCCATTTACGAAGAGCAGCCCTTCGACCTGACGCCGCTGCCGCTCATCGTCGTCGTCGTCGACGAGATGGCCGACCTGATGATGGTCGCCGGCAAGGACATCGAGGCCGCGATCCAGCGCCTGTCGCAGATGGCCAGGGCCGCCGGCATCCATCTCATCACCGCGACCCAGCGCCCCTCGGTCGACGTCATCACCGGCACCATCAAGGCGAATTTCCCGACCCGGATCAGCTTCCACGTCACCTCGCGCATCGACAGCCGAACGATCCTGGGGGAGACCGGCGCCGAACAGCTGCTTGGCCAAGGCGATTTGCTGCTCATGGCCCAGGGCGGACGCATCACCCGCGTTCATGGTCCGTTCGTCAGCGACCGAGAAGTCGAATCGGTGGTGGCCTTTCTAAAGAAGCAAGGCGCACCTACATATGTCGAGGACGTGACGCGCGACCCGGAGGGCGAGGACGTCGATTCGGGGCTGGAAGAGTCCGGCGGCGACGGCCTTTTCCAACAGGCCGTGGCGCTGGTGCGGCGCGAAGACAAAGCCTCGACGAGCTTTCTCCAGCGCCACCTGCAGATCGGCTACAACCGCGCCGCGCGGATCGTCGAGCGGATGGAGAAGGATGGAGTCGTCGGCCCGGCCAATCACGTGGGCAAGCGCGAAGTCCTGCGATAACCAGGGAGATGTATCGATGACCGTGCCGAAATCGTCACGCCGACCGGATGCGCGGGCGAGATTCCTCGATCTTGCGCTGGATCGACGGGCCCTGCTTGCCGCGGGCGGCGCGGGACTATGCGCCGCGCTCTTGGGCCGCCCGGCGAGGGCCGAGGTGGCGCCCGAGCTCATTCTCAGCGACGACGACATCGCGGACATCCGCCGGGTCGAGGATTACTTGAACGGCATTCGGTCGATGCAGACGCGTTTCCAACAGTATTCGGCCGACGGCGGTATCGCCTGGGGCACGATCTACCTCCGCCGTCCCGGGCAACTGCGCGTCGAGTACGATCCGCCGGTGCCGGCGCTTCTTGTCGCCGATGGAATCGTCGTGACCTATTACGACAAGGAACTCGATCAAGTGTCGCAGCTGCCGCTGGGGCAGACCCCGGCCTGGTTCCTGCTGCGCGAGACCATCGATCTCACCGATGGCGTCACCATCACCGCGATCGAGCGCGCGCCGGGCGCCTTGCGCATCGCCATGCATCAGAGCGACGATCCCGATGGCGGTTCGGTGTCGCTCATCTTCAGCGACCAGCCGCTGGTCTTACGCCAGTGGACGATCATCGACCCGACCGGCAAGGAGGTTCGCGTCGGCCTCGACCGCACCAGCTTCGGCGTCGAGCTGTCGAACAATCTGTTCGCCACGCCCACTGCAGAGCGCCAAACGCAGAACCGTTAGCGGCCCTTAGGGCGGAACGGCCGCGCCAGCAGATCGAGGAGCGGGCGCTCGGCCTGGCCCTCGACGCCGATCGGCATGCCGGGGCGCCGCGCCGTCGGGCTGCGCGTGGCGAAGAGCCTGTCCCAAAAGCTCAGCACCGTGCCGTAATTGGAATCGGTGTCGGCGCGGCGCGCGTGATGGTGCACCCAATGCAGCGACGGCGTGATGATGAGCCGCGCCAGCGCAATCTCGAACGCGGCCGGCAAACGCAGATTCGAGTGATGGAAGACCGCCGCCAACAGGATCGCGGTCTCGAACGCCAGCACCGAGGAGAGCGGAAACGCCAGCGCCACGACCACGGCTGCCCGCGCCAGCGCCGACAGCGCCACCTCGCCGAAATGGAACCGCAATGCCGTCGTCGTATCGAGCGTGCGGTCGAGGTGATGCACCTCGTGGAACCGCCACAGGAACGGGATTTCGTGATTCCAGCGGTGCCACCAGTAGATGAGGAGATCGAGCAGCACCAGGTCGATGACGAGACCCTGGGCGCCTTGCCACCATTCCGGCCGCCACTGCGGCGCCAGTGTCGAGGCGCCCGCGGTCAGCGGCACGACCACCAGGAACGACAACACCACGTTCGCCAGCCACAAGGCGAGGTTGCGGCCGAGCCGGCTTCGCCCCCCCGCCGGCCGAGCGCCCGCCAGTTCCGCCGGCCGGTCGGCCGGCAACCAGCGCTCCATGGCAAAGAGGATCGCGAACCAGGCGAGAACCGCGCCGGTCTTGCCGGCCAGCATCGCGGGCAGAACGAGGTTCATCTAGCCCGATTTCCTATACCTCGGCGGCTGCCGGTACCAGGGACTTGCGGGCGATCTCCTGTCTTGGCACATTCCAGGCAGGCTTGGCCGTCTTGAAGCGAGAAATGTCATGCGCATAGCCACGGGCGCGCCCTTGATCGGCGTGCCGGCCTGCCTGAAAGAGTCCGAGGGCCTGCCTTTCCATTCCGCCGGTGACAAATACGTGGCCGCCGTCGCGGCGGGCGCCGGGGGCCTGCCGATGCTGGTCCCCGCGCTGGGCGATGCCTATGACATGGACGACCTGCTTGGGCGCCTGGACGGCCTGCTCATCACCGGGAGCCGCTCGAACGTTGCGCCGCATCACTATAATGGCCCGCCGGACCGGCCCGAAAGCCCCCAGGATCCAGCCAGGGACGCGACCACCCTGCCGCTGATCCGGGCGGCGCTCGCCGCCGGAGTTCCTTTATTGTGTATTTGCAGGGGGATACAGGAGTTGAACGTCGCCTTGGGTGGGACGCTGCACCAGCAGGTCCACCTTCTTCCGGGCAAGATCGACCACAGAAGCCCGCAAGGGGTCCCTTACGACGCGAAATACGCGCCCCGGCACGAGGTCGCGCTGGACCCCGGCGGGCAGTTCGCCCGCATCGTTGGTGCCCGGAAAATACAAGTCAATTCATTGCATTGGCAGGGAATCGACCGGCCGGCCGCCGACCTGATCGTCGAAGGGACCGCGCCCGACGGCATGATCGAAGCGGTGAGTGTCAGGGGCGCCAAGGGATTCGTGTTCGGGGTTCAATGGCATCCGGAGTACCGGATCGAGGAAAATCCGGTATCCATGGCGATATTCCAGGCCTTTGGCGCCGCCGCCCGCGCTTTCGGGGCGAAGCGCCGGGCAGTCCGGGCGGCCTGAAAACGCCTCATGTGCCCCCCTGGGGCACCCTTGAATCGGCTCCGGGGCAGACCTATTTTAAGAGTTAGCAGTGGTCGCGGCTGTAACAGCCGTGATCGCCCAGGAGGCGGTCTCCCCTACCGCCTTCAGGGCTCCCTTCGAGGAACTGAGAACGCCCGGCCGGTCCCCCTGGCCGGGCGTTCGCTTTTTGGGCATGGTCCCGGCCCATGGTCCTCAGAATCGTAACCTGGAACATCAATTCGGTCCGCCTGCGGCACGCCAACCTGGCGAAGCTGGTTCGCCACCACCGGCCGGATATCGTTTGCCTGCAAGAGACGAAGGTCGAGAACCAACACTTCCCCTTGGCCGCGATCCGGAAGCTGGGCTTCCCGCATGTGCATTTCCGGGGGATGAAGGGCTATAACGGCGTTGCCATCCTGTCGCGCCAGCCTGTAAAGGCGCTGCCGGCGGAGAGTTGGGGCGGCAAAGACGATTGCCGGCATATCGCGGTGCGCCTCGAGGGCGGGATCGAGCTCCACAACGCCTATGTCCCGGCCGGTGGCGACATTCCCGACCCCGTCGCCAACGACAAGTTCGCGCACAAGCTGCGGTTCCTCGACGACATGACCGCGTGGTTCGCCGCCACCCGGCGCCGGCGGACGAAGATGATCCTGGTGGGCGACCTCAACGTGGCGCCTTTGCCCAACGATGTCTGGTCGCACCGCCAGCTGCTCGATGTGGTGAGCCACACGCCGATCGAGGTCGAGAAGCTGAGCCGCCTGCAAGAGACGTTGGATTGGGTCGACGCCGCGCGCCGGTTCGTACCCGCCAGCGAGAAGCTCTACTCGTGGTGGAGTTATCGCGCCCGCGACTGGGCGGCCTCGGATCGAGGCCGGCGATTGGATCATGTCTGGGTGACGCCGCCGCTGGCGCGCCATCTTGCCGGCGTCGGCACCTTGCGCGAGGCGCGCGGCTGGGCCGGCCCTTCGGACCACGTTCCGGTGATTCTGGATCTCGCCTAGGCACATTGCCTCATTGGAATCGAGCCGACTTGGTCACGGTCGAGTCCGAACCGGTCCTCGATCGCGAGACGACGAGAAGACCGGCTCCGGTGATCAAGATCATGCCGACGATGGTCGGAGTATCAGGCAACTCGGATAATATCGCGAAGCTCCAGAGCGCGGCGAATACCAAGTAACTGTAGTCAAACGCCGCGATGATCGGCGGTGGGGCGCTTTGGTATGCCTTGGCGACGCCGGAACCGATGGCGACAATAAGAACCGCCAGCATCGCGATGATCCCCCATTCTCGAACGCCCATCGCCGACCAATGTCCCAAGAGAAATGGATTCACGCTCACGACGCTTGCGGTCGGTGCGTACAGCACAATGGCGGCGGACGCGACCAACCCCGTGATCAGAAACGATACGTTCAGTGCCAGAGAGAGCGCGAGCGGCCTTTCGTCGACGCATCTGGTGCGCGTGACAATGGCCGCCAGCGCGTAGAACACCGCGGACAGGATCGGCAACAGCGTCAGCGATGAGAACGCCTCCGTGCCGGGTCTCAAAATTACCAGAACACCCACGAAGCCGATGAGAACGGCTATCCAACGCCGAAGGCCGACGGCTTCGCCGATGATCAGGGCCGAGAAGACCGTAATGAACAAAGGGGCAGTATAATACGCGGCTGCGACGACCGGAAGGCTAAGGACCGATAGGGCGGCGTAGAAGGCGATCCACATCATCATCAGCAGGAGACTGCGCAGATACGTCCAACCCGGCGAAAGCGGGAGAAGCCTTCTGGGACGGGGGCCAAGCATGGAGATCGCAAGGATCAATGCCATAGCCAAGATGCTGCGCAGCACGTAGATCTGCCACACTGCAAAATCCGAACTCACGTACTTGACCACGGCATCGCCGAAAGACATCGCGATCGCGGTCGCGACGATCGTCAATACGCCGAGGCCAATCTTGTCCGGACGGACGCCGACGGTCGGGCTCATGGGCGGCTAAATCGAGGCATTTCCTCGAACCCGGGCTGCTGCCGGAACACGACGTCATCGTCTAGAAAGCGGATCCACGGCTGCGCATGCTGCGTCCAGACGTGGCATCCAGGCCTCACCCACGACGTATCGTCGAGAGTTCCGGGTTTGATGTTCACAAATGGAAAGTCGCCGTCCTCGGTGAACCACTGGTGATAGATCCGCGTCCCGCATTCCAGACAGAAATAGCAACGGAATTTGCGCCCGTGCCCCTGCCGGATGAAATGTGCCGGTGCAATTCCCGTCATCGTCATATCGCCACCACCGAACATGGCCGCCATGCCGAAGGCGCCGCCGGATTGCCGCTGACAGATCGTGCAATGACAGGCGTAGATCATGATCGGATCGCCACGAGTCTCGTACCGGACCGCGCCGCATTGACAGCCGCCTGTGTGAACACTCGCCAAAGACTGCTCCCCGGGCCATAGCCTGGACCCTGGTCTTAGAAGTGAGGTCGTCAATTTCTGTAGCGCGATCGGATTGTTTCGTATAGTCACATTAGATTTATCACACTGATTAGAAAAAACGAATAATGGCCAAACTGCCCGTCACCGGCCTGGAGGTCTTTCTGGCGATTGCCGAGCATGGATCCTTGCGCCGCGCCGCCAATGCGCTCGCTGTCCAGCCTCCGGCCATCAGCCATCAACTGAAGTCGCTTGAGGCCGAGATCGGAGTGGCGGTGTTCGCCAGGACCACCCGCAGGGTAACCCTGACCGATGCGGGCCGCGCATTACTAAAGCGTACGAAGCCCGCGATGGTCGAGCTTCGTGAGGCCGTTGAAGAGGCTCGCGGGTCGGCGACGACCAGATCGGGCGCGATCAGGGTTTCGATTCCATACGTCGCCTATCAGCTTGCGGTCGCGCACAAGCTTGCCGAATTTCAGAAGAGATTTCCGGATGTCGAGCTGGAACTGTCTCTGAACGAGGCTTTTGTCGACATCGCCCTGGAAGGCTATCACGCGGGTGTCAGGATGGGAGACCACATCCGCGAAGACATGATCGCGGTTCGCCTCACTCCACCATTGAAGCAGGTCTTTTTTGCGTCGCCGACATATCTGAAATCGCATGGACGCCCGCAAGAGCCGCAGGATCTCCTGCAACATTGCTGCATTCGTTACCGGTACATCGCATCCCGGAAAATTGCCGAATGGGAGGTCCAGGGTTCCCAGGGCATCACGAGCATTGACGTCAAAGGCGGGCTCGTCGTCGACAGTACCAACGCGGTCATCCTTGCGGCGCGAAGCGGCTCGGGTATCGGGTGGCTGTTCCGGCCGAACATCGAAGAGGATCTAAAATCGGGCGCCTTGGAAAGCGTACTCGATGACTATGTCATCGAAAGGCCTGGCTACTTTCTGTACTACCCGAAGTCGCATGCGCGAATGGAAGTTCTGCGCATTTTCGTCGATTTCATGAAAGACCAACGTAGCAAGGCCCTGAGCGAGACGTTATCGAGTTGAATCGGGTCGATTCAGCTTGATGCTTGGGCCTTACTCTACTGCTTCACCTGACCCTGTACATGTGATAGCGGCCGGGTTTTACGCCGCCGGGAAGCGGCAGAAGTTCGAGCCCGGCATGGGCCAGCGGCTGGTCGCTGACGATGACGCCGCCCGGCGCCATGAGGGCGACGAGCGATGGCACGATGGCCGCCGCCAGCACGGCGTTGGCGGCTTCCTCGCCGCTGCCGATATCGACATGGGCCATTGCCGCCGAGGCACCGATGCGGCCGGCGGCGCCGGCAAGCGTCTTGCGCACGTCGCCGATGATCAGGAACTCCGGCGGCGGGGTCGAGGCGGGATGAGTCGCGACCTGGCGGTCGAAGACGAAGATGGCGCGCCCCGCCAGACGCTCGCGCATGTGATCGTAGGTCCGGCCGTTGCCGAGCCCGACCTCGAGAACCGGCCCGGGCGTGCAGGCGATCATGGCGGCGGCGGCGTCGAGGCAGGCGCGCTGTGCCTCCAGGCGGCGAATGAAACTGTCGAGACGGCTCACGCTTTACACCGCTAGTGCCGGACGGCCGCCTTGGCCTCGCGCAACTGGTTCGTCGTCTGTTCCAGCCGGTGTGCGAGCACGCGCATGATCTCCACCCCCATGGTCGGAAAGTCGCTGACCATGCGCAAGAAGATGTCCTTGGCGATCCTGAGCGTGGTGAGCGCGGTCAGGGCCTTCACCGTTGCCGTGCGCGGCACATCGCAGAGCACGCCAATCTCGCCGACGAACTCGTTCTTGCCGATCTTGGCCACCGTGAGCGGTCCGGACGGCGTGTCGACCATGACCGCCGCGTCGCCGTCCACGATGATGTAACAGGCATCCGGCTGGTCGCCTTGGTGGAACAGTTCCTGGTCGGGCGCGTAGACCAGCCGCTCGCTGGTAAAGGCCAGCAGCTTCAACTTCGCCGGCTCCACCCGCGCGAACATCGGGATGCGCCGCAAGAGTTCGAATTCTTCGTTGAGGCTCATGATTTTGGCTCCCTATGCCGCGGCTACCCGGACGCCGCCAATTCCTGAAACCGCGTGCCGGGGCGATCCAATTCGGCGAACGTCCCCTGTTCGGCCAGCTTACCGTCGCGCAGCAGCAGAATCCGATCGAAGCCGCGCGCCATATCGGCGCGTTGCAAGGACCAGGCCACGCCGCGCCCCTTTCGCAGGCGCAGCGTGTTGTCCAGCACCTTGGCCTGCGTCGCCCCGTCCATGGCGCCGGTCGCGCCATTGACGACGAGCAAATCCGCGCCCTTCAGGAGCGCGCGGGCGAGACCGACCTTCTGGCGCTGGGCCTGCGACAGACGCTTTCCGGCCACGCCAACCTGGTAATCGAGGCCGACCTGCAAGACCGCCGCGCGCAAGTCCAGATCGTTCAGCACGTCGGTGATGAGCTGCCCGATGCGCTGAGCCGCCTGGGCTTGACCGTAGGCGAGGCGGCCGAAAAGAATGTTGTCCTGCAAGGCCGCGGCCGCGTTGTATTTCGCTTCATCGTAGAATTCGACCTTGGCGGAGAGGTCCGCCGGCACATGCTCGACGAACGCCCGACGGCCCGCGAGCAACAGCAATTCCGTGTCGGTGTCGATGAGACCGAGGCGATGGCGCGCTTCGGCGTAGGGAAAGGCGAGCGCGATCAGGCGGTCCTGGTCCGGGGCCGCGAGACCGGCGACACCGCCCTTGTCGGCGCGCCCGAGAAGCGCTCGCACGTCGGGAAGATCGTCGGCGGCGATGAAGCTGAATTGCTCGAAGAACGGGTGGCCCGCCGGCAGGTCGGCGAACAGCTCGACCATGGTATCCGCGATCTTGTGGCCTATGGCAAGGAGCGGCGCGCGCAACGCCACGCGCGCCAGGATCGATTTCACGTAAGGGTGGTCCGAGACGCGCTCGGCCGCCAGCCCCGGATCGCTGGTGGTTCCAAACAGAAGATTTTCCGCCACCGTCATGTTGCGGTTGTAACGCGTGCGATCGAACGGTTCGACCAGCGCCGCCAGCGCCGGATCGGCGAGCTTCAAGCGCAAGGCGGCGCGCGCCGACACGATCTGTTGGGCAAGGCCCGCGCGATGGGCCGGATCGACGATGCCGCGCAGGCCGAGCTGATAGGCGTCCTCGTCGAATTCGACGACACGCAAGGCGTCGATCATGCGCTGGTCGATGTCTTCGGGTCCGGCCGCGCCGGCAGCGGCGTAGTCGGTCCAGTCGGCCGCGAAATCGAGTTCGGTATTGCCCGTGCGGCGCGCTTCGGCCTGGGCGCTCGACAGCCGGGCGGCCTCGGCCGGGTCGGGGGCGCGCGGGCGCCCCGGCCAGTAGCGCAGGCCATAGAGCATGTTCTCGCGCAAGGTCGTGGCGAAGAGATAAGGGTCCGGCCCGACATAGGCGATGGCCCGGCCGGTCAACGCCTCCGGCGCCGAGCCGAGGTCGGTCTCGCCGGCCATGAGCGACCCGCCCGAGAGAACGCTGATCCGAGACAGCACCATGGCCAGCGCTTCCTTGCCGCCGCCCTCGGGCCCGACCAAGGCGACGTGACGATCGATGGCCAGCTCGAAACTGACGCCGTCGAGAAGCTTGGCGCCGCCCTCCTCGATCAAGGTCAGGTTGGCGGCCTTGATCGGGCCGCCGAGCGGTCCGGCCGTCCGCGTCGGCGCCTGCAGCTCGGTCGGCATCATCCCGTCCGGACTGAATTGTTCGATCACCTGCTCGTACTTGATCTGAACGTCCTGGCGCTGCTGGTCCCAGTCGATGAGTTCCTTCACCGGTCCGGGCAGATCCTTGTAGGCGGCGATGACGGCGACCAGGCCGCCGATATCGAGGCGGCCCGTGATCGCGAGATAGCCGCCGACCAGGTAGAAGAAAAACGGCGTGAGCTGAGCCAGCAGATTGTTCAGAAACTTGATCGCGAACTTCCATTGATAAAGCAGGAAGCGGATTTCGAAGATGCGCGCCAGACGGGCCGCGATGTCGGCGCGCATGTAGTTGCTGGCGTCGTGGGCATGGATCTCGGTGATCCCGTCGACGCTTTCGGCGATCCGTCCGGCGAGATCGCGCGCGGTCAGTTGGCGCTGCTTGCCAAGCCGCAGCAGGCGGACCCGTAGCTTGGGGATGATGAAGCCCTGCAACATCAGGATTCCCACCGTCACCAAGCCGAGATAGAGGCTCTGCGCGAGGATGAAGACGAGCGCGGTCAGCGCCTGGCCGCCGAGGAAGGCGGGTTGCACGAAGGCATCGCCGATGAAACCGCCGAGCGGCTCGACCTCGTCCTTCACCATGGTTGCGATTTCGGCCTGCTTCACCTTGCGCAAATGGTGCGGCGGGAATCGCAAGACGCGATCGAACAGTTCATAGCGCAACCGGCGAAGCATGCGCTCGCCCATCCGCCCCTTCTGCGTGTTGATGTGCAGCTTGAACCCGCCATTGATGAAAACCAGCAGCAGGAACAGCAGGCTGAGCGCCACGAGATAAGGAATGCGCTCCAAATCGAGGCCGGAAAAGAGATCGAGGCGCTCGGGAAGGCCCAGGAAGCCCAGGAATTCCGGCAAGTCGAACTGGACCGCCAGGAACGGCACGGTGGCGCCCGGCTCATCGAAGCCCTCGCCCTGGATGGCGCGGTTGACGATCGTCTTGGGCAGGTCGAGGGAGAGGAAATAGAACACCTGGGACAGGATGACGATCGCCAGGATCGCCACCTGCTCGCGCCGGGTGTGCTTCAGTATGTATTTGAAAAGATTGGTTTCCATCGATTCCCCGGGCGCGCGGCCGACGACACCTTAGGGCGATCCGTCCCCGGCGCCAATACCATACGCCCGGCAAGGGCGACCGGACGCGGCCCTAAAAGACTCCGCTTGCCTCCGCCAAGGCCGATGGCATAGTTGAGCGGTTGCGTCGGGTGGACGGGCCTTAGGGAGCCCTTGAGCGAAAATGAGCGACCATCGCGTCCAGGCCCGGCGGGCCGCACGTGTGCTCATCTACAGCCACGACACCTTTGGCCTCGGCCACCTTCGCCGCTGCCGGGCCATCGCGCACGCGATGGTGGACCATGACAAGGATCTGTCGGTTCTGATCCTGTCCGGTTCGCCGATCATCGGCAGCTTCAATTTCCGCTCTCGGGTCGATTTCATTCGCGTCCCCGGCGTGATCAAGCTGCGCGACGGCGAGTACACCTCGCTCTCCTTGCATATCGACATCAAGCAGACGCTGGCGATGCGCGCCTCGATCATCCGCCACACCGCCGAGATCTTCGATCCCGACCTCTTCATCGTCGACAAGGAACCGCTGGGCCTGCGCGGCGAGGTGGAGGACACGCTGCATCTGTTGAAGAAACGCGGCGTGCCGCTGGTGCTGGGCCTGCGCGACGTACTGGACGAGCCCGGCCTGCTGGTGCCGGAATGGGAGCGCAAGAAAGTCGTCCCGGCGCTGCGCGACGTGTTCGATCAGATCTGGGTCTATGGCCTGCCGCAGGTCTGCGATCCGCTGGAGGGCATCGAACTGCCGCGCTCGGTGATGCGCAAGGTCACCTATACCGGCTATTTGAAGCGCGACTTGCCGACGACGGTTTCGCCCACCGTCTATCTCGAAAAGCTCAAGGGTCCGTACGTGCTGGTGACGACCGGGGGGGGCGGCGACGGCGACTCGGTGATCGATTGGACGTTACGCGTCTATGAAGCGGACGCACGCCTGCCCTTTGGCGCCCTGCTGGTGCTGGGCCCGTTCATGCATCACGAACGGCAGATGGAATTCCTCGACCGGGCCGCCAAGCTGGAGAACGTCGAAGCCATCACCTTCGACGCGCAGATCGAAAAACTGATCGCGCGCGCTGTGGGCGTCGTCGGCATGGGCGGCTACAATACGTTTTGCGAGATCCTGTCCTTCGACAAGCCGGCGATCATCGTGCCGCGGACCGTGCCGCGCATGGAGCAATATATCCGTGCCGCGCGGGCGCAGGAGCTTGGCCTCGCGCGCATGCTGCCCGAGGACGGGGACCGCGACTGGCGCACGATGGCGACGGCGCTGCGCCAGCTGCCGCAACAACCTCGCCCGAGCGAGGTCGTGATCCCGGGCCTGCTCGATGGCCACGAGAATGTCGCCCGGCTGCTCGACCAATGGCTGGCGCGCGGCCGCCGGCCGCGGCTGCAGATCGCGACCCGCCGGTCGCGCTGACGGGCGAGTTCGCGAAGCCCGCCGATCCCGTCCCTTGCGCCAGACCGTTCTCTTCCTCCTCAAGGGCTATCCGCGCCTGTCCGAGACCTTCATCGCGCAGGAGATGCGGGCGCTGGAGCGGCGCGGGCTCAAGATCGCGATCGCCTCGATGCGCCGCCCCACCGACCGCGACCGGCATCCCATTCACGCCGAGATCGCCGCCGCGGTCGCGTATCTGCCGGAGTATCTCTATCAAGAACCGCGCCGGGTCTTTCGCGCATGGCGCCGCTTGAGGCGCGCGCAGGGGTACCGTCGCGCGCGGGCGGCCTGGCTCGCCGATCTGCGCCGCGATTTCACCGCCCACCGCGGGCGCCGATTCGGCCAAGCGCTGGTGTTGGCGGCGGAACTGCCCGAAGGCACGATGCGGCTGCACGCGCATTTCCTGCATACGCCGGCTTCGGTCGCGCGCTATGCCGGCCTGATGACCGGCCTGCCCTGGAGCGCCTCGGCGCACGCCCGGGACATATGGACCACGCCCGATTGGGACCTGGCGGAGAAGCTGGCCGAGGCCGAATGGGTCGTGACCTGCACAGCCGCGGGGGAAGCGCGGCTGGCGGCGCTTGCCCCCCACGCCGGCAAGGTCGAGCTTCTCTATCACGGTCTCGATCTCGCGCGATTCGACGCGCCGGCCGGGCCGCGCCCAGCACGCGACGGAAGCGACGCGCGCGATCCGGTCATCGTTCTGTCGGTCGGCCGCGCGGTACCGAAGAAGGGCTATCATGATCTCTTGCAGGCGCTGGCCCGTATCCCGGCTTCGCTGGCGTGGCGGTTCGTCCACATCGGCGGCGGCATGCTGTCGGATGCGCTGAAGGCCGAGGCCAAGCGCCTTGGCATCGATGGGCGCATCGTGTGGCTGGGCGCCAAGCCGCAGGACGAAGTGCTGCGGCAGTATCGGCATGCCGATCTCTTCGCGCTCGCCTGCCGCATCGCCGAGGACGGCGATCGCGACGGTTTGCCCAACGTGCTGATGGAAGCCCAGAGCCAGGCGCTGCCCGTGGTTTCAACGTCCTTGTCCGCGGTTCCGGAATTCGTCGTCGATGGGACCACCGGGCTTCTGGTTCCGCCCGGCGACGTCGAAGCCTTGGCGGCGGCGATCGCCGGGCTGATCCGCGACCCGGCGCGCCGCGCCGCGCTCGGGCGCGCCGGAAACGAGCGCGTGCGCCGGCATTTCGACATGGAGCGCGGCATCGACAGGCTGGCGCGAAAGTTCGCCGCGCCGATGGACCCGGCCTGATGCGCATCGCCTTCTACGCGCCGCTGAAACCGCCCGCGCATCCGCGCCCGTCCGGCGACCGGCGCATGGCGCGGCTGCTGATCGCGGCGCTTGCGGCCGCGGGCCATCGGGTGGAGTTGGCGAGCCGCTTGCGCAGCTTCGATCGCGACGGCGACAAGGAGGCGCAGGCCGACATCGCCGGCTTCGCGACCGCCGCCGCCGATCGGTTGATCCGGCGCTATCGGAGCGAACCGCCCCGGCGGCGCCCGGCGCTCTGGTTCACCTATCACGGTTACTACAAGGCGCCCGATTGGATCGGGCCGCGCGTCAGCCTGGCCCTTGGCATCCCTTACGTCCTCGCCGAGACCTCGCACGCGCCCAAGCGCGCGCACGGGGCCTGGGCGGACGGGCACCGGCAAACCGAAAAGGCGATCGAACTCGCCGCCCTCATCGCCGTGATCAACCCCGCCGACCGCTTTTGTCTCGTCGATCTTCTGGGCAGCGGCCGCCGGCTCTTGAGCCTGCCGCCCTTCCTCGATACGGCGCGGTTCGGAGTACCGAAGGACCGGCAACGGTCCCGCCGGCGCATCGCCCGCCGGCACGGAATCGATCCCGGCGTTCCCTGGCTGCTGGCGGTCGCCATGATGCGGCCCGGCGACAAGGTTCGTTCCTACCGTCTGCTGGCCGAGGCGCTTGGCCGCATCGCCGAGCGGCGCTGGCGGCTCATCGTCGTCGGCGCCGGCGAGGCGGAGGCCGAGGTGCGCGGCGCCTTTGCCGCGCTTGGCGGCCGCGTCACTTATACCGGCGCCCTGACGGCGCAACGACTTTCGTCCTACTATGCCGGCGCCGATCTGTTCGTGTGGCCGGCGATCAGCGAGGCCTACGGCATGGCGCTGCTCGAGGCGCAGGCGAGCGGCTTGCCGGCCGTCGCCGGGCGCGCGGGCGGCGTCGCGCGGATCGTCCGCCACGCCAAGACCGGACTGCTGGCGCCGGAGGGCGATGCCGGCGCGTTCGCCCAAGCCGTGGCCCGGCTTCTCGACCAGCCGGAACGGCGGGCCGCCATGGGACGAGCGGCCCGCGAGAAGGTTATGGCTTGCAACGATATCGCCTCGGCGTCGGACATTCTGGCCAAGGCATTGGCGCGGCTCGTTCCATGACCGCCGCCCCAGCCCTCATGCTTCGACTAGCTCGGCATGAGGACCTCATCCCGAGCCTGTCGAAGGATAGAGGCCCGACTCACGTTTCAACGATCGCGGGTACTAGTTCCATGACCGCCGCCCCATGACGCCCATCGCCATCCTGCGCCACGGACCCACGCTTTGGTCGGCGGCGAAGCGCTTGCAGGGCCGCGCCGACAACCCCTTGAGCGCCGAGGGCCGGGCGATCGTGGCGCGATGGCGGATTCCAGCGCCTCTCGAAGAGTGGGCTTGGGTTTCGAGCCCGCTCAAACGCTGCCGCGAGACGGCTGCCGTCCTGCGCGGCGATGGCGCCGTCACGGTCGAGCCGCGGCTGATCGAGACCCATTTCGGCGATTGGGAGGGCTACACCATCGCCGAGCTGCGCCAACGCCATGGCGCGGCGTTGGCGGCGCAAGAGGCGCGCGGCCTCGATTTCGAGCCGCCCGGCGGCGAGAGCCGGCGGGTGGCGTCGAAGCGCCTGCGATCCTGGATGATCGACGCGGCCGCTTCCGGCCGGCCCACCGTGGCCGTCAGCCACCGCGGCATCATCCGCCTGCTCTATGCGTTGGCCACCGGCTGGAGCATGATCGACAAGCCGCCCGACAAGCTGCGCGACGGGATGGCGCATCTCTTCGATCTCGACGCCGATGGGGCCCCGCGCGTCAACCGGCTGAACATGCCGCTTACCGAGGCCGCTTCGCCATGACGCATTCGGTCCTGTTCCACGTTCAGCATCTGCTTGGCATCGGCCACTTGCGCCGCGCCGGTGCGATTGCGCGGGGCCTGGTCGCGGCCGGTCTGGATGTGACGATCGCGTCGGGCGGCGCGCCGGTATCTGGAATGGATTTGGCCGGTCGCGTCGTGCAATTGCCGGCAGCCGAATCGGCCGACCGGGATTTTTCCGCGATCCTCGACGGCGATGGCCGCCCGATCGACGATTCGTGGCGCCAGCGGCGGCGCGACCTGCTGCTCGACACGTTTCGTGCCTTGGAGCCGGACGTGCTGCTGATCGAGCTGTTCCCCTTCGGCCGCAGGGCGTTCCGGTTCGAATTGCTGCCGCTGCTCGAGCTGGCGGCGCGGCGCCGGCCACGCCCGGCGGTTCTCTGCTCGGTTCGCGACATCCTGGTCGCCAAGAACGAGGCCAAGCGCACCGCCGAGACGCTGGAGACGCTGCGCCGCTATTTCGACGCGGTTCTGGTCCACGGCGATCCGCGGCTGGTGCCGCTGACGGCAAGCTTTGCCGCCGCCGATGCCATCGCCGACATCCGCTACACCGGCTATGTCGTGGAGACGGGCCCGGCGGCCACGGACACGAATGATGGCGCCGGCGAGGTGGTGGTCTCCGCCGGCGGAGGCAGCGTCGGTTTGCCGCTGTTGGAGACGGCGCTGGCGGCGCGCCCGCTTTCCACCGCCAAGGCCAGGCGCTGGCGCCTGTTGACCGGCCCCAATCTGCCGGAGGGAGACCGGGGGCGGCTTGCGGCGGCGGCGCCCGCGGGGGTCAGTGTCGAGCGCTTTCGACCCGATTTCCGCGATATCCTTTCCCGCGCAGCGCTGTCGGTGTCGCAGGCGGGATATAATACGGTGATGGATGTCCTCGCCACCGGCGTGCCGGCGGTTCTGGTGCCGTTTGCCGCCGGCCAGGAAATCGAACAAACCCTTCGCGCGCGCATCCTGGCGGGCCGCGGACGCGTCGAGTTGGTGGAGGCGGTCGAGCTTTCGCCGGAATCCCTGGCGGCGGCCATCGATCGAGCCCTTGCCCAGGCGCGGCCGGGTGCCCTTGCCGTCGATCTCGATGGCGTAGCGGCGACGGTGGCGATTGTCGCCGAATTCGCCGCAAAATCGGCGAACGAAGGGCCGAGCAGGCCATGAGCGACTGGCAGGCGCTGTCACGCGAACTTGGGGCCTGGGGCCGGCGGCCGGTGAATCTTTGGTGGCGCGATGACGATGCCGTCGAGCCTTCCGCGGCGTTGGAGGCCCTGCTCGAGATGGCGGGGCCGGCGTCGCCGCTGGCGCTTGCCGTCATTCCGGCGCTGGCGCGACCGGCACTGGCCCGGCGCATCGGCGGCACCGAGCATGTCGATGTCCTTCAGCACGGCTATGCCCATGCCAATCATGCGCCCCCGCCCGAAAAAAAATCCGAGCTGGGCCCGCATCGGGCGCTGGCCGAGATGACGGGCGAGATGGCGGCCGGGCGCGCCCGGCTGACGGCGCTGTTCGGGGGCAAGGCCCTGCCGGTGATGGTGCCGCCTTGGAACCGGATCGGCGACGAGACGGCGGCCGCGCTTGCCGGGATCGGGTTCCATGGGCTTTCGCTGTACCGGCCGCGCGAGGCCACCAGCCGATTTCGTCTCGCCGTGGTTAACGTCCATGTCGATCTCGTCGATTGGCGGCAGGGCCGGGGGTTCATCGGCGAGGCCCGCGCGCTGGCGGCGCTGGTCGAGCACCTGCGCGACCGCAGGGAGGGCCGCGTCGACGCGGACGAGCCGACCGGCGTTCTGACCCACCACGCGGCGCAGCCGCCGGAGGCCGGCGCCTTCATGGCCGAACTCTTCGCCCGCGCGCGCGCGCACGAAACCTTGCGCTGGTTGCCCGCGACCGAGGTCTTCGGGCTTGCCAATGCCTCGGGCCGGCCCGTATTGAAGCGGCCATGAGCCTCCATCGCTACCAGGTCCGGGCGGTTGCCGCCGACTATGCGCGCGGCGCGGCCGGCGGGGTCTTGTGCGCGGGCGGGCTTGCCATCGGCATGCCAAGCGTCATTCCCACGGTAATATTTGGCGGATTGACGGCGCTGTTCATCCTGTTCACCATGCGCACGGCGCTGCGCCATCGTCAGGCAATCGAAATGACCGGCGAGGCGATTGGGGTGGCCGGCCGGTCAGGGAAGGTTCTCGGGTGGGCGGAAATCGACGATGTGCGCTTGCGCTTCTTCGCTACGCGACGAAATAGGAGCGATGGCTGGATGACGCTGACCCTGAAGGCCGGCGGCCGGCGGCTGGCGATCGATTCCACCATCGACGGGTTCGACCGGATCGCGGGCGGCGCGGCCGCCGCGGCGCAAGCCAACCGGCTGGCGCTCAATCCGACGACGACGGCGAATTTCGGCGCGCTCGGTCTGTCGGTCCCCGGCTTGGCGCCGGAGGACATGCCGGAGCGCCGGCGGGAACGGCTCGGATGAACGATCTGCTGACGGTGCGTAGCCTCGCGGTGTCGTTCGCGGTGGCGGGCGGCATGGTGGATGCGGTGCGCGGCGTATCGTTCCGCGTGCCGCAAGGCGGCACGGTCGCCATTGTCGGCGAATCGGGATCCGGCAAGTCCGTGGTCAGCCAGGCGATCATGGGCATCCTGCCGCGTTCGGCCATCCTGCGCGACGGCCAGATCCTGTTCGCCGACCCCAAGCGGCCGGGCAACGTGGTCGACATCGCGCGCCTGAAGCAGCGCGGGCGCGTCATGCGCGCCATTCGCGGCGCGCGCGTCTCGATCATCTTCCAGGAGCCGATGACGTCGCTGTCGCCGCTGCATACCGTCGGCGACCAGGTTGGCGAAGCCTATCGCCTGCACCATCGCGGCTCATCGGCCCAAGCCCGCGAGATGACCCGCGACATGCTGCGGCTGGTCGATTTTCCCGATCCCGACCGCGCGCTCAAGACCTATCCCTTCGAACTGTCGGGGGGCTTGCGCCAGCGCGCGATGATCGCGATGGCGCTCATCTGCCGGCCGGCCCTGCTCATCGCCGACGAGCCGACGACCGCGCTCGATGTGACGATTCAGGCGCAGATTCTCGAACTCATCCGCGACTTGCAGCGCGAGCTTGGGATGGCGCTGCTGCTCATCACCCACGACCTTGGGGTCGTCGCCAACATGGCCGAGGAGATCGTGGTCATGTACCACGGCAAGGTCATGGAGTGCGGCTCGCGCGAAGACATCTTCCGCAGCCCGACGCATCCCTATCTGCGGGCGCTTCTGCGCGCCGTGCCGCGTTTCCACATGGCGCCGGGCGAGCGGCTGGTTCCCATCCGCGAGATCACGCCGACGACGGGCCATCTGATGGCGGAGAAGGATCCGTGGCCCGAGGACGCCGATCTGAGCGGCCCGCTGTTGTGGGTGAACAACCTCGCCAAACGCTTCCACATACGCAAGAGCGGCTGGTTGAACAACGCCGGCGGGGCCGAGATTCACGCGCTCGACAATGTCAGCCTCGAGATCCGGCGCGGGGAATCGCTGGGTCTCGTCGGCGAAAGCGGCTGCGGCAAGACCACGCTGGCGCGCGTCATCATGCGCGCCTTGACGCCGGATTCGGGCAACATCTGGTTCAACGACCGCGGCCGGCTCGTCGATCTCGTGACGCTGAATCAAGGCGAACTCACCGGCTATCGTCGGCGCATCCAATACATCTTCCAGGATCCGTTCGGCTCGTTGAACCCGCGCATGACGGTGTTCGACATCATCAACGAGCCGCTGCTGATCCACCGCATCGGCAATGCGGCCACGAGGGCCGAGATGGTCGAAGAGCTGATGCAGCTGGTCGGCCTCGATCCCCGCTATCTGAAGCGCTATCCGCACAGCTTCTCGGGCGGCCAGCGCCAGCGCATCGGCATCGCCCGGGCGCTGGCCTTGAAGCCCGATCTCCTGATCTGCGACGAGCCGGTCTCGGCGCTCGATGTCTCGGTCCAGGCGCAGGTGTTGAATCTGTTGAAGGACCTGCAGGAAAAACTCGGCCTCACCTTTCTATTCATTTCGCACAATCTGGCCGTGGTGGATTACGTCGCCGACCGCATCGCCGTGATGTGCGCGGGCCGCGTCGTCGAAATCGCGCCTTCCGGCACGCTGTGGCGCCAACCCAAGCATCCCTATACCCGAACCCTGCTGGCCGCGGTGCCCGAGCCCGACCCCGACTATCCGCTCGATTTCGCGGCGCTCGCCGCCGGGCGGGCATCCGATCCGGCGCAGTGGCCGGCGCCCTTCACCATCGACGGCATTCATCATCCGCCCTTGCTCGAGCTTGGCGGCGACCATTGGGTGCGGGCAAGCGAGGCCCCGCCCGAAACGGAGGCGGCGGCATGACGACCATTCTTCGACGTTCGACGGCGATCGCCCTGATGGCCCTGGCGGCGCTGACCGCCGCCGGAGCGCGGGCGCAAGAAACCGATACCGCCGCCGACGTGGTCACCATGACCTTCGTCGAGCCGCCGAGCCTTGCGGAACAGGTGGCGGCGGGCGAACTGCCGCCGGTCGCCGAGCGCCTGCCGGCGCTGCCCGCGGTCGCCAGGCTCGATGCCGCCGGCCAGAACGTCGGCCGGCATGGCGGCGAGCTCACCATGCTGATGGCGTCGGCCAAGGACACGCGCATGATGGTGGTCTACGGCTATTCGCGGCTTGTCGGCTATGACGTGAATTTCGAGTTGGTCCCCGACCTGTTGCAATCCTTCGACGTGGAGGAGGGCCGCATCTTCACCTTCCACCTGCGCCCGGGCCACAGATGGTCGGACGGGCAGCCCTTCACGACCGAGGACTTTCGCTATTGGTGGGAGGACGTCGCCAACAACGAGGAGCTGGCGCCGACCGGGCCGCCGAATATCATGATGGTCAATGGCCAGCCGCCGACCGTCGAGTTCCTGGACGAGAGCACGGTTCGTTACACCTGGTTGCAACCGAACGCGGATTTTCTTCCGGCGCTCGCGGGGCCGAGTCCGCTCTATATCTTCCGGCCGAACAAGTACCTGAAGAAGTTTCACGCCAAATACGCCGATCCCGACGAGCTTGCCTTGAAAGTCACGGAAGCCGAGCAGCCGAATTGGGCGGCGCTGCATAACCGCAGGGACAATCTCTACAAGAACGACAATCCGAAGCAGCCGACGCTGGAGCCCTGGGTGTTGCGGACCAAGCCGCCATCCGAGCGATTCGTGTTCGAGCGCAATCCCTATTATCACCGGGTCGATCCGGAAGGACGCCAGCTTCCCTATATCGACCGCGTCATCGTACAGATCGCCGACAGCAAGATCATTCCGGCCAAGGCCGGCGCCGGCGAAGCCGATTTGCAGGCCCGCAACCTGCGGTTCGACAACTATACGTTTCTCAAGGCGGGCGAGGCGCCCGGAAAATATAAAGTACGATTGTGGGACAGCGTGACCGGTTCGAAATTCGCGCTCCATCCGAACCTCAGCGTCAACGACCCTATCTGGCGCGAATTGATGCGCGATGTGCGCTTCCGCCGCGCGTTGTCGCTGGCCATCGACCGCCACGAGATTAACCAAGCGATCTATTACGGGTTGGGCATCGAAGGTGGAAACACGGTGTTGCAGGGCAGCTCGCTCTATCGGCCGGAGTATCGCACCGCCTGGGCGCAGTATGACCCGAAGCAGGCCAGTAATCTTCTCGATAGCTTCGGCCTGACGGAGCGCGACAGCGACGGCATCCGCCTGCTTCCGGACGGGCGGAGCCTCAGCATCGTGGTCGAGACGGCCGGCGAAAGCACGGAGGAAGCGGACGTGCTGGAGCTTATCCGCGATTCCTGGCGCAAAGTGGGCGTCGGGTTGTTCACCAAGCCGTCGCAGCGCGAGGTATTCCGAAACCGAATCTTCGCCGGCGAGACCTTGATGTCGGTATGGACCGGCCTCGAGAACGGCATGCCGACGCCCGACATGGCCCCGCTCGAACTTGCGCCGACCACGCAGCAGCAGCTGATGTGGCCGAAATGGGGACAGTACAATGAAACCGGAGGCGAGGCCGGCGAACCCGCCGACATGCCGGCGGCGGTGACGCTGGGCGAACTTCTGCATGCCTGGCGCCAGGCCCCGACCACGGGCGAGCGCGCGGACATCTGGCATCTGATGCTGTCGGTGTTCACCGATCAGGTCTTCACCATCGGCACCGTTGCCGGCGTGCCGCAGCCGGTGGTCGTGCGCGACCGTTTGCGCAACGTGCCCGAGAAGGGCGTCTATAGCTGGGATCCGGGCGCGCATTTCGGCATGTATCGCCCGGACTGCTTCTGGCTCGACGATACACGCTCCACCCAGACGGCCACGAACTAGAAAATAATCGCAAGGATCGGGTTCGCGACATGCTTGGCTATCTCGTCCGCCGCATTCTGTCGATGGTGCCGACGCTGCTGATTACCAGCGCGCTCATCTTCATCATCATCCAGGCGCCGCCCGGCGATTATCTCAGCACCTATATCGCCGAGTTGGAGAGCCAGGGCGAGGCTGTCGATCAGGAAAAAATCGGGTTCATTCGAGCTCAGTACGGGCTCGACCAGCCCCTGTACGTGCAATACCTGAAATGGATCGGCGGGCTGGTACAAGGCGATCTCGGCTATTCGTTCGAGTACAGCCTGCCGGTGAACGAGGTCGTCGGCGATCGCCTGAGCCTGACCGCGATCGTGTCGCTCGCCACCATTCTGTTCGTGTGGATCGTTTCCTTCCCCATCGGCGTCTATTCGGCGACGCACCAGTATGGCGTGTTCGACTATCTGCTGACCTTCATCGGCTTTCTCGGCCTCGCGGTCCCGAGCTTTCTTCTCGCGCTGGTTCTGCTCTACTTCGCTCACGTCCAGTTCGGCGTTTCGATCGGCGGGCTCATGGATCCGGGCTATATCGACCAACCCTGGACCTGGGGCAAACTGCAATCGGTACTGGCGCATCTGTGGGTGCCCGTCGTCGTCATCGGAACCTCGGGCACGGCGGGGATGATCCGGCGCCTACGCGCCAATCTTCTGGATGAGCTTCAGAAGCAGTATTACGTGACCGCGCGGGCCAAGGGTCTTCCGGGTTGGCGGGCGCTGATAAAGTACCCCTTGCGCATGTCCCTTAATCCCTTCGTGTCCGACATCGGCAGCCTGCTGCCGGAGGTCGTTTCCGGCGCCGTCCTGGTGTCGGTGGTCATGTCGCTGCCGACCACGGGACCGATGCTGCTGGACGCGTTGCGCAGCCAGGACATGTACCTCGCCGGTTCGTTTCTCATGTTCCTCGCCGTGTTGACGGTGATCGGGGTGTTCTTGTCCGACATTCTTCTGGCGATGCTCGATCCGCGCATCCGGTTGAGTGGGGGAGCGACGAAATGAGTGTCGCCGAAGGCGCCGCCCGCCCCATCGGCGCGCGCCAGCCGATTCCGCACCAGGTTTCGACGGAACCGTTCGACCCGGCATCGATCGAGCGCCTGACGCCGGGCCAGGAGCGTTATTATCTTGCCTCTCAATGGCGGATGATGTGGTGGCGCTTCCGCCGGCATCGGCTGGCGGTGGTGTCGGCCGCCATTCTCATCGTCATGTACGCGGCGATCCTGATCAGCGAGCCGTTGGCGCCCTACGACCTGCACAGCCGGAACATCGATTTCATCTATGCCCCGCCCCAGCGCGTGCATTTTATCCACGATGGCGAGTTCATCGGGCCGTTCGTCTACCCGTTCGACTACGAACTGAACATGGAGAATCTCCAGCGCACCTATACGCCGGATACGAACCGGCCGCAGCCATTGAGATTCTTTTGCTCGGGCGACACGTACCGGTTCTGGGGTTGGATCGAGGCGAGTTTTCATTTCGTCTGCCCACCCGAGGACGGAACGCTCTTCTTCTTCGGCACCGACCGGCTAGGTCGCGACATGCTGTCGCGGATCATTTATGGCGCGCGCATATCGCTGACCATCGGCCTCTTGGGCGTCAGCGTGAGCTTCCTGCTAGGGGTCATCATCGGCGGGCTTGCCGGCTATCACGGCGGCTGGGTCGATAACGTCAGCCAGCGGTTGATCGAAGTGCTGCGTTCGCTGCCGCACGTTCCGCTATGGTTGGCGCTGTCGGCGATCCTGCCGGTGACGTGGAGCCCGATCCTGGTCTATTTCGGGATCACCATCATCCTCGGCCTGCTCGACTGGACCGGCCTGGCGCGCGCGGTGCGCTCGAAGCTGCTGGCGCTGCGCGAGGAGGATTTCTGCGTCGCCGCCCAGCTCATGGGCGCGAGTCCCAGGCGCATCATCGCCCGCCATTTGCTGCCGAGCTTCGCCAGCCACCTCATCGCCTCGGTGACGCTGTCGGTGCCGACCATGATCCTCGGCGAGACGGCTTTGTCCTTCCTTGGCCTTGGCCTACGCGCGCCGATCACGTCGTGGGGCGTGCTGCTGAACGAAGCGCAGAACATCAACGTGGTGGCGCTCTATCCCTGGCTCATGCTGCCGGTGGCGCCGGTGATCCTGGTGGTGCTGGCGTTCAATTTCATGGGCGACGGATTGCGCGACGCCGCCGATCCCTACAAGTAGGCGCGGCGCCATGGGCGCGACAATGGTGACGGGCGGGCTCGGCTATGCCGGGCGCCATATCGTGGCCCAGCTCGAGGCGCGGGGCGATCGCGTCGTCAGCTACAACCGCGATTACGCGGAAGGCGCGGCCGGTGCCGCGGTCATTCCGGTGCAGGGCGAGCTCTTCGACATCCCGCGCATCGTCGATACATGCAAGCGCCACGGCGTGGCCCGCATCATCCACACGGCGGCCATGTCGCACCCCGATCTGTCGATCGAGCTGCCGATCACCACGGTGGCGGCCAACATCGACGGCACCATTCATTTGTTCGAGGCGGCGAAGCTCGCCGGCGTCAAGCGGATCGTCAATTTCTCGTCGGAGACCGTGTACGGGCACATCGACGGCCGGGTGAGCGAGGCATCGCCGCTGGCGCCGACGACGCCCTATGGCGTCACCAAGGTCGCGACCGAGATGTTCGCCAAGGTCTATAACGACCTCTACGGCACCGACATCCTGTCGCTGCGCGTGTCCGAAATCTACGGCCCGGGCAACCGGATGCCGCAGATCCTGCGCGACATCGTCAAGACCGTGCTGGCCGGCGAGCCGTTCCGGATGGCGAAAGGCGCCGACCACCGGTTTCATTTCATTCACGTCGAGGACGTGGCCCGCGCCGCCATTCTTGCCGCCGACGCCGCCGAGCCGCGCGGCCACATTTTCAACATAACCGGAGGCCCGCAATGCTCGCTTGCCGACGCGGTCGCGATCCTGCGGCCGCTGCTGCCCGGCGCGGTAATCGAGATCGGTCCCGGATCGTGGCACCTCGACCGCCAGGGCGAATGGGATATCGCCGCGGCCGAGCGGGAGATCGGCTACCGCCCGGCTTGGCCGCTGGCCAAGGGTCTTCAACATTATTGCGCCTGGCTGCGCGATCACCCGTATTAGTGTCCGGAATCACGAGTTCGTGAAACGGACCATCGGCCCTCATGCTTCGACAGGCTCAGCATGAGGGCCTCATCCTGAGCCTGTCGAAGGATGGGGCCCGACTCATGTTTCTGCGATAGCGGGTACTAAAGTTCGATCGTCAGCCCTTCGCTGGCGGCGATGGCGCCGGGTAACGCCGCCGCGGCCGCCGCGGCGATGCGGTCCATGGCCCCGTCGTCATGCGACGGGTCGTGGTGGAACAGCGCCAGGGTCTTGACGCGCGCCGCCTTGGCCAACCGCACGCCTTCCTCCCAGGTCGAGTGCCCCCAGGTCGCATAGCGCGGATATTCCTCGTCGGTGTAGGTGGCGTCATAGATGAAGAGGTCGGTACCGCGAATGAAGTCGACGATCCTGGCATCCGGCCGGCCCGGCTCGTGTTCGGTATCGGTCACGTAGCAGACGCTCTTGCCGGCATAGTCGACGCGATAGCCGGTCGATCCGTTCGGGTGGTTGAGGGCGATGGTCCGAAGGACGACCCCCGGTTTCGGCGTCAAGGTTTCGCCGGCGGCGAAGTCGAGGAACTCGGTCCTGGCGCTGAAGATTTCGACCGGCACCGGGAACAGCGGTGCCGTCATCAGCGCGCATATGACATCGCGCACGCCGCGCTCGGGTTTCAGGTGCCCGGCCCACAGCCTGATCCGATTTTCCGGCTCGAACAGGGTGTGAAAGAAAGGAACGCCGACGACGTGGTCGAGATGGGAGTGACTGAAGAACAGATCGGCCTCGACCGGACCACCCGCCTTCAGCGCCTCGCCGAGCGGTCGCAGGCCGGTGCCCCCGTCAAAAATCAGCAGGTGCGGGCCGCAGCGCACCTCGACGCAAGAGGTATTACCGCCATAGCGCACATAGGCGGGCCCGGGGCAGGCGATGCTGCCCCGCACGCCCCAAAAACGAACCGATAAATGGCCCCCTTCGCTCACCCTTCGATCCCGCTCTTATCTCCGCCCCAAGAGTCTTTATAACATCGTCATCGGGCGGGCGAAACCGGCGGTACCGAACGTGACAGTAGGCAAGACGGCATCCACCGATTGGGCCGGCGTCGGGTTCGGCGTCGGGCTCGCCAGCCTGGCGGCGCTTCATCTGTTCAAGCTGCCGCCGGTGTTGCCGGCGCTTATCGCCCGCTATCATTACGACCATGTCCTCGCCGGCGGGTTCATGTCGGTCTACGCGCTGGCCGGCATAGGTCTTTCCCTTGCCGTCGGGCGATGGATCGGGCGCCGGGGCCCGCGAATCGCGGTCTGGGCCGCCCTGGCCGGCCTCTTTGCCGGGGCCTCGATAGGCTTGCTGGCGCCCGAATCGGGCCAGGCGATGCTGGCCGGCCGGGCCGTGGAGGGCGTGGGTTTCGCCTTCGCCGCCATCGCCGGCCCCGCCATCGCGCTCGCCAGCGCCTCGCCGAGACATTCCGGGCTGGTCATCGGCGCGATCGCGGCCTGGATCCCGACCGGGCAACTGGCCGCCACGGCGATGGCGCGCCTGTCTCTTGCCGCGGATTGGTGGCAGGGCCCGTGGATCGCCGCCCTTGCCGCCACTGCGCTGATGGCCGTTTGGCATGCGCGGCGGCGGGACCGACACCAGGCGGCGAGCGAGGCGACGGCATCCCGGCCCGGCTCCACCGCCGCGTTCCCCTGGCCGGCAATGGCGGTCGGCGCCGGAGTCTTCATGCTGTGGTCGGGCCAGTACTTCGCCTTCATGACCTGGCTTCCGCTGTACCTGGTGGACGTCGGCGGATTGGCCGGACCGGCGGCGGCGCTTGCCTATGCCTTGCCGGTGGCGACGCTGCTGGCCTGCAACCTTCTGACCGGCCTTGCCTTGCGGCGCCGGGACAGGCTGGGGCCGCTTCTGGTGGTGGGATTGGCGGCGCAGGCCGTTGTCTGGCTTGCCGTGCCACTGGCCGGCGGCACGGCGGGCGCGGTGGCGCTGCTGCTGTTCTATGGCATCGGCGCTGGCATCACGCCGACTTGCCTTTTTGCCCTGCCTGGCGCGCTCGCCGGCGCCAACGCCGCGCGCGGTTTTTCGGTCCTGATGACCGGGCGCAACATCGGGGTCTTCGCCGGGCCGCTTCTCTTAGCGTGGATCTCTTCAGCCGATTGGGCCGTTGCCGTGCCGGTGTTCGGCGGGACCGGCGCCATGGCGGTTTTGGCCGGGCTTTGGGTGGCGCGCCGGCTTGCTCGACCCGATCAGGGCACCAGCCGGTAGCCGCCGGGTTCGGTGACAAGAATCCGGGCGTTCGACGGGTCGCGCTCGATCTTCTGGCGCAGCCGGTAGACATGCGTCTCCAGCGTGTGCGTGGTGACGCCGGCGTTATATCCCCACACCTCGCCCAAGAGCGTATCGCGGTCGACGGCGCGACTGCCTATCCGATAGAGGTATTTGAGGATCGCGGTTTCTTTCTCGGTTAGGCGGATCTTCTTCTTGGCTTTTTCGTCGAGCAGAAACTTGGCGCCGGGCCTGAACGTGTAGGGGCCGACGGTAAAGACCGCCGATTCGCTGCCTTCGTGCTGGCGTAAATGCGCGCGCAGCCGCGCCAGCAACACGCCGAGGCGAAACGGCTTCGTCACATAATCGTTGGCGCCCGATTCGAGGCCGAGGATCGTGTCGACCTCGCTATCGGCGCCGGTCAGCATGATGATCGGGGCGTCGACGCCGTTGCGGCGCAACAGCCGGCAGACCTCGCGCCCATCCATGTCGGGCAAGCCGACATCCAAGAGCACGGCATCGAAGCGTTCCAGCTTCGCCAGTTCGATCGCCTGCAAGCCGCTGGCCGCCTCGACCGCGACGAATTCCTCGTGCAGGCGGAGCTGCTCGCCCAAGGACTGGCGCAACGCCGGGTCATCGTCGACCAGCAGAATTCTGCGTACCGGCGGCGTGCGCCCGGATCCCTCGGGCGGGGTCTCGGATATTGCCATCCCTCGTCCTCGATCTCGCTCGGGCGATCATTATCTTCAATTATTACGCGCCGGCAAGGCGGGCGGTTGCGCGGAGCGGCCTACCGCCCCGGCCTTGACTCCACCCCCGGTCGGGGCGTAAGGCGCGACGATGCCCGACGACGACGCCCACCCTTCGCCCGCGCAGCCGGCGCCGGCCTCGTCCAGCGACGTGGCGGCGCTGGTGGCCGTCGACCGCGCGGTCGCCGATCTGCGCCGGGGCGCCGTCGTTCTGGTCGAGGCGGGGCCGGGCACGCCCCTTGGCGAGGCGGTCCTGGTCCTTTCCGCCGAGACGACCGACGACGGCGCGCTTTCACGCTTACGCGCGCTTGCCGCGGGGCCCGCCCGCCTGGTCTTGACTCGTCAAAGGGCGAGCGCGCTGGGGCACGGCGGTCCAGGCGGCGAGGGGGTGTCGGAGTTGCTGCTGCCGGCGACGACACCGGCGGCGGCGCTCTTGGGTATCGCCGACCCATCCGCCGATGCGATGGAGTTCATGCCGGCGCTGGTGCCGGCGCCATCCGGGGTTTCGCCATTGGCCGAGGCCTCGGTCGAGCTTGCCAAGCATGCGCGGCTTCTGCCCGCGGTCGTTCTTGGGCCGCTCGGCGCGGCGCCGCGGCCCGACATCGCCGCCTGGGCGGTTGCGCAGGGGCTGCTTCGTGTTTCCGGGCCCGAAATCTTGGGCTACGAGACCCATGCCGCGCGATCGCTGCGCCCCGTGGTCGAGGCCCGCGTGCCGCTGGCGGCCGCCGAGCCGACCCGTATCGTGGCGTTCCGCCCCGGCGACGGCGGGATCGAGCATTTGGCGATCATCGTCGGCGAGCCGCCGCCCATGGAGCCGGTGCTGACGCGCCTGCATTCGGAGTGTTTCACCGGCGATCTTCTTGGGTCGCTGCGCTGCGATTGCGGCGAGCAGCTGCGGGGCGCCATGGCCGAAATCGCGCGCCAGGGTAGCGGCGTGCTGCTTTATCTGGCGCAGGAGGGGCGCGGCATCGGCCTCGTCAACAAGTTGCGCGCGTACCGCTTGCAAGATCGCGGCGCCGATACGCTGGAAGCCAACCGCCAGTTGGGATTTGGCGCCGACGAACGCGTCTATGAATCGGCGGCCGAGATGCTGCGCCAGCTCGGGTTCCTGTCGGTGCGGCTCATGACCAACAACCCGGCGAAGGTGTCGGCGCTGCGGCGATGCGGGATCGCCGTGGCCGAACGGGTGCCGCTGATCGTTCCGGCCAACCGGCACAACAACCGCTATCTGGAGACCAAGGCCTCGCGCCTGGGGCACTTGATCTGATCGGGCAGGAATTGCCGGCTGGATATTTCTGCCGACTCTCTCGCGGTTATGAATCGTAAAGAGTCCGCCGGTTAGTTTTGGCCCCGTTATTGCAGGCCATTGGAAATCAGGCCCCCGGGAGCATTCATGGCGCGCGATTTCCCCTCGATACAACAGGCTTTCATGCCGGAGCCGATGATGCGTCCGGCGGCGGCGCCAGCCAGTCGGCCGACCGATCCGGCGAGCTTCTATGCCATGCTGGCGGGCCAATCGCGGGCCGGGGAAACCGCGGCCGCGCCCCCGCCGAGCGCCAATTTGGCGGTGCCCCCCGTCGCGATCGCCGCCGTGCCGGCGGCAGCGATGGGGATGGCGCCTTCGCCGGCAACGCCTGGGGCAGCGGCGGCGGAGCCGGACTGGAACCATATCGACCGGCGCGAGCGCGGCCATCTCGTCGCCACGGGGCACGTCAATCCGGCGACGAAGGGCGACAACCAGTACTTCGGCGCCGACGGTTTCACCTTCGACGATTTCATCGACATGATCAATCCGTTGCATCATATCCCGCTGATCGGTTCGCTCTATCGCTGGGCCAGCGGCGATACGATCTCGCCCGGCTCGGCGATCATCGGCGCGGGCCTGCTGGGCGGGCCCATCGGCCTCATCGCCGGGGCTATCGGCGCCGCCGTCACCGAAGCCAATGGCGGAGAGAACATGGCGGACGCCGTCGTCGCATCGGTTCTGGGCGACGGCGAGCCGGAAGCGACAGTCATGGCAGCGGTGACGCCCGAGGCGGCGGCTGCGTTCGAGCCGGCCGCCGGCGGGATCCCGCTAAACAACCGCCCCACGGAGTTCCGCCTGCCACCGGCCGGAGCCGTTGGATCCGGCCTGTCGCTATTCGACGGTGTCGCCACGCCGCGCGCGGCGATTCCGGCGGATGATTCCGCCGCTATTGCCCTGCGGATGGCCGATGGGCTGGCCAAGTACGGCACCATGTCGGGCGCCTCCACCGAAGTGCCGCCGGACCCGAATGTGGCCGTCCAGTTGGACGAGGCCGCGATCGAGATTCTGTTACGCCAAAGCATGTAGCGCGGGCGGGCTCCGAAGCCGAGTCGGATGGTCAGGCGCGGCGACCGAAGATCGCCGTGCCAATGCGGACATGGGTGGCGCCCAGCGCGATGGCGGTTTCGAAATCGCCGCTCATTCCCATGCTGAGCCAGCCGAGACCGTGGCGCCGCGCCATTTCCGCCAACAGCGCGAAGTGAGGGGCGGGCGGTTCGCCCACGGGCGGGATGCACATGAGGCCCCGCAGCGGCAGCCCAAGGTCGCGGCAAAGGCGGACCAGCCCTTCCGCATCGCCGGGTAAGACGCCGCCTTTTTGCGGCTCCTCGCCGGTATTCACCTGGACCAGACAATCGGGCCGGCGGCCGCTACGATCCATCTCGGAGGCCAGGGCGCGCGCGAGTCGATCGCGGTCGACGGTTTCGATGACGTCGAAAAGTGCCACGGCATCCGGCACCTTGTTGGTCTGGAGCGGGCCGATGAGATGCAAAGTGGCATCGGGAAATTCGGGTTTCAACAAATTCCATTTCAGCTTGGCCTCGCCGACCCGGTTCTCGCCGAACCGGCACTGGCCGGCGGCCAGGGCCTCGCGGATTGCTTCCGGCGGTTGGGATTTCGTCACCGCGACCAATTCGGCCGCATCCGCCTTGCGGCCTGAATCGCGGGCGGCCTTGGCGATGCGGGCGTGTATGGCATCGAGGCTCGCGCGGAGCGTGTTAAGATTCGTCATCGTTAAGGAAACAAACCTGTCGTCCCGGCGAACGCCGGGACCCATGGCGACGCGGCTCGATGGATTCCGGCTTTCGCCGGAATGACAACACAAAGAAAAAGGGGAGGGCGCGGAACGCCCTCCCCCATAAGCATCGATAGGCTTAAGCTTAGAAACGAATGCCCAAGCCGATCCCGAGTTCGAACGCGTCGTAGTCCGAACGCTTCGTCGAACCGGTGGTGTTAGCTTGCGAAGTCGTGCCGTCATCGTAATCGACATACCCGGCCATCGCCTCGACGGTGATTCCCGGCCCGAGCGCGTAAGACGCCGTTGCCTGGATGATGTCCTGTTCGTCTTCACCATTGATAGGACTGCCGGTCGTATCGGTAAGTTCGTAAGTACCGTGCGTCCACCCCACTCCGACCGTCCAGGCGTCGAAGTTGTAGGTGACGCCCGCGCCGTACACATAGTAGTCGACGTCGCTGTAGGAGACGTAGTTATCCGTGTAGCTGAACGCGCCGCCGATGGTGAAACCGGAGAACGCGAGGTTCAGGTACGCGTTGTACCATGCCGGATCATCGCCTTCCGGAGGACTGGTTTCCCAATCGCCCCAGCTGCCGGCGCCGCCCACGACCAGGTTGAAGCCGTTGAAGTCATGAGCAAACTGCGCCGCGACCGAGAAGTTTTGCGACGACTCGGACGAGTTGTTATCGAAACGCGTGCCGGCACCGAAGGTGGTGTTGCGGCTGTCCTCGGTCATGTCCGGCGTGTAGGACGCCGCGAACGAGAACCCGACGAAGTTCGGCGAGAAGTACAGGATCTTCGTCGACTTGTCATTGCCCCGCCCGACCGCGCCCTCGAGACCGTAGCAGGTGCCGTTCGTTCCGGACCAGCCGACGGTCCCTGCGTTCGAGAAGTTGAAGAACGGCGAATCGGCGCCGAACATGCTGGACGCCGACGGCACCAGATAGCACATCTGCGCCCCGGCTTCGGAGGTATCGCCGAACCGCACTTCGCCGAACCCGCCCCGCAGATAAGCGAAGGCGGCGTCGATCTGGTCTTCACGACGGTCCGTGCCGTCGAACGGTTTTTGACGGGAGTCGCCCGTGCTCTGGCCTTCCAGTTCGACGCGCGCGCCGACCGTGAGGCCATTGTCGAGGACGGTTTCGCCCTTGAAGTGGATTTCGATGTCCTGCTTGAATACGTGGCTGCGAAGATCGTCTTCGTCGACGAACGCATCCCCGCCGAAATCCTCGCTGACCACGCCGCCGGCGGCACCAAGGTAGTAACCGCCAACGCCGAGCTTTACCCCGTCCGCCGCGAATGCGGGACCAGCCAGCACCCCCGCGGCGACCAGGGCGGTCGTTCCATATAGAATATTCTTCATGGTTGTTTTTCCCTCTTACCCTTGTTCACCGGCCGGCGATGTCGAAATTCCCCCGGCCACCCCATTCACCGCGCCCGCCGGCCGCCCTCGCCCCCCCAACAGTCCTTGGCAAGCCAAGGGTCGATTAGAGAAAAGCAAACTTCGGCACGAAGCCCGGTACGCGAGGCAAATCCTATTTGGCCTGACGGTCAGGTCAAGCAACTATCGCCATCCCTGTGATTTTTCGGCAAATCTGTGGCCGAAATGCAACTAAGATCTGTCATCCCGACGAGGGATTTTCCCTTCAAGCTCCCTGTCGCCCCGGCGAAAGCCGGGGCCCATCGCGATGCGGCGCGATGGATTCCGGCTTGCGCCGGAATGACATATTAAATTGTAAATACAATAAGTTAGACATTGATCGCCGTCTTCTCCTGGTCCGGCAGATAACCGAACCGGGACATC
The DNA here is from genome assembly GCA_009885795.1 of Rhodospirillales bacterium. Taxonomy (GTDB): domain Bacteria; phylum Pseudomonadota; class Alphaproteobacteria; order Dongiales; family Dongiaceae; genus VFKA01. The sequence continues at coordinate 56,894 of VFKA01000035.1, read as the reverse complement.
ATCTCCCGATTGGCCTCAACGACCGCGTCGACCTGAGCCGCCGTCAGGGTATCGCGCCATTGCCCGGCCCGCCCGGCGCGAAAGAACCGGTCGCTCTTCACCGTGCGCTCGCGGAAGCCGTGCTTTTCCTCCATTTCACGCAACTGCTTGAAAGAACTGAGTCTTATGGCCTTGTGCAGCCGCTCCCTCGACGGATTCAGCCTTAGAAAGGCGGCGACTCGGCCGAAGGCCTCGTGGGGATCCTCCCCCATGTCCTCATAGCGTACCGTGAGCAGCGACGGATTCGGGATCGAGGTCCAGCTCGCCACGTGCCGGGACCAGGATCCGTGCCATTCGTAAACGTAGCGGCCTTCGTTCTCGCCCTCGACGTCGGGACGGTTGAGGACAAAGATCGACTGATCCACGGTGAGGGCGTAGTGGTGGCTGTGCGAGATGACGACATCGAGCGGATTGCGAATCACATAGATGGCGCCGGCGGTATGCTCCATGGTGATCATGGAATGGCCGCGGTCCTCGACCAGCGCATTGTGGGTCTTGACGAAGACCGAGTCGGGAAAGGCCTTGGTCATCGCTTCGTGGACGCGGGGCCGCGCCGCGGCCACTTCTTCCTTGGTCCACTGCTCGATCGGGCGGGAATCGAAGGCCTGGTACCAGGCGGCCTGCGAATCGCTGAGCGTGAAGTCGGAAAGCCGGTTGATGTCGTAGGGCTCGTCCACGTTGCGCAGCAGGTTATGGAGGAAGGCTCGCAGCCAGGTGTTCCCGGACTTCGGGTATGAGGCGAGCCAGACGATTTTTCCCATGGCTTCCCGGCGGCGGGCTGAAGTGATGATGAAGGCGGCTAATTAGCGGAAGCGAGCGCGAGGCGAAAGCAAAAACGCCATGCCTACCCCGGACTTACCCCCGGAGATTCTGTGCCGGCCTTGCCAACGCGTCGTCCAGCGGCCCCAGGAAGGCTTCGTAATGGCGCGAGAAGCCAACGAAATCGGCTGAAAGGCGGCTGCGAACCGGCAAACTGTCGGCTGCCCCCAGCTCCTTGGCATCGGGTGCGGCGTCGGGCAGACAGGTTTCGCTCCAGGGCAGGTCGAGAAACCCGATGATGCGCCGCGCGCTGGCGCGGGGATCGGTCACCAGATCCTCGTAGCGAACTTCCACGAACTCTAGCGGAAGCACCGCGCGCCAGTGCTCCATCATCGACTCGTAAAGCCTCAGGAACCGCGCGCATTGGCCGAGGTCCGTTGCGTAAGCGTGGCCCGCCTCGAAGAACTTGAAATGGCAGGCGAGTACCAGGTCGCGCGCGTCGCGCCGGCAATGAATGACCCTGGCCCTGGGACACAGTAGCGCCAACAACCCCAGATGCCAGGCGTTGTCGGGCGAGGTATCGATAATGCGCTCTCCCGACCGCCCGCCTCCGGCGAGCGTCGCCAGGAGACGCTGGGCCAGCATCGCCAGGGAGTCGGGGGAAACCGCCGGCAGGCATTCGGGATATGGGGCGCCGGATCCCGATTCCTTGGCCACCTCCCGGGCGAGGGCCTCGAGGGCAAGCGTCTCGCCGCCCGGGCTCACGCTTGGGTGACTGGAGAGGATCTGCTCGATAAGCGTCTTGCCCGAGCGCGGAAACCCGACGATGAAGACCGGCCTTGGATCGTCGAGTCCAAGGCCGGCGCGCGAGGCGAAGTGATCGCGGGTGAGTACCGTCCTCGAGAAATCGAGGACGCGGCGATTCCATGCCGCGTCATAGGCCTTGGCGGCGGCACCCGCTGCTTGTCGGCGAAACGCGTTCGCGGCGCGATAGCTCTCGAACGACCTACGCCAGTCGCCGATGTCGGCATAGGCCTTGCCCAGGACGAAATGCGCCGATGTCCGGTCCTCGGCGGGCGCGCCGCCGGCGACCACCCGCTCCAGTTGCGCAAACGCCGGGTCGCCGGGACAATAACGCACCAACGCCGAGATTCCGAGATGGGCATCGACAAGGCCCGGTTCGATGGCGATGGCGCGCCGATAGCTGGACCGCGCGCCTTCGAAGGCGCCGCGATTCGTCTGGGCGCCGGCGAGTCCACAATGCGCCGCCGCCGAATCGGGATCGAGGTCGAGCGCGCGGTGGAAGCATGCAATCGCTTCCTCGGAGCGACGCAGATCGAGCAGGGCGAGGCCCCGATTCACGTGCGCTTCCGCGAAATCGGGCCGCGAATCGATCGCCCGCCGGTAGCTTGCCTCGGCCTCCGCCGGACTCCCCAACTGACGCAACGCATTGCCGAGATTGTTGTGAGCGGACGCCATGTCCGGCCGCAATGCTAGTGCCCTACGAATGCTCTCGACCGCATCGGCGGGACGGCCCAGGCGGCGCAAGGCGATGCCAAGGCTGTTGTGGGCGCCCTCGTTCGCCGGCGCCAATTCGGCTGCAAGCCGCAGCGCCAGGATCGCCTTCTTCCATTCCCCCGCTTCGATCAGGGCATTGCCGAGGTTGTAGTGAGCATCGGCGAAATCCGGCTTCAGGGCGACCGCGCGCTCCAAGCTAGCGATGGCTTCCGCTCGCCGGCCGAGTTCCAGGAGCGCGTTGCCGAGATTGTTGTGAACGGCGGCGAGCCCAGGGGCGGGGACGGGCGCCAGCGCCAGCGCGCGGCGGTAGCTCTCGACCGCGGCCTCGACCCGCCCGGCCTTGCGAAGCGCCATGCCGAGATTGGCGTGGAGTTCGGCCGAGTCGGGATCGAGCGCCACGCAGCGCCCATGAAGTTCCACCGCCGCCTCGGTATCGCCGCGCCGGCCGGCGACAAGACCCAGCAGATTCAGGAACGGGATGGCCCGCGGCGCGCGTACAAGTGCGTCGCGGCATACCCGTTCGGCCTCGGCCAGGCGTCCCGATTGGAAATAGCGGAACGCGGCCTCGGCGAGCGAGCCCAAATCGGCCGCCGTCGCCGGGCCGAGCGATTGCCTTCCGTCTTCCATACCCATAGTCAATTTCAATATGGCGCGGGTTGACCAGGGAAGAGAATATCACCGATTCGGGCCATGACCATCGCTTGACCGCATCCGGGAGGTTTGCTTTATGGTGGCCTTCCACAACGATTTTGCGGAGTTTTCGGCCATGCCAGGCGATGCCATGCGCGCGAACCATCCGGATCGGCGATCGAGGATCGGCCGGCTGCTGCTTTGCGCCGCGCTTGTATTCGCTTTCGGCGCGGCGGCCTGCTCGTTCGGCGACTCCGGATCGCAGTATCCCTCGGAGCGGCGCAAGGGCCAGGCGAAGCCCATCACCAACGAGGAGGAAGGGCAGGAGTCCGTCTTCGGCGAAGGCGGCCTCGTCTTCGGCGGCGAGGACGTGAAACCGGAGGACGGCGGCGGCATCGGGGTCAACAGCTTTCTCTGGCGCGCCAGCCTGGACACCGTGTCGTTCATGCCCCTTGTATCGGCCGATCCCTTCGGCGGCGTCATCATCACCGACTGGTACTCGCCGCCGCAAACCGCCGAGGAGCGGTTCAAGGTGAACGTGTTCATTCTGGGCCGGGCGTTGCGGGCCGACGGGGTGCGCGCGGCCGTCTTCCGCCAACAGAAGGATGCGTCCGGCGGCTGGGTCGATGCGACCGTGGCGGCCAACACCGTGGTCAATCTGGAGAACGCCATTCTGACCCGGGCCCGGCAACTCAGGATCGCCCAGCTGGGCGAGTAACAGGCCGATGAGCGGCCGAACCAGCGAGGCCACGTCGCCGCGCGCCCCGACCGGACCGGACGCGCGCTACAATTTCCGCGAGGCCGAGCCGCGTTGGCAGGCCGCCTGGGCGGAGCGGCGATGCTTCGCCGCCGAGGCCGACCCCGCGCGCCCCAAGTACTACGTCCTCGAGATGTTTCCCTATCCGTCGGGGCGGATCCATATGGGCCACGTCCGCAACTACACGCTGGGCGACGTGGTCGCGCGCTACCGGCGCGCGCGCGGCTTCAACGTGCTTCACCCCATGGGCTGGGATGCCTTCGGGCTGCCGGCGGAAAACGCCGCGCGCGATCAGGGCATCCATCCCGCCGCATGGACCTATGCCAACATCGCGGCGATGCGCGCCGAATTGAAGCGCATGGGGCTGTCGCTCGACTGGGATCGCGAGATCGCCACCTGTCATCCGGAGTATTACCGGCACCAGCAGAAATTATTCCTGGACCTGTTCGAGGCCGGCCTGGTCTATCGCAAGGAAGCCTGGGTCAATTGGGATCCGGTCGATAGCACCGTGCTGGCGAACGAGCAGGTCATCGAGGGCCGCGGCTGGCGTTCCGGCGCGGTCGTCGAGAAGCGCCTGCTGTCGCAGTGGTTCTTCAAGATCACGGCCTATACCGAGGAACTTCTGGCCGCGCTCAAGGATCTCGAGCGCTGGCCCGAGCGCGTGCGCCTGATGCAGGAAAACTGGATCGGCCGTTCGGAAGGCGCCACCATCTCGTTCGCGCTTGCCGGGCGCGGCGATCGTCTCGAGGTCTTCACGACCCGTCCCGACACGATCTTCGGCGCCTCGTTCTGCGCGCTGTCGCCGGCGCACCCGCTTGCATTGGAGCTGGCCCGCGACAACGCCGGCCTCGGCGCCTTCATCGCCGAATGTCACGCGCTTGGAACCACCGAGGCGGCGCTGGAAACCGCCGAGAAACGCGGCTTCGACACCGGCTTGAAGGCGGAGCACCCGTTCCGGCCGGGTGTCTCGCTGCCGGTCTATGTCGCGAATTTCATCCTGATGGAGTACGGCACCGGCGCCATCTTCGGCTGCCCGGCGCACGATCAGCGCGATCTCGATTTCGCCCGAAAGTACGCGCTGCCGGTCCTCCCGGTGGTGGCGCCCCCGGGCGCCGATCCGTCGAATTTCGCGGTGGCCGACACCGCCTTCCTCGAAGACGGCGTTCTGATCAATTCCGAGTTTCTCGACGGCCTCGACGTCGCCGGCGCCAAACGCGCCATCATCGACCGTCTCGAACGCGACGGAATCGGGCGCGGCATCGTCGTCTACCGCCTGCGCGACTGGGGCATCTCGCGCCAACGCTATTGGGGCTGCCCCATTCCGATGATTCATTGCGACGCCTGCGGGATCGTTCCGGTGCCGGCGCGGGATCTGCCGGTGCGCCTGCCCGAGGACGCCGCTTTCGACAAGCCGGGCAATCCGCTCGATCGCCACCCGGACTGGAAGCACGTTTCCTGCCCAGGGTGCGGCCGCCCGGCGCGGCGCGAAACCGACACCTGCGACACCTTCGTCGATTCGTCCTGGTACTTCGCCCGCTTCTGCTCGCCCCGGGCGGACGAGCCGGTGACGCGCGCCGATGTCGATTACTGGCTGCCGGTCGATCAGTATGTCGGCGGCATCGAACACGCGATCCTGCACCTGCTCTATTCGCGCTTCTTCACGCGCGCCATGCGCGCATGCGGGCATCTTTCGGCCGAAGAGCCGTTCAGCGGCCTCTTTACCCAGGGCATGGTCTGCCACGAAACCTACAAGGACACGGGCGGAAAGTGGCTCTATCCGGAGGACGTCCTAAAGCGCCCCGACGGTTCGGCCGTCCATGCCGCGACCGGCGGCAAGGTCACGGTCGGGCGCCTGGAATCGATGAGCAAATCGAAGAAGAACGTCGTCGATCCCGGCGCCATCATCGACAAATACGGCGCCGACACCGCGCGCTGGTTCATGCTGTCCGACAGCCCGCCCGAGCGCGACATGGAATGGGCAAGCGCCGGCGTCGAGGGCGCCTACCGATTTACCCAGCGGCTGTGGAAGCTGGTGACGGGCGCGCCGGCGCCGGAATCCGGTGGCGCCGCCGTCACGGCCGGCGATTTCGGCGCGGACGCCTTGGCGTTGCGCCGCGCCACCCATAAGACCATCGCCGGGGTCACCGAGGACATCGAGAAATTCCACTTCAACCGCGCCGTTGCGCGTCTCTATGAGTTCGCCAATACGCTGGCGGATTCCGGCGCCGGTTCTGGCCTGGGCTTCGCCTGGGCGCGGCGCGAAGCCTTGGAGAGCCTGACCCGGCTGATCGCGCCCATGATGCCGCATCTGGCCGAGGAGCTATGGGAGCAGCTGGGCCATCGCGAGCTGTTGGCGCTAGCGCCCTGGCCCGAAGCCGACCCGGCCCTGGTCGACGATTTGATTGTTACGCTGGCGGTGCAAGTTAATGGTAAGCTGCGGGCAACGATCGCGTTGCCGCGCGACGCCGACCGGCGCGTTGCGGAAGAGGCGGCCCTGGCGGACGAGCACGTACGCCGGGCCATGGCAGGCAAGGCGGCCCGCAAAGTCATCGTGGTGCCGAACAGGGTGGTCAATGTGGTGGTCTAGATTGGCGATCGTGGCAATGTTGTTGCTAGGCGCCGCCTGCGGATTTCAACCTCTCTATGGATCGCGGGCGCCCGGCGGCGAACCGGTGCAGGCCGAGCTCGAGGACATTCTCATCGAGCCGATCGCCGAGCGGACCGGCCAGAAGCTCTACAACTTCCTGCGCGACCGACTCAATCCCCATGGAAAACCCGACGTCCCACGCTATGTGTTGAGTGTTAGGCTGACCGAGCGGCAGGATAACCTTGCCTTGGCGACCGACAAGACCCCGACCAGGGTGAACATGACCTTGATCGCCGATTACACGCTGCGGTCGCGGGACAAGGAGGCGTTGCTCTATGAGGGCCGGAGCCGGTCCACAACCAGTTTCGATATCGTCAGCTCGCTATTTTCGAGCCATACGGCGACGGAAGACGCGCGCGGGCGCGGCGCGCAGGCGTTGAGCGACGATATTCGCATGCGTCTTGCCCTGTTCCTGGCGAAGCATCGCGAAAAGGCGGCCGCGACCCCTTGAAGCTCGCGACCCAGTCGATCGAACGGTTCCTCGACCGGCCGGATCCCGGAATCGCCGCCGTTCTCATCTATGGCCCCGATTCCGGCCTGGTGCGCGAGCGCGCCCTGCGCGTGATCCGCGTCGTCGCCGGAGCCGAGGACGATCCGTTTCGGGTGGCGCGGCTCGGCGCCGCGACGCTGCGCGACGATCCGGCGCGGCTCGCCGATGAGATGAGCGCGCTCTCCATGACCGGCGGCCGGCGAGTGGTTCGCCTGACGGACGGGGCCGATGGTCTCGCGCGGTTGATCGAAGAGCTACTGAAGGGCTCGCCCGGGCCGGCCTTGCTGGTCGTCGAGGCCGGCGAAGTGCCGGCCAAATCGGCGCTGCGCAAGCTGTTCGAGTCCTCGCCTGCCGCCGCCGCCCTTGCCTGCTACCCCGAGGAAGGCGATGAGCTCCGGCGTTTCATCGCGGCGGAGCTTCGGCGTCATCGCCTTACCGCCGCCCCGGACGCACTCGGTCATCTTTCGGACATTCTTGGCGCCGATCGCGCCGCTACCCGCTCGGAACTGGAAAAGCTGGCGCTTTACATGGGCGACGCCAAGGAGCGGCGGGTCGAACTGGACGATGTCATCGCCTCGACCGGTGAAAGCGCGGCGATCGCTCTTGACGACGTCGCCTTCGCGATGGCCGGCGGCGATCTGCCCGGCCTGGACAACAGCCTCGATCGCAACCTGGCCGGCGGGGCCGAGCCGGCGAGCGTGCTGCGCACGGCCGCCCGGCACCTGATGCGCCTGCACCAGGTCCGAAGCCAGATGGATGTCGGCGCCAGCCGCGAATCGGCCGTCGCGGCGCTTCGGCCGGGGGTTTTCTGGAAGCGCCGCGATCAATTTCTCCGACAGATCAATCGCTGGCCGGCACCGTCGCTGGCCGACGCGCTGGGGCGCCTGCTCGACGCCGAGGTCGCTTGCAAGCGAACGGCAAGCCCAGGCGAAGCCATCTGCCGTCAGGCTCTCTTCGATATTGCGAGGCTTCGGGCTTAATTCGGTCCCGGCTGCGGCGTGTGGTTCAGCCGGCGCAGGATGTCATCGAGCTGTTCCAGGCTTCGATAATGGATCGTGATCGACCCGCCCTGACCGCGGAAATCTATCGCGACCTTGAGGCCTAGAAGCGCCGAGAGGTCGCGCTCCAGGCGCTCGGTATCGGGATCCTTTGCCGCCGGCGTCCGTGTCGAGCCGCCGGAATCGCGCGCGGCCCGGGCCAGCTTCTCGGTCTGGCGGACATTGAGGCCCCGGGCCACGACGTGGCGCGCCAGCTCCGCCGGGTCGCCGGCGCCAAGCAAGGCCCGCGCATGGCCTGGCGATAGCTCCCCCTTGTCCAGCAGCCCCTTGACCTCGTCGGGCAGGGCCAGAAGACGCATGGTGTTGGCGATATGGCTGCGGCTCTTGCCGATTCGTTGCGCCAGATCCTCTTGGCTGTAGCGAAACTCCTCGATCAGCCGCTTGTAGCCGTCGGCTTCCTCGAGCGCCGACAGATCCTGGCGCTGGACATTCTCGACAATCGCCAGTTCCAGGGCCTCGCGATCGCCGATGTCGCGTACCAGGACCGGAATCTCGTGGATGTTCGCCAGCTGCGCCGCCCGCCAGCGGCGCTCGCCCGCGACGATTTCATACGCTCCGGCCTTGGCCGGGTGGCTGCGCACCAGAATTGGCTGGAGGATGCCATTCTGGCGAATCGAATCGGCCAGCGCCTGCAGCGGCTCGTCGTCGAATCTCTGGCGCGGCTGAAGATGGCTCGGATGAATGAGTTCGACGGGGACCGTTCGCGAAGCGCGGGCCTGGTCGCCGCCGGCAAAGTCCTCTTGCTCGGCTCCAAGCAAAGCCGACAATCCTCGACCGAGGCTGCGCTTGCCGGATTCATCGGTCACGGTAGGTCTCCCGGTCAAATGGACTCCACTGTTCACCCGAATCTCCCGTTACGCGGCCAGGACGCTCTCGCGGCGCAGCACTTCGCTGGCCAGGTGGATATAGGCCTGGGATCCGGCGCAACGCATGTCATAGAGCAGAACCGGCTTGCCGTGCGACGGCGCTTCCGAAACCTTGACGTTCCGTGGAATCACCGTCTCATAAACCTTGGCACCGAAATGTCCGCGAACATCGGCAGCCACCAGGTCACACAAGTTATTGCGTCGATCGAACATGGTTAGCACAATACCTTGTATTTCCAGTGTCGGATTGAAGTTCTGCCGGACCCGGTCGATGGTTCGCACCAGATGGCTCAAGCCTTCCAGCGCCAAGAATTCGCATTGCAGCGGCACCATGACGGCATTGGCCGCCGCGAAGGCGTTCACGGTGAGAAGGCTCAAGGATGGCGGGCAGTCGATAAGAACATAGTCGTAGTCGTGGGCTATGCCTTCGAGGGCTTCCTTCAGCCTGTACTCGCGCCGAGGCATGTCGATGAGCTCGATCTCGGCGGCCGCCAGGTCGCGCGACGACGTTATGATCCCCATGCCCGGAACGATCGTCGGGAATATGGCGTCGGCGATCGGCGCGCCGTCGATGATCACCTCGTAAGAGCTCGTAGTGCGGATCGCCCTGTCGATGCCGAGGCTGGTGCTGGCGTTGCCTTGCGGGTCGATGTCGACGATCAGCACGGACTTTCCACAGGCGGCCATGGCGGTCGCCAGATTGATGGCGGTCGTGGTCTTGCCGACGCCGCCTTTCTGGTTTGCAATGGCGATTATCTTGGCTCGGCTAACTTGGGTCGTCAGGGGCGTGATTTCCAAGGCCTATGTTTCCTAACCGAAGTATGGATCCGGACGCGTCGGTAAGGCTCGCAAAGCGCTCGACCGAGAATCTCCACTTTTTTCCCGCCTGGGTCAACTCCTCCGGAACGGCCCCGCCCCTATGCAGAAGATATTTCGTACCAGGCCCTCGAATTCCGGCGGAAATGGCTAGAATCTGCTCTACCGAGGCCAGCGCCCTGGCCGTTACGATGTCTGCTTGAAACCCGGACAAGTCTTCGACTCGGCTGGTCAAGACCTCGACTCGGCCGGAAATACCGAGATTCCTGGTCGCGGCGCGGAGAAACTCGGACTTTCTGGCATCGGATTCGACCAGGGTTACTCGGTCGATACCCATTATCGCCAGGATCAGGCCTGGCAATCCCGCGCCGCTGCCAATATCCATGAGATGAATCGCGGTATCGGCGATGTAAAATCGGAGTTGGGCGCAATCCAATATATGGCGGCTCCAGACATCATCTAGACTACGATCGGAGACAAGATTGATCGCCTTCTGCCATTTATTCAAAATTTTCACATACGCGCGAAGATGGACGATTGTTTCACGTGAAACCGCCGGGATACTCAGAAGCCGATCGCTTACGCCGGGAGGCGGAGTTTCACGTGAAACATCGGTCGATCCCATGGAGGCCAGATCAACCAAAAGCCCTGCGGCCGGTCCCCTTAACCTTGCGAGTGTGGGCGATAAGCGCCGTGACGGCCGCCGGTGTCATCCCGGGGATATTGGCTGCGGCCCCAATGCTTGGCGGCCGGCATTCGATAAGTTTCTGTCTTATCTCATTGGAAAGGCTTGATATTGAGGAATAATCTAGGTCCAGGGAGAGCTTAAGCCCATCGTCGCGGCGATACGACCGGATGTCCGCTTCCTGGCGATCGAGATACCCCGCGTACTTCGCCTCCGTCTCCAGCTGTTCCGCCGAGGCGGCGCCGATACATTCCAACTCCGGCCAGATGATCCTGAGCTTCGCCATATCGACCCCTGGATAGCCAAGCAACGCCTTCGCCGTCCGGCGGCTTCCGTCGAGATTGATCTTCAGGCCCGCCGCGACCAGCTCATTCGGGGTCGCCGACAACCGCTCGATCAAGGCCCGCCCCGCCTGAAGCTCGACGAGCTTTTCCGAGAACACCGACTCGCGATGGATGCCGACGCAGCCCAAGGCCACCCCCTTGCCGGTCAAGCGCTGGTCGGCGTTGTCGGCCCGGAGGCTAAGGCGATACTCGGCCCGCGAGGTGAACATCCGGTAGGGCTCGCTCGTTCCCCGGGCGGTCAGGTCGTCGATCAGGACGCCGATATAGGCGTCCGCCCGATCCAGCGCAAAAGGCCCGGATCCGGCCGTTTTGAGCGCCGCGTTCAGCCCGGCCATCAGGCCCTGCGCCGCGGCCTCCTCATACCCCGTCGTGCCATTGATCTGGCCGGCCAGGAATAGCCCCGGAACCGATTTGACCTCCAGCCAGCGATGGAGTTCCCGCGGGTCCACGAAATCGTACTCGATGGCATAGCCCGGGCGGACCATGAACGCCCGCTCCAGTCCTGGAATAGTCCTGAGCATGGCCGCTTGGATCTCACGCGGCAGGGAGGTCGATATCCCGTTGGGATAGACCGTGTCGTCGTCGAGCCCCTCCGGTTCGAGGAAGATCTGGTGCCTGGTCCGATCGGCAAAGCGAACCACCTTGTCCTCGATGGATGGGCAGTAACGCGGCCCCACCGACTCGATCTGCCCGGAATACATGGGCGAAAGACCAAGATTCTCCCGGATCAGCGCGTGCGTCTCCAGAGTCGTCCCGGTTATCCAGCAAACGGTCTGCGGCGTCTCGATCCGGCCGGTCAGGAACGAGAATGGCACTGGCGGATCATCGCCGGGCTGAACCTCCAGCGCCGCCTTGTCGATCGTCCGGCCATCGATCCGTGGCGGCGTCCCGGTCTTCAGGCGTCCCAGGCGAAGGCCGAATCGGGCCAATGTCCGTGATAGCCCAACCGATGGCGCTTCGCCGATCCTTCCGGCGGAAACCTGCTCCCGGCCTATGTGAATGACCCCGCGAAGGAACGTGCCGGTGGTCAGCACGACGGCGCCACAAGGAACGACTTCTCCGGCGCCCGTGACCACGCCAGTCACCCGCCCGTCCGGCCCGATAACGATATCCTCGGCCGACCCCGCGCGAACCTCGAGGCCAGGCTGTTCGGCCAGCAGCGCCTGAACGGCGGCCCTGTAGAGCTTTCGGTCGGCCTGGGCGCGCGGCCCACGGACAGCGGGCCCCTTGCTGCGGTTCAGCATGCGGAACTGGATGCCGGCACGGTCCGCGGCCCGCCCCATGATGCCGTCCAAGGCGTCGATCTCACGAACGAGATGGCCCTTTGCCAGCCCGCCGATCGCGGGATTGCAGGACATTTCGCCCACGGTCGCCGGGTTTTGGGTGAGGAGAAGGGTGCGCGCGCCCAACCTTGCGGCCGCGGCCGCGGCCTCGGTCCCGGCGTGCCCGCCGCCAATCACAACGACATCGAAATGCGCCATGGCGGGACCATAGTAACGCCGTGATCGCTCGTCAAATCGGCGATGGTGCGCCCTGGACGAGCGCAACCCATGGGGTGTCGAAGAGAAACCACACACCATATGCGGCGCCGCCACGGATTACTTGCCGATACAGAACTCGCGAAAAATCTTATCCAGCAGCTCTTCGATATCGACGCGACCGGTTATTCGACCGAGTTGTCGAGCCGCGATGCGAAGGTCCTCGACCAGAAGCTCCACCGGTTGGTTCTCCGCGATCCGCGCCAAGGCCTCGGCGCAAGCGAGCAGGGCATGGCGGTGCCGTTCCCGCGTCAGAGCCGGCGCCTCCCCCAAGCCCGCGCAAGCTTCTACCGCCTTCACCAACCGGCCCAGCAATGCCTCGACCCCAGCCCCCGTGCGCAGACTGAGGGCCACCGCCGCCACGCCGCCGATCGCCGCGCCGTCGGGGACCGCGGCGAGGTCGGCCTTGTTCACGGCGACGATCGTGTTCGAATCGACCAAAGCCGCGGTCGCCGGGTCCGCTTCCGGCCATGAAGTGGCGTCGAACAGGGCAACCTTGAGATCGGCCGCGTTCGCCCGCGCCAGCGCCCGGCGCACGCCCTCCGCCTCGACTTCGTCGCCGGCCGCGCGAAGTCCGGCGGTGTCGGCTACCACGACCGGATAGCCGGCCAGGTCGAGGTGCGCCTCGATGACATCCCGAGTCGTTCCGGCGGTAGCCGACACGATCGCCGCGTCGCGCCGGGCCAAGACGTTGAGCAGGCTGGATTTCCCGACATTGGGCGGGCCAATCAATGCCACCGAGACCCCTTCTCGCAGTCTTTCGCCGCGCCGTCCGTCATCGAGGTGGCGCCGGATTTCGGTCGCCACGGCCCCGGCGATGCGCCGGGTGTCGTCGATGACTGCGTCCGGAACGCCCTCTTCCGGAAAGTCGATCCAGGCCTCGGTTCGGGCCAGGATCGTGACCAGACTCTCCCTCCAGCCATCGTAAAGCCGCCCGAGCTCGCCTTGCATCTGGCGCAGGGCCTGCTTGGCTTGCGTATCGGTATCCGCCGCGATCAGGTCGGCGATGCCTTCGGCCGCGGTCAAATCCAGCTTGCCGTTCTCGAAGGCCCGCCTGGTGAACTCTCCGGGCTCGGCCGGCCGCAAGCCCGGAAGCGTCCCCAACGCCTCCAATGCGGCGGCCACGGTCGCGCGGCCGCCATGGAGATGAATTTCGGCCATATCCTCGCCGGTGTAGCTCGCCGGACCCGGAAACCACATCACTAGCCCCTCGTCGATGGGTTCGGACGGGCCAAGTCCAAGGCCAAGGACTAAACGGCGCGTGGCGCGCCGGGGTGCCGGCGGCGCCTTGCCGGTCATCGAGCGAAGCGCCTTTGCGGTGGCCGGGCCGGACAGGCGCAAGACCGCGATCGCCGAGCGTCCCGGCGCCGTCCCGACGGCGAAGATCGTGTCCATGGAAGCCTCGTCGGTCACTCGGCTCGGAGCGGGCCATCCTCGGGGCGAAGCATCAGGCGCTCCACCCGGCCGCCGTCGCGGACATGCGTACCGAGGATCTCGTCGATGTCCTCCTGGGTCTTGTAGGCGTACCAGACGCCTTCGGGATAGATCACCATGGCCGGGCCCAGTTCGCAGCGGTCGAGGCAGCCCGAGGCGTTGATCCGGACGCGCCCGAGGCCGAATTCCTTGGCCCGGGCCTTCATGTAGTTCCGCAGGCGCTCCGAACCGCCGGCCTTGCAGCATCCCCGCGGATGGCCGGCCGGGCGCTCGTTGGTGCAGCAGAAAACGTGCAGCCGGTAATAGTGGCCCGGATCGCTCACTTGCTTTCGCCCTTCTTGCCGCCCGCGAACTGATCCCAGAACGCCTTCTGCACCTGGTCCCACCCGGCGCCGGCGCCCGGCATCCACATCTTCAGCAAGGCGTCCGGGTCCATGGAAGCGAGCCCGGCGCGCATGCGTCCCTCGACGTCCTTCATGATCGATTGCTGCAGCACGCTTACGTCAGGCAGGCCCAGGAACGCGCGCGCTTCCTCCGGCGTGCATTCGATATCCACCTTCACTCGCATGTGCCGATCCTCCATGATGGCGATCCTTCGATTCATCGTACCACGAACAAGGCATTTTCAGTCCCATGAGCCGAAACCGCCTGGGCGACGAGACCAGCCCCTATTTGCTCCAGCACAAGGACAACCCCGTCCACTGGCAAGCGTGGAGCCCGGCCGCGCTCGCGGCGGCCAAGAGCGAGAACAAGCCGATCCTGCTCTCCATCGGCTACGCCGCCTGCCACTGGTGCCACGTGATGGCGCATGAATGCTTCGAGGACCCCGCCATCGCCGGCGTCATGAACGAGCTCTTCGTCAACATCAAGGTGGACCGCGAGGAGCGCCCCGACCTCGATGTCATGTACCAGTCGGCGCTGGCCTTGCTCGGGCAGCAGGGCGGCTGGCCGCTCACCATGTTCCTCGCTCCCGACGGCGCGCCGTTCTGGGGCGGAACCTATTTCCCGCCGGAAAGCCGCTATGGCCGCCCCGGTCTTCCCGAGGTGCTTCGCGGCATCGCCGGGGTCTATCGGTCCGATCCCGACAAGGTGACGCGTAACATCGCGGCGCTACGCGAGGGTCTCGAAAAACTCTCCAAGCCATCCTTGGGCGGCGCCATCGACGGCGCCGCCATCACCCAGGTCGCGGCCCGGCTTCTCCAGGAAGTCGATAGCGAACATGGCGGCATCGGCGATGCCCCCAAGTTTCCGCAATGCGGTCTCTTCGCGCTGCTGTGGCGCGCCTGGAAGCGAACCGGCGACATGGGCTACCGCGATGCGGTCACCCTCACGCTCGCCCGCATGTGCCAGGGCGGCATCTACGATCATCTGGGCGGCGGCTTTGCCCGCTACACTGTCGATCGCGCCTGGCTGGTGCCGCATTTCGAGAAGATGCTCTACGACAACGCCCAGCTGATCGAGCTTCTCTGCCTGGTGTGGCGGGAGACGCGCGATCCCCTCTACAAGCAGCGGGTCGAGGAAACGGTCGAGTGGTTGATGCGCGAGATGCGCTCGAGCCCCGGCCGCGCCGGCACGCGCGCCTTTGCCAGCTCGCTCGACGCCGACAGCGAGGGCGAGGAGGGCAAGTTCTACGTCTGGAGCGAGGCCGAATTGGACGAAGTGCTTGGCGCCGACGAGAGGGAGTTCAAGGCGATCTACGGCGTGACGCCGGGTGGAAACTGGGAGGGCGAGAATATTCTCAATCGCCTCGCTGGCCTGGCGCACGGCGACGACCGCCAAGAGCAACGCCTGGCGGCCCAACGCATCAAGCTGCTCTCCCGCCGCCAGACGCGCGTGCGCCCCGGTTGGGACGACAAGGTGCTCGCCGATTGGAACGGCCTGGCGATCTCGAGCCTGGTCGAAGCGGCGCTGGCGATGGATCGACCCGACTGGCGCGAAGCGGCCGAGGACGCGTTTGCCTTTATCGTCGCGGAGATGTCCCAGGGCGACCGTCTCAGCCATTCCTGGCGCGCCGGGCGGGCGGCCCATCCGGCGACACTCGACGATTACGCCAACATGGCGCGCGCGGCGCTGTCGCTGCACGAGGCCACGGGCGCCCCCGCCTATCTCGCCCAAGCCGAAGCGTGGTTGGCGAAGGTCGAGGCGCATCATGGCGATGGCGCCGGCGCCTATTATTTCTCGGCCGACGACACCACCGACATTTTGCTGCGCAGCCGCACCGCGTCCGACCATGCGGTGCCGTCGGGCAATGGCACGCTGGTCGGCGTTTTCGCGCGGCTTTTCTACCTCACCGGAGATCCGGCCTATCGCTTGCGCGCCGAGGCCCTCGTCAAGGCGTTCTCGGGCGAGCTTGCCAAGAATTTCTTTCCGCTGGCGACGCTTCTCAACAACGTCGATCTCTTGAACGCCGCCACTCAGGTCGTCATCGTCGGCCCGGCAGGCGGGCCCGAAACGCAAGGGCTTTGCCGCGCCGTCCATGGCTGCTCGGTCCCGAACCTCGTGCTGACGGTGGTGGAGCCGGGCGCGGCCTTGCCCGCCGGACATCCGGCCGCCGGCAAGACGGCGATCAAGACCGCCGCCGCTGCCTTCGTGTGCCACGGCCCGACCTGCTCGCTGCCCATCGCCTCGCCGACCGGGCTGGCGCGGGCGCTGGCGCGGGGCTAGTCTCGATCCAAGGACGTTCCACAAGGATCACGCCATGCCTCGAATCGAAGTTACCGGACCCGATGGTCGGTTTTCGGCCTATATGGCGAAACCGAAAGGGTTCGCCCCCGATGCCGCCGCGGCCGGGATCCTGGTCATTCAGGAAATCTTCGGCATCAACGCGGTCATGCGCGAGATCTGCGACGGGCTGGCGGCGCGCGGCTTCCTCGCCCTCTGCCCCGATCTCTTTTGGCGCCAGGAGCCCGGAGTCGATATCACCGATAAAACCGAAGCCGAATGGCAGAAGGCGTTCCAGCTACTCCAGGGTTTCGACGCGGACAGGGGTGTCAAGGATCTGACCGCCTCGCTCGACCACCTGCGCCGGCTGCCCGAATGCACGGGCAAGGTGGGAACAGTCGGCTACTGCCTCGGCGGCAAGCTCGCCTATCTGATGGCGACGCGCTCGACCGCCGACTGCAACGTCAGCTACTACGGCGTCGGCATCGAGACGTTGCTGGCCGAGGCCTCCGCGATCAAGAAGCCGCTGCTCGTGCATATCGCCGCCGAGGACAAGTACGTGCCCAAGGAGGCGCAAGAGGCCATCAAACAGGCGCTGACCGGCAACAGATCCGTGTCGCTCCACGTCTATCCCGGCGTCGATCACGCCTTCGCCCGAGAAGGCGGCCAGCACTGGAACGCGGGCGCGGCGGATCTCGCCAATCAGCGCAGCGCCGAATTCTTGCAGAGGCATTTGTCCTAACATGAAGACCCGCGCTATCCGGTTTGCGAAGCATGGCGGCCCCGAGGCGCTGGCTTGGCAGGAGATCGACGTGCCGGCGCCGGGCCCAGACGAAGTCTTGATTCGCCATGACGCGGTCGGACTCAACTATATCGACACCTATCACCGAAGCGGGCTCTACCCGGTGGCGTCGCTGCCGTCGGGGATCGGCCTCGAGGGGGCCGGGGTCGTCGAGGAAGCCGGCCCCGGCGTCACTGAGTTCCGCTCCGGCGACCGCGTTGCCTACGGCACGGGACCCGTTGGCGCCTATGCCGAGCGCCGGGTATTCCCCGCCGACAAGCTGGTGAAACTGCCGGCCGCGATCGACGGGCGCCAGGCGGCGGCGATGATGCTGCAAGGGCTTACAGCGCAGTACCTGTTGCGCCGCACTTATCGGGTGAAGGCGGGGGACACGATCCTGGTCCACGCCGCCGCCGGTGGCGTCGGCCTCATCATGGTCCAGTGGGCGAAGTCCCTTGGCGCCCAAATCATCGGCACCGCCGGGTCCGAGGAAAAAGCCAAGCTCGCGCGCGATCATGGCTGCGATCACGCGATCCTCTACCGCACCGAGAAGAAGGTCTCCGCGCGCGTGCGCGAGATCACCGGCGGTGCCGGCGTGCCGGTCGTCTATGACGGCGTCGGCAAGGACACGTTCATGGATTCCCTCGACTGCCTGGCGCCGCTAGGGCTGATGGTGAGCTTCGGCAATGCCTCCGGGCCGGTGCCGGCATTCGAGCCGGCCATCCTGGCGCAGAAGGGTTCGCTCTTCCTCACCCGTCCGACGCTGATGACCTACACGGCCAAGCGCGCGGACTTGCTGGCGGGGGCGGCGGAGCTTTTCGATGTCGTGACAAGGGGCGCCGTCAAGATCGAGATAAATCAAACATACGCGCTCAAGGACGCGGCCGAGGCCCACCGCGCGCTCGAAGGCCGGCGGACGACCGGCTCGACCGTCCTGTTGCCGTGACCGCGGCGCTCGACCGCGCCGTCTCCTGGGCACCCTGGGAGGGGCCGGGGCTGGAGCATTCCCGATTGCGCGCGGGCGACATCGGTTTTGTCGGCAGCGGCACCGTGCTTGGCATCAGCGAGGGCGCGCCGTTCCGCCTCTATTATCGGATCAAGTGCGATTCGGATTGGCGTGTGCGCAAGGTCATCCTGGAATTGGCCGGGCCCTCGGGCGAAGTCGCCCGCACGCTCCGCGCCGATGGCCGCGGCCACTGGCGCACCGAGGAGGGCGACCCGATCCCGGAACTCGACGGTTGTCTCGACATCGACATCTCGGTGACGCCCCTTACCAACGCGCTGGCCATCCGGCGCCTCGGCCTGAAACCCGGCCAGGCGCGCGACGTGCGCGTACTCAATGTCGATGGTCCCCGCCTCAAGATGAGCGTTGCCGAGCATCGCTACACCTGCCGCGAGCAGGGAGAGCGCGGCGGTGTCGTCACCTTCGAGGTCTTGCCAAACCGGTTTTCGGCCGATCTCGCGACCGATGCCGACGGCCTCGTCCACGATTATCCCGGGCTGTTCCGGCGGGTGTTTCCGGCCTGAAAATTCGCGCGCGGCCGTTACTGATTCATCGACCCGAAGAAGTCGGAATTGGTCTTGGCGTGCTTCATCTTGTCCAGCAGGAACTCCATCGCATCGACGACGCCCATGGGCATGAGGATGCGCCGCAAGACCCACATCTTGGACAAGGTCGCCTTGTCCACCAGCAGCTCTTCCTTGCGCGTGCCCGACTTGGTGATGTCGATCGCCGGGAAGGTGCGCTTGTCGCTCAGCTTGCGGTCGAGGATGATTTCCGAATTGCCGGTGCCCTTGAACTCCTCGAAGATCACCTCGTCCATGCGGCTGCCGGTGTCGATGAGCGCGGTCGCGATGATGGTGAGCGAGCCGCCCTCCTCGATGTTGCGCGCGGCGCCGAAGAAGCGTTTCGGGCGCTGCAGCGCGTTGGCGTCGACGCCGCCGGTCAGCACCTTGCCCGAGGACGGCACCACGGTGTTGTAGGCGCGCGCGAGGCGCGTGATCGAATCCAACAGGATCACCACGTCGCGCTTGTGCTCGACCAGGCGCTTGGCCTTCTCCAGCACCATCTCGGTCACCTGCACGTGACGCGAGGCCGGCTCGTCGAAGGTCGAGCTCACCACCTCGCCCTTGACCGTGCGCTGCATGTCGGTGACCTCTTCCGGGCGCTCGTCGATCAGCAGAACGATCAGGTAGACTTCTGGGTGGTTGGCCGCGATCGCGTGCGCGATGTTCTGCAACATGACCGTCTTGCCGGTGCGCGGCGGCGATACGACGAGCGCGCGCTGCCCCATACCCTGCGGCGCGATCAAATCGATAACCCGCGTGGTCAGATCCTTCTTGGTCGGGTCCTCGATCTCAAGCTTCAGCTTCCTGTCGGGATAGAGCGGCGTCAGATTGTCGAAGTTGATGCGATGGCGAACCTTGTCGGGGTGATCGAAGTTGATGGTGTTGACCTTGAGCAGGGCGAAATAGCGCTCGCCCTCCTTTGGCGAGCGCACCTGGCCTTCGACCGTGTCGCCGGTCCTCAACCCGAAGCGGCGGACCTGGCTCGGCGAGACGTAGATATCGTCGGGGCCGGGAAGGTAACTTGCCTCCGGCGAGCGCAGGAAGCCGAAGCCGTCCTGCAGGATCTCGAGCACGCCGTCGCCGAAGATGGCGACGTCATTGTCGGCCAGCCGCTTCAGGATCGCGAACATCATGTCCTGCTTCCTGAGGGTACTCGCATTCTCGACTTGCAGCTCCTCGGCATAGGCCAGCAGGTCGGCCGGGGCCTTGCGTTTCAGCTCTTGCAGATTCATGTCACTTGCCTGATTTGGACGGGGGCCTGCCGGCGCGGCGCGACGGCGGATCAAGGAAACCCGGGGAGAGTTCCCGAACGCCCGGCCCCAAAGGCGATCGCGGCGATAAGAAGGTTAAGTGCTGGTTAATTGGGATGGGGCCTCGGACGACGGCCCCTGGGCCGGATGAACCCGCTCTCGATACCCAAACGTGGCCTTAAAGTCAAACGAAGAATGGCCGGGCGCGCCGGGCGCGCCAATCCGGCCGCGCCCGGCAACCCGGCTTACACGAATAGAAAGTCGGAGGGGGTGAGATCGGCCGCGTCGATCCCGGTCAATTCGATCTCGAACTCGGCCCCGCTGACGCCGGCCGTATTGGCCTGCAACACGGTGTCGGCGCCGACCTGCTCGGCGCGGATCTGGCCCGCGGCGGTGAAGGCGGCGGTGCCGATGAAGACGAAGGCCTGGTCGCCGAGGACAGCCACATTCGCATCGATCTCCGATACGTCGATGACGTCGCCGGCCGTTGCGCCCGCGCCCTCGAAATCCGCGATCGCGTCACGGTTGCCGGCGCCAACACCCGAAGCGTTCGGCTCATCGAAGTAGAACTTGTCACGCCCTGCATTCCCGGTAAGAGAATCGACCCCGGTATCGCCGTCGAGCCTGTCGTGCCCGTCACCGCCTATCAGCAGATCGTTGCCCGAACGGCCTTCGAGCCGGTCGTCGCCGCCTTCGCCAAGAATGGTGTCGGCCGTGCTGGTGCCGCGCAGCCGGTTGCCCGAGGCGTTTCCGATGACGATCGCCATGGTATTTCTCCGATCGTTATGCCGGGGGCGTGAACTGCCCTCGACACCACTAACGAATAGGCGGGCGATCTATTCCCCGGCACCGCCGACTCAGAGCGGCTTTACCACCGCCAGGATGACGATGGCGACGAGGAGGACCGTCGGCGCCTCGTTCATGAATCGGTAGAAACGCGCGCTATGGCGGTTGGCGTCCGCCGCGAAGTGCCGGCGCCAACGAGCATAGGCTGCGTGCAGGATCTGCATCGCCACCAGAAGGGCGAGCTTGCCGTGAAACCAGCCCTCGCCCCAGCGGTCGCCCGCCCAGGCAAGCGACAGCCCCAAAATCCAGGCCGCGATCATGGCCGGATTGACGATCGCGCGCAGGAGGCGGCGCTCCATGACCTTCAGCGTCTCGGAGAGCTCGGAGCCCTTTGCGGCAGTCGCGTGATAAACGAACAGGCGAGGCAGATAGAGCATGCCCGCCATCCAGGCGATGACCGCGATGACGTGCAGTGCCTTGATCCATGGATAGAGCTCGGCGCTCATGATTCCCCCACCGGCATCGGGCAGCAGGCGCGGTCGGCGGCGCAGCGCCTGGTGCCGATGCTGCTTGCGATCCCGGCGCTCTCTTCGGCCGCGAGGCGGACAAGCCCAGCCAGCCCCCGAATGAATGCCGCGCTCGTCCCCGGCGTCGCGGCTCGCAGGTAGACCTTGGCGCCGGCCTCCTCCGCTATGCGTCGATAGTCGATGTCGAGTTCGACCAGGGTCTCGGAATGCTCCGAGACGAAGGCGATAGGCGCGACCACGATCGAGCGGCCCTCGCGCGCGGCGCGCCGGATCTCCGCGTCCGTCGCCGGTCCGATCCATTCGAGCGGTCCGACGCGGCTCTGGTAGCAGACGACCCAATCCTCGTCGGCGAGCTCCAGCGCCGCCGCCACCGCGGCGGCGGTCTCCTCGACTTGGCGCTGATAGGGATCGCCGCGCCCGATGACTTTTTTCGGCAGGCCGTGGGCCGAAAACAGCACCCGATAAATTTCGCCCCCGGCTAGCCGCGCGAGAGCGGCCCGCGTCGCCTCGGCCAGCGCCGCGATGAATCCCGCATCGGTCGGATAGCAGCAAATGGCTCGTGTCCGAATGGACACCCCTGCCGCCGCCCGGCGCCAGTCCGCCAACGACGATGCGGTCGTGGCACTGGAAAATTGCGGATAGAGCGGCAGCAACACGATGCGATCGGGCGAGAACGCCGCCACCGCCGCCGCCGCCGCGTCGCTCCTGGGGTGCCAGTAGCGCATGGCAACGAACGCCCGAACCTCGCCCAGATCGGCGAGCGCGGCTTCGAGCGCCCTTGCTTGCGCCTCGGTATTCGCCAGCAACGGCGATCCGCCGCCCAGATGGGCATAGATGGCGCGCGCCGTCGGTGCCCGGCGCCGCGACAGCGCTTGTGCCAACAGCCAGCGCAGCGGCCGGGGCGCGCCGATGATCGCCGGATCGTTGAACAGGTTGAACAGGAACGGGCGTACGTCCTCCGCCCGGTCCGGGCCGCCAAGGTTCAGGAGGACGACGGCGGTGCGCATGCCGCTCAAGGCCGCCATGCCCGAACCAGCTCGACCAGCTCGGCCACATGTTCCGGGGGGGTCTCGGGAAGGACCCCATGACCCAGATTGAACACAAAGCGCCCGCGCCCCAGCGCCCCGAGGATGCGCCGGGCCTCGGCCCGCATCGTCTCGCCTCCGGCCACCAGCGCCGCGGGATCGAGGTTGCCCTGAACCGCCACCTTCCCCTGAAGCTCGGCGGCGGCCCAATCCACCGGTATCGCCGTATCCAGGCTCAAGGCGTCGGCCGTATCCAGATAGTCGCGGTAGAGAACCCCGGCGCCGCGCGGGAAAACGATGACCGGCACGCCGCCGGCCGCCGCCTTCACCCGGCGCGCGATCGCGCGAATCGGCTCCACCGACCAGCGCCGCAGCGCCGGCGCGGGCAGAACCCCAGCCCAGCTATCGAATATCTGCACGACATTGGCGCCGGCCGCGACTTGCGCGATCGAATGGTCCGCCACCGCCGTCGTAAGACGGCCGATGAGGCGCTCGAACGCGTCCGGATTGCCATAAGCGAAGGCGCGTGCCTTGGCGTAGTCCTTGCTCCCACCGCCTTCGATCATGTAGCAGGCAAGCGTCCACGGCGCCCCGGCAAACCCGATGAGTCCAACTCCGTCCGGAAGCTTGGCCTTGACGAGTTTCAGCGCACGGTACACGGGGTCGAGAGAGTCCCCGTCCATCTCCGCCGGCGGCGTCATCGTTGGGAAGGCTTCGCCGAACGGCTGAAGTCGCGGGCCGGTCGCGTCATCGACCGTGACTGCCTGGCCCAGAGCCCTCGGGATCAACAGAATGTCGGAAAATATAATCGCCGCATCGAGGTGAAATCGCCGGATCGGCTGCAATGTCGCCTCGGCCGCCAATGCCGGGTTTAAGCAGAGGTCGAGGAAGCTCCCGGCCTCCTTGCGCAGCGCGCGATACTCCGGCAGATAACGCCCGGCCTGGCGCATCAACCAGATCGGCGCCGGCAACGAGCCTTGGCCGCGTAACGCGGCAAGTAGCGGTCCGCCATCGGCCCGCAAGTTCGGTTGTCGAGCTCTCGAATCCACGTACTTTCCTATAATCTATTCTTAAGATTCTAAATAGCTGTAGTTAGTTGGAGGCTGTGAGAATCGGTGATCGATTGTTGCGGGTCCGATATCCACGGGAAGCGCCCTCGTGTGCGTCGTCCGCCTGTCCCTGTGGAGTATCGGCGTTCCAGAGGCGCTATGGTACTGCGGAACTTCGTCTCCGCGTGCCGGTCGAGAGTCGTGTATAACAGTGACGGACCTTCGTTCTATTCACGAGTCTAACAAGATGCGCCGGATTCGACCCACCTCTGGATATCGGTACGGTCGGCGAAGGGTCGCCGGGCATGGAATCGGCCGGCGGTCCGAAAATGGCGGGTTGTCCCCGTTCTTGTCGGTATTTGCACAAGGCCCCGACCCATGAACGCGTTCCATCTGCATCTCGTGTCCGACGCGACCGGCGAGACGATCAACAGCGTCGCGCGGGCCTGTCTCGTCCAGTTCGAGGGGGTTGAGGCCGTCGAACATTCCTGGACGCTGGTACGCACGCCGGCGCAGATGGAAAAAGCGCTCCGCGGCATCGAGTCCACCCCCGGCGTGGTCCTCTTTACGCTGGTGAACGAGGGCTTGCGCGCGACGCTGCAAGACGGCTGCCGAAGGCTGCAAGTTCCCTGCATCGCCGTGCTCGACCCGGTGATCTCGGCCTTGGGCAGCTATCTCGGCATGAAAAGCCAAGGCCAGCCCGGCCGGCAGCACGAAATGGATGCCGAGTATTTCGCCCGCATCGACGCCATGAGTTTCGCGCTTGCCCATGACGATGGCCAGTCGAGCCGCGACTACGACCAGGCCGACGTGATTCTGGTGGGCGTGTCGCGCACGTCCAAGACTCCGACCTGCATCTATCTCGCCAATCGCGGCATCAAGGCGGCCAACGTGCCGGTGGTACCGGGTTGTCCGCTGCCGCCCGAGCTCGACACGGTGAAGCGACCGCTCGTCGTCGGCCTGACCAAGGATCCGACGCAGCTCATCCATATCCGGCGCAGCCGGCTGCGGCTGTTGGCACAGGACGAACGGACGGAATATGTCGATCCGGAAACGGTACGCCAGGAAGTCGCCGCCGCGCGGCGCCTCTGCGGCGAACGCGGCTGGCCCATGATCGACGTCAGCCGCCGATCGATCGAGGAAACCGCCGCCGCGATCATCCAGCTCTTCAACAAGCACCGCGCCGGAGAGCCCGCCGCTGCCGAGCATGACTGAGGGAGCCCCAGAGGCCGTTGTTCTTGCCTCGGCCAGCTCGGCGCGAGCGGCCATGCTGCGCGCGGCCGGCGTGGAGGTTGCGTGCGATCCCGCTTCCATCGACGAGGGCGAAGCCAAACGCGCCTTGCGCGCGGCGGGCGCCGGCGCGGGGGATGCCGCGGAAAGCCTGGCCGAATTGAAGGCGCGGAGCGTCAGCCGGCGCCACCCCGGGGCGCTGGTCGTCGGCGCCGACCAGATTCTCGATTGCGAAGGGCGCTGGTTCGACAAACCCGGAACCGAAGCCGAGGCGCGCGATCATCTGCGCGCCCTTCGCGGCCGGGCGCATGAACTGGTGTCCGCCGCCGTGGTCGTGCGGGACGGGTCGCGTCTGTGGCACCACGTCGATCGCGCGCGTCTGGTCATGAGACCGTTCGGCGACGACTTTCTCGACCGGTACGTCGCGGCCGCCGGCGAGCGGCTGGCTGAAACGGTCGGCGCCTATCGGGTGGAGGGGCTCGGCGTCCAGCTCTTCCATCGAATCGACGGCGATTTTTTCACCATCCTCGGGCTGCCCTTGCTGCCGCTGCTCGACTTTCTGCGCGCGCGCCGCGTACTCGCGTCATGACGGCGCGAAGCGGCGGCGCCAGGCTCGCCGGGGTCATGGGTTGGCCGGTGGCGCATTCCCACTCGCCCGCGCTGCACGAGCATTGGCTCGCCCGGCACGGGATCGACGGCGCCTACGTGCCCCTGGCGGTGAAGCCGGAGAACTTGCGCGCGGCGCTCGCGGCGTTGCCGATCCTCGGTTTTCGCGGCGTCAACCTGACCGTTCCGCACAAGGAAAAAGCAACCGCGTTCATGGACCGGTTGACGCCGCAGGCGCGCCGGATCGGCGCCATCAATACCGTCGTCGTCGATGCGAATGGCCGCCTCGAGGGATCGAGTACCGACGGATACGGGTTCCTCGAAAACCTCCGCGCGGGCCATCCCGGATGGCGGCCCGGCGACGGCGTGGCGGTTCTGCTGGGTGCCGGTGGCGCCGCGCGGGCGATCGCCGCCGCCCTTGTCGATGCGGGCGCGCCGGAAATTCGCATGTGCAACCGCACCGCCGCGCGCGGGGAAATTCTCACTCGCGACATCGGCGGGCCGATCCGGATGGTGGCCTGGGCGGAGCGGGCGGCGGCGCTCGCCGATGCCGCGCTTCTGGTCAATGCCACCGTTCTCGGCATGAGCGGCGCCCCGCCGCTCGAGATCGATCTGGGGAGGCTGCCGCCGGCCGCGGTGGTGAGCGACATCGTCTACGCGCCGCTGGAAACGCCGCTGCTGAAGGCCGCGCGCCTGCGCGGCAATGCCACGGTGGATGGGCTCGGCATGCTGCTGCACCAGGCCCGGCCGAGCTTCGCCGCCTGGTTCGGGGCGATGCCCGAGGTAACGCCGGAGCTGCGGGCGGCCGTGTCGGGCGGCGGTACGCCATGATCGTCGTCGGCCTCACCGGATCGATCGGCATGGGAAAAAGCGCGGCGGCGAGCGCCCTTAAGCGTGCCGGCGTTCCGGTCCATGAAGCCGATGCGACGGTTCATCGGTTGTTGGGGCGCGGCGGCGCGGCCCTCGCCGCGGTCGCGGCCGAATTCCCCGGCACTCTCAACGAGGGCGTCATCGATCGCGCGGCGCTCGGCCGGCTCGTCTTCGCCGACCCGGCGGCCTTGGCGCGGCTGGAAGCCATTCTGCATCCGCTGGTCGCCGCCTCGACCGAGCGGTTTCTTGCCCACGCCCGGGCGGCACGCAAATCCGTCGTCGTCCTCGACGTGCCGCTTCTGTTCGAGACTCCAACCCAGGCGCGATGCGATGTCCGTGTCGTCGTGACCGCGCCGCGCGACATTCAGCTTCAGCGGGTCATGCGGCGGCGAGCCATGTCGCCCGCGCGGCTGGCCGGGATCGAGGCCCGGCAGCTTCCCGATGCCGACAAGCGGCGGCGCGCCGATGCGGTGGTGCCCACCGGGCTCGGCCGGCGCGCCAGCCGGGGTCGGCTCCTCGCGCTCATGGCGCGTCTCGGATATGGCGCGGAACGGGCAGCGGCGGAGGGCGACTCTTGATACGCGAAATCGTCCTCGACACGGAAACGACGGGCCTCGATCCGGCCGCCGGGCACCGCGTCGTGGAAATCGCATGCCTCGAACTCGTCAACCATCTGCCGACGGGGCAAGGCTATCAATCTTACCTCAACCCCGAGCGGGCGATGGATAGCGCGGCCTTCGAAGTGCACGGCCTTTCGGAAGACTTCCTGTCGTCCCAACCGCTGTTCGCCGATCAGGCGGAGAGCTTTCTCGTCTTCATCGCCGATTCGACGCTGGTCATCCATAACGCGGAGTTCGACCTCGGATTTCTGAACGCGGAGCTGGAGCGCGTTGGCCGGCCCGGGCTCGACCCCGGCCGCGCCGTCGACACGGTGCGCCTGGCTCGGCGCAAGTTTCCGGGCGCGCCGGCGGGCCTCGACGCCTTGTGCCGGCGTTTCGGCATCGACAACTCGGCGCGAACGAAGCACGGCGCCCGCCTCGATGCCGAACTCCTGTCCGAAGTCTATCTGGAGCTGGTCGGCGGCCGGCAGGCGGGGCTGGATCTATCGAGCGCGACGCCCGATGGCGGCGTCGATACCGCGCTCGTTGGCCCCCGCGCGGCACGCGCGCCGCGACGTCATGCCTCGAGCGAGGCCGAGCTTGCCCGCCACGAAGGGTTGGTCGCGCGGCTCAAGAATCCGATTTGGCGCCTGCCTCGTTGAGCGCCCGGGCGGCGCGCTTGCGGGCCCTGGCAACGGTGCGGAAATCGACCGGGTTGATCATCAGCGCGGGGTATCCGCCTTCGAGCGTCATGGCATAGATGAGGGCGCGGGCGAAGGGGAATAGCAAGGACGGCGCCTTGACCAGCAGGGCCCGCTGCAGGTTCGTCGCCCCCGGCTCGCGAACCTCGAATTGGCCGGCATAAAGCGCCTCGACCACGTAGGCGCCGCGGCCGTCCACCGTTGCTTCGACCTTGATCCGAAGGCGCACCTCATAGAGACCCCCGTCCAGGTGATCGAAGTCGACGTCGATGCTGGCCTCGCCGCGCGGCGTCGCCGCCCGTCCCATGCCGGCGGGCGGGGCCAGATTCTCGAAGGAAAGGTCCTTCAGGTACTGGGACCGCAAAACAAGATTGGGGGTCGATTCCGGCGACTCGGCGGAAGGATCGCGGTCGGCGCCGGCGAGTTGCTGAGGCATGATTGGTCTCGTCCAATGATGTGCGCCAGCCGATCTTTACCACGAAGACGCGCGCGCGCTCAATCCGGCGCGGCTGGGTCGAAACGCAGGACCTCGCCGTTGCCAAGCTCCCGGCCTGTCAGGTTGCGGATGAAGGCCCAATGCGACACGACGGCGACCCGGCGCCAATCGGCTTTTTCGAGGATGGCGGCGCGGAACCGCCGGCTGCGTTCGCTCAAGACTTCTTCGCTCTCATCGAGCGGCGGCCACCAGCGTTCTTCCAGATGCGCGAAGTCGAGATGCGGAAAACGCCGCGCCAAGATCGAGCGCGGGCTGCCGATGTCGCAGATGAAATGGGCGCGCTCGCGTACCAACGGCTCGATCGATATGGGAACGTCGAGGCGGCTGGCGACGATCTCGGCGGTCTCGAGCGCGCGCAGGTAAGGGCTGGCGACGATGCGAAGCACGCCCTGCGTTTCAAGATGGCGCGCCGCCTCCGCCGCCTGCCGGCGCCCTTCCTCGGTCAGCGCCGGGTCCGGAATGCCCGGATCGACGCGCGTCACGTTAAACGCCGCATTGAAAGCCGACTGGCCGTGGCGAAGCAGGAGCATGGTGGTCAAGCGATCCTGGTGACAAGGCCGATGGCGGGCGCCAGCCTTGCTGCTTGTAAGTCGCGCCCCTATCTAATACATCTAGGCGACAGCGAGAAGCGGGCCGGTAGTTGGCCCCAACCGATGACTCAGGACTTGCAACTTATCGACATTGTCCTCTTCGCGGCGATCGCGATATTTCTAGTGTTTCGGCTGCGCTCCGTTCTTGGCCGGCGCACCGGCGCCGAGCGTCGGCGCGACCTCTTTTCGCCGGCGGAGCCGGACAAGGAAGGACCGAATCAAGGAAAGGTCATCTCGCTGCCGGATCGCACCGCGCGCCAGGAAGAAACGCCCGATGCCGACGGCCCGGAGATCGAAGCGGCGCTATCCGTCGATCCGGTCGAGTCCGGCCTGGAACGGATCGGCGAGGCCGACCGCGGCTTCTCGGGCGACGGCTTTCTTGCCGGCGCCCGCGCCGCGTTCGAGATGATCGTCGGCGCCTATGCCGCCGGCGACACCGCGGCGCTTCGCCCGCTGCTCAGCGACGACGTCTATGAGCGCTTCGCCGGCGCGATCCACGCCCGCGAGCGCGACGGCCGCAAGCTGGAAACGACGCTGGTCGGCATCAAGGAAGCGACGATCATCGAGGCCGCTCTCCAGGACCGCACCGCCGCCGTCACGGTGAAGTTCGTCAGCGACCAGATCAACGTCACCAGGGGATCGGACGGGACCGTGGTCGAAGGCGATCCGTCGGCGGTGACGGCGGTGACGGATCTGTGGACCTTCACCCATAACGTGCGCTCGCGCGATCCGAATTGGGCGCTGGTCGCCACCCGCTCTCCGAACTGACCGCCATGCTGGGGCGGGTCTTGGCGCTGGCGGCCCTGTCGTTGGGGCTCGCCGGCTGCATGCCGGCGCCGCCGACCGCGCCGCCGGTGGAAGCGCCGATCCGGCTGGAGCCCGTGTCTTTCGCCGATCTCGACGGCTGGGCCGAAGACCGCCAGGCGGAAGCGATCCCGGCGCTGCTGAAGAGCTGCGCCCGGCTCATGAAGCGGGCCGACGATCACATGGTGGGGCCTGGCGGCATCGGCGGCGCCGTGACCGATTGGCGGGGCGTTTGCGCCGAGGCGGAAGGGCTGCCCGCGGGTGACGACGCTTCCGCCAGGGCGTTCCTCGAATCCGCCTTCGCCCCCCTTGCCGTGACCGGAACGCAGGGGCCGTGGGGTCTGATCACCGGCTATTACGAACCGGAATTGGCGGCGGCCCGCGCGCGCGCGCCAGGCTACGCGACACCAATCTACCGGCGGCCGAGCGACATCGTCACGGTCGAGCTTGGCGAATTTCGCGCCGATCTCGATGGCGAAACCATCCTCGGGCGCGTCGTCGAGGACCGCCTCAAGCCCTATTTCTCGCGGGCGGAGATCGAGGCCGGCGCGCTCGAGGGCCGCGGCGACGAACTGTTCTGGCTTGCCGATCCGGTGGACGCCTTCTTCCTGCAAGTGCAGGGATCGGGGCGCCTGCGCCTGGCCGACGGCAGCTACATTCGCGTCGGCTATGGCGGCAAGAATGGCCGCGCCTATCACGCCATCGGCAAGACCCTGGTGGAACGCGGGCATCTGCCCAAGGACGACGTCAGCGCCCAATCGATCCAGGCGTGGCTGCGCGCCAATCCCGACCAGGCGCCCGAAATCATGAACCAGAACGCCAGCGCCGTGTTTTTCGTCGAGATCGAAGGCGACGGCCCGATCGGCGCGCAAGGGGTCGTGCTGACGCCGCTGCGAACCATCGCCGTCGATCCGAAGGCGCTGCCGCTGGGCGCGCCGCTTTGGCTCGACACCACCTGGCCGAAAGGCGTGCCCGGAGCCGGCGGCCCGTTGCGCCGGCTGGTCGTGGCCCAGGATACCGGGGGCGTCATCAAGGGCAGCGTGCGCGGCGATCTCTTCTGGGGTACCGGCGACGCCGCGCTGGCCGGCGCCGGGACCATGAAGCAACAGGGCCGCTACTTCCTGCTTCTGCCCAAAGCAGTCGCGGCCAGGGCCTTGGCGAGTTGATTCGCCATGCCCGACCAGCGCCCCGTCGTCGGATTGTTCGTCACCTGCCTGGTCGATCTCTTCCGGCCGCGCGTGGGCTTCGCCGCCGCGGCCTTGCTGGAGCGCGCCGGCTGCCGGGTCGAGGTTCCGGTACAGACCTGCTGCGGCCAGCCGGCCTATAACGGCGGCGACCGGGCGACCGCACAAGAGATCGCGCGCTCGGTCATCGACGCCTTCTCGGGCTTCGATTATGTCGTGGCGCCCAGCGGCTCCTGCGCCGGCATGATCCGGGTGCATTACCCGGCCCTCTTCGCGGACGACCCGGCGATGCGCGTGCGCGCCGAAGACCTGGCCCGGCGCACCCACGAGCTGACACAATTCCTGATCGACGTGCGCGGCCTAAGCACCCTCGATGCGCGTTTCGAGGGAGCGGTCACTTACCACGATTCCTGCTCGGGCCTGCGCGAGCTTGGCGTCAAGGACCAGCCGCGCCGGCTCCTCGGGATGGTCGGCGGCCTGGCGTTGAAGGAGCTGCCGGGAGCGGAGGAATGCTGCGGCTTCGGCGGCGCCTTCTGCGTCAAGTATCCCGAGATATCCGAGCGGATCGTTGCCGAGAAGACAGCGGCCATCGTCGGGACCGGCGCCGGAACCCTGCTCGCGGGCGACCTCGGATGCCTCATGAACATGGCGGGGAAACTTAGCCGCGAGGGACGCAAGGTGGCCGTGCGCCACGTCGCCGAGGTGCTGGCGGGCGACCCCGGCCCCGCCATCGGCGAACCCGAACGCGGCTGAGCGCCTCCTTGGCCCACGCCCACAGCAGCAACTTCGAGGCAAACGCCCGCGCCGCGCTCGCCGATGCCCAGCTCCAGCGCGCGCTCGGCCATGTGCGCGTCAACTTCGTCGAGCGCCGCGCCGCGGCGGCGGCGCGCTTGCCGGAATTCGAGCGCTTACGCGACCGGGCCGTTGCCATCAAGGACCATACGCTGGCCCACCTCGATTATTATCTGGAGCGCTTCGCCGACGAGGTCGGCGCCGCCGGCGGCACCGTCCATTGGTGCGCCGATGCCGCGGAGGCCCGCGCCGCGATCCTCGCCATCTGCCGCAAGGCCGGCGCCCGAACCGTCACCAAGGGCAAGTCGATGGTGGGCGAGGAAATCGCCATCAACGCCCATCTCGAAGCCAACGGCATCGAACCCGTGGAGACCGACCTCGGCGAGTACATTATTCAGTTGCGCAAGGAACCGCCCAGCCACCTGATCGCGCCGGCGATTCACGTCAGCAAGGAACAGGTGGCCGACGCCTTCCGCGCCGCGCATCGCAATCTCGATCCGGCCCGCCCGCTCGGCGAACCGGCGGCGCTGCTGGCCGAGGCGCGGGCGGCATTGCGCGGCAAGTTTCTCGCCGCCGATGTCGGCATCACCGGCGCGAATTTTCTCGTGGCCGAGACCGGCTCGGCGATCATCGTGACCAACGAGGGCAATGGCGACCTGACGCAGACCCTGCCGAAGGCGCACATCGTGCTCACCGGCATCGAGAAACTAGTTCCGACCCTCGAAGATGCGGCAACGCTGCTACGCGTCCTCGCGCGCTCGGCCACGGGCCAGGAGTTTTCGGTCTATACGACGGTTGCAACGGGTCCGCGCCGGGCGGGCGATCTCGACGGGCCGGGCGAGTTCCATGTGATCCTGCTCGACAACGGGCGCAGCGCCATGCTGGCGGGGAACTTGCGCGACGCGCTGCGCTGCATTCGCTGCGGCGCCTGCCTCAATCACTGCCCGGTCTATCAGGCGGTGGGCGGCCATGCCTACGGCGCGGTCTATTCGGGGCCGATCGGGGCGGTCATCACGCCGGCGCTCCATGGCCTGGCCGGCGCGCGCCACCTGCCCAACGCATCCACGTTCTGCGGGCGCTGCGAGGAGGTCTGCCCGATGCGCATCCCCTTGCCTCGGCTGCTGCGCCATTGGCGCGAGGCCGAGTTCGAGCGCCATCTCCAGCCGGCGGTATCGCGCGCCGCGCTCGCGGCCTGGGCGTTCCTGGCGCGGCGCCCGCGGATTTATGGTCCTGCCGCCGCGCTCGCCGCGGCCGTGCTTTCGCGGCTTGGCCGGCGGCACGGAAGGCTTGGGTCGCTGCCGGCGCCTGCGGGGGCTACGTTCCAACAGATGTGGCGCCGGCGGCCATGAGCGACCGGGCAGGACTTCTGTCCGCCGTCCGCCGGGCGCTCGGGCGCGGCGAGCTCGGCGTCGATGAGCGCCGCGAACTCGATGCGCGCATCGCCTCGGCGGAATCGGGTCCGATACCGACGCGCGCCCAAGGCGAGAGGCGAGAGCTTATCGACCGATTCATTGCCATGGCCGAGGAGGCCTCGGCGACGGTTCGCCGAGTCGCCGCGCCCGGCGAGGTGCCGGCGGCGGTCGGCGACTATCTGGCGGCGCACAATCTGCCGTCGCGCCTGCGGGTGGCGCCCGACCCGGCCGTCGCCGACCTGCCGTGGCGCGGGCAGCCTATGATCGACATCAGCGTCGGCGCCGCAAGGGCCGAGGATTCGGCGTCGCTCACGCCCGCCCTAGCCGGCGTGGCCGAGACCGGCACCCTGGCGCTTGTCTCCGGCCCCGGCACGCCGACGACGCTCAATCTTCTGCCGGACGCGCACATCGTTTTGCTGCGCGCCGGCGACATCGTCGGGTCGTTGGAAGAGGTGTGGACGCGACTGCGCCGGCTGGGCGCGCTGCCGCGCACGGTGAACTTCATCACCGGGCCGTCGCGAAGCGCCGATATCGAGCAGACCTTGCAGATGGGCGCGCACGGGCCGCGGCGCCTGCATATCCTGTTGATCGACGAATGACGAAGGAGAAGAAATCGTCACGGGCTTTAAGCCCCGGCGACGCCGCGCTGTGGCGGAGCGCGATGAGCGATACGGCTCCGCTGTCCAAGCGCGCCCGCGCCGGCAAGCCGCGCCCGCCGCCTTCGACCCACGCCGGCCCGGTCAAGACGCTTCCCGCGGCGATGGCGATCGCCCGGCCGCTCGAACATGGCCGGGCCGGCGACGTGGACCGCCGGCTGCTCGACCGCCTGCGGCGCGGCCGCATGCCGGTCGAGGCGACGGCCGATCTCCATGGCCTGACGCAAAGCGAGGCACACCGCCGCCTCGCCGAATTCATCGCCGCGTGCTACGCGCAAGGGCGGCGCTGCGTCATCGTCGTCACCGGCAAGGGGTCGGGGAAAGCCGAACCGGGCGTGTTGAAGACCATGGTGCCGCGCTGGCTGAACGAACCCTCCATGCGCCCGGCCATCCTCGGCTTCGACTACGCCCAGCCGCGGCACGGCGGATCGGGCGCGCTCTACGTCCTGCTGCGGCGACGGCGATGACGCCGTTCGGCGATAAATTGCGGCGCCTGCGGCGCGACCGGGTCGTCCGCCTCAAGGACATGGCGGCGGCCCTCGACGTTTCCTCGGCCTATCTCTCGGCCCTGGAGCACGGCCATCGCGGCCGTCCGTCCTCGGGGCTGGTCCAGCAGATTTCGGCCTACTTCAACCTGGCCTGGGACCAGGTGGACGAGCTGACGCGGTTGGCCGCGCTCTCGCATCCCCGCGTCGTCGTCGATACGTCGGGGTTGTCGCCGCGCGCGACCGAGCTTGCGAACCGTTTGGCCGAGACGATAGGCGGGCTGGACGAGGAGCGCATCCGCCGGATCGCGGCCATTCTCGATGAGAAGGACTGAACGGCGGGGATGGCCGCGACATGACCCGAACCAAGCGATCCGCCCAGCGCCCGCGCGCGCCGTTTCTGCGCCGCCTTGCCTGGATCGGGACCGAAGGCCCGCCCGACCGCTTTCCCTTCAAACCTGCCGATCTTCGCTTCGGGATCGCTCGCGCTCGAGTTCCAGCGGCCGGTGGCGCTCTTTGTAGGCGAGAACGGCACCGGCAAATCGACCCTGCTGGAAGCGGCTGCCGCCAATTGCGGCTTCAATCCGACAGGCGGCAATCGCAACCATGCCTATGGCCGCGAGGCCCCCATGGCCGAACTCGCCGCCGCCATGCGGCTTTCCTGGCTGCCGCGCATGACCCAGGGGTTTTTCATGCGCGCCGAAAGCTTCTTCGACTTCGCGCGGTACATCGACGACCTCGATGCCGAACGCTTCCCGGGGTCCGGCCCCCCAATTCTCGATGCCTATGGCGGCAAATCGCTCAACAAGCAATCGCACGGCGAATCCTTCATGGCGCTCTTTCGCAACAAATTCGCCCGCCGCGGCATCTACATCCTGGATGAGCCCGAGGCGGCGCTATCGCCCACGCGCCAGCTCGCGTTCCTGCGGCTGCTGCACGATCTAGAAAAAGACGGCGACACCCAGTGGCTCATCGCCACCCACTCGCCGATCCTGATGACCTATCCGAACGCGCAGCTGTTCTACCTGGACGAAACCGGCATTCGCGAGACCGACTACCGCGAGACGCCGCATTACCGCCTGGTGCGCGACTTCCTCAACGCACCCGAACGATTTCTCGACAAGCTGTTGCGGGAGGAGAAGGCGGACGAGCAGTCCGCCACGCCCCCTACAAAATGAACTTCCTGAGGTCCGCGTTCTTGGCGAGCGGCGCCACCCGGTCGCGGACATAGGCCGCGTCGATGCGCGCGGTGGTGCCCGCCCGGTCCGGGGCATTGAAACTGATTTCCTCGAGCAGCCGCTCCATGACGGTATGGAGGCGCCGCGCGCCGATGTTCTCGACCGCGGAGTTGATCTCGGCCGCGAGGTCGGCCAGCGCATCGATCGAATCGTCGGTGAATTCGAGCGTCACCTGCTCGGTCGCGAGCAGGGCCTTGTACTGCTTGATCAGGCTCGCTTCGGGTTCGGTCAGGATGCGCCTCAAATCGTCGCGGCCGAGCGCGCTTAGCTCGACGCGGATCGGCAGGCGGCCCTGAAGCTCCGGCAGCAAGTCGGAAGGCTTGGCCATGTGAAAGGCGCCGGATGCGATGAACAGCACGTGGTCGCTCTTCACCGGCCCGTGCTTGGTGTTCACCTGCGTGCCTTCGATCAGCGGCAGAAGATCGCGCTGCACGCCCTCGCGCGAGACATCGGCGCCGATCCGTTCGCCGCGCGCGCAGATCTTGTCTATCTCGTCGATGAACACGATGCCGTTCTGCTCGACCGCCTGGATCGCCTCGCGCACGACCTTCTCCTGGTCGAGCAGCTTGTCGCCCTCCTCCGCGATCAGGATCTTGTGGGATTCCGCCACCGTCATGCGCCGCGGCTTGGTGCGCTGGCCCAGCGCCTGGCCGAGAATCTCGCTCAAGTTGACCATGCCGACGCTCGCCCCCGGCATGCCCGGAATCTCGAAGCTGGACAGGCCCCCGCTTTCCTTCACCTGCAACTCGATCTCGCGCTCGCCGATCTCGCCCGCGCGCAGCATGCGGCGGAACTTGGCACGGGTCTCGGCCCCGGCGCTGTCGCCGACCAGCGCGTCCAGCACCCGTTCCTCGGCGTTCATCTCGGCCTTGGCCTCGACCTCGCGGCGCAGGCGATCCTTGGTCATGGCGATGGATATCTCCACGAGGTCGCGCATGATCTGCTCGACGTCGCGCCCGACATAGCCCACTTCGGTGAACTTGGTGGCCTCGACCTTGAGGAATGGCGCCTGCGCCAGGCGCGCCAGGCGCCGGGCGATCTCGGTCTTGCCGACGCCGGTGGGCCCGATCATCAGGATGTTCTTGGGCAGCACCTCCTCGCGTAAGCCCGGTTCAAGCTGCTGGCGCCGCCAGCGGTTGCGCAAGGCGATTGCCACCGCGCGCTTGGCGTCATTCTGGCCGACGATGTAACGGTCGAGCTCGGAAACGATCTCGCGCGGAGAGAAGGCGCCCGGCGACGCCGCCGGAGCCTCGCGGGCAAGCTTATGGATTTCGGCGCCGGTCATAGAACCTCGATGGCGATGTTGCGGTTGGTATAGATGCAGATGTCGGCGGCGATTTCCATGGCCCGGCGCGCCACCGCTTCGGCGGTCATGTCGCCGCGATCGACCAGCGCGCGCGCCGCCGCCAGCGCGAAGGATCCGCCCGAGCCGATGCCGATCAGCCCGTCCTCGGGCTCCAGCACGTCACCGGTGCCGGTCAGAACCAGGCTCACCTGGCGGTCGGCCACCGCCATCATCGCCTCCAGCCGGCGCAGGTAGCGGTCGGTGCGCCAATCCTTGGCGAGCTCGACGCAAGCGCGCGCGAGCTGGCCCGGATGCTGCTCCAGCTTCGCTTCCAGGCGCTCGAACAGCGCGAAGGCATCCGCCGTGGCGCCGGCGAACCCGGCGACGATGTCGCCCTTGCCGAGGCGGCGCACCTTGCGGGCATTGGCCTTGATGACGGTGGCGCCCAAGGTCACCTGGCCGTCGCCGGCGACCACGACCTGACCGCCCTTGCGCACGCAAAGAATGGTGGTGCCGTGCCAGGAAGCGCCGGATTCGGAAGGCGAGTGCTTGGACATTCCACCCTCAAGATGGGCTGTCCACGGCCTTCCCGCAAGCGCCAAGCGGCTTTCCGCATCCGGCCGATGCTGCTACAAGCCTCTCCCGTAAGCAGGGGTGTGCCGATGCGCCGGGCGGTCGTGGAACGCAAGACCAAGGAAACCAGCGTCAAGGCGGAAGTCGATCTCGACGGTTCCGGCCGGGCCGAGATCGCGACCGGTATCGGCTTCCTCGACCACATGCTCGAACAGCTGGCGCGCCACAGCCTCATCGACATAACGCTGCAGGCGAAGGGCGACCTTCATATCGATTTCCATCACACCACCGAGGACACCGGCATCGTCATCGGCCAGGCCATCGCCAAGGCGCTGGGCGACAGGCGCGGCATCGCCCGCTACGGCGCCGCCGTGATCCCGATGGACGAAACGCTGACACGCGTCGCGCTCGACGCCTCGAACCGCCCTTATCTCATCTGGAAAGTCGCCTTTGCCCGCCCAAAGCTGGGCGAGATGGACACGGAACTGTTCAAGGAATGGTTCCAGGCGTTCGCGCAAGCCGCGGGCTTGACGCTGCACATCGAGAATCTCTATGGCGACAACAGCCACCACATTGTCGAATCCTGCTTCAAGGGCGTGGCCCGCGCGTTGCGCGAAGCGATCACGCTCGACCCGCGCCAGTCCGGCATGGTGCCCTCGACCAAGGGCACGCTGACCTAACCCCCATGAACGTCGTCGTCATCGATTACGGGTCGGGGAATTTGCGTTCCGCCGCCAAGGCGCTGGAGCGCGTGGGCGCGCGGGTGAACGTGACCGCCGACCCCAAGGCGGTGGCGGCGGCCGACCGCATCGTCTTGCCGGGCGTCGGCGCCTTCGCGGATTGCCGGGCCGGATTGGACGGCGTTCCGGGATTGACCGATGCGCTTCGCCTGGCCGCGATCGAGCGCCGCCGGCCGTTCTTGGGGGTGTGCGTCGGCATGCAGCTCATGGCGACAAGGGGGCTGGAACACGGTGTCCATGACGGGCTCGATTGGATCGAGGGCGACGTCGTGCCCATCGTGGTCGGCCCGCCGCTCAAGGTGCCCCATATGGGTTGGAACGAGCTTCTGCCGTGCCGGCCGGTTCATCCGCTGCTGGACGGGCTGGGCGCCAACACCCATGTCTATTTCGTGCATGGCTATGAAATGCGCCCGCTCGACGCTTCCGTCCGCATCGCCGAAACCGATCATGGCGGCAGGATGGTCGCCGCGGTGGCGCGTGAAAATCTCGCCGGCACGCAGTTCCACCCGGAAAAGAGCCAGGCGGCGGGCCTGCGGCTGCTGGAAAATTTTTTGTCTTGGCGGCCTTGAGGGTGACTTTATGAGCAAGATAGGGGTCGAACGGCTCACCGCCTTCCAGGGCAGCGATCTCCATGATCTTTGCGACGCCGCCGAGGCCGCCATCGAGGCCGGTGGCGGGTTCGGGTGGCTGAAGCCGCCGCCCCGCGCGGTCATGGAGGCGTTCTGGCGCGGCGCGCTGCTCATTCCCGAACGGATGCTGTTCGTGGGCCGGCTCGACGGCGCCATCGCCGGATCCGCCCAGCTGGTGCGCGGGCCGCGCAACAACGAGGCGCAGGCGCATGCGGCCCAGCTCACGACCAATTTCGTGGCGCCCTGGGCGCGCGGCCACGGGCTCGCCAAGGCGCTCGCCGAGGCGGCGGAAAGTGCCGCCCGTGCCGCGGGCGTCAAGGTCATCAACCTCGACGTGCGCGAGACCCAGGACGCCGCCATCCAGCTTTACCGTTCGCTGGGATACCGGCACTGGGGCACGCATCCGGATTATGCCCGCGTCGCCGGCAAGCCGGTCGCCGGCTTCTTCTTCTGCAAGGAGCTGGAGGCCAAGGAACCGGAGGAAAAGCCGGCGTGATCCTCTATCCGGCCATCGATCTCAAGGGCGGTGCCTGCGTGCGGCTGCGCCAGGGCAAGATGGATGAGGCGACCCGCTACAACGCCGATCCCGCCGCCCAGGCGCTGCTCTTCGCCTCCGCCGGCGCCGAATGGCTGCATCTTGTCGATCTCGACGGCGCCGTCGAAGGCCGCCAGGCCAACGGCGCGGCGGTCGAGGCGGCCCTGCGCGCGGTTACGATCCCCTGCCAATTGGGTGGCGGTGTCCGCGACGAAGCCGCGATCGAGCGTTGGCTCGAACGCGGGGTCGCCCGTGTCATCCTGGGGACGGCGGCGGTCGAGAACGAAGCCATGGTGCGCCGCGCCTGCCGGCGCCATCCGGGGCGGATCGCGGTGGCCATCGACGCGAGGGCCGGCCTGGTCGCGGTCAAGGGCTGGGTCGAAACGACTTCCATCACGGCGCTCGACCTCGCCCGGCGTCTCGCCGATGCGGGCGTGGCGGCGCTTCTCCATACCGACATCGATCGCGATGGGGTGCTGACCGGCGTCAACGTCGGCGCGACGGCGGCGCTCGCCAGGCTAAGCGGTTGCCCGGTCATCGCCAGCGGCGGAGTCGCCTCGCTCGACGATTTGCGGGCGCTGAAGGCGCAAGAGGCAAGCGGCATCGCCGGGGTCATTTGCGGACGCGCCATCTACGAAGGCCTGATCGACCTCGGCGAGGCGATTCGCCTGCTGCGGGAGCCGCCATGCTGAAGGTGCGCGTCATCCCCTGCCTCGACGTGCGCGATGGCCGCGTGGTGAAGGGCGTCAATTTCGTGGCCTTGCGCGATGCCGGCGATCCGGTCGAGCAAGCGGCGCTCTACGACTCCGCCGGCGCCGACGAGCTCTGCTTTCTCGACATCGCCGCCAGCCACGAGGACCGCGCGCCGCTTTACGATGCCGTCGCCGGAACTGCCGAGCACTGTTTCATTCCGCTGACCGTGGGCGGCGGCGTGCGCTCGATTGAAGATATCCGGCGTCTGTTGCTGGCCGGAGCCGACAAGGTATCGATCAACACGGCCGCGGTGGCCGATCCGGGCTTCGTGTCGCGCGCGGCCGAAAAATTCGGCAACCAGTGCATCACGGTCGCCATCGACGCCAAGGCGGTGGGCCAGGGCCGGTACGGCGTCTTCACCCATGGCGGGCGCAATGCGACCGGCCTCGACGCGGTCGAATGGGCCGGGCGCATGGAAGCGGCAGGTGCCGGCGAGATCCTTCTCACCTCCATGGATCGCGACGGCACCAAGGCGGGCTACGACCTGGCGCTGACGCGCGCCATCGCCGATGCGCTCGGCATTCCCGTCATCGCCAGCGGCGGCGTGGGCACGCTCGACCACCTCGTCGAAGGCGTGCGCGACGGCCATGCTTCGGCCGTCCTCGCTGCCTCGATCTTTCACTTCGGCGAACACACGATCGGGGAGGCCAAGGCCCATCTGGCGAGCGCCGGCATCCCGGTGCGCCCGGCCCCCTGATATGCTATGGATCGAGGCAAGAGTCCGATTCCATGGGGATGAACGCTTCATGTCGCGCAAAGCCGATAAACCAGTCGATGGCGTCATTCTCGACCGGCTCTACAAGGTGATCGAAAGCCGCAAGGGCGCCGACCCGAAGATTTCCAACACCGCCCGTCTCTTCGCCAAGGGAACCGAGAAGATCGCCCAGAAGCTGGGCGAGGAAGCGGTCGAGACCGTTATCGAGGGCGTGCGCGGCTCGAAGAAGAGGTTGGCCGAGGAAAGCGCCGATCTCCTCTACCACCTGCTGGTGCTTTGGGCCGACCGCTCGCTGAGGCCCGTCGAGGTGTGGTCGGCCCTGATGCGGCGCGAAGGCATCTCCGGCATCGAGGCGAAAAAGACGCGATAGGATCGGCCATGGCCTATGACACCAACAATATTTTCGCCCGGATCCTGCGCGGCGAGATTCCGTGCCAGAAAGTGTACGAAGACGACCACGCGTTCGCCTTCCACGACATCAAGCCGCAGGCAAGAGTGCATGTGCTGGTGATCCCCAAGGGCGCTTACGTCTCCATGGACGATTTCTCGTTCCAGGCCTCGGAGCGCGAGATCGCCGGTTTCATCCGCGCCGTGGGCAAGGTGGCGCGCGATCTCGGGCTCGCCGATCCCGGCTACCGCATCCTCGCCAATCACGGAGACGATAGCGGCCAGGAAGTGCCGCATTTCCACGTCCACATCTTCGCCGGCCAGCGCCTCGGCCGCATGATCCAGCCGAGATAGGCGACAGCCTTACGCCGCCAGGCTCTCGCGGCGATTGGGCAGCGTCACGATGGCGGTGGTGCCGACGCTGGGCTCGCTTTCGAGCTTCAGCGATCCGCCATGCAGTTCGGCCAGCAACCGCACCAGCGGCAAGCCCAGCCCGGTGCCGCCCTGCTTTCGCGTGATGGCGCTATCGATTTGGCTGAACGGCGCCAGCGCCTTGTCGATATCCTGCTTGGAGATGCCGATGCCGGTATCGGCGACGGCGAGGACGTAGTTTTCATCGGCATCGAGGTGGGCGCGCATGGTCACCCCGCCGCCCTTCTCGGTGAACTTGACGGCGTTGGACAGCAGATTGATGAGAATCTGTTTCACCGCGCGCTCGTCGGCGTAGAGCGGCGGCGGATCGCGGGTAATGTCGGATTTCAGCTTCACGCCGCCGATTTTGGCCTTCTCGCGCACGAAGCGCAGGCTGGACTGCACCAAATCCCTCACGTCGATCTCGGTCGGGTGCAGGATCAATTTCCCCGCTTCTATCTTGGAAAGATCCAGGATGTCGTTGATGATCGACAACAGATGCACGCCGCTCTCGCGAATGTCCTTGGCGTAACCCCGGTATTGCGGCTGGCGGATCTTGCCGAACATTTCCTTCTCCATGATCTCGGAGAAGCCGATGATCGCGTTCAAGGGCGTGCGCAGCTCGTGGCTCATATTGGCGAGGAACTCGGATTTCGAGCGGCTGGCGACCTCCGCGTGATCCTTGGCCACGCGCACCGCCGCCTCGGCGGCGATGCGGTCGGTGATATCGAAATGCATGACGACGGCGCCGCGCCGGTCCTCGGTCGATACGGTCCTGGCGATGAAGGCGAACCAGCGCAACGATGAACCGGCCGGCCGGGCATACTCGCGCTGGAGAGATTCCCGATCGCCCCGGAGGATGCCCCGCAATTCGGCCGCGGCGCCATTCATCCGCCCGTCGCCGGTTCCTTCCAGCCCCTCGAGGATTTCGATGTAATCGGCGCCCACGGGCACGATCCAATCGGTGTCGCCCGCCCAGGCGCGGTTGGTCGAGAGGACGCGGCCCTCGGCGTCGAGAAGCGCCACCTGCGCCGGCAGGGCATCGAGGGTGGCGCTCTGTATCTGCGCGACATCGCGCACGCTCTTCTCGCTCGCGCGCACGGCCTCCTCGGCGCGCATGCGGTCGGTCACGTCCGTCTGCACGCCGACGAAGCGGATCAGGTGGTCCGCCGCATCGAAGATCGGGTTCACGCTCAGCTCGTTCCAGAACGTCCGCCCGTCCTTGCGATAGTTGCGAATGGTGAGGGTGACCGGGCGCTTGGCCGAGATCGCGCGATTGAGGCGCTCGATCATCTTGGGGTCGGTGCCCTGCCCCTGAAGCAGGCGGCAGCTCTTGCCGAAGACTTCCTCGGCCGCGTATCCGGTGATGCGGCTGAAGGCGGGATTGACGAAGACGATCGGATTGCCGGGTAGATTGGGGTCGGTGATGACGACGCCCGACGAGGTCGCCGAGATCGCCTCCGCCAGCATGGCGTTGTGCTCGGCCAGCTCGGCCAGGCGAAATTCGTGTTCGACCATGTCGGTGACGTCGCTCGCCGTAACCGACACGCCGCCGGACCTGGTCGGCTGTTCTTCGAACCTGACCCAGTGGCCGCCATGCCGCGCGATGTTCGCCGAGGGTAGATCGCGATGCTGCGCCAATCGATTCGCCAGCCAGTTTTCTTGATCGGCTTGAGCCAGGCCGGCAAGCTCGGCCTCGACGTGGCGCCGGGCCAGACGCTCGAAGGGGATGCCGGGCACGAGCTCGCCGCCGCTGGCGCCAAGCAGGTCGCGGAAGCGGGCATTCCACAGCACCAGGCGGTCATCCGCGTCGAACATGGCGTAGCCGTCCGCCAGGCTGTCGATGATGTCGAAGAGATGCACCTCGGGCACCCAGGTCGGGGCAGGCACCGCGGGATTGTCGCTGGACGGGGCCGGCTCCGACGGGCGGACCTGGAAAGACGCGGCATCTTTGGCCGCCACGGGCGCCGCCAGGAGGCACAGCACCAGGAATCCCACCGCATAGAACAGCATGGCGTACGGGGCGAGGGTCACCAGCAACAGCGCGCCCGGGCTCGACTCCACGATCAGCCAGGGCAATGTCACCAGGACGGTTGCGGCGCCGGCGCCAAGCAGCCGCGCGGGCGTATGCAGCAGACCCTTGGTAAGCCACCGCTCGCGCAGCCAAAGACCGTAGACAAGCGCGCTGACAACGGCGCCGGCCGTCGAGAAGGCGGGCTGGCCGATGCCGACCGCCAGGGCCGAGAAGACGGCGACCGCGACGCAAGCAGCCAATGGTCCCGCCAATGTCGCCGCCACCGCGACACACAAGAACCCGATATGCAGCGACGCTCCCGTCGTCAACGCGATGGGCGCCGCCAGCCCGAATCCGCCGGCGGCGCCAAATAGCGCGCCCGCCGCCAGCGCCATGACCACGGGCTGCCGCGAAGGACCCAACGCCAGCAGCCATCTGGACGCCAACCCCAGGGTCAGGATCAGCCCCAAATTGGCGGCCGAATCCGCCGTCAATTTCCAGAACTCGCCCATAAACGGCTCTAATGACAAGATGATTCGCTGGGGGTCAAACCTTTTGCACTATGCCTCGGCAAATCATGATTCGTAACCCCTTCGTTGTGCCCGGGCCGCGGCTTCCTGAGGTTTGCCGAAAGTGCTGCCGCCAGAACCGGCGCCGCGCCGATGCCCGCGACACAAGGCCGGCCAGCCGAGGCGCCGTTTGGCTCCGGAATCGATAGCCGCCGGCGATCGCGCCCGGTCAGGCGGCGAGCTTGCCGAGTTTGGCCGATTTCACGCCCTCGTAAAGGCTTTTGAAATCCGATTTTTCCCGGTCGCTCAAGCGATAGAGGGGCGGGCGCGGGTCGCCCGCCGGATGCCCGGCCAGCTCGCACCCGTATTTCGTGTACTGGATGTACTTGCCGCCATTTTCCAGCAGGTAGAAAAGCGGCAGGAGCGCCTGCATCAACTTCTGGCCGCGCACGAAATCCTGCTTCGCGACGCAAGCGTCATAGAGCGCGACATGCTCGGCCGGCAGGAAGTTGGACGCCCCCGCGATCCAGGCCTTGGCGCCCCACAGGAAATGATCGACCGCCTGGTCGTCGGCGCCGCAGATCCGCTGATAGCGGCCGTCGAAGCAAACCACCTGCTCCAGGAGGCGCGCGAACGAGCCGCTCGATTCCTTGATCGCGCAGATGGATTTCACCTCCGACACCGCTTCGAGGAATTCGCGGTTCATGTCGACGCCGGTCCGAGTCGGGAAATTGTAGAGGATGATCGGCATGTCGATGGCGGCGGCGACCT
Organism: Rhodospirillales bacterium; assembly: GCA_009885795.1. Taxonomy (GTDB): domain Bacteria; phylum Pseudomonadota; class Alphaproteobacteria; order Dongiales; family Dongiaceae; genus VFKA01. Next base: position 12,680 of record VFKA01000035.1, on the reverse strand, counting down.
CGCGGAAATGCCGGGCGAGATCGGCCGTGCCGGGCAGCGAGTAATAGGGGGCCGCCAGCATGGCCGCCTCGTAGCCGAGCTTCTTGGCATGAAGGCTGAGCTCGACGATCTCCGATGGCCGGGCGCTGTTGGTGCCGGCGGCGAGCTTGGCGCGGCCGCCCGTGCGCTCCGCCACGAACGCGAGGATCTCCTTACGCTCCGCCACCGACTGCGCGTAGTACTCGCCGGTCGTGCCCCCGGGTACGATCCAGTGCACGCCGTCCGCCACGAGGCCGTCGACGAGTTTGCCGAGGCCGGCGAAATCAATCGCCCCCTGGCGGTCGAAGGGGGTCACGACGACGGTCATGATGCCGGTGAAGGTTGGGGTCTTCATGGGGGGTGTCTCCTACTTCGAAAGGGCGGCCAATGATACCAGGGCAGTGCCAGCAAGGCGAGGCGCCAAGGGCGCTCCCGACTTCAATCTCGGCCGGCGTCCACCATGCCGCTGATGAGGTTCTGGTCGTAAAGCGCCCGCACGCTCAGGCTGGCCACGGCCGGAATCGGTCGAGCAGCCGCCAGCAGCGATCGCAGCGCCTGGTCTTGGGCGCGGCGGACGCTCTCGGCGCTTGCGACATCGACCGCGGCGAAACGCAGCGCCTGCCCGGCGCGCCGGCGGCCCAGCATCGGAATATCGGCCGAGATGACCGTGGCGATCTTGGGATAACCGCCAGTGGTGCCGCGGTCGGCCAGCAGCACGATAGGCAAGCCATTGCCCGGAACCTGCACCGATCCCGGCGCGATGCCATCGGACACGATGTCGGCGCCGCCGCGATGCTTGAGCGCCGGGCCATCCAGCCGCAGCCCCATCCGGTCCGATTTCGCCGACACGACGTAGTCGCCGGACAGGAAAATCTCGATGGCCTTCTCGGTAAAATGATCGTCCTGCGGCCCTAGCACGACTCGCACCGGCGCCGATGGGTCGGGCGAGGGCGGCGGAGCGATCTCCGCCTCGTCGCGTTCGCCCGCCGCCTCCCGCGCGAGTTTCAATCGGTCGCCCGGCCTCAGCGCTCGCCCTTCGAAGCCGCCGAACCCGCCGCGCACATGGGTCGAAAGCGAGCCGAGGCATCGCGGCAGGTCGAAACCGCCCTCCACCGCGAGATAGGCGCACGCCGTGTCGCCGAGCCTGCCGATGCGGAACGACTGGCCGCGCCGCAGGGTGACGCTGCGATGGGCCGGGCGCGTGGTGGCGCCCTCGCCCAACATCTCGATCGAGGCCTCGGTTCCGGCGAGCGCGATACGGACCGAGTCGGCATCCACCTCGAATTCCGGCCCGGCGATCAGGATTTCAAGCGCCCCCTCGCCGTCCGCGTTGCCGACCAGGCGGTTGGCGATCGCGAGGCTCATCCAATCGAGCGCCCCGGAGACCGGCACGCCCACCGCCTGGTAGCCCGGCCGGCCCCTATCCTGGATGCTGGTGCAAAGCCCGCCCCGCAGAACCTTCAGGGCCGCGGTCATCGGGCGTCCTCGCCGACCGGCGCCCAGCGCTGTCCGGCATCCTGGTCGCGGCGCAGCCGATCGAATTTTGGCTCGTCTATGGGAACGAATTCAACGGTATCGCCGGCGCTAAACAGGGCCGGTTGCGGCCAGGCGAGATCGGAGAGCCGAATCGGAGTCTTGCCGAGCAGGTGCCAGCCGCCCGGACTCTCGAGGGGATAGATGCCGGTCATGGCCAGCGCGATGCCGACCGATCCGGCCGGCACCGTGGTGCGGGGATTATCCCGGCGCGGCAGGGACAGCCGTTCCGGCACGTCGCCCATATAGGCAAAGCCGGGCAGGAAGCCGATCATGTAAACGTGGTAGGCCGTGCCGCTGTGAAGCGCGACGACCTCGTCGGGGGAGAGGCCGGTGCGCGCCGCCACTTCGGCAAGATCGGGCGCGTGCCGGCCCCGATAGCATACCGGCACGCGCCAGGCTCGGCCCCCGGCCCGCGCCTTCGCCGGTCGGGATCCGAACGCATCGATCCGGGCGATCAGCTCGGCGGCGCCGATGCGCAAGGGATCGTAGTGAATCATGAGCGAGCAATAGGTCGGCACGGTCTCGACGACGCCGTCGATGGCGGCTTCGTGGACGGCGTCGTCCAGCGCCACGACGCGGTCGTTGATCGCCCGGTCGATCCGGTCGCCGAACTCGACCACCAGCGCCGTGTCGCCGCTGGGGAGGTAGCGCGCCGGCGTAGCCCCGGGCGGGTTCGAGCTCGGCCCGGTCAAAGGATAGGCCGCTCCGTCATCTCGAGATGCAGCCGGTTGCCCTCATAAGGGTGCGCCAGCGCCACTTCCTCGTTCAGCTCGACGCCAAGCCCGGGCTCGGTCGGCGGAATCACATAACCTTCTTCCCAGCGGATCGGCTTTTTCAAGATTTCAGCGTGAAAGCCGCCCCAGGTCTGGATGCTCTCGAGGATCAGGAAGTTCGGGATGCAGGCCGCGAGCTGGATGTTGGCGGCGCCCTCGATCGGCCCGCAATAGAGATGCGGAGCGATCTGGGCGTAGTGGGTCTCGGCCATGCCGGCGATCTTCTTCGCCTCGAGAATCCCGCCGACCCGCCCCAACGCCATCTGCAGGATGGAGGCCGCGCGCAACTCCAGGACGCGCGCGAATTCGTATTTGGTGGTCAGCCGCTCGCCGGTCGCTATCGGGATCGACGTCGCCCGCGCCACCAGCGCCATCTCCTCGGGCATCTCCGGCGGCGTCGGCTCCTCGAACCACAGCGGATCGTAGGGCTCCAGGCGCTTGGCCAGCCGGATCGCTCCGGAGGCGGTGAACTGGCCGTGCGTGCCGAACAACAAATCGGCCTTGGTGCCCACGGCCTCGCGGATCAGCTTCACGAAGCGTTCGCACAGCGCGATCGATTCCAGCGAAGGCTGGCGCGGATCGAAGACCGAATAGGGCGCGGCGGGATCGAACTTCACCGCGGTGAAACCCTGGCGGACATACTGCGCCGCCCGCGTCGCCGACAGCTCGGCGTTGTGGTAGATGCTCTCGTCCTCGCCGGCGCCGGGATAGATGTAGGTGTAGGAACGTAGTCTCTCATGCACCTTGCCGCCAAGCAGCTCGTACACCGGCTTGTCGACCGCCTTGCCGACGATGTCCCACAGCGCCATCTCGATGCCGGAAAGGACGCCCATCAGGGTCACGTCGGGACGTAGCGTGTAGCCCGTGCCGTAGGCCTTGCGCCACAAAGCTTCGATCCGGAACGGATCCATGCCGAGGACGTGGCGCTCGAACATGTCTTTGATCAGGTGCTCCATCGCGCGCGGCCCGAAGGTGTCGGCATAGACCTCGCCCACGCCCTCGATGCCGTTATCGGTGACGAGCTTCAGGAACAGGAAATAGCGCCCGCCGAAGGATGGCGGCGGATTGGCGACGACGAACGTCTTGAGGCCGGCGATCTTCACGGACTAGGACCGGTATTCGGGTTCCTGTTCGTCCAGAATCGCCTTCAGTTCGGACAGAAAATAGTCCGCATACCCGGGATAATTCTCGATCTCGCCCGCGGTCTTCTCGGCGATGTTGTCGGAAAGGACACGCAGGCCCTTGCCGGTCTGCAAGGCGCGGATATAGGTCTCGGCGGCACGTTCGAAATAGTAGAGACGATTGAAGGCGTCGGCGACGTCCCGGCCTAGAACGAGAAGGCCGTGATTGCCCATGATCATGACCTTGATCTTGGGATCGGTCAGCATGCCTGCGCATCGCAGCCCCTCTTCCTCGAAGGCGAGGCCGCCGAACCCGTCGTCGATCACATAGCGCTTATGGAACATGGCGCTGTTCTGATTGATCGGCGGCAACGTGCTATCGGCCAACGAAGCAAGAACCGTGGCGAAGACCGGGTGGGCGTGCATGACGCACTTCGCATGCGGGCAGTGGCGATGGATGGACCCGTGCAGCCCCCAAGCCGTCGGGTCGGGCGCGTCCGGGCCATCGAGTACATGGGGATCGTCGGCGTCCAGCAGAAGAAGGTCGCTCGCCTTGATGCGCGAGAAATGCCGCTGGTTCGGGTTCATCAGGAAGCGCTTGCCGTCGCCGCCGACCGCGAGCGAAAAATGGTTCGCCACCCCCTCATGCATGCCGAACCTGGCCGCCCAGCGGAATGCGGCGGCAAGATCGATTCGCGCCTGATGGTTTGGCATGGTTGCCTTGAATTCGGCGACCCGGTTCGTGTTGGTCATGTCGGCTCCACTCCCGTTAGAACCCGATATATAGCCCGAGACCGGCGGCGAGTCCGCGATAATCGGGACCGCCGGCGTCGCCGTCGTAATCGGAATACTCGATCACCCCATCGATGGAGATGCCGGGCCCGAGCGCGCGCGAGACGGTCGCCGAATAGATGTCGTGGACGGCGTCGAACGGCCCGGCCCCGTTGGCGCCGACCGCTTCTTCGTAACGGCCTTGCGTCCAGCCCAGCCCCACCGCCCATGCCTCCCAGACTTGGGTGGCGCCGATGCCATAGACCCACCGGTCGGCGCCGTCGTCATCCGGATTCACCAGCAGTTGCGAAGCCGCGCCGATGGCGAATCCTTGAAACGCCGCCTGGGCATAGAGGTTGTAGCCGCGCGCTTCCTCGGCGTCGCCGGGAGCCCCCTCCTTGTCCAGGCTGAACGTCGCGCCGCCGCCCATGACCAGATCGACGCCGCCGAGGCCTTGGGCGAACGTCGCGGCGGCGGACAGATTTTGCGAATTCTGGCCGGCATCGTTCGTGGGCCGCGTGCCGGCGCCGTCGACGGTGTTTCTCGAGTCCTGGGTGTCGTCGGGCGTGTAGGAAAAAGCGAAGTGGAATCCGGAAAGAACCGGACTGAAATAGACGAACTTCGTCGAGTTGTCGTCGACACCGCCGCAAGTATCGTTGGTGGCGTCGTATCCGGCGATTCCGGCATTCGAAAAATTGAAGTTCGGGCTGTCGGCGCCAAACATGTGCGAGGCGCTGGGCACGAGGTAGCACATCTGGGCATAGGCTTCCTCCATGTCGCCGAAACGCACCTCGCCGAACCCGCCGCGGAGCCACACGAAGGATTCGTCGATCGGATCGTCCCCGCTCTGCCCGGTCATTTCGACCGCCGCGCCCACGGTGAGGCCATTGTCGAGGACGGTTTGGAACTCGAAATCGATCTCGATGTCTTGCTTGAAGACATAGGGGCGAAGGTCGTCGCCTTCGACACCGGAGGACGCGTTGAAATCCTCCGATATCATGACTCCGGCGGCGCCTTCATAGCGGCCGCCGATGGCCAGGGACACGCTATCGGCCGCGGCCGTGCCGGCCCCCAACGCCGTCAATGCCGTGAAGCCGAGAAGAACGCGCTTCGGTCGTATCACTTGCCAGCCTGGTGCCCTGCCCCGGAAATTCGTTCTAGAATTTCCGGGTCGGGTAGGCCACTAGATTCAACGATCGGGGGCTTACGGAAACCGCAGCGTGAGGCGCAAGCCCGGCCGGTTGTCGCCGATCTCGACGCCGACACGATGCAATTCGGCTACGGCCGCGACCAGGCTGAGGCCAAGCCCGTTGCCGGGGTCGGCGCGGCTCGCGCTCGCCCGATAAAAGCGCCGGAACACATGCGGCCATTCCGCCTCCGGAATGCCCGGGCCGTTGTCGGCGATGATGCAGACCGGGCCGGCCGGCGTGCCGGTCAGCTGGACATCGATGCGCGTGCCGGCTGGCGTGTGTCTGAGGGAATTCTCGATAATGTTGGCGAACATCTGGGTCAGAAGCTGGCGGTCCCCCCGAACCTTGATGCCGCCGGCGATGGCGCCGACAAGGCCATGGTGTTCGTCCTCGGCCACCGGGGCGTAAATCTCGACGATCGAATCGAGCACGCCCGACAGATCGATTTCGGCGAAGGCGGAGCGCCGCGTTCCCGCCTCGATCTGCGCGATCCGCAGCAGCGCCCCGAAGATTGCCAGAATTTCATCGGTTTCCGCGATCGCCTTGTCGGTCGCCGCTTCATACTCGGCCACGGTTCGCGCCTTGGCGCGGGCACCTTCCAGCCGCTGTCTCAACCGCGTCAGCGGCGTGCGAAGGTCGTGCGCGATATCGTTCGAGACCTGGCGCAACCCCTCCATCAACTTTTGGATGCGGTCCAGCATCTCGTTCAGGCCGGCGGACAGTCGGTCATACTCGTCGCCGGTTCCGCGTACGGGAATGCGGTGTGTCAGGGCGCCCGTCATGATGCTGCGGCCCGCATCGGCGATGATGTCGATCCGCCGCAACATCTTTGCCTGAATTTTCAATGCAACGATCAGCGCCAGCGCGAGCGCGAAGGCCAGGCTCCACCCGGCCACGGTGAACATCCATTCTCCGACGTCGGCGTAATCGTCCTTGTCGCGGCCGACGGCGAGGAACCAGCCATTCGACAACACCTTCGCCTCGGCGATCAAGAGGTCGTCGGGATCCTCGCCGCCCTTGTCCTCGGGGATCGGCAGTTCGTGCCAGCCGGCAACGGGCGGCATGGAAGGCAGGTTGCCGGCGATCTTGCCACCGTTCGGGTCCTGCAACAGATAGAAGCTCGAGCCGTGTTCGGGCGAGGCCATGCGCTGTTCGATGGTCGGGATCGCGGCCTCGATGCCGGCTCCTTCCGCGTCCTCGGCCAGCGACGAAAGTTCCTCGCCGATCAGGGAGCGCACCTCATGTTCCAGATAGGCGCCGGTCGCCCAGTAGATCGCGGCAAAGAGCGCCGTAACCATGATCGCGAATCCCGCGACATAGGCGAGCGCGCCACGATAGCTGTATCGGCGAACGCCTCTAGCTTGGGACACGGATGGAATACCCCTGACCGCGCAAGGTTTGGATGAGCTCGGCGCCGAAGTCCTTGTCGATCTTCGCGCGCAAACGGCTCATATGCGTCTCGACGACGGTGGTTTGCGGATCGAAGTGGAAATCCCACACGTGCTCAAGCAGCATCGTCCGGGTGACGACGCGCCCTACGTGGCGCATGAGGTATTCGAGTAGACGGAACTCCCGCTGCTGCAAGTCGATCGCGCGACCGGCCCGGGTCACCGTCCGCGTGAGAAGGTTGAGTTCGAGATCGCCGACCCGCAAAACGGTATCTTCCGCCGGGCGCCGCCCCAGCGCGTTCACGCGGGCATTGAGCTCGGGGAACGCGAAGGGCTTCACTAGATAATCGTCGCCGCCGGACTCCAGTCCGGTGACGCGGTCGTCGAGGCCGCCGAGCGCGCTCAGGAACAGGACCGGCGTCTTGACGCCGGCGTCGCGGACGCGCTTGACCACCGACAATCCGTCCAAGCCCGGCAGCATGCGGTCGACGATCAGAACGTCGTAGGGATGTCCGCTCGCCGCCGATACGGCCTGGTGGCCGTCGGCGACATGGTCGATGGCATGGCCCTGGCCGCGCAGGCCGTCAACGATATAGGCGGCGGTTTCGGCATCGTCCTCGATGAGCAATATCTTCATGGCAAGTCGCATCATACACCCGGAATCGATCGGCCGATCCTTACGAATTTGTAAGCCACCTTACGCGTCCGTAAGTTGAACGGCGGCCGGTTCCGGACTGTCATGGGAACGTCATGTGGGACGGAAGTCCCCAAGGCGAATCGCCGCCAATCAACAAAGGAAACCAGCAGTGGCCGCCATTTTGCAGAACCTCGAAGGCCCGCTTCTATCCCTTTCGATCCGGATCGCCATCGATCTAGCCGCCATGACGCTGCTCGTGTTCGGCATGTATTACCGGCGCTATCGGGACAAGGAACTCACCACCGCCGCCGCGCTCTTCAACATCTTCGTCTTTTCGGTGCTGGCGGTTCTGTCCTCCGTGGACTTCAGCCTCGCGGCCGGCTTCGGTCTGTTCGCCATCTTGGCGCTCTTCACGGTGCGCTCCGAGCCGCTCGGAAAAACCGAGATGACGTACTTCTTCGGCAGCGTCGCCATCGCGGTCATCTGCTCGGTACAAGGAACCCCGCTCCCCTTCGCCGCAGCCATCGTGCTCTTCGTGCTTATCAGCGCCTACGTCATCGACCACCCGAAGATTCTCCAATCCGTCAGCGGGCTGAAGATCTCCCTAGACCGGATCGATCCGGAGCTGCTCTGCAACCCAGACGCCATGCGCGCCAATCTCGCGGCCCAGCTCAAGGTCGACGTGCTGTCCTTCCAAATCCTTCAACTCGACTACATCAACGATATGGTGAGAATCAATGTCTTCTTCCGCAAGCGCCACTGAGTGGCTGGAAAAGCCTTTCGCCCCGATCGGCCTCGAGGCGCTCAACGCCAAGGCCGCGATGCTGGAGCGGATCGACAACAAGTACATTGTCGATTCGGCGGTCCTGCGGCGCGCCGTCTCGGACCTGGCGCGGCATTTCGATATTCTCGAGATCGACGGCAACAGGGCTTTTGCTTACGAAACCTGCTATTTCGACGATGCCGGCCGGCACAGCTATTTCGATCATCATCAGGGCCGCCGCAAACGCGTCAAAGTGCGCACGAGGAAGTATCTCGACATCGGATCGTGCTACCTGGAAGTCAAATTGAAGGACATACGCGGACGAACCGTCAAGAAGCGGCTGGCCTACGACTCGGAAAAGCACGGCACGCTGGACGACTCCGCGTGGACTTTTGTCCGGGATACCTATCGCGCCTTCTACCACGAGGAATTCGAACACTCGATCTCGAGAGTCCTCGAAATGCGCTACGTGCGGGCGACCCTGGTCGCGAAGCAGGGGGACGAACGCATGACGATCGATAGCGGTCTCCAATTCCTCTCGGGCGACGCGGTTGTTCCCGTGGACGGCGATCTGTTCATCGTCGAGGCGAAATCGGCCAACGGCTCGGGCATCGCCGACCGGATACTCAGGCGGCTGCATCAACATCCCACCAAGCACTGCTCGAAATACTGTGCCGGAACGGCTCTCATGACGTCCGGGACAAAGCACAACAACTTCCGGCCCGCGCTCCGGAAACTCGGTTTCCTGCCGACCGCGATGGAGCGTCCGGCGCTGTAGCCGTCGATCCTTACGAATTTGTAAGCCACCTTACGCGTCTGTAAGTTGAACCGCGGTCGGTTCCGGACTGGAATGAGAAGCGCCTCATGGGATGGAATTCCCTAAGGCGAGCGGCCGCCACCCCACGCGGCCGACCATTCTCTTGAAAGGAGCCCGCCATGGCGTTACCCAATTTCGTTTCAGGAATCGACAACCCCTACTTCGCGCTCGTCCCGGGCCAGACCTACGTCTTCGAAAGCGCGGATGGCTCGTCGAGCAACAATATCGCCGTTTCAAACAAGACGATCAACATCATGGGTGTCACCTGCGTCGTGGTCGTGGACACGGCCCACGAGGACGGCGAGGTCGTCGAGATTGCCAAGGATTATTACGCCCAGGACGAATTCGGCAACGTCTGGTACTTCGGCGAGGATGTGAAGAACTTCGTCGACGGCAAGCTCGTCGACACCCACGGCTCCTGGCGCGCCGGGGTCGATGGCGCCCTGCCTGGCTACATCATGAAGGCGGCACCCGTCGTCAACGAAGAATACGACCAGGAAATCGCGCCCGGCGTGGCCGAGGACCACGCCAAGGTACTCTCGTTGAACGTGAATATCGACGCCATTCCCTATGGCGACTTCGCCGCCGCCCTGCGGATCAAGGAAACGACACCCCTCGAGCCCTTGGCCCACGAAAGCAAGTATTACGTCGCCGGTGTCGGCCCGGTGCTCGTGGTGAACGAGAACGACCCGGCGAACGACCAGGAGTTCCTCGTCAAGGTCATCGTCGACGGCACCAACAAGAACGACACGCTCACCGGCAAGGTTGGCACCGACGAACTGAACGGCTTCAACGGCAGCGACACGATGGATGGCGGGGCCGGCAGCGACACGCTCGACGGCGGCAAGGGCAATGATGACGTGACGGTCGGCACCGGGGACCACGCCGACGGCGGCGCCGGGGAAGACGTCTTGCGTCTCACCGACAACGCCGGTTTCGGCTCCGTCGATGGCGGCGACCAGAAAAACGACAGCCTGGGCAAGGCCGGCGGCGACGTTCTCAAATTCAACGGCCACCTCGATCTCACGGACGCCGGCGTCAGCGAGCGCATCATCGACATCGAGACCCTTTCCATGAAGGACGGATTGGGCAACGACAAGGTGACGCTCGCCGGGGAGGACATCTTCGACTTCGACGGCGGCGACTTCGATCCCAAGGGCAGGGAGTTCGATGCCGGCCTGGCCGTGCGGGTCGATGGCGATTCCGGCGACGTGCTCGAACTCGACGGCGGGAATTGGAGCCTGATCGCGCCGTCGAACGCACCGATCGGCTACGACGTGTACACCTGCGACGTGGGCGTCTTGGGCGTCGCCTACGTCCTGGTGCAGGAGGTAGTCACGGTCGATTTGATCTGAGACCCGAGACGAGTCCGCACGCGACGATGCGGGCGGCGCCGTGAACCGGTGCCGCCCGCTTTCGTCGTTGGAATTGAAAAATGCCGCCGGGTAGGGGAGAAGATGTCGCGCGTCTTCGTGGAACCGGCGGGAGACCTCCATGCGCTACGGATATATCGGCCTCGGTCATCTGGGCGGCCATTTGGCGGCAAGCCTGCTTCGGGCGGGGTTCAAGGTCACGGTCCACGATATCGATCGGAAGCTGGCCGACCGGCACATCGCAATGGGTGCCCAATGGGCCGACAGCCCGAAGGCGGCCGCTGCCGCCAGCGACGCGGTGCTGACCTGTCTTCCATCCCCCAAGGTTTCCGAAGGAGTGCTGACAGGAGCGGACGGCATTCTGGCCGGCCTCAAGCCCGGCGGCGCCTGGATCGAGATGAGTACGCTGGGGCGCGATGAGATACTCCGGCTTGCGGAACTTGCGAGAAGCTCCGGCATCGAGACGCTCGAAGCCCCGGTCACGGGCGGCGTCCATCTCGCCGCTACGGCCAAGGTCACCGTGCTCGTGGGCGGAGACGAGGCGCTCTACGCGGCCCACCGCCCGGCGCTTCAGGCCATGGGCGACAGGCTCTTCCACATGGGCGGCCTGGGCTCGGCCTCCGTCATCAAGGTGATCACCAACATGCTGGCCTTCATCCACCTCATCGCCACCGGCGAGGCGTTGATGCTGGCCAAGCGCGGCGGCCTCGACCTCGCCCAGGCCTTCCACGCCATCGCGGCCAGTTCGGGCACCAGCTTCGTCCACGAGACCGAAGGCCAGCTCGTCCTCAACGGCAGCTACGATATCGGTTTCACCATGGACCTGGCGGTGAAGGATCTGGGCTTCGCCATGGCGTTCGGGCGCGAATTCGGCGTGCCGCTCGACCTTGCCACGCGGGCGATGCAGACCTTCATCCGCGCCCGCGAGGCCTATGGCGGCGAGGCGTGGTCGACCATGGTGGTGAAGCTGCTCGAGGACGCGCTTGGCGCCGACCTTCGTGCCGAAGGGTTCCCGGCGCGCATCGAATAATTGGGGTCGGAGTCGAATTCTTCCACCGTGAAATTCGTCAGGGCCACGGGTCGATCGCGGAGGGATCGACGCGTAGTGCCTCGGCAATGCCGAGCCGAAACGAGCGGCCGGGATCGCGCTTGCCGGTTTCAATCTGGGATATGTAGTTCGTGGCCGTCCCGGCGGCGCGGGCAAGGGTGCCCTGTGTCATGCCGCGGTACTCGCGAAAGACTTTGATTGGATGTTCGCCGGCGACGAGTCGCTTGACCACATCCCGGGGCCAGATGCGCCCGGCACGCGCCTCGGCCATGCCGGCGTCGAAATCGGACTCGTCCCGCTGCGTTTCGATCAAATCGGCGAACCGCATCAGACCTTCGTCGAGGTCGCGCAATGAAGCTCGAATTTCATTGATGACTCGCGCAACCGTTTCCGATTTCGCTGGCATGGGCTTCTCCTAAGGCTGGTAAATCTTCGCGCGGTGACCCACGTCGATCACGGGGAAGCGGTCCCGGCTCGCGTGGACGATGATGCGGTACTGGCCGATGATGCGGTACTGGCCGATGTGAACGCGATATCCGGCCCGCCGCTTGAGCTTGCGACCTTCCGCCATCAGCCGGCCGCGGTCCTCGGCCAGGTGATCGACCGCCGAGACCAACTCCCGGGCGGCATCCCGCGGCAGCTCACGAAGATGCCGAAGAGCCCGATCTGTCCACGCGGTCTCCACGACCCTACTATCGCATATTGCTACAGCTCACGGAATCGGGGTCGGGAGTCGTTTTCTCCGAACCTTTCGACTCCCCTCACCGCCCCAGCACGATGCGCCGGTAGCTAAGCGCCTCGGCGATGTGGATGCGCCGCACGGCGGGCGCTGCTTCGAGATCGGCGATGGTGCGCGCGACACGCATCACTCGATGATAGCCTCGCGCCGTCAGCTTGAACCTCTCCGCGGCCTGGGTGAGGAGCGCGCGCCCCTCGGCGTCGGGCGCCGCCACCGCTTCCAGCGCTTCGCCCTCCACCTCGGCATTGGTGCGGATCGTGGCGCCGTTCATCCCGGCGTAGCGCGCCGACTGCCGCGCCCGCGCCGCCGCCACGCGGACCGCGATCTCGGCCGAGCCTTCGGCCGGGGGTGGCAGCGCCAGGTCGGACGGGTTCACCGCCGGCACGTCGATGTGCAGGTCGATGCGATCGAAAAGCGGCCCCGAGATCCTGGACTGATATTCCTGCGCGCATTTTGGCGCCCGGCCACAGGCGAGGCCGGCGTCGTCCAGGTGTCCGCAACGGCAG
>VFKA01000053.1 GCA_009885795.1 Rhodospirillales bacterium | reverse complement strand
TTGATCTGGCGTTCGAGTTGGCGGATTCCTTCGATAGCCAGACCGACGCTGTATTGATCCATGTCAGAACTCCCTTTTGAAAATCTCAGATGCCCGCGCCGCCAGTTTCGGCCCAACCCCATCTACATTACGCCACGTCTTAGGCCCCGCGATTGCCATGCGGGCTACCGACCGGAAGTATCGCGATGCGGCCACTGCCCGCTTGTTGCCCAGCCCCGGCACCTGAAGCGCGACACCCTCGGGGAAGTAGCGGTCGCGGTTGAACCAGGGATCGCGCAACTCGGAACTGGCAACCACCGGGACTGCTTTGATGATGGCTTTGTGGGAATCGTGCGAGGTCCAGGGGCGCTGGAATCGGCGGTAGAGTCGGGCAACCTCAGCCACCGTGTGGTCAGTGTCGTGGGTCTTGATGATCTCGAACGGGGTGTGGAACATAAGGGTGTATAGCATCCCTTCGAGTTGGTTGTAGGTCAGGAAGCTCCGATGCCGCATCCAATTGAGACGCGACCCATACCGGACCCCGCGCTCGATGAGACCATCCGGGGCTTCCCGGTACATCCCCTCGACGATCAGGATGGGGAATCGGTAGAGCCCTAACATCCCCGGCAACTGGTGGGCTTGGAATCGCTTGGTGACGAGGGAGCCGATCAGGTCATCCAGCTTCTTGAGTTCGATGCCGATGGAAGCCTCGCCGCCCGGTCCCGACCCGTTGAATGCCGCATCCCCAAACTCCATGCGGGCGAGGTCCACGGGGAGTCCGCGGGCTTCGAGGAGGGGGGCAAGGTGCTGCGAGCCCTTGCGATCGTCGATGTGGATCACGATAGATCTTCATCCGAGAGCGCGAACAGGACGAGCAGTTTCACGAACTCGTAGGCAACCTGAAATGGGAGCAGCAGAATCCTCATTCCCAGTCCTCCACACCCGTCGCCGCAGCCAGCAAGCTCGGGATCGTGACCTCTTTCCCGGTCAGGACTTGCCCGATTCCCTGGACACCCTTGATGATCTTGAGGGAGCGGGCATTCTCCTCGATGTCATAGTGCATCTCCGCGATCACGGTCATGGCGGAATCGAAACCCTTGTAACCGACGCTCTGGGTCTTGTTGGTGGGGCGGCGCGTCTTCTTGGGACCGTTGGGGGTCTGCTCGATCACATCTTCCCAAACCTGTTCGCTCGGGGAAAGCCAGATCACCACCTTGCCCGTGTCGTCGGCTTGGTGGATGATCTGCTCCATCTCCCAGTTGGCTTGCGAGTAGAGGATCTGAGGGATCTCGGTGAGCTTGCCCCACCGCGCGATTCGGATCAGGGACCAGACGAATGCGGATTGGTCAATCACGATGTGCCGCACCTGGGACTCAAGCGCGGCAATCAGATCAGCCTTGAAGCGGTCGCGGATCGTGCGAGCAATTCGGGCATTGTCATCGACCGCTTCACCCTTGCCCCGCATCACGTCATGCTTGAACTTCAGGGTGTAACGCTCGGTGGACATGATCTCGCGCTTGAACTTGCCCCGCAATCGCCCCAGCAAGAGGTCATTGTCACGGTCGCCATTGAGGTACACCACCGGGCCAGGGATCGTCTTGAGCGCGGTGTAGGTTTTGCCGACGCCCACGGGGCCGCGGATCGAGACTGCGAGAGTGCCGGTGGGCTTGGTGGTGGAGTGGAAGGACGGGCCGAGGCCGTGGGAGGATGGTTTAGCCACGGGCCACCTCGATGAAATAATCCTGCACCATCTTGCGGATCACAAAACAGTCAGGTGACGATGTCGGGCCAATATAGTTGAGAATGTCTTTCAGCGCCCCCTCAGCCCGCCACCGCTTTCGACACGCCTCATCCCGCTGCTCCCGATATTGTTTCGCGTTCATCGCTTCTTCCCCTTTTTGATTTGCGCCATAATCGCATCAATCGCATGTGGCTCAGGCAAAGAGTCAGCAATCTGCCCGCAATCCCAACACTCTATAAACAACATCCTGCGACCCACATACATAAACAGTTTGCCCCCACAAAAACACTTTTGCTTCTTCATTTTGATCTCCTCTTTGACTTCGATTGCGACGCCAGAATCTCGTCGCGAGCCTGTAACATCATGGTCCAGTTCTCCGCGATCTCGGATGGTTTGAACTCGATATCCCAAGCCCGGGGCACCATCCGCTTCGGCTTGTAGTCGCCGTTGAGGAATAGCACCGGCAGGATGGCGTTAGTCGCGTCCCACATATGACAGTACGCCATCATCTGCACGCGCCAGGACCAGAACTTGACCCCGGCGATGTCGTGGGACATGGAGAGTTGGGTGAGCTTGGACTCGGTTATCAGCCGCTTCGACCCGAGGCTTAACATGTCACAGGTGCCCCAGATGTCGTCGCACTGGGCTTGCATTTGGCGAAAGCTGGACTTGGGGAAGGTGCGCTTGAGGATGCGCTTCCAGAAGGCGCGGGACAGGGCGATGTCTTCCCATGCAAGGCCCATTTCCCACAACAGTCTTACATCGTCATTCGCGATGCCAGAGTACTTTTCGGCATCGACCTGTAACAGTAAGTGCTTAATCAGGTTTGAGATGTGGAGTCCCGATTTGCGCCCCGAGGTGTGTTCATCGGCGGCGCTGGGGAGAGATAGCTCGATTGGGGTGAATCGCAATGGGGAACCTCTGGAAAGTACTGATGGGCATCATCAGGAGCGGCATCACCGCTCGACCGGCACCCGTAATCACCCGGGTGCCAGTTTCGCCCTGAGAGGGATTAGGGGCTAATCCTCGTCATCAGGAAGAACCTGTTTGCGGGTCTTGATGCCCGCCGACTTCACGGCGCGGAGCCGGTCGATGGCCGACGCGAGGGGTTTGGCAGCGGCCTTGGGGCGACCGCGGGTGGGCTTGGGGGCCTCGACGGGGGCCGGGGCGGCAACTTCCACCTTCGGCTTGTTCGGTCCCCGCTTCTTGCGGGCCTTCTTGCCGGTGAATCCGGCCAGCACCTCTTCGGCCTTACGGATGGCTTCAGCGGCTTCCACCAGAGCGCCGACAGACCCCTCGGGGAGTGCGGCGAGTGCGGTTGCGAGTTCGCGATGGTTCATGGGTGTTTACTCCTCGATGCTGATGGACTTGGTTTTCTTGTCGAAGGTCCAGACGACGCCCGCGGTTCGGTGGAACGCGGGGTCCTGAACCAGGGCGACGATCTTCTGGCGGTTCTTGCTGGCCTTGCAGAGCTTGAGGACCGCGCTCGACAGGGTCGGGAGGTCGATGGACTTCCCGGCAAACGGCTTGGACAGGAGGACTTGCGACACATACTCCTGAGCTTCGGTGACGAGGGGATCGGCGTCGTCATCGTCGTCGGCGGCTTCCTCTTCCTCGGCCTCGTCTTCATCTTCGTCCTCGTCCTCGACCGGGGCGGGCTTGGCCTTCTTCGGGGCCGGGGCTTCGTCCTCGTCGTCCTCGTCCTCGTCCACATCGTTGCTGCGTGTGGCCTTCTTCTTCGGCGCGGGGGTCTCGTCGGCCTCGTCCTCGTCCGGATCCTCGGTGACGCCCGTGGGATAGGTGACAATCTTGCCCACCACCGCGATCGTGCGGGGCGGCTTGCCCTCTTCCTTGGCTCGCTTGGACTGGCCGACCGGCTGCGCGAT
>VFKA01000100.1 GCA_009885795.1 Rhodospirillales bacterium | reverse complement strand
CCGGCCGCCCCGGCCGCGGCCGGTCGCGCAGGCCGTCCACGCCCTCATCGTTGAAGCGGACCACCCAGTCCCGCAGCGTCTGGCGGTCCATGCCGGCAGCTCGCGCCGCCTCCGTGCGAGAAGACCCTTCCAGCACCAGCGCCAACGCCAGCAGACGGCGCGCCTGATCGCTGTCCTGCGTCCGACGCGCCGCCGCGCGCAAATCGGTAGCCGAAAGCTCAACCCGTGTGATCGCCAACACCATGATGATCCTCCCCAGCGAATCAATCGCCGCAGAGAATCACATCCAATCAATCCTGTGAATCACCCCGAGTCAGCAGTTCAGTCGGTTGGTATTAGAACAGCCGGCCGCCGTTCGGAACCGGGCGGTCGGGACCGACCATGACGACCGAGCCATCCGCGTCCGGGAAGCCCAGCACGAGGACCTCCGACATGAATTTCCCGATCTGCTTCGGTGGAAAGTTGAGCACGGCGGCCACCTGGCGGCCGACCAACTCCTCGATGCGGTAGTGCTTGGTTATCTGGGCCGAGGATTTGCGCACGCCGATTCCTGCGCCGAAGTCGATGTGCAGCTTGATGGAAGGTGCCCGCGCCTCGGGGAACGGTTCGGCGGCGACGACGGTTCCAACCCGAATGTCGACCTTGCGGAAATCGGCGAAAGAGATGGTAGGGCCAACGGCTTCGTTCGACATGTCACTAGGGTCCGTTCACTGACGAAAAAGGCCGCCTACACCTGGGGGGAGGTGTAAGGCGGCCTTCGATTGCCGCTTGAAAAGCGGCGTGGTCTTAAGCGGCTGTCTTCTTGGGCATCTTGGCGGCGAAGATCGCCTGGGCTTCGTCGAAATTCTCGACGACGCGCTTGGAGATCACATCGGCGGCCTCGTTGCCGGTCTTTTGCATCATGGTCGCGAACTCGCGGACGTTCGACATCGTGCCCTCGAAAGCCTGCTTGCAGACAGTCGCCTGCTTGGCGAACTTGTCTTCGGGCGAGCCGGCCGACACCAGAGCCTTGTTGACGGAGAGGAACTCGTCGGCCAGTTCGCGAACGAGGTCGGCCTGGCGCTGGAAAACGGCCTGGCAGCCTTCGATCGCCATGCGGTTGGCGGCAACCATCGCCTCGACATTCTTGCGCTGGAGGGAAGCCATCGCCTCGAAATCGACGGCAGGCGCCTTGCCATTCGCGAACATCTTGCCGAAATCGCCGAACATCCGGCTGTAATCGGAGAAGTACTGGGTGTAGTCGGGGAACTTCGGAAACTCGATCTCGGTCGTGCCGTGAGCGGTCTTGGCCATGATAGTCTAGCTCCAGTCCAGGTTTGGGGGTGGGGTAACCCTGGCGGCTCAACATCGTTGTTGCGCTGCACAAAATTAATATAGATTCATGCTGCATCTGCGTCAAGGTAAATGTTGCAATGCAGCAATAACCCCCGCACGCCGCTCCAGGCAGGCGGGTCCAACTAAATTATAATATTTATATCAAACAGATAGATTGTTACCGACCGTCTTGCCCGGGCAGAATGAGCGCCCGCGCGCCAGCCATTTTTCCGCCTGCTTGAGGCCGCCGTCGAGAGCCGCCATCGTCTTGGCCCGGTCCGCGGTCTCGTCCGTCAGCCAAGTCCGCAAGGTCCAGAGATAGAGCGCCGAGAGACCCTTGACGCGAAGGGCGCCCGAGATTCCGCCAGTCGGGATCCCGGCCGCTTCCAGCATGGCCTGCATGGAGCGGCGGAGCCGAAGGGCACCGTGGGCAGCCGACAGCGGATCGCACGCCGTTCCCCGAAGGATCGAGCGCAAGCCCTCCCGGTCTCCCTGCATGGCATCGAATCGTCGCATGATCACGTCGAACAGCCGGTCGCGGACCCCGCCCTCGGGCCGATCCTTGGCTACCGATTCCAGCACCCCGCGGTCGATCCGGCGCACCACGGCGCCGACCACGGCTTCACGCGAGGGATAGAGGACATAGAGGTCCGCCAGCGACAACCCCGCTTCCTCGGCGATGTCGGCAAGCGCAATGGCGCTCCATGGCCGCTTGGCGGCAAGCTTGAGGGCGGCGGCGAGGACAAGGGACGCGCGGTCGGCTGGGTCTGCCTCGCCGCCCTTCTTTCGCCCGGCCGCCGATTTCCGCGCCATGGCATCCTCCTTGAGTCCGATCCGTTCACATTGAAGCACAAAGTGCCGCGATGTGAACGGGGAATCGGTCCGGCCGGGATTCAACCGACCGGCACGACCAGCCCTTCTCGAACCAGCGTGCCCAATATCAGGTCGATCTGTGGCGCCGTAAGCTCATTGGAAACTTCAGCAAGGGCGGCGCGCTCGAAGGCCTTGGTTTGGGCACTGATGAATTGCAGCAGGCCGAGCGCGCGAAACGGAAAATCATATGTCCTTCCGGCAAAAGTCAAAGTCGCCTTGTCGTCGCCGGTCTTGAGAACGAAGGGGCGGTGCACGGTCGAAAAAGAAGTCGAGGCGGCGGCGCACTCGGCCGCCGGCATAAAATTGTAGGGCAGGGTGAAGCGATGCCGAACGGGTTTGAACGCCTGGGTAAAGTGATGAAACCTGTGAAGCAAGGTGTCGTCCTTGAGAACCCGCGACAATCCGGTCCGGAGTTCGTCGAAGCTGGGCTGATAGGGCGAGGCGTCGCGCGCGGAGGAAGGCAACTCGGACCACGCCACGAACGGGAATTCCTTGCGGAAAAAGGGATCGTCTCGCAATTCGTCGACGAGCCACGTCAAGAAATCCATGCGCGTCCGCGCGGGCAGCGCCAGGGTCAGATGAAGCGACGGCTCGGCCACCGATTTGGCGTAGTGCCAAAAGCCCTTCGGGCAGTAGAGAACGTCACCCTCGTTCAGGAGCGGGCTGAGGATGGGATCGCTAGCCGGCGGGTCAAGTCCATGTGTTTTTTGATGGTAGAGCGGCGACTCGATGGTCTTTTCGTGTACATGCCACTGCTTGGAACCCGCGATCTGCAGAATCAGGAAATCGTGGGTGTCGTAGTGGACGTCGTATCCTTGAATGCCGGGAAACGACAGGTACATGACGAAGCGAGTCGGTATCGTGATTTCATGCGAAAGAGCATCGAGGTATGCCCCTAGGCGCAAATCGTACTCATCGGCATTCTCGATCACCAGCGTCGCGCCGGCTCGTAAACGATCCAAAATATCGGTTCGAGACCGAACCGTTATAGATTTACCCTCGCGATGGACCCTCATCTTGGGGTGAGGAAACGGTGTCGCGTTCAGCAGGCCGTTCAATGACCGCCAGCCGAACAGGTCGGCGAACCGGCCGGCCTTGCCGACCATGTGCGCGGGCTTTTGCCCGTAATAGTCCGAGAAGAACGTCGCCACGCCGACGGGTGCCAGCAATTCGGAGAATATGGGAAAGGTCGCCGTCATTCCCCAAGGCCATCGCGGGCAACGGATGCGCCGTTACATCGTTCGGCGCGCAATCCTATCGTCAAAACAAAAAGGAGAGGTGTTGGCGAGGATGGCTTGTTCCATGCCTCGCCAACATCAACCCGCCAAGCGCTATTATGGCGCGACTTCGTGATTGCGCGAAGAATCGGCCGTGATGACGGTCTCGTGATTGCGCGAAGAACCGGCCGTGATGACGGTCTCGTGATTGCGCGATACAGCGGCTTCATCCATCGCCACCACGCGCTTCACGTCGTTGATAACAATCGAAAATTCGCTTTTCATTAGACCACCCCCTTATCTGCAGATTTTAAGTCCGGACTTACTCCTTGCCTCGCGGCAGGCCCCGCCCATGAAGCGGGTTTGCAAACTTACGAGCCTGATCCTACGAAATCAACGGCGGATTCCCGAATGTCCAGGGGTGTGTCATCGAAGCCACATACTCGGTTTAGGCCCTATGAAACCGCCATCACCGTGCCGGCGGTCATGGCCACCAGGCTGTCGGGCGTCAGGGGAAAGACCGTGTTCGGCGTTCCGGCCGCCGCCCAGATCTCCGCGAACTTGAGGAGATCCCGGTCGATGAAGACGACGGGGCGCTCGGCATGCCCCACTGGCGGCACGCCGCCGATGGCAAATCCCGTCTTGTCGCGCACGAAGGCGGCATCCGCCTTGCCGATCGATTCGCCGAGCGCCGCCGCCACCTTCGCTTCATCGACGCGATTGACGCCGCTGGCGATCACCAGCACCGCGCGGCCGGAGGGAGAGCTACGAAAGACCAGCGATTTCGCGATCTGCGCCACCTCGCAGCCGATGGCGGCGGCTGCATCGGCGGCGGTCCTTGTGCCGCGGTCGAAGGCGACGATCCGCGCCTCGACGCCGGCGGCCTCCAGCGCCGCGCGCACGCGCTCCGATGCCGCCGGCAGCGGGTCGCTCATGGGTCCGCCAGTTCGCGCGAGCGCTTCGTGGCGGCCGCGATCGCCTTGACGAAAAGGGGCGCCATGCCGTCGGGCGCCATGAGGATCTTCAAGGCCTCGAGCGTCGTCCCTCCGGGACTGGTGACGGCCTGTCTCAATTCCGCCGCCGGCGCGTCGGATTGGCGCGCCAACTCCCCGCTTCCCGCTACCGTCGCGCGCGCGAGGCGCATGGCGAGGTCGGGGGCCAAGCCGGCGGCGGCGCCCGCCTCGGCCAGGCATTCGATCAACAGGAAGACATAGGCCGGGCCGCCGCCCGATACCGCGGTCACCGCGTCCAGCAGGGCCTCGTCCTCGACCCACTCGACCGCGCCCACGGCCGAGAGCAGCGCGCCCGCGAGGTCGGCCTGCGCCTTGGTGACCTTGCGGTTGGCGCAAGCCACCGTGATGCCGCGCCCGATAGCCGCCGGCGTATTCGGCATCGAGCGCACGATGGCCGCGGGGCCGAGATGGCGTTCGAGATAGGCGATGGCCTTGCCGGCGGCGATGGAAAGAAACAAGGCCTGGCCGGCATGGCGGCGATAGGCGGGCACGACTGCGTCCATGGTCTGCGGCTTCACCGCCAGCAGCACCACTTTCGGGGCTAGGGACGCTGGGAGAGAATCGGCATCGGCAAAGATGCGCACGCCGGCTTGCGTCAAATCGCCCAGCGCCGCGCTGTCCGGCTCGACCACCCAAACGCCGGAGCCCGCCAGGCCGCCGCGAATCCAGCCACGCAGCAGCGCAGCCCCCATCTTGCCGCAGCCGACCAGCAGCAGCGGCGCCGCATCGGGCAAGCCAGCCATGCCTTGCTAAGCCTCGCCGGCGGTATCCAGCAGAGCCGCCGAAAGCGCGTCCTTCGGGCTGTGACCGCCCCAGAGAAGAAACTGGAACGCGGGATAGAAGCGCTCGCACTCGCTGGCGGCGATGTCGACCAGATCCTCGAGCTGCTCGGCGCTGATGCCGCTGGAGCCGCGCAGCAACAGGGTGTGCCGGAATATCGGGACCGATTCGTCCGAACATAGATCGAAGTGACCGAGCCAGAGCTTTTCGTTGACCGCGAGCAGGAGCTCGGCCACGCCCATCCGCTTGGCCGCCGGAACGCGCATGTCCATGCGGCAGGAGAGGTAAATGGCGCTCATCTCTTCCTGCCAGGCGAAGAACAGCCGGTAGTCGGACCACCGCCCGGCGATCTCGATCACCAATTCCGCCTTGGTCGGCCGGTCGAACGGCCATTCATTGGCGTCGACCAATTCCTCAAGGAGATCCAAGGGATTGGCAAGGGATGAGGATTGCTCCGACGAGATGAAAGCCATCGAGCCACCTCCCCTCCACACCCAGTAATATGCCGTCCGTACCGGTCAGCCTACCACATATAGGGTGCATCAAGTGGACTGGCGGCGCAATAGGAGATTTGCCCGCAAGGGGGTCAGAGGCTCGGTTTACTTCGCTCCGCCTCGAGCGCCGCGAGCCGCGCGGCCAGGCGTTCCTGCTCCATCCGCGCCTTGGCGGCCATGGCCTTGACCGCCTCGAATTCCTCGCGGCCGACGAAATCCTTGTCGGCAACGAGACGAAGGAGCTGTTCCCTGACCCGCGATTCGATTTCCTGGCGCAGTCCGGCGAGGCCGCCGGCGGCGCCGGCAATCACCTTGGCCATGTCGTCGAGCAAGCGGTTCTGCGTCTGCATGATCACCTATCTTAAGCGGCCGTCGCCTCGCCTGTCCAATCGAGGTTGCCCGAGGTAAGGCAATCGCTATTACTACCGGGTTCGAGAATCTCTCCTGTTTGCGGGTGGCTCGCAATGCTCTTCACCATTCCCTTCCCGGTCATCGATCCGGTGGCGATCGAGATCGGCCCCTTGGCCGTGCGCTGGTACGCGCTTTCCTACATCGCCGGAATCCTCATTGGCTGGCGCTACTGCCTGTGGCTGGCGGGCCGAGGCCCCGCGACCGTCACCCGCGTGGAACTGGACGACTTCGTGGTCTGGGCGACGATCGGCGTGCTGCTGGGCGGACGGATCGGCTACGTGCTGCTCTACCAGCCCGGCTATTATCTCTCGCATCCCCTCGCCATGCTGCGCCTCTGGGAAGGCGGCATGTCGTTCCATGGCGGGCTTGCCGGCGTCATCGTCGCCATGATCCTGTTCGCGTGGCGGCGCGGCCGGCCGTTCTTTGCGCTCGCCGACATCGTGGCGGCGGCGACGCCGATCGGCCTCTTCCTCGGGCGCATCGCCAATTTCGTCAACGGCGAACTCTACGGACGCGCCAGCGAAATGCCCTGGGCCATGGTGTTCCCCGCGGGCGGGCCGAGCCCGCGCCATCCGAGCCAGCTCTATCAGGCGGGCCTCGAGGGCTTGGTGTTGTTCGCCGTGCTGTTCCTGCTCATCCGCTTCGCCGACGCCAAGGAGCGCCGGGGGTTCCTCAGCGGCGCCTTCCTGGTGGGTTATGGCGTGGCGCGGATCATCGGCGAGCTTTTCCGCGAACCGGACACGCATATCGGATTCTTCGCCGGCGGCACGACGATGGGACAGTGGCTGTCGCTGCCGCTGCTGGCCTACGGGCTGTTCCTCATGACGCGGGCGCGCAAACCCGCGTGAGCGCGCTGGCCGACCTTTTGGCGCGGCGCATCCGCGCCACCGGCCCGATCACGATCGCCGACTACATGGCCGAGGCGCTGGGGCATCCCAAGTACGGCTACTACCGCGAGGGCGATCCCTTGGGACGCGGCGGCGATTTCATCACCGCGCCCGAGATCAGCCAGATGTTCGGCGAGCTGCTGGGCCTCTGGGGCGTCGCGGCCTGGCGCCGGATGGGCGCGCCGTCGCCGGTCCTGCTGGTCGAGCTCGGACCGGGGCGCGGTACGCTGATGAAGGACGCGCTGAGGGCGGCGCGGGTGGACCAGGGTTTCATGGCCGCGCTCAACCTCCATCTCGTCGAGACCAGCCGAACGTTGCGCGCCAAGCAGGCAGATGCCTTGGCGGGCTTCGACGTCGCCTGGCATGAAGACGTGCTCCAAGTGCCGGAAGGACCGATGCTGCTGGTGGCGAACGAGTTCTTCGACGCGTTGCCGATCCACCAGTTAGAGCGCAGCGTGGGCGGCTGGCGCGAGCGCCGGATCGATCTTGGTCCCGATGGGCTGTTTCGATTCGTGCGGACCGCGCCGGGCCCGAGCCTCGTACTCATCGACGAGGCCGAACGTGCCGCGGCGCCGCTGGGCGCCATCGTCGAAGTCTCGCCGGCGTCGATCCGCGTCATGGCCGAGATCGCACGCAGGATTACCGTCCATGGCGGCGCCGCGCTCGTCATCGACTACGCGCGCGAAGGCGCGATGGGCGACAGCTTCCAGGCGGTGCGCCGGCACGGGTATCACGATCCGCTTCAGGATCCCGGCGAGGTCGATTTGAGCGCCCGGGTCGACTTCGCCGCGCTCGCCCGGGCCGCGCGCGAGGCCGGCGCCGCCGTGCACGGACCTATTTCCCAATCGATGCTGCTGGAGCGCCTCGGCATCGGCTTGCGCGCGCGGCGGTTGGCGGACGGCGCCACGCGAGAACAGGTGGCCGACATCGACTCGTCGCTGAAGCGCTTGCTCGACCCCGGCGAAATGGGCAGTTTGTTCCAAGCACTCTGCGTCACCCACAAGGACCAGCCGGCACCGCCCGGCTTCGAGGATTGAACCCGCGCCATGCTGACCGCGAGCCGCCTCGGCGAGATCGAAGGAATACGCCACGGCTTTTTCACGCGCGAAGGCGGGGTGAGCGGCGGCATCTATGCGTCGCTCAATTGCGGCTACGGCTCGGGCGACGACGCGGCCAAGGTAAGCACCAACCGCCGCCGCGCGCTCGATGCGGGCGCGCCCAAGGCCGGGGCACTCGTCACCCTCTACCAGGTGCACAGCGCGCGCGCGATCGTGGTCGAGGAACCCTGGGGGAGTGGCAAGGCGCCGGAGGCCGACGCCATGGTGACGGCATGCCCCAATATCGCGCTCGGCATCCTGACCGCCGACTGCGCCCCGGTGCTGCTGGCCGACAGGGAGGCTCGGGTGATCGGGGCGGCGCACGCCGGATGGCGCGGCGCGCTCGCCGGCATACTCGAAACCGCCATCGCCGCCATGGAGTCATTGGGGGCGGAGCGCCGGCGCATCGTCGCCGTCGTGGGACCCTGCATCCAGCAGGTATCCTACGAGGTTGGGCCGGAATTCCCAGCGCCGTTCCTGGAGCAGGACAAGGGCAGCGCCCGGTTCTTCGAGCCGTCGGCGCGCGAAGGGCACCACCGCTTCGACCTTGCCGGCTACACGGAGGCGAGGCTTGCCGCATGCGGCGTCGCCGATGTCGCCAGGATCGCCAACGACACCTGCGCCGAGGCTGGGCTTTTTTTCAGTTACCGACGCGCCACGCTTCAGGGCGAGCGCGATTACGGACGCGCGCTTTCGCTCATCAGCCTGGAGGAATGACCCATGGCCCTGCATTTTCCCGTAGCCGAGTACCAGGCGCGCCAAGAAGCCGCCATCGCCGCGATGAAGGCGCGCGGACTCGACGGGCTGCTGATGTTCCGCCAGGAGAGCATGTATTACCTCACCGGCTACGACACCTTCGGCTATGTGTTCTTTCAGTGCCTTTATCTCGGCGCCGACGGGCGGCTGATGCTGCTGACCCGCGCGCCCGATCTTCGGCAGGCGCGGCATACGTCCGTCATCGAGGACATCCGCATCTGGGTCGATGGGCCCGAGGCGGAGCCGGCCAGGGAGCTTAGGAGCATCCTCCTTGACCTCGGCGCCCAAGGCCGGCGGCTCGGGGTCGAATACGAGGCCTACGGCCTGACCGCCCGCAACGGCAAGCGCCTCGACGCCGCCATGGATGGCATCGCCGCGCTGCTCGATGCATCCGACCTCGTCAGCCGCTTGAGGGTGGTGAAGAGCCCGGCCGAGATCGCCTATGTCAGGCGGGCGGCGGAGCTGGCCGATGCGGCGCTCGACGAGGCCAACCGCCTGGCGCGCGCCGGCGCCTTCGAGGGCGACATCCTGGCCGCCATGCACGGCGCCATCTATCGCGGCGGCGGCGACGATCCGGCGAACGAGTTCATCATCGGGTCGGGGCGCGACGCGCTTTTGTGCCGGTACTTTTCGGGCAGGCGCAGGCTCGACCCCAAGGACCAGCTCACCCTCGAGTTCGCCGGCGTCTACCGGCACTACCATGCCTGCCTGATGCGGACGATCCTGGTGGGCGAGGCGCCGGCGCGGCAGGTCGCGATGCACAAGGCCGCGGTCGAGGCGCTCGAAGCGTGCAAGGCGGCGCTCGTTCCCGGCCGGCCGATCGGCGAGGTGTTCGACGCCCATGCCCGCGTGCTGGACGGGGCCGGCTATCGCGCGCACCGGATGAACGCGACGGGGTACAGCCTGGGAACGACCTTCGCGCCCAACTGGATGGACTGGCCGATGTTCTATCACGGCAATCCGGAGCCGGCGGCGCCGGGCATGGTGTTCTTCATCCACATCATCATCGCCGACAGCGAGCGCAACCTCGCCATGACCACGGGGCAGACGGTGCTGGTGACCGAACGCGGCTGCGAATCGCTGTCGAGGCAGAAGCTCGACCTGGTCGTGAATTAGCTGGCGGCGGTCGGCTTTCGGCCCTCGGTTTTCGGTTGGGGGAGGAGATACCCCAGGGTATAAATTGGAGGTTCAATTCGGTGCCGGATTTACGCATCGCGGTCGAAATTTGGAGCCAAGTCCTTGGTCGGTATGGGCATTTTCGCCTAAATCGCCCGCGCGCGATTCTGTTTTTCGGAGGAACAACCCCATGAAGACTTTTTGCCTCGGAAACCATAGCGGAAATCGGCCGTTTTCCTGGGCGGTTAGTTTTTCCTCGTTCGGCGGCCGCTCACCCGCGAGGGCGCCGTCTCCAGGGCATTTTTCACGATGTCAAAGAACTACGCCGATCCCGCCGAAGCGGAACCGAGGAACATGTTAGGAACTTGATGAGAAAAGTCAAGAACTTTCAACGATATCCTCGCGGGCATGCCGATCGCTTGAACTAGGGCTATCCTGGCGCCGGCTTCGGATTCTTGCCGGTGTATATACAAATGTATAGGCTGGCCCGTCGCCGTCCGCTCCACGCACGCGACGAAGAATGAACGCCATGAAAAAGAAATTTCCAAGGCTGAAAACCGATGAAGAAGCCGAGGCGTTCCTGGCACAGGATTTGTCGGAGTATGACTTCTCGCAATTCAAGCGCGTGCGGTTCGAGTTCGAGAAGAAGACCGCGCAACTCAACATGCGGGTGCCGAAGCCGCTCTTGGACGCCGTCAAGAAGCGCGCCAAGTCGCGCGGCATTCCCTATACGCGTCTCGTGCGCGAAGCCATGGAGATGGCGCTTTCCCATTCCGAACCCCGGCTCCGTAAGTAGAGATTCCGACCGGGGCATTCAATTTCGTCCACTGTCACCGGAATCGTGCGACGCCAGCGCGGGAGCGACCGAACGCGCGGACGCTTGTTTTAGTTATTGTCACCTGAATTCGATGGTCTATCGCTAGGGAAGAGTTCGCTATGACGTATAAGGCTCGTGAAGTTCTGGGCGATTGCCGCCTAGCTCTCTCGCTTCTCGAAGAGGAGACTGACTCTCAGCGGTGGCGGATCTACTGGGTTGCCGCCGTCGCCCTAATCAGAATTGTGGGTCATGTCCTCGACAAGGTTGATGGAGATGACCCGGTCATCAAGCAGGTTGCCAGCGCTGCTTTTCGGCGATGGAAGAGTGCCGACCCGGAACACGAAATCTTCCGTGAGTTCATCGAGCACGAACGGAACAATCTGCTCAAGGAATATCACAGCGAAGTTTATCCCCTCGGAGAGGTCTCCGTCGTCGAGCCCACGGCTCAGCCTCCCGGCGGCGCCGATCCGGTGAAGTCCTGCCACACCGCCGAGATCGGAGAAAACATTTATCGCCCGCTTCTGGACGGACCTTGGGAGGGCGAAGATGCGCGCGATGTTCTGACCGAAGCGATCGAATGGTGGAGGCAGCAGCTCAAGGCAATTGACGAGGAGGTAATGCGCCAGAAATTCGGTGACACTACATCTCTGTGATCCGCCGCCATCTTTGTCCCGGTATAAAGCATGCGCCCCCCTTGTCGCCCGACTCGTCGTTCCCGGTCTGCCGCATCATGCGACAAAGCGCGGCAGCGTTCGCGCGCGGGGGCGCCTAATCTGATGCACTGTCGCTGGAATTACGGTGACAGAATTACGGTGACAGGAATTACGGTGACAAATTACGGTGCAAATTACGAAATTACGGTGACAGTGCACTAAATTGACTTGCCAGCGCTCGTCGCCTGGCCTCCAGCATGCGCCCCCTGTCGTCCGTCTCGTCGTTTCCGGCTTGCCGATTCCTACGACCCGAGCGCGGTGGCGACTCTCACGGCAGCACCGCTCGATTGCAGGCAGAATCGACGGAATTTCCATCGAAATCCTAATCTTGATTATGTATATACGTTTGTGTAGTAATTGACCGATCGATGTTGTTCACCGGGTTTGATTGGGACGAGGGCAACCGCGAGAAATGCCGGAAGCACGGCGTTTCCATCGCGGAGGTCGAAGCACTTTTCATCGGCGAGTTGACCATCTTCCCGGATGCCGGGCATTCGCGGGACGAGGAGCGGTTCAAGGCCTTTGGAAGAACCCTCGAAGGGCGGCACGTCTTCTTGGTCTATACGATCAGGAGGCGCGGCGACGTGCCCGTGATCCGACCTATCAGTGCTCGGTGCATGCACAGGAGAGAGGTGGCGTATTATGAAGAAGAAGCTGCCAAGGCTGAGAAGCGATAGAGAGGCGGAGGAGTTTGTCGCGAATGCCGACCTGACCGAGTACGACCTTTCGCGGTCCAAGCGCGTGCGGTTCGAGTTCGAGAAAAAGACCGCGCAGCTCAACATGCGGGTGCCGAAGCCCCTTTTGGACGCCGTCAAGAAGCGCGCCAAGGCGCGCGGCATTCCCTATACGCGCCTGGTGCGCGAGGCCATGGAATTGGCGCTTGCCGGGCCGGAGAGCCGGCCGCGCCGGTGATGGGGCTAATGCCGGTGCTGCCCGCCGACTAGTGCCAACTATCGTCGATATCCGATTCGTGGCGGGCGCCCTCACCCCGACGCTCTCCCGCCCCTTCGTCCCTCGACAGGCTCGGGATGAGGAGGCTCGGGCCGAGGGGACGATAACTAGCAACAGGAGTCTCCGATGCCCGACCGGCCCCTGCGCAACAAGAAGACCGCCAAGGCGTTCTACGATCTCATGTTCAATCGCTGCCGGCCGGAAGAAGCCGTCGCCAAGTACGTGGGCGCGCGCTACGTCCAGCACAATCCGGACGTGGCCGACGGCAAGAAGCCCTTCATCGATTACTTCGTCCGCATGGCCAGGGACTATCCGGGCAAGCGCGTCCGCTTCAAGCGCGCCATCGCCGAGGGCGACTATGTCGTCCTCCATTGCCGCCAGGAACTGCCGGGCGAGGGCGACTGGGCCGGCATCGACATCTTCCGCTTCGACCGAAGCGGCAAGATCGTCGAGCACTGGGACGTGCTGCAGAGGGTGCCGGCCAAATCGGCCAACCGCAACACGATGTTCTGAGGCGGTGGGAGCCAGAACACGCGCCGATCGCTTGTCGACCGTGGCGTTTTCGGCCGGGCCCAGGGAAAGCGCGAGCGAGGCATGTTGACTAGTGTGGTGCGCTGTCAGCGAAATCGGGGCTGCTAAGCGCCAGGCGACCTGCAAGGCTGGATCCCCCGAAGCTCCACTTTCAAACTTGCTTTCTATATCTGTATGGGTATAATGACGACCGTCTTGAAACCGTCCCGCCGGCCACTCCATTGGGAAGGATCGTCCAAGAGGGATCTCAAGCAGTTTCCCTCGGCGGTGCAGAAGGATATCGGCGTTGCG
Organism: Rhodospirillales bacterium; assembly: GCA_009885795.1. Classification (GTDB taxonomy): domain Bacteria; phylum Pseudomonadota; class Alphaproteobacteria; order Dongiales; family Dongiaceae; genus VFKA01. The sequence goes on along the minus strand of VFKA01000100.1, from coordinate 1,160 downwards.
TTGTTCATCGTCCAGCTTGGGGGCACGCCGCCATCGGCCAAGCCTTGGAAGGGGCTCGGTCCGGGTGTTCATGAATTAATCGAGGACCATCGCGGCGGCACGTATCGCGCCGTCTACACGGTAAGGGTCGCGCATCGTGTCCATGTGCTGCACGCGTTTCAGAAGAAATCGAAGTCAGGGATCAAGACACCCAGGACGGATGTGGAGCTGATCGAGCGGAGACTGAAGTCGGTCTTGGAACGCTATCGCGACGACGACAGGAAGTGACGACATGACAAACAAGTCAAGAGATCGCGGCACAGACAATGTTCTTACCGATCTTGGATTGCCCGACGCCCAAGAGCTTACCGCGAAGGCAATTCTGGCGAAGAAGATCAACGACATTGTCGAGAACCGCGGCCTCACGCAGTCCGACGCCGCGGGGCTGCTCGGCATGCCCCAGCCCAAGGTCTCCGCGATTCGAAACTACAAGCTCAGGGGCATTTCGCTTGAGCGCCTCATGCAGGCGCTGACGGCGCTCGGACAGCATGTCGAGATCGTCGTAAGTCCATCCGACTCCACGGCGCCGGCGCGGATCGATGTTGCCGCCTAACGTCCATACTCGCCGGCGGCGGCATGCTTGGTGGGCTCGTTGAAATTACGGTGACGGGGGTGAATTTCGCACCGTCACCGCAATTTGAACCATTTATAGGCGCGTAATCCTATTAAGTGCACTGTCACCGAAATTGCGTCACCGAAATTGCCACCGAAATTGCCGGCTCCTCAGCATGAGGCACTTTCAGGGGTTCCTCACCCTGAGGAGCGCCCTACCAAGGGCGCGTCTCGAAGGGTGAGGGGCGGCGCCCGTCAGTACAGCACGACCCCGCGGATCGAGGCGCCGGACTTCATCAGGTCGAAGCCCTTGTTGATGTCCTGGAGCGGCATGCGGTGGGTGATGAGGTCGTCGATGTTGATCTTGCCGTCCATGTACCAATCGACGATCTTCGGCACGTCGGTGCGGCCCCTCGCGCCGCCAAACGCGGTGCCCTTCCACACGCGCCCCGTCACCAGCTGGAACGGCCGCGTGGAGATTTCCTGGCCGGCGCCGGCGACGCCGATGATGGTGGAAACACCCCAACCCTTGTGGCAGCATTCCAGCGCCTGGCGCATCACGTCCACGT
>VFKA01000067.1 GCA_009885795.1 Rhodospirillales bacterium | reverse complement strand
GCGCGTCGCGCAGCGCCAGCGTGCGATGGGCGGTCAGCTCGGTGACGAGACGGTCGGGCAGCGGCTTGATGCCGTCTTCTTCCTCGGCCGCCTCGACGGCTGCCGAGGATCCGTCGCCGCCGATGGTGATCACCGTGCGCTGGACATCGCCGTCGTCCTCGGAACCTTTGGGCGCTTCGCCGTCGGCGTCCGGCTCGGCCGGCGCCTCGTCCTCGGGACGGATGTAGCCACGCTCGATGCACAGATCGCCATCGCCATCGATGCTGACGAAGGCGCCCGCGCGGGAGATCTCGGCCGGATCGTAGATCGCCGGGCGAGCGTCGAAGGTCTCCAGCGCGGTTTCGATCTCACCGAGACGCTGATCGACCTCGTCGGGGAACTCGTCGGCTTCCGCGTAGGTCTCTTCGAGCTTGTCGTACTCGGCGCGTAGCGCGTCGTGGCTCGCCCGTTCCTCGTCGGTGAGCGACGCCGTCTCTCCGGTCAGACGCCGCAGCCCGGAGGTATGGCCGTACGGAAACTCCGCCGCGACCTCGATCCATTTCCAGCCCTCGCCGCGAAGGGCCTCGGCTTCGCTCGCCAGCTTCTCGACGACAAGCCGGTCGAGCAGCGCCGGATCCTGCAGCCAGCCGCCATCGTCCTGCTGGAAGAGATCGCGCATGACGGCGCCACCGGCCGCCTCATACGCTTCGACGCCGACGAACCGCGCCCGCTTGTCGGAAGCACGGATGGCGCCCTCGGTGAGCTGGCGGCGGATAAAATAGGGCTCCTTGTTGTGGGAGCGGCTCAGCCCCTCCCATACCTGCTCCTGGCGCGCATGGTCGGCGGTGACCGTGAAGGCCATGAGCTGCTCGAGCGTCATCTCGTCCTCGGCGTAGAGGACGAGGAGCTTGGGCGAGACGGCGGCGAGCTTGAGGCGCTGCTTCACGATGCTGGGGTTCACGAAGAAGCGCGCCGCGATCTCCTCTTCGCCCAGGCCCGACTCGCGCAGGGTCTGGAAAGCCCGGAACTGATCGAGCGGATGGAGGGCGACGCGCTGGACGTTCTCCGCCAGGCTATCCTCTTCAGCGATGCCATCGGTCCGCACCACGCAAGGTACGGGCTGGGTCTTGGTCATGCGCTTCTGCTTGACCAGTAGTTCGAGCGCCCGGAAGCGACGGCCGCCGGCCGGCACTTCGAACGTGCCGGTCTCCGCGCCGTCGGCGTCCAGCACCGGCCGCACGCTGAGGCCTTGCAGCAGGGTGCGCCGGGCGATGTCCTCGGCCAGGTCCTCGACCGAGACGCCGGCTTTCACCCGGCGGACGTTCGCCTGGGACAGCACGAGCTTGTTGAAGGGAATGTCCTGGGACCGGCTCAGGACGATCTTGGGTTGGGCGGTTGCCATGTCGGTTCTCCATGACGGGCCGGCCGGGAGCCTCTCTCTCGACCTCCAAACCCGTCACAAAGTCCCCTCCCCGCCTCTCCCTCTGAAACCGCCGCCCCATCCAGAATGATCCCCAGCATCGGAGCGTGGAGGTGGTTCCATGGCGGTGCTCCGGGTCGATCCGGCCCGTGTCGACATTGTGCAGCAGGTCGAGCAGGTAGACGGGATCGGCCGGATACGGGCAGCCGCGCCAGAGCTGGACCAGCACCCGGCGCAGATTGTCCCCATAGGCGGCGAGCCGCGCACGGGCGCGTCGCCAATCATCGGCACGGCGATCGCGATCGCGCTGCTGCACCTTTGGCCACCATGCGGCGCGGCGCGCCATCTCGGCGTCAGTGCTCGGCTGCTGTTCCGCGATAAGCGAGGCGAGCAACGGAAGCTTGTGGCGCTGAGCCTGTTGAGCGCGAGCCAGGGCGGCGCGCTTGCGGGGCGTGTCCTGATAGGCCGACACGCGCGGCCAGCGGCGGAATCGCATCACGCCGCCTCCCGCTCGTCTTCGTCGACGGCCATATCGACGGGCTCGTCGGGAATTGGCCGGAAGGCGAGCAGATAATCGGCCGCCTTCGACGCGGCGCTCGCGGCGCGCACGATGGCGCGGTCATCGTCGCGCAGCACCTCCAGCCAGGAACCGATGTAGTCGGCATGGCGCACCGTTGGCACGATGCCAAGCGAGGCGCAGACGAAGGCGCTGCTCATCTCGGCGCAAAGTTCTTCCTTGGCATAGAGCGCAGAACCGAACCCGCCCGACAGGTCGCGGCCGAGCCGGGAGGGATGGCCGCTCCAATGGCCGAGCTCGTGCAGCGCCGTGCGGTGCCAGTTGATCGGCTCGAAATAGGCGTCGGGCCGAGGCACCTGGATGAAATCGTGCGAGGGGCTGTAGAAGGCGCGGTCGCCGCCGATACGGAAATCCGCAGCGGTCGCGGCGATGAGCGCCTCGGCCTGCGGCAGGATCAGGCCCTCGGCCAGGGGCAGCGGCGTGGTCGAGAGACCCGCCGGCAGGCCCTCGCACTGGTCGGTATTGAACACCGTGAAGCGCTTCAGAAAGGGGATCGTCCCTGGCTCGTCGCCGTCGCGTTCGGCCCGGCGGCGCTCCTCGTCCGGCACGAAGCGGTCGGCGTAGACGACGGTCGTACCGGTCTCGCCCTTGCGGACATGACCGCCGAGCCCGAGCGCCTGGCGGAAGGTGAGCCAGCTCTGACCCGAGAAGCCGCGGTCGATCACCGCGCCCCAGAGGATCAGCACATTGATTCCGGAATAGCGGCGTTGGGTCGCGGCATTCTTCGGCATGGCGAGAGACGCCTTCGCCGCCATCGTGCCCCAGGGCTGGGCCCAAGGCACGCGGCCGGCCTCCAGCTCGGCGATGATCTTGCCGGTGATTTCCTGATAGAGGCTCGCCCGGTCCCGGCCGGGGCGAGCGCGAGTGGCTGAACGTGGCATCGCGGATCTCCGCGACGGGCCGGCCAGAGCCTCTCTCTCGCCTCCTCAACCCGTCACGGAAACCGCAACCGCCCTCTCACTCCCACCGCCTCCCAAAGCCACAGCCCCTGCCGCGTTCCGGCTCATCGCAAGAGATCGCGGTAGCCGCCTTTCACCAGCTTGTCGGCGGTGCGGATCAGCCGTTGCACCCGCAGGCGCAGATAGTCGGATC
>VFKA01000010.1 GCA_009885795.1 Rhodospirillales bacterium | reverse complement strand
GGGGTCAGGTCTTGCCTTTTGCCCGATAGGCAAAAGGCAAGACCTGACCCCCTTCGCGGATAGCGGCCTCATGGTTCGAGACGGCCGCTGACGCGGCCTCCTCACCATGAGGTTGGGTCATCCTTCGTCCCTCGACAGGCTCGGGATGAGGAGGCTTAAGGCACGAGGAAAGCCGGTCGCGGTTGCCCTGCCGCCCCCCCCTCGACCCCCTACTCCATCAACAGGATCGCCGCATCCTCCGGCCAGGTCACCCAGACCCGGCGGCCGGTGGAGCCGCTGTTGTCGAGGCTGCGCGACACGTTCTGGTGGGCGATGGCGAGGCGTCGGGGCAGGCCCTCGACGTTGACGTAGTAATGACTGCGGTCGCCGAGATAGGCTTCGGCGCCTATGGTGCCGGCGAGGCAGTTGCCGGCGCCGGCGGGGGCCACATCGGACAAATGCAGCTTTTCGGGGCGGATGGCGACGGCCACCGCGGCGCCCGGCGCCGCCTTGCCGTTGCCGGCGGGAACGGTGAGCCGCCCGGCCGCGCCGGCATCGACGACCGCCCGCCCGTTCTCGACGGAAGCAACGCGGCCGTCGATGAAGTTCATGGTGCCGATGAAATCCGCGACCTCTTTGCAATTCGGCGCCTCGTACAGCAACGTCGAATTGTCGATCTGCAGCGCCCTGCCCTTGGACATGACCAGAATCCGGTCCGACATGGTGAGCGCTTCTTCCTGGTCGTGGGTGACGAACACGAAAGTGATGCCGACGGTCTGCTGGAGCTGGCGCAACTCGATCTGCATCTCCTCGCGCAGTTTCTTGTCGAGCGCGCCCAGGGGCTCGTCGAGGAGCAGCACCTTGGGCTGGCACACCAGCGCGCGGGCGAGCGCCACGCGCTGGCGCTGGCCGCCCGACAATTGTTCGGGGCGGCGCCCGCCATAGCCCGGCAGCTTGATGAGTTCGAGGGCGCGATCGACGGTCTCGTCGGTCTGCCGGCGGCCGAGCTTCCGGCGCCGCAGACCATAGGCGATATTCTCGCGCACGTTGAGATGGGGAAAGATCGCGTAGTTCTGGAACACCATGTTGGTCGGGCGCAGATGCGGCGGCACCGCCGACATCGGCTGGCCGTCGATGAAGATCTCGCCGCCGGTCGGCGTTTCGAAACCGGCCAGCATGCGCAACAGCGTGGTCTTGCCGCAGCCCGACGGTCCGAGCAGCGAGAAGAATTCGCCCTGGGCGATGTCGCAGACGAGATTCTCGACGGCGTGCACGCCGCCGAAATGCTTCGACACGTTTCGGATGGAGATGAAGTCGTTTCTGTTCGCCATGAGTCTAGACCCCGCTTTCCGTGGCTCCGCCGGAGCCTCGCCGGCGCAACCATTCGCCGAGCGAGACCAAGATAAAGGAAGCAATCAAGATCAGGCTTCCCAGCGCCAGCGTGTTGGGAAGCCGGTTTGGAAAGCGCAGGCTGCTGAAGATGTAAATCGGCAGCGTCGTCTCGTTGCCGGCGAGGAAGAAGGCCAGGATGAATTCGTCGAACGAGGTGGTGAAGGAAAGCAGCAGGCTGGCGACGATGCCGGGCACCGCCAGGGGAAAGGTCACGCGCCAGAATGTTTGCCAGCCATTCTCGCCGAGGTCGAGCGAGGCTTCCTCCAGGCTTTTATCGAAACCCTCGAGGCGCGACATGAGTACCAGCATCGACAAGGGCACGCACAAGAGAACGTGGCCCGCCGCGATGGTGTAGAGCGACAGCTCGAGGTCGAGAACCTTGCGCGCGATCACCAGCAGCGCGATGCCGAGAACGATACCCGGCACCACCAGCGGCAGCATGATAAGGCCGGTGACCGGCCCCTTCCCCGGCAGGCGGTAGCGGGTCAGCGCCTTGGCCGCCAACAGGCCGAAGACCGTGCTGACCGCCGACACGATGGCGGCGACCTTGAGGGTGTTGTAGAGCGCGCTCTTGAGACCGGCGTCGGCGAACATCCGCTCATACCATTTCCACGTGAAGTCCTTCAGCGGAAACGCCACGTAGATGCTGTCGTTGACCGAGAAGATCGGCATCAGCAGCACGGGCAGGTAGATGAACGCCAGATACCCGAGCGCATAGAGAAAGAGGATGTCGATGGGGCGCTTGGACATGGCCTAGTACCCGCTTTCACAAATCGCCGATACGCGGTCGCGTTCCTCATGCTTCGACAAGCTCGGCATGAGGGCCTCATCCCGAGCCTGTCGAAGGACGAGGCCCGTGTCAGGCAATTGCGAATGCAAGTTCTAGACCTCCCGCTTGCGCATGCGCCGGTAGCCGACAAGCCAGACGAAGAGGCAGACAAGCACGGTGATGACCAGCATCATCACCAGCGACACGGCCGCGCCCAGCGGCGCGTTGTTGGCCTTGCCGAACAGCGACTGGATCACGTTGCCGATCATGATGCCGCTGGTGCCGCCGACCAGGCTGGGCGTCACGTAGTCGCCGACCGTCGGAATGAAGACCAGCAGGATGGCCGCGATGGTTCCCGGCATCGACAGCGGCAGCGTCACCCGCCAGAAGCGCCGCGCCGGAGAGTCGCCCAGATCGGTCGCCGCTTCGAGGAGCGAGCGGTCGATCTTCTCCAGCGATACATAGATCGGCAGGATCGAATAGGCGGCGAAGGCGTGGGCGAGCGTGATGGTGACGGCGGTCGGGTTGTAGAGCAGGAACTCCAGCGGCTGGTCGATGAGCCCAAGGCCGATAAGACCCGAATTGATGACGCCGTTGTACCCAAGGATGATCTTCCAGGCGAACACGCGCAAAAGATAGCTGGTCCAAAACGGCACGGTGATGAGGGTGAGCCAGATGAGCTTGTGGCGCTTCACCCGGAAGGCGAGGAAATACGCCATCGGATAGGCGAGCAGCACCGAGGCCAACGTCGCCGCCAACGACATGCCGAGCGACTTCACCAGCAGCTTCACGTAGATCGGGTTCTCGAGGAAGCCGTAGACATCGTCGAACACGGATGGCGGGTCGTCGGCCGGCTGGATGATGGCCCAGTAATTGGCGAGCGTGAAGGTGCGGTCGATATCGAAATAGACTTGGGTCCAGAAGCCGAGCGCGACGAGCGCCGCCAGGGGCGCCACCATCATGGCGAACATCACCAGGAGGGTGGGCGACAGCAACGCATAGCCGCGCAGGCCCTCGGAGCGCAAGAACGCCCGGCGCACCTTCGTGCCGAAGCCGGGCCGGGCGGCCCCGCCAACGCCTAGAATGTTGCTTGCCGTCGTCATGGTCGAGCCGAAATCCCCCTAATACCGAATCTCGAGTGCCCGAGACCTATGGCCCATCCTTCGAGACGCGTTCTTCGAACGCTCCTCAGGATGAGGTAGGCGTTCTATATCAAAATGTTACGTCATGCCGGGGAGCCGCGAAGCGGCGTCTCGAAGCATGGCCGATGGGTCACAGTCTCCGAGACTTGATCTTACCCTCTAACTAATTGACTCTACTGCCGTTCCCGCGCTTGCCGCCTATCGGACCACCTGGTAGCCTGCACCAGAAACGGCGGCCACCGCAATGCCATTGTCCTGGGTTGCGCCGTCCATGAGCGAAGAGCCGCTTGGAACGTCTTCAAAAGGAGATCGACATGAAACCACGCGAACTCCTGAGCCGCATTGCCAACGGCCGCATGACCCGCCGGCAGGCGTTGTCGGCGTTGAGCGCGGCGGGCATCGGCACCGTCACGATGTCGATGCGCCCGCGGCTCGCCCGCGCCGCCGAGCAGGCCACTTATTTCACCTGGTCGGGATACGACGTCCCGGAGATGTTCCCCAATTACGTGCAGAAACATGGGGCCATGCCCAACGCGCCGATCTTCGCCGACGAGGAAGAGGCGTTCCAGAAGCTGCGCGCCGGCTTCTCCGTCGATGTGGCGCACCCCTGCAGCGGACGAATCAATCGCTGGCGCGACGCCGGGATCCTGCAACCGATCGACACCGGCAAGCTGTCGAACTGGGGCGACCTATTCCCCTATCTGAAATCGGTCAACGGCGCCGATGAGGGCGGCCAGCAATGGTTCGTTCCGGTCGAATGGGGCAACACGTCGGTCATCTACCGGACCGATTTGGTCGAGGCCGGCGAGGATAGCTGGTCGATCCTGTGGGACGAGCGCTACAAGGGGCGGTTGTCGATCGGCAAGGACGTGACCGATACGGCCGTCATCGTCGGGCTGCTCGTGGGCGTCAAGGACCCCTACGATCCGACCGACGACGAGATCGCCATGATCAAGGCCAAGCTCGACGAGCAGCGCCCGCTGCTGCGCTTCTACTGGGAGGACGACGTCTCCATGCAGCAGGCGATGGCGTCGGGCGAGATCGTCGCCAGCAGCGCATGGAACAGCGCCGTGGTCAAGTTGAAGGAGCAGGGCGTTCCGGTGGCCTACATGAAGCCGAAGGAAGGCATGCTGTCCTGGTGTTGCGGCCTCATTCTGACCAAGGACGCCAAGGAGATCGACCTGGCGCACGAGCTCATCGACGCCATCATCGACCCCTCGGCCGGACTTTGGATCATCACCGACAACGGCTACGGCCACTCGAACAAGAAGTCCTTCGATCGGGCCGACCAGGCGGTGCTGGACGCGCTCGGCCTGCCGCGCGATCCGTCCCAGCTTCTCGAATCCGGCGTGTTCAGCCGCGAGAACAAGCAGCTCGACAAGCTGCAGCAGATGTTCGAGGCGGTGCAGGCCGGGTGAATTGATACCTTGCGGTGGCCTCGCCCTTCGAGACGCCACCCTTCGGGTGGCTCCTCAGGGTGAGGCCACTTACTTGACCTCGCCCCGAGGAGGCCAAGCGGGGGTTACATAAGAATCGGACAGGACCGCATGATTTCCAATTTGAAATACGATACCGTTGCGCTCGCGGCGCTCGATCGCGCGCACATCATCCATCCCTGGTGCCCGCTCGACAAGGCCTCGGCCGCCGCGCCCTTCATCGTCGCCGAGAGCGACGGCGCCTACGTGTACGATTCCGACGGCCGCCGCATGCTGGACGGCATCGGCGGCATGTGGTGTGTCAACATCGGTTACGGGCGCGACGAGATGGCGGACGCCATCGCCGACCAAGCGCGGCGGCTCTGCTATTTCTCGCCGTTCGGCACCCTCTCGACGCCGCCCGCGATCGAATTCGGGCGCCGTCTTGCCGAATACGCGCCGGGCGATCTCAAACACGTCTTCTTCACGACCGGGGGATCGACCGCCGTCGATTCGGCGTTGCGCTTCGTCCAGTTCTATTTCAATTTCATCGGCCAGCCGGCGAAGAAGCACATCATCACCCGCGAGTACGCCTATCACGGCAGCACGTTCCTGAGCGCGTCCGTGTCGGGCAAGCCCGGCGACCGCGGCCTGCTCGATTTCGTCACCGACACCGTCCATCACCTGCCGGCGCCCAATCCCTACCGGCGTCCGCAGGGGCAGTCGGAAGCCGACTTTCTCGATACCAAGATCGCCGATCTCGAGAACAAGATCATCGAGATCGGGCCCGACAAGGTCGCCTGCTTCATCGCCGAGCCGATCATGGCCTCGGGCGGCGTCATCGTGCCGCCCAAGGGCTATCACCGCCGCACGCTCGAAGTCTGCCGGAAGCACGATGTGCTCTACATCTCCGACGAGGTGGTGACGGGGTTCGGGCGCCTGGGCGCGATTTTCGCCTCCGAGCCGGTCTTCGATATCGTTCCCGACATCATCACCACGGCCAAGGGCCTGACCTCGGGTTACGTGCCGCTGGGCGCCTTCCTCGTCTCCGACCGGCTCTACGCGCGCCTGACCGGACCCGAGGCCAAGGGTAGGTTCTTCGCCAACGGCTTCACCTATTCCGCCCACCCGGTCGCCTGCGCCGCCGGGATGAAGAATCTCGACATCATCGAGCGCGAGGATCTATGCGGCCGGGTTCGCGACATCGGGCCGTACTTCCAGGAACGGCTTGCCGGCCTCGCCGACCTGCCGATTGTCGGCGACGTGCGCGGCATGCACCTGATGACCTGCATCGAGTTCGTGAAGGACCGAGCGACCAAGGAGCCGATCCCGGCCGACTGGGAGTTTCCGCGGCGCATCATCGAGGAGACCGCGAAGCGCGGTCTCGTCGTGCGCCCGATGGGGCATCTCGTCGTGCTGTCCCCGCCGCTCATCATCACCCGCGCGCAAGTGGACGAGGCGGCGGATATCTTGCGGACGGCCATCGGCGCGGTCATGGACGGCCTGGCGCGCGATGGCCTAAAGTGGACCGACTGATTCGGAGCGGCTCCGCGCTGACTGGAATCTCTCCATCCGGCTTTCCCGTTGCATTGTCATACCGGCCCCGGCTTTCGCCGGGGCGACAGGGGTAGGATGATATCTCCAGCCAGCGTGAATACGCTCTAGTTCGACCCCTGCCAGTCGAAGCCCTTCGCCTCCTTCAGGAAGGCGCGGAGCGCCGGGCCGTGTTCGCGCCCGGAGACGGTGACGAGCCGGACGTCGCGTGTCGCCAGCGGATCGTCGACCGGCCGGGTCATGAGCCCGGGGAGCGTCGCCAGTTGCTCGGGAATGAAGCAGATACCCATGCCGGCCAGCACCATCGCCTGAATCCAGTCCTCGCGCTCGCTGCGATAGGGTTCGCTGACCTTGGCGCCATGGCGTTCGATCATGTCGCCCAGGAATTTCAGGGCTTCGCAATTCGTGCGCGTCAGGTAGCGCTCGCCGTCGAGATCCTTCACCTCGATCCGGTTCAGGGCGCGGAACCGGTGTCCGGGCGGAAAGGCGATCACGTAGCGTTCCCGGTAGAGCGTCCTGGCGTCGAAGCGCTCGTGCAGCGGAACGGGCGAGGCGACGATCGCGGCGTCGTGCTTGCCGTCCAGAAGCTCGTCGTCCAGGGCATTCGGCGCCACCTCCTGGAGGTTCAGTTGGATGCCGGGATGGCGCTGCAAGAACCGAGCGAGAAAGGCCGCCAATTGTTGCGGCCCCACGGTGCACATTCTGCGTGTGGACGCGCTCGCGCCGGAACAACAGCCCGCCCAACTCGCCTTCGAGCGCCTTGATGGCGCGGGTGAGCGACGGCTGCGACACATGGCAGGCCTCGGCCGCGCGCGTGAAGTTCAGCGTCTCGCAGACGGCGAGAAAGTACCGCACCTGGTGCATTTCCACGGGCCGGTCCCTTTCCTTCGAAAGCGGTCCGCTATCGAACCCATAACGAGACGATAATTCAAGCCGTCTTCATTGCCGGCAAGGCGACGCCGCGCTTCCCTTGTCCAGGGTGGCAAGGCTATAAATTCGCGATAGTTCCTTCGTGACTTCCCCGGAGCCGCCCCCGATGCGAAGGCTTTTTCGCGAGATCGCCGCGCGCGTCGCGCAAGCGGCCTTGTCGCCCTTGCCGCGGCCGACGCGGCTCTACCTCCAGCGCCGGCAGCGGGGCCGGCGCGAGCTTCGCCGGCTGCGGCGCGCGGATTTGGCGGTGATGGCCTTCGCCAAGAGCGGGCGCACCTGGCTCAGGGTCATGCTGTCGCGGCTCTACCAGGTGAAGTTCGGCCTTCCCGCCGACGCGCTGCTTCAGTCCGACAACTACCACGGGATGAATTCCGCGATACCGGTGTTCCTGTTCGCGCACGGCACCTATGCGCGGATCGCCAGCCGCCTGCCGCCGCCCGAGACCGAATTCGACGGCAAGAAGACGATCTTCCTGGCACGCCACCCTTGCGATATCGCCGTCTCCTATTATTTCCATTCCGTGCATCGGACGAAATCCTACCGTCGCGACATCGTGAACCTGCCCGCGAACATCGCCGACATGCCGCTTGTCGACTTCGTGATGAGCAAGGATCACGGCCTGCCGTTCATCATCGGCTACCTCAACGAATGGGCGGGGATTCTGGCCCGCATCGAGCGCGGCCTGCTGGTCCGCTACGAAGACATGCGCAAGGAACCGGCCGCGGAACTCAAGCGGATCGCGGATTTCATCGGCGACTCCTTCACCGACGAGCAGATCGCGGAGGCCGTGGCCTTCGCCTCCTTCGAGCGCCTGAAGGACATGGAGCGCGGCGACCATTTCGGCTCGCGCCGCCTTTCGGCGCGGGATCCCTCCAACCCCGATTCGTTCAAGGTCCGGCGCGGCAAGATCGGCGGATTTCGCGATTATTTCACGCCCACCGAAATCGCCGCGATGGAGGCGATGGTGCGAATCCGGTTGGTACCTTTGTTCGGTTATTCGGCGTAGAGAGACGTTCATGCGCAAGCAGCACCTCTTCGCGGCGATGACTGTCGTCCTGGTCCTCGTCGTCATCCTGTTGGCTGGCGAGGGTCTCTATGCCGTCGCACGGCTCAAGAAGCCGGACACCAGCGTCACCTATTGGTTCGTCAGTAATCTCTTGAAGGACCAAAAGCGAAGCGATGCCGAACTGCCGGCCGACGACAGGCTGCTGACGATTTCGAGTCTGGACGAACTCGAATCGATGATCGACGACATGAAGGCCAACGGCGTCGGCCTCGGCAACGCGCCCTATGCCGAACTCAAGACGGAAGCAGCCAGCGCCAATATCGAGATCGACGGCTGCTGGTCGCAGCGTCCCAATATCGACAAGACCATGGTTCTCTTGCGATCGACTTTGTTCAATAGCTTCGACCCGATGAACGCCTTCTACGACACGGCCAGGGTGCTGCCGCCGCGTCTCCAACAGTTCCTGGACCGCTATGCCTTCCGTAAAATTCGACACCGGAGCAACGCCGAGGGCGAGCGCCTGACGCTTCCCTCTGTCGAGTCGCCGCGCAAGGTGCTCGTGACCGGGTCCAGCATCGCCAACGGTTCGATGGTGAACGACTGGGAGACCCTCGCCTCGCAGCTGCAGGCGCGAGACGACACCCGGCAATACGTGAACATCGGCGTCAACGGCGCCGCCGCCAAGGACAATGTCTGCATGCTCGAACGCGCCGAACGGCGATATGCGGGCGGCATCCGCGAGGTCGTCTACTTCTTCTCCGAGAACGACCACGCGCCGGGCGAGCCCTACGGCCGTCCGGAGGAACTCATTCCCTTTCTGTCCGAATTCGCCAAGCGAAACGCGCTCGACCGCCTGACGCTTGTCTATTTGCCGAAGATCTACAATGCGGCGCCCGACGTCATGCGGGTCCGCGGCCACAGCCATTGGGACTTTCCCTATTTCCGGGAGGAGAAGCGCGCGGTTCTGGATGCCGCGAGGCAAGCGGGCTTCACGGTCGTCGATTTCCTCGACGCCACCAACGCGGCGCGGGAGGAAGCGGGGTCGCCCTTCGGCGGATTGCCGCTCTATGTGAACCAGGGACATCTGTCGCCGATCGGCACGGCCAAGCTCGTCGAGATGCTCAAGGCGGCGTGGAAAAAGTGACCGCCCGGCCTCGGGTCAATCGCCCTCGATCGCCAAATCGGGAAAATCCGCGCCAAGCTTCGCCGCAATAGCGTCGGTAAAGGCCCGGTTGGCGGTCGCATTGGGGTGAGGGTCGGTCGGCGTCACCCAAAGGCTCAATGGCTCATGGCCGCGTATCGCCGGGAGCAGATCGAGAAAGGGCACGCGCTCTTTCGCGGCCAGAGCGCCGATTGCCGCGGTCACGCGTTCGAAGGGATAGGGGTCCAGCTGGTGGAGCTCGGGCAGGTTGACCACGAGCAGCCCGATGCCGCGCTCGCGGCAGAAGCCGGCCAGATCGGCGATCGCTTGCCGGGCGCGCCGCCATCCGGGCGCGTCCGTTTCGTAGAGGCCGTCGTAGTAGGCGCGCCAATCGCTCTTGCCGAAATATGTCCTCATCACAACGTCGACGAGTCCGGCGATGTAGACGGCGGCGTATGAGTGTTCGGCGAGAACGTTGTTGCCGCGCTTGGGCGTCTCCTCCGCGTCATTGATGAAATAGTTGAGAATCACGACGTTCGGCTGAAACCGGTACCCATCGTGCAGGAACGAGGCGACCTCCATGGACGTGTTGTAGTTGCCGACACCGAAATTGACGACCTCGAAGCGCGGGGCGGGCAATCCGGCGTTCAACTTCGCTTCCAGCATTTTCGCCATCGTATCTTCCACCCGGACGCCCCAACCGAACGTAAACGAATCGCCGACCATGGCGATGCGGATCATACCCGCCGGCTTGGCCAGGGGCATTTCCCGGTCTCGCAGTTTCGCCGAGTTGATCGATACGGGAACGCCCATGTAGATCCCCGATGTGTCGGGAACATGCTCGTGCCCGACGCCGGGCGTAGGACTCACCGCCTTCAGGTCCTTGGCGTATTTCCACATCTCAAGATCGAAATTGAGCCCGTCATCGAGCACGAAACGCACGGCGAGCTCCAGCACCCCCGCGGACAGCGCGACCCCGAGGACGATGGCCAGCACCATCCCCAGGAAACCGCGGGACGGCGCCCTCTCAGCCGCGCTCGCCACGCTCCCAATCCTCGATCGATACGACACGATAGCCGTTTTCCTGCAGGATGACGTGGTTGACGGCGGCGTGCCGGCGAGCGAACGCGAACCAATCGCGATACATCGCCTCGAAACGGGCCGGATCGGCATAGAGGGCACCGAGCTTGCGTTCCATCCGGCGCCGGCGCGAGGACCGCAGGCGGCGTTTCAACCACGATTCCGGCACGCGCTGCGTCATGTAGCGCTCATGCAAGATTTCGGGCCGCAGCCAGAACGTCGTAATGGTCACTTTTTCCGCGACCTTGATGAGGTCCAGCACGCCGCGCTCGTAGTGATGCAGCGGGCCGTCGAACAGATACTTGCCGATGTTGTATTCGAGCAGCATGTGGGGCATTTCGGCTTCCGGCGCCTGGGGCAGCTTGTTGTACATCTGGTGGCGCCAATCCGCGACCGGACCCAGACCCAGTTTCTCGGCGACAAGCGGGTTCTCGCCGCGCCGGAAACTCTCGAGCAGAGTCGATTTTCCTATCGTGTTCGTGCCGGCGAAAATATGGAGATGCTCGATCCGCCGCTTGGGCGCGATGGCGATGAACCGCCCCTTGCCGAGCCCTTTCTGGCCGCCGACATGCACGATCTTCACGCGCGCGAAATCGCGCCGGTGGTGGTTGAGAAGCGCGACGATGGCGCTCTCGGTCATGAAAAAACCGCGGCTTCCCTTGGCGTCCCGGCTCGCCCCGCCGACATAGAAGATGGGCAGGCGGTTGAGCAGTCCGCCGAACCAGTAAGGCACCCAGGATTCATTCCGCGCCTTCTTGTTGAAGGCGGCCACTTCCAGGACCAGGCATTCCTTGGTCGCGTCGATGAGCTTCTCGAGCGCCGCCAGAGGATTGCGCAAGTGATGCAGCACGTTGAGGCAGAGCACGTAGTCGAACTTACCGGGGATCGCGTCCCGCTCGATGTCGAACTTCGCGAACTCCGCCCGCGAACCCTTGCAGTCGGCAAGCATCTTGCACTTGGCGACGTTCTCGGGGTTGATATCGCCGCCGAAGATCCTCGTAGCGCCGCGCCGCTCCGCCTCGAACAGAAAATAGCCGTGCATGCAACCGAGATCGAACACGGACTTTCCGGTCATGTCCGCCGGGAAGATGCTGTTCGCCGTCGGCGAACGGTCATTGCCGCCGGTTTGCAGGCCGTAGGGCAGCTCCACGTTCTGATAGCGGAAGCTATACGCCGCGAGCATCGCTTTGACCCGAGTCTCGCTCCAGGCCGATTGAATCGTCATGAATGTGGTTCCTTGGCGACGGCCGCGCTTGATACACCAGCCGTACGGGCCAGACAAGCGCGGGCCCAGGGCTATCGCATTTGCCGACTGGCGGCTTCATGGTGCGTCCCTCGACAAGCTCGGGATGAGGACGGAAGCTGCCGCAGCCTCCTCGCCATGAGGCTTGTCGTTGGCTTTCCCCATCTTGAGGAGCGCCCTGCCAAGGGCGCGTCTCGAAAGAGGGCCGGCGTCAACTTGACGCCTTGGGTCCACGGGCCTTAAGAAGGCCCTGGGAAGGCCGACTTGCGGATGATCGCCGAACGGCGCATCTAAGGGCCTGGTATCCTCTCACTAGGCATCCGCATCGCCGCTCGACATGCGTCACCCCGCCACATCGACGCCTCCGATCGCCACGCCCCGACGCGGTGTGCTGGCCATCTTTCGCGGCATCGCGCCCCGGCGCCAATACATTGTGGTCGGCTGCCTGCTGCTCGCCAGCCTGGCCGAGGGCGTCGGCATCGCCAGCCTGCTTCCCGTCCTCAGTCTGGCCGCGGGCGACGCCGGCACCGATCAATCGCCCATCCATAGCGCCGTCACCGATGTCTTGGGCGCGCTCGGCCTGCCGGTCGATATCGGGGTTCTGCTGCTGATTGTCGTTTTCGGGCTGCTGGCCAAGTCGGCGTTGATACTGCTGACCATGAACTACGTCGGCTACGTGGTCGCCGAAATCGCCACGGGCTTGCGGCTCAGCCTGGTCGAGCGGCTACTCGAAGTCCGATGGAGCTATTTCACCAAACAGCCGATCGGCCGGTTCGCCAACGCCATCAGCGGCGAGGCCACGCGCGCCTCGCAGGCGTTCCTGTCGGTTTCGCTGCTGATCGCGGGCTCGGTGCAGACGGTTGTCTACCTGTTGCTGGCGCTCCTTATTTCCTGGAAGCTGTGCCTGCTCGCCGCGGTCATCGGATCGGTCATGATCCTGGCGCTCAATCGCGTCGTCAATCTCTCGCGGCGGGCCGGCAAGCAGCAGACTCGCCACACGCAGACCCTGGTGGCGCGGTTGACCGACTTGCTCGGCGGGATCAAGGCGCTGAAGGCCATGACCAAGCACCTGCAGCTTGGCATCTTGTTCGCGGGCTATCTGCGCGACCTCAACACCGCCCTGCGGAAGCAAGTCTTCGGCAAGCAGGCCGCCCGCAATCTGCAAGAGCCCATGATCGGCATATTTCTCGCGGGCGCATTGTACGTCGCGATCACCGTTTGGCATTTGCCGGTTGCCGAGCTGATCGTCATGGGATTGCTGCTCACCCGCACCGTGGCCGCGGTCGGCAAGGCCCAGCTCGACTTCCAGTCGGCCGCCATTCACGAGACCGCCTATTGGAACATGCTGGACACGATCGCCGAGGCCAGGGAAGCCCGAGAGACGCTGGCCGGAAGCGAGACGCCGAGCCTCGCGCGCGCCTGCGAATTCGACCGCGTCTCCTTTGCCTTCGGCGCGAAGCAGGTACTCGCCGATGTCAGCCTGACTATCCCCGCGGGCAAGGTCACCACCATCATCGGCTCGTCGGGCGCCGGCAAGACGACGATCGCCGATCTCATTCTCGGGCTGTACGAACCGGATTCCGGCGACGTTCGTCTCGATGGCCGCTCCTTGCGCGCCGTCGATCTTCTGCAATGGCGCGGGATGGTGGGTTACGTCCCCCAGGAAGTCATCCTCTTTCACGACACCGTGCTCGCCAACGTCACGCTCGACGATCCGGCGCTCACCCGGGAGGATGCCAAGGCCTCGCTCGAGGCCGCCGGGGCATGGGATTTCGTGTCCCGGCTCGCGGAGGGCATCGATTCCATCATCGGCGAGCGCGGCGGCTTTCTGTCGGGCGGCCAGCGTCAGCGCATTGCGGTGGCGCGCGCGCTCATTCACCGGCCGACGCTCATCATCCTCGATGAGGCGACCAGCGCGCTCGATCCCGAGACGGAGGCCGCCATTTGCCGCAACCTGCGCGAACTGTCGGAGCGTAGCGGCTTGACGCTGCTGGCCATTTCCCATCAGCCGGCCTGGGTCGACATGGCCGACCGCGTGTACCAGATTCAGGACGAACGGGTCGTCGAGATGCCGCGGGCGGCGATTCGGGTGGCCGCCTCTTAAATCCGCGACCGCGGTCTCATGGTTCGTCCCTGGACAAGCTCGGGATGAGGACGCCGGCTTCGCCGACTCCTCACCATGAGGCACTTCAATCGGCCAATCCGCTTGTGGCGCGGCAATGGAATTTGCTAAGAGGGCACCGGCGCCGGCCGATCCGAGCCCCCGTCTTTCCGCATCGCCGATCATGGACCCGACACCATCAACCAACGACACCCTGCCCCTTCGCCCCGCCGCGTTCGATACGCTGGCGGAAGCGTTGGATTACGCCGCGCGCGGACGAACCGGGCTTAACTTCTTCTCCGTGCGCGGGGAACTGGCGCGGGCACTCGGCTATGCGGAGCTGCGCGAATTGGCGGTGGCGCAAGCGCGCCGCTTGATCCGGGCCGGCCTAGCCAAGGGCGCGCGGTTCCTGATGCTGGCCGATACCGACCCGTCCTTCGTCATCATGTTCATGGCCTGTCAGTACGCCGGCATTCTGCCGGTCCCGGTCGCGCTGCCGATCGGGCTTGGCGGCAAGGATGCCTATATCGGCGCGTTGCGCCGGCAGATCGAAGGTTCGGGCGCAAGCGCCGCCATGGCGCCGCCGGAACTCATGGACTATTTGCGCGAGGCCGGCGCGGGGCTGGGACTGGCGCTGGTCGGATCGCCCGCCGATTTCGAGGCCTTGCCCGAAGGCGGCGTCGATCCGCGGCCATTCGGGCCCGACGAGTCGAGTTACTTGCAATACTCCTCCGGCAGCACGCGGTTCCCGCTCGGGGTCGATATCCGCCAGCGCGCGCTGGCGGCGAATTGCCGCGCCATCGTCGTCGATGGTCTTAGGATGGTTCCCGGCGACCGGTGCGCGTCGTGGCTGCCGCTCTATCACGACATGGGGCTGGTCGGGTTCCTGCTGACGCCGCTCTTCGCGCAGATGTCGGTCGACACCATGACCACGCGGGATTTCGCGCGCCGGCCGCTGACATGGCTGCAACTTCTTTCGCGCCATGGCGGCACCTTGGCCTTCAGCCCGTCCTTCGGCTACGAGCTCTGCGCGCGCCGCGCTGCCGATGCATCGGCAATGGGACTCGACCTTCGCCGCTGGCGCGTCGCCGGCATCGGCGGCGACATGATACGCCCGAGTATCCTGGCGCGGTTCGCCGAGGCCTTTGGCCCCTACGGCTTTCGCGCCGAGGCCTTCGTGCCCAGTTACGGCATGGCCGAGGCGACGCTGGCGCTCAGCTTCTCGGCCCTCGACCGCGGCGTCCTGCTCGACCGCGTCGACCGCCGCCGGCTGGCCGAGGACAAGATCGCCGAGCCCGCGGGCGACGGCGATGGCACACGCTCGCGCGAGTTCGTTCTGTGCGGGCGCCCGCTCGGCGGCCATCATATCGAGGTCCGTGGGGCCGACGGGCAGAGTCTGCCGGAGCGCAGGCTAGGGCGGATTTTCGCCAAGGGCCCGAGCATCACCGCCGGTTACTTCAACGAGCCGGAAGCAACGCGCCAAGTGTTCGACGATCGGGGCTGGCTCGATACCGGCGACCTCGGCTACCTCGTCGATGGCCAGATCGTCATCACCGGCCGTGCCAAGGACCTCATCATCGTCAACGGCCGCAACATCTGGCCGCAAGACCTGGAGTGGACGGTCGAGGAAATACCGGCTTTGCGTCGCGGCGATGCCGCGGCATTTTCGGTCGAGGATGACGATGCCGGCGAGCATGTCGTCGTTCTCGTGCAATGCCGCCTGATCGAGCCCTCGGCCCGACAGGCGCTGGCCGCCGAAGTGTCGGCGACCTTGCGCCGGTCTTTCGCGGTTGAAACGGAGGTCGTTCTGGTGGCGCCCCATGCCCTGCCCCAAACCTCGTCGGGCAAGCTCAGCCGCGGCAAGGCCAAGACCGACTTCCTCGCCGGCCTCCATGGCTCTCCGCCTGGCGGCGACGACCGGAAGCTGGCCGTTTCGGCCCCCGCCGGGCGCTAATCCATGCCGCGCCTCGTCGCCGTCACCGGCGGCACCGGTTTCATCGGCGGTCACGTGGTCGCGGCCCTGGCGGCGGCGGGGTGGCGGGTTCGCATCCTTAGCCGGCGCATCCCGGCCGGACCGCTTTTTGCCGGGCTCACGCTTGACGTGGCGATCGGCGACCTCGGCGATCCCGCCAGCCTGGAAGAACTCGTGATCGGCGCCGACGCCGTCGTGCATTGCGCCGGCCTGGTCAAGGCCCGGCGGCGCGCCGACTTCCGCCGGGTCAATGCCGAAGGAACGGCCGCCCTTGCCGCCGCGACGGTTCGCCAAGCGCCGTCGGCTCACTTTCTCCACATGTCCTCGCTGGCCGCGCGCGAGCCCGGGATTTCCCCCTACGCCGCAAGCAAGAGCGCGGCGGAGGAGGCCTTGACGGCACAGGGCGGGCGGTTGCGCTGGACCGCGCTGCGGCCACCGGTGGTTTACGGCCCCGGCGACCGCGAGACGCTGCTGTTCTTTCGCTGCATCGGGAATGGCTGGGTCTTGTTGCCGGCGCCAAAGCGCGCCCGGCTGTCGTTCCTTCATGTGGCCGATCTGGCGGCGGCCGTGGTGACCGTCCTCGAACGGCTCAACCCCGGCGGCGCCATCATCGAGATCGACGATGGGCGGCGTGGCGGATATGGCTGGTCCGAACTGGTGGCGCTCGGCGCCCAGTCCGTCGGTAGGAGTCCGATTTCCGTGCCGGTGGCAATGCCGGTCCAGGTTCTGGCCTCCGGGCTGGCGGTGGCGCTGGCGCGGCTGGCGGGCCGGACGCCGACCCTGACGCCGGGCAAGCTGAGGGAAGTCCGCCACCCGGATTGGGTTTGCCGCGAGGACCGGTTGCTGGCGGAGCTGGGCTGGTGGGCGCGAATCGGGGTCGCCGAGGGATTCCGCGAGACCGTCGCCTGGTATCGCGCCGCCGGATGGCTTTGAGGCCGGGAAGGCGCCGGCCGGCTGGGTTAGAACCTATTTGTAACAATCTGTAACAATTTGTTATTTCAGCTTTGCCCTGCGATTCCGGATAAGTGCGCTTGGTAGTGGGGGCCGGGCGCCGGGCTATGATTCGGTGGGAAACGCGGGTTCAGCCGCGTGGTGGCGTTGCGGCGGAGATGGGGATGAGTGGCCAGCGGGAAGAAGCACAAGCGCTTATCGGCCAAGTCATCGAACTTCTCGAGCCGTTCCGCCAGGCGGGCGGATCCATTACCGGAGAGACGGATATCGCCAGGGATCTCAATCTGGATTCCCTGGCGGTGATGGATTTGATGATGAAGCTGGAGGAGCGGTTCGATATTTCGATCCCGCTCAATCTGGTGCCGGAGATCCACTCGGTTGCCGATTTGGCGGCCACGGTGGCGCGGATCAAAGGGGGGGCGTGACGCATATGGGCCTGTTCGATCGCTACGAGGTACAGAAGGATGTCTGCGCGCGGTTTCGCGCGAGCGGCGCCGAGCCATTCGCGGTCAAGATGGATCAGGTGCTGTCGCCGACCGAGGCCATCGTCAATGGCTGCTACACCATCCTCGCCGGCACCAACAACTATCTCGGCCTGACCTTCGACGCCGCCTGCGTGGACGCGGCCGCGGAAGCGGCGGAATCGTTCGGCACCGGGACCACCGGCTCGCGCATCGCCAACGGCAGTTACGACGGGCACCAATTGCTCGAAGACGAACTGGCGGCGTTTTACGGCCGCAAGCACTGCATGGTGTTCACGACCGGCTATCAGGCCAATCTAGGCGTCATATCGGCGATCGCCGGACCGGACGATTTTCTGATGCTGGACGCGGATTGCCACGCCAGCATCTACGACGCGTCGCGCCTGGGGCAGGCCACCGTGATTCGTTTCCGGCACAACGACGCCGCCGATCTCGACAAGCGCCTGGCGCGGCTGGCCGGCAAGCCCGGCAACAAGATCATCGTCACCGAAGGCATCTACAGCATGCTGGGCGATCAGGCGCCGCTGGCCGAATTCGTCGAGGTGAAACGCCGTCACGGCGCCTATCTCCTGGTCGACGAAGCGCATTCGATGGGCGTGCTCGGGCGCACCGGGCGCGGCCTCGCGGAGGCCGAGGGCCTCGAAGCCGACGTCGATTTTATCACCGGTACCTTCAGCAAGAGCCTTGGGGCCATCGGCGGCTATTGCGTGTCCGATCATCCCGACTTCGACATCATGCGAGTTGTGAGCCGCCCTTACATGTTCACGGCATCGCTGCCGCCTTCCATCGTCGCCTCGGTTCGGGCCGCGCTTAAGGTCATGGTCGCGCACCCGGAGTTGCGCGCGCGGCTGTGGTCGAACGTCGGCATTCTCTATGACGGGTTGCAGCGGCAAGGCTTCGATCTCGGACCGCGGAAGGGCCCGGTCGTCGCCGTGCATCTGCCGAGCGCCGAGATGGGGGTGGCGGTGTGGAAGGCGCTGCTCGATGCCGGCGTCTACATGAACCTGGCGCTGCCGCCCGCGACACCCAGTGGCACGGCGCTGCTGCGTTGCAGCGTCTGCGCCGCGCATGACCGCGAACAACTGGAGACCATCATCCGGGCGCTCACCGGCGTCGCTTATGCGACCGGCCTGCTCGAAGCGCCCTCCGAAGCTGCGGTCGCCTGACCGAAGGTCGGCGAAAGGCGCCCGCGCCGGTTAGCGCCGGGCGAGGGTGCGCTGGACGATGCTCGGATCCTTGTCGATCAGGGCGAGCAGGACGCGGGCCGGGCCGTCCGGGGATCGGCGCCGATGCTCCCAGTTCAAGACCGTGCCCTTCTTGACGCCGATGCTCTTGGCAAAGACCGCCTGCGATAATCCGGTCTTCGCCCGGATCGCCGACACGTCCGGCTTGGGTACATCGATCTCGTGGATGATGCCGAGCCGCGTGCCCTTGGCATGGGCGATGGCCTCCTTGAGGCCTCTCTCGATGCTCTTGAATGCCTTGCTCATCTTGGTCTCCCGTAGGTATCCGACAGCACCTTGCCTAGCTTTCTGATCGCGTCCGTCTCCGATCGGGTCAGGGCCGATTTATCGTTCTTCGCGAACACCGTCAGCAGGAAGATTGGCCTCGCGTCGTCGCCATGGAAATGGACGACCCGGTAGCCGCCACTCTTTCCGCCGCCTTTCCGGGCAAAACGCACCTTGCGCACGCCGCTTTCGATGGAAACGCCGGCACCAGGGTTGCGGGCGATGAAGTCGATGATTTCCTGGCGTTCTTCATCGCTCATGAGTTCGTCGGCCCGGCGCTGAAATTCCAGCGTTTCGACAACGGTCACGATCGACATGGCCGCAATATATGCGTCAACGGCATATGTGTCAATGACACCTAGAATGACCGCCACGGATCTGGAGAAGGGTCAGCGAAAGGCGCCGCGGCGATAGAGGCGCCAGGCCAAGACCGGCGCCGACAGCAGCGGGTGGCGCTGCTGCCAGGGTGTGGGCGCCAGCGTCACGCCCGAATGGCGATGAAGCTTCCACAGAATGTAGCTCTGGCCCCCGGTGAAGGTGAAGACGCCCTTCGCCAGCCGCGCCACGCTCATCGGCTTGCCGATCGCGCGCCGCAAGGCCCAGAGCGCGCGGGCGCGCGCCGGCGACACGGGACGCGCGAGCGTCATCGCCAGCGGCGTCAAGGCCGCGTAGCGCGCGCCATCCGCGGCGACGATGTCCCCGGCCCGGCCGGCGCGTTCCGTCCGCAACTCCGTGCGATAACTTTCCTCGAGCGCGCGAGTCCATGGTTCCAAGGCCGAACCATCCGCCGGCACCAGAGGCAGCGCGGCCGCTAGAAGCGTCACGACCGCGTCGCCGAGCGCATCGGTGACATTGCGCCGCGCCGGCTCGTCTTGCGCGTACACCAGGCGCACGGGTTGCGCGAACCTGCCCCACAGCAACGAATGCAAGCTACGGCTCGTGCAGCCGCGCCGGAACGAGGCTTCGGAAACGATGGCGTATTTGACGCGCAGGCTCCGCCCCTGCCATGGCACCTCCGCGTAGAAGACGTTGGGCGGCAGGAGCAGGTTGGCGAGCGCCAGGAGGCGGTTGTCATAGAGGTCGGCATAGCCCTCGACCAGCACATAGAAATCGAGAACCGAATCATCGTCCTCCGCCGGATCGCCGCCCCGGCGCAAGCACGATCCATAAAAAAGGATCGCTCGCGCGTGTCCGCCCAACCGGGCGCGAATGTCGTCGGCCGCCGCGCGCACCGATGCCGCGACGGACAAGCCGATCTCCGCGGCGATCAGGCGGTCTATGTCTTGCCGGGCGTCGGTCACCGATATCTCATCCATCAATGGTCACGAACTCGACCTCGCGGTCGGCGCGAAGCACCGCCGGCGCGCCCGTCGGCGCCGCGTACACCTCGCCATCCAGCACCAGCGGGCAGTCGATCGTAAAGGCGAGCTCGGCCGCCCGCCCGCTCTCATAGCCCTTCCCCGCCATCCACGGGAGCGGCCGCCCGAGAAGAATCGGCACCATGGCCGAGCCGAAGCGATGGGGCGGAAACGGCAGCAGGGTGTAGCGCATCGGGCCCTCGGTCCCGTCCCAGAACGGGTCGAGGCCCATGGAAAGCCGCTCCAAGGTCGTCGCGACCATTCCGAGATGAGTGCCGGTTCGGGCGACCCCACCATCCCGGCGGATCGTCATGCCGTCGCCGCGATAAGGCGAACCGGGCGACGAACGACGCAGCAACATTCCGGCGATGAACAATCCGACGGAGAGGGCGGTGGCGAGATCGTGCCGGACACCGGTCGGATGGATGCGCCGGCGGCTGGCCATGACGGCGCGATAGAAGGCGCCGGTGCCGAAGAACATGCCATGACTGGCCCGCGCGCCCGGCGCCGGCGTCAACGACAAGACCGGCCGGCGCCGGACCGTCAGTTCGCCGCCGTCGCGGACCCGCGACAAAAGGTTCGCAAGCGACAGGTCCGGCCGCCCGGCGAGGCCGACATCGACGGCGATCAGATTGGTCATGCCCGATGGCAAGGCCGCGAGCCGGGGCGGATCGGCGAGAAGCACGCCGTTCAAGATTTCGCTGAGGACGGCATGCACGGTTCCATCGCCGCCGTTCACGACCACCAGCGACACGCCCGAATCGGCGAACCGGCGAACCGCCGCCGGCAACTCGGCCATGCGGCTCAATTCCGCATGCGCGATGTCGCCATGGCGGGCAAGCACGGCGCGGATCTTGTCCATGCCATCGCGGTTGCGCCGGCTGCGCGGATTCGAGATGACACCGACGCGCATCATGCCGGCGGCGCTGCTTCCGTAAGCCACGAACGCGGCGGCGAGCCGCGCCGGTTCGCCGCCTCGGCCTGCCCCGACCGGACGAGGTGAAATATCAGCGACAGAACCGTCCACACCGCAACCGCGACCAAGCCGAATGCCGGTTGGCCGAGGATCGCGGCGACCGTCAACAGGATCAGGTTCGGGTTGCGCCGCGCCGTGATCAGCCTGAATCGCGAATCGATCGGCCGCCAGGCGTGACTCTCGAACTTGAACCGCCAGATGAACCAACCTTCGATGACCCGGCCGAGGATGTAGCCGGCAACGACAATCCACATCGCCGCCGCCAGCGCCGGGCTTCCGTCGGCAAGCCCCTGCCACCAGGCCACGTACCAGAACGGCGGATGCAACAGATCGATGCCATGGTCGAAGACGTCGCCGAACTTGCTGGAAGTCAGGGTGACGCGCGCCAGCTTGCCGTCGACGGTGTCGAGAAACGTCATCGCCCAAGCCGCGGCGAGGCCGAGAACGAATTCGCCGGCGGCGAACAACCACCAGGCCAAGACGACGAAGACGAGGCTCAGCCAGGTGACCGCGTTGGCGGAAATGCCGCGCCGCGCCGCCCAACCCGTCACCCAGCGCGCCGGAACCGGCCACAGCCATTTCGTGACCAGATCGGTGACACCCTTATACGAGGCGGCGAACATGCGCCGTTCGATGTCCGGCGCCGAAGCCGCCGTCACCAGCATCGCGAACGGCGCGGCGCGCTTTCGCAGCGCATGGTGATAGGACGATCCGAGCTCATCGGGATCTTTTACCGCGAGGCCGCGCCCGGCGAGTTCGGCGGTCTCGCACCGACCGCGCCGCATCGCGCCGGCGACGAAGCCCGCGAGATCGGCCGGCACATGAGCCGCCAGCGGCACGCAGCTTGAATCCGCTGCCCCGGAAAGCGCGAGGACGGTATCGGGGGACGCGACCAGGGCCTGGACCAGGCTCTCTTGCGCCACGGCATCGGCGCGCACGAGCAGAACCCGACCGGCGGCCTCGATCGGCGCCGGTTCCACTTGGCAGGCAGTGACACCCGCGCGGCCAAGACAGCGCCGCCAGCGTAAGGTTGCGTCCAGTCCCCAAAGGGCGACGTCGCACTTTCCCACGATCCAGGCGCTTGGCCCGCCGTCCTTGTCGCGTGCGTCGGCCATGTCCAAGTAACCCTCTAGAAGCCGGTAGAATCAAAGAAACCTTGACCTTCGGCCATGTCCAAGACAAGAACGACCGCATATATCGCCTCGGGCATTGTATAAAGCGAAATGTTCACTCTCGCGCATCTTTCCGACCCGCATCTCGGCGATATGGGCTGGCCGGCCCTCGGCGATCTCTTGAACAAGCGTTGTCTCGGGCTGATCTCCTGGATGGTCCGCCGACGCCCGGTGCATGAAGGCCCGGTTCTGCCGGCACTGGTGGAGGATCTGGCACGCCAGCGGCCGGACCACATCGCCATCACCGGCGACATTACCAATATATCCCTGCCCGAGGAGTTCGAGCGTGCGGCAAGGTGGCTGGCATCGCTGGGCGAGCCCGGGACCGTGACGGTCGTTCCGGGCAACCACGATGCCTACGTTCCGGTTGCCTGGGATCGGTCCGTCGGGCTTTGGAGCGGCAACATGACCGGCTTGGGTAGCACGCTCGACGGCGCCGAGCGCCCGGTCCCAGGCCCCGAGGGATTCCCCTTCGTCCGGCTGCGAGGTCCCCTTGCCCTCGTCGGCGTATCGACGGCTCGGCCCATGCCCTTGCACATGGCGGCCGGGCGCGTCGGACCGGCGCAGTTGCAGGCGCTGGAGGACACTCTCGCCCGGCTGGGCACCCGCGACCTTTTTCGCGTCGTGCTCATTCATCATCCGCCCCTGGCGGGGTCCGCGAGCCGGCGCAAGCGGCTTCTCGATTCGCAAGCGTTCCGCCAGGTCGTGGCGCGGGCCGGGGCGGAACTGGTGATATTCGGGCATACCCACCTGTCGGTGCTAGGCAAGCTCGACACGCCCTTCGGCACCGCGCCGGCGATTGGCGTACCGTCCGCCTCGGCGCGGCCGCATCGCGGCAAGGACCATGCCCGCTACCATCTCTATCGGGTCGCGCGCGAGCCCAATGGCTGGCGCCTCGCGGTCGAGGTCAGGGGCGTGGCGCCGTCGCTCGACCGTTTCGAACGCGAAGGCGGATTCGAGCTCGCCGTTCCCGGCGCCCGCCGCCTGGCCGCATGACCGGTCCACGCAAACCGCCGGGGCGCGCGGAAGAACACGCGAGCGGGCCGATGTCCCTCGCCCTCGGCCGGCTCGCCCTGCATGTTCCGATGCGGCTGCTGGACCGGTACATCATCGGCAAGACGTTGTGGCCGCTCTTCGCTTCGCTCGGCGTGGCCCTGCTGGCGTTGATGCTGGAACGGACCGTTCGTCTTCTCGACATCGTCGTCAACGAAGGCGGGCCTTTTTACTTGCTGCTGCGCATGCTCGCCTACCTTGTTCCGCAATATCTGGGGCTGGCGCTGCCGGCCGCCTTTTTCATCGGCATCCTGTTGGCGACCGCGCGGCTCAGCAGCGACAACGAGTTCGACGCCATTCACGCGGTGGGCGTCGGCTACGGGCGTCTTCTGATGCCGTTGATGGTGGTGGCGATGCTTCTGGTGATCGGCAGCACCGTCATCGTCGGCTTCATGCAACCCTTGACGCGATACGCCTACCGCGCGCTGGTGCACATCGTCACCAACACCGCCTGGGACATCGCGCTCGAGCGCGGCGCCTTCTTCAGCGGCTTCGGCAACATGACCATCATGGTGGACGACATCGGCGACGGCGGCCGCAGCCTTGCCGGAATCTTCATCCACGAGCAAAAGCCGGACGGCGGCTCGATCACCACCACGGCGAGGAAGGGCAACGTGTACCGCTCGGCGGACAATGAACGGCTGATCTTGAGCCTGGAGTCCGGGTTGCGGATCGAAAACGACGTCGCCAGCCGCAATTCGACGGTCGTCACCTTCGACAACCTCAACCTGCCGCTCGATTTCTCGTTGGTCCCGACGCCGTTTCGCCAACGTGGCCGCGGCTACAACGAATTTACCTTGGTCGAGCTTTGGAATTCGCTGAGCGACCCGCCGCCGGGCCTGAGCACCGACGGATTGAAGCGCGAGCTGCACGAACGCGTGGTGCGCATACTTTCCCTGCTGTTCTTGCCATGCTTGGCCATCCCGCTCGGGACCGCGTCCCGGCGCGCATCCCGCACCATCGCCTTCGGGCTCGCCATCGTGATCATCGTACTCTACCACCACGTGCTGCAGCTTGGGAATAACCTCGGCCAAGCAACGAATCTCAGCCCCTGGCTGACCATGTGGGTGCCGTTCCTCTGCTTTTCGTGGTTCAGCGTCTGGGCTTTCCATTCGTCGAACAGCCGGCCCGGATACAATGTGTTCACGGTCGCGATCGAATCGACGCTCGATGCCGTGGAACGGGGCCGCCGCGGCCTCGCGCGATCCCTGACGGGCGCTTGATGGCCACCCTTTTTCGCTATGCGACCCGTTTGTTTCTCGTGCAGCTGGTGTTCTCGCTGCTCGGCTTCGTATCGCTGCTGCAATTGTTCGATCTGCTCAACAACGCGCCCGATATCATGGCGCGTCATGGCAATGCCGTGACCGCCCTTGCCCGGTACACGGTGCTGCGTTTGCCCGAAGTCGTCATTCTCATGATGCCGTTTTCGGTGCTGATGGCGTGCCTGATCGCGCTCAGCCGTCTTGCTCTCCATAACGAAGTGCTGGCCCTCAAGGCCGCGGGACTGCCCTATTACCGGCTGCTGCTGGCTTTCCTGCCGGTCGTCCTCGGCGTATCGCTGCTGCACCTCTTTGCCAGCGACCAGGTCGCGCCCGCTTCCGTCCGTGCCCTGATGGCCTGGGATTCGGGGATCGGGGATCAGGGCTATGCCGCGCCCGACGTGGATCAGGCGATCTGGATTCACGACGGCCGGGTCATGGTCCGCGTCGCCGGGGTGTTCGACAATGGCCGCCAGTTGTCCGGTGTCACCATCTTCTCCCGCGACGAGGCCGGGCGCCTGGCCGCCCGCACCACCGCCAACGGCGCCCGCTACCGTGAAGGCAGCTGGACCCTGCTGGGCGTCGAGGTCTTCATCCCATCGACCGGATCGGGCGGTACGTATCGGCGCACGGCACAGCAGGAATGGAAGACCCACCTTGCCCCCGGCCATTTTTCCGAGCGCGCGGCGACGCCGGCCAGCCTCTCGCTGGCCGAGCTCTATCGGTACGTCTCGACCCCCGACGTGGGCGCTTTCGCGCCCTATTTCTATGAAACGGCGTTCCACAAGCGCTTGGCCATTCCGGCGTCGGCCCTGCTGATGCTGCTGCTTGCGGCACCCGTCGCCCAGGCCATGCGCCGCCAAGGCGGCCTCGCCACCGGGATCGCCATCGGCCTGGGCCTCGGATTCCTCTTTTTCGTCACCGACGGTTTTTCATTGGCGCTGGGCGAGGCCGGTATCTTGCCACCGGTCCTCGCGGCCTGGAGCCCGGCGATCTTGTTCGGCAGTGTCGGCGGCGCGGCGCTGCTGCGGATGGAGGGCTATTGACCGGCGGCGGCATCGCGCCCACGGCCGCGCCGCTCTCGATCCTGGCCGTGGATTCTCCGCGTCAACTGGAGCAATTCCTTGCCTTGCCCATGACGCTTTACGCCGGTGCCCGCGGCTACGCGCCGCCGCTCTTGAGCGAAATGCGAAAGCTTCTCGACCCGGCGCGCAGCGCCTATTTCCAGCATGCCGAGGCAAGGTTCTGGATTGCATCGCGCGGCGGACAGGCCGTCGGCCGGATCTCCGCTCAGATCGATCGCCTGTCGCTCGAGCGCCATGGCGCCATCGGATATTTCGGGTTCCTCGATGCCGTGGACGATCGGGACGTTTTCGCGGCGCTCGCCGCCGCCGCCGAGACGTGGTTGAAAGAGCGCGGCATGGTCCGGGTGCGCGGGCCGTTCAATCCCTCGATCAATGAAGAAGCCGGACTGCTGGCCGAAGGGTTCGATGCGCCGCCGATGTTGATGATGCCCTATGCGCCGCCTTATGCCGGCCGGCGCCTGGCCGAGCAGGGCTATGCCAAGGCCAAGGATCTCATCGCCTACGACTATGATATGGCGACGGCAAAGCCGATCCTCGCCGAACGCTGGCTCGCCAAGGCCGCCGATGGCCGCAGGGTGCGCGTGCGAAACCTCGACAAACGGCGCTACGACGCCGACCTCGCCATGATACTCGACATCTTCAACGATGCCTGGTCCGAAAACTGGGGATTCGTGCCCTTCACCGCCGATGAAGTGACCCAGGCGGCGCAAGGGTTGCGGCCCGTCCTGCTGCCCGATCTCGTCTGGATCGCGGAAGTGGATGGCGAGGCCGCCAGCATGATCGTCGCGGTTCCCAATCTGGCGGAAGCCATCGCCGATCTCGGCGGGCGGCTGCTGCCCACGGGGTGGGTGAAGCTCCTGTGGCGGCTGAAGATCAAGGGCTTGCGCACGGCGCGCGTGCCGCTTTTCGGCGTAAGGCGGCGCTATCACGGCACGCCGCTAGGCGCCGCCCTTGGGCTCATCGTTCTCGAAAATCTGCGCCGGACCGTGGTCAGGCTCGGGTTTGCCCGCGCCGAATTGTCCTGGATCCTCGACGACAATGTCGCGGCCAGGCGCCTCATCGAAGGCGTCGGCGGGCGCGCCTACAAGACTTACCGGATCTATGAAAAGGCCTTGGCATGACCGGCGATGGAACAGTGACCGCCCTGGTGCTGGCCGGGCAGCGCGCGGCGAGCGACCCCGTCGCGGCGGCGTTCGGCCAGCGTTTCAAGGTGGCGGTGCCGATTGCCGGCGTGCCGATGCTGGTTCGTGTCGTTCGAACGCTGCTGGCGACTCCGGCCATCGGGCGCATACTTCTATCGCTGACCGATGCCTCGGAGTTGGAGGACATGCCCGAGCTCGATGCGCTGCACCGCGCCGGCCGGGTTGAATTCGCCCCGGCGGGAACGTCGCCCAGCGACAGCGTGCGCCGAACGCTCGCCGGGGCTTCGACGCCATGGCCGATGCTGGTGACGACCGGCGATCATCCGCTGCTCACTCGGGCCATGATCGAGCATTTCCACAAGGAGGCCCTGGCCGGCGGCGCCGACGTGGCCGTCGCGGTGGCCACGGCCGAGATCGTTCGCGCGGCCTATCCCGACGCCGCGCGCACGTTTTACCGTCTGGCGGGAGAAGGCTATAGCGGGTGCAACCTGTTCTTGTTGACGACGCCCGCTTCCTTGCGCGCCGCCGCGTTCTGGACCGACCTCGAGCGGTTCCGCAAGCAGCCCTGGCGGTTGATCGCGGCGATCGGGATTGCCCCGCTGGTGCAATTCCTCCTCGGCCGCCTCACGCTCGACGGCGCGATGGAGGTCGTGTCGCGGCGCATCGGCGCCACGGTGCGCGCGGTGCGGCTTCCGTTCGCCGAGGCATCGATCGACGTGGACAAGCCCGAGGACCTGGTCCTCGCCGAGGCTATCTTGCGGCGCCGCGACGATTTGTAGGTTAGGGTTTGTCAGAAAATAAGCGATGGAAGTCCCGTTCTTTTCGATTCATGTTGTCCCGCGCTACCTCCCAATTGTCATCGTCGGGCTTGACCCGGCGATCCATGGTGAAAGTCGGCAACTTCGCCGGGAGAATCGCGCCGGTCGTCATTGCGATCGGGCGCATCACCACGCGTGCGACGCCGATGGATCGCCGGGTCAAGCCCGGCGACGACAGCTTTACTTGGCGTCCCACGGCTCAAATCGAATCGCTTATTGGCTTACGGGCCCTTAGGAGTCCTCCGCGAGCCAGCGCCGGGCCAACTCGTCGGCGCGCTCGAGGTCGTGGCGATAATCGACCTCGCCCCAGGGTAGTCCCTCGATCGACACCGTATCCACGAGACCGCGGCGGGCCAACGCGTCGATGACCTTGAGGTACCACCATTTGATGCCTTCGCCGCCGCGCAAGGCGCGCTCGGCCTCGTCGCGGAAGAGGCGCGGTCCGTCGCCGCGAAACAGCAACATGCCGATCGATTCGCCGTTCACGCGGTCGCCGGGCAGCGTCTTGCCGATTTCGTGGAGCCGCGTCCCCTCGACCCGCACCTTCATGTCGTCGGCGTCGTAGGCGGATTTTCGGTCGATCGCGACCACAATCGGCTTGCCTGAAGGCGCGGCCAGCACTTTCAGCGCGATCGCCGCCCGAAACACCGTGTCGCCGTTGACCAGGAGAAAGTCGCGGTCCATTTCGCCGCGCGCGATCCAGCAGCTGCCCAGATTGTCGGCCACGGCGTAGAAGGGATTGTAGTGGGCGCGCAACGCAAGGCCCGGACGGGCGAGACCGGCGAGACATTCCTCGACCAGCTCGGCGCGAAAGCCAACGACGGCCGCGATGTCATCGATGCCGGCGCGGGCAAGTTCGCGCACCTGCCATTCGATGAGCGGCCGGCCGGCAAGGGCCAAGAGACATTTCGGCCGGTCCGCGGTCAGCGGCAGCAGCCGCGACCCTTGCCCGGCACTCAGCAGAACAGCCCTCATCGAGAGTCCTACGATTGAGAAATCACCCGCCTGTGAACGCGGAGGGCGGAGAATGTGGAAATGCCCAAGCCTAGTCAACGGCCATGGACAGGCCGGGGCCGCGCCCCATATTCTGCCGGCCGGCCCGCGAAGGGATTCACGCCTTGCCTGTCGCCGTTCTCGCCTGCCTGCCGGCGCGGCTTCACCCGGTCAGCCGGATGATCCTCGAAGCCTTCCTCGACGGGCGCTTGACCTTGGGCGATTTTCTGTGGGGCTTCCACCTGCCCAACTCCGACTATCTGCCGGTCGCCGAATGCATCGTGCAGGCGCTGGGGTAACGATTTGCAGGCAACCCCAGCCCCTGATATAAGGTCGCCGCCGGAGCCAAGGCTTGCCGGCCACTGTTCCCCGGTAGCTCAGCGGTAGAGCAAGCGGCTGTTAACCGCTAGGTCGTTCGTTCGATTCGAACCCGGGGAGCCAATCTTTACAGGGCGTCGGCGGAAATCCCGCCGGCGCCCTTTTCTTACAAGTCGGCACCAAGTTACCACCGCATTAAGGTTCTTGCCGATATGATCGAGTTGACCGTTCAGCCTAACTGCCTCGTGTTCTTTGTCGATGAGACCGGGCATGAGACGTTTGCCGATCCCAATTTCCCCGTGTACGGATTCGGCGGATGCGCCGCGTTGGCGACAAAAATGGACATTGAGATTCGGAACCCGTGGCGGACGATGAAAGACCGTCACTTCGGGGGGGCAGAGTCACCCCTTCATGCCGGCGACATCGGGCAGTTGTCGCCCGAGTAATATGCCGCGCTGGGCGAGTTCTTTCGAAATCGACAATTCGCCAGTTTTGGCGTAGCCATCAAGGATACCTCCACTGTGCCCGCGAATACGTCGGCGGCTGAAATCGTGCTTCTATCCCTACGTAACCGTTTCCAGGAGATCGCGAACAAGTGCATTCCCCCGCCGACGGAGATCGCGTTCCTTTTCGAGTCGTCGGAACGGGGCAATCGTCTTGTCGAACGCTATACCGGGCCGTTAGTTGCCCATGTCGATGGAAAACCGATTCCGGTGCACAAATGCGTGATGCCGAAATCCGCCCGCGATGAGTGCATCGAGGTCGCCGATTTCATCGCCAACGCGATCGGTGGCCACGCAAACCACAATCGCCTTGGGCGCCCCGGATTCCGAAAGGACTTCGAGGCGGTGTTTCACGGCGACGCGGCAAAGAGTTTCATCCTCATTGACAGAGTCGAACAAACGCCAGCTGTCGAGGTCGGGAATCGCCGTTGAGAGCGTTGCCGGAACAGCTTCTTCGGCAGTCCCGATTGGCGGATCATCGAGGCCAGATTATTGCGCATGATGTCGTCGCCGGAGCGGCTGTAGGCAATCGTCACCATGCGGCGCCTGCCGTCCACGTATCCCTCGAACTGGTGATGATCTCCCTTTTGACGGACCTATAAAAATCCGTTCCTGGATAGGATCGCGATCAAATCGCGAAACTTCACGCCGCGGCAGGCAAGGTAAACCCGGTGCCGAAGCCGTGGCCCCCGTCGCGCCGGTGGGCCGCGCCATCGGTAAGCAGCAAAGAGCCAAGGTGAATTTCAGGCGCACCGGCCATGGGGCGCGCCGATTCAAGAAGGCTTCGCGCTCGGCCGGATCCTCGATGCTGTCAACGTATCTCAGGTATTCTTCGACAGCGGTGGCGAGAGAGCCATAAACCTCTTCAAAGCTTTCGCCCTGCACGGCAAGATCGAAGTCGAGACAGATCGCCTCCCACCGGGAGCCATGCCGCCGGGCAAAGCATCGGGTTAGCTTGGCCACTGCCGCCTTGCTTCAAGCGTTTGCCATTGCGTCCGCGATCTCGCAGCCGTCGCGTTAACACCGGCTTAGGATACGCCTCAATGCGTCGAGTCCGCGACCTCGGCGCTCACGCGGCTCCGCCGTCCTTCGACCGAAACGCGGCGCGGGCGAAATCCGCCAGTCGATCGCCGACCGGCGTGCCTTCGAGCACGATGTCCTCGGCGCCGGCCAGGCGCAATTCCTCCGCGTGGGCCTCGTCATAGGCGCGCGCCATGATCGGCATCCCGGGCAGGACATAGTGCAGCGTGGCCACGAGCTGCAACGCGGCCCTCGGACTGTTCACCGTCACCACCACCGCGCGCGCCCGATCGACGTGCAGGGATTCGAGCGCGTCCAGGCGCCAGGCGTCGCCGAAATAGACCGGCAAACCCGCGGCCCTCGCTTCCTTGACACACGCCGTGTCGGAGTCGATGGCTACCCAGGTCAAACCCGATTCGCTCAACTGCCGCGACACGGCGCGGCCGATCCGCCCGAAACCGGCGATGATCACATGGCCGCCGAGGCGATCCAATTCCGCTTCGTCGGGCGCGCCCAGCATCCCTCGCGCTTGCAGTACCCGCATGGCCGCCGCCTCGAGCCGGCGGCCCGCGAACGCCGCCAGCGGCGTCAGCATCATCGTCAGCACGACGGCGGCGGTCAGAAGCTGTCGGTCGCCGTCGGATACGAGATTTTCCCCGGCGGCGGCGGCGAGCAGCACGAAGGCGAACTCCCCGCCTTGCGACAGCAGCAGGCCGAAGCGAAGCGCCTGCGCGGGCGGCAAGTGCAGCCACCAGGCAAGCGCGATCATGATCGCCGCCTTTCCGGTCATCAGGCCGAGCGCGAGCAGAGCCGTCGTGGCCAGCCGATGACTGAAGTACTCGACGTCGAACGACATGCCGATGGTCATGAAGAAGAGGCCGAGGAGGAGCCCGCGGAATGGCGCGATCTCGGCGCCGACCTGATGGCGGTAGGGCGATTCTGCCAGCATGATGCCGGCCAGAAGCGCGCCCAGCCCCATCGACAGGCCGAGGCTCTCGCTCGCCAGCGCGGCGGCGAGCACCACCAGCAACGTCAAGGCAGCGAATATCTCAGGCGTTTTCGTGGCGGCGACGGCGGTGAAGAGCGGCCGCACCGCATACCGGCCTCCGAGCAGCATCGCCGCCGCGAAGGCCGCCGCCTTCAGGAGCGACAGGCCGAGCCCAAGCGCCTGCCCGCCTTCGCCCGCGCCGAACGAAAGCACCAGGATGATGAGCGGACCGACCGCCAGATCCTGGAGGATGAGAACGCCGAAGGCGGCGCGGGCAAAGCGGGTGCTGAGCTCGCGCGCATCGGACAGCAGGCGCAGCACAATGGCGGTCGAGGACAATGTCAGCGCCGCCGCGATCGCGAACGCCGCCGGGGCGCCGGCGCCCACCACCACGGCGCCGAGCCAGACGAGCAGCCCGGTCACAAGAATCTGCGCCGTGCCGAGCCACAGGATTCCAGCCGGCATCACCTTGATGCGCTCCATCGGCAGTTCGAGCCCAACGGCGAACAACAGGAACACGACCCCGAATTCGGCCAGGCCGGCGATGGCCTCGGGGTCCTGCACCAGCCCAAGGCCCGCCGGCCCGATGGCGAGGCCAGCGGCCAGATAGCCGAGAATGGGTCCGAGCCGCAGGCGCTGTAGCAGGACGACGCCCGCGACCGCGGCCACCAGGATGATAATCGCCTCCAGGAGAGTGGCCGGTCCCGGCATCGGTTCCTCGCGGTATCGCGTCGGCGGCTTGCCGGAATATAGCCTGCCCTGGATATATTCTGTTAGATTGAAAATCCCTAACCCCCTTTCGTGTCGCCCGCCCGATTCATGCTCGTCCCAGAACAATTGCCCGCCGCGGCGGTGAGCGCCGCGCCGACCCGGCACGGCGCCTTGGGCGCGTTCTCGCTCTGCGCCGGGGTGATGATCTTCTCGCTTCAGGACGTGATCCTCAAATGGCTCAGCGGCGACTATCCGCTGGCGGAGGCCCAGACGCTGCGCGGGGTGTTCGCCCTGCCATTCCTGCTTCTGATCGTCCGTTTCGACGGCGGCTGGCGCTCCCTGCTGTCGAATCGTTTCCGCCTGCTGATCGGCCGCGGCGCGCTCATGCTCTGCGCCTATACGGCGTACTATCTTGCCATGCCGGTCTTGTCGCTGGCCGAGATCGTGAGTCTCAGTTTTTCCGCCCCCCTCTTCATCGCCGCGCTGTCCGGCCCCATGCTCGGCGAGAGGGTCGGGGTCAAGCGATGGCTGGCCATCTCGATCGGGTTCGCCGGCGTGCTGGTCATCCTGCGGCCGGGTAGCGGAGTCATGCATTGGGCCGCTTTGCTGCCCTTGATGGGAACCATGACCTATGCCGTCGCCCAGATCATCGCCAGGCGGATGGGCTCCGGCGAGACCACGACATCGGTCATGGCCTTCTACCAGAACGCGGTCTATCTCGTCGGCGGGCTGGTGCTGGGAGCGCTGCTCGGCCACGGCGCCTTCGCCGGCTCCGGTCATCCGAGCCTCGAGTTCTTCGTTCGCGGCTGGTCGCTGCCGAGCGCCCTCGATTTCGCGCTGCTGGCCGCGTGCGGACCGATATCCGTTGCCGGCATCTGGCTGCTGACCCATGCCTATCGCATTGCCGAGGCCAACCGGGTCACCTTCTTCGAGTATTCGGCGATCGTCTGGGCGGTGCTGTGGGGCTATCTCGTGTGGGGCGACGTGCCGGACCTTTGGACAATTCTGGGCGCGGCGCTCGTCGCCGGCGCCGGCATCTTCATGCTGCGCGGCGCGCGCGTTTAGACCTCGATCTGCGCGCCGACTTCGACCACCCGGCCCGGCGGTATCTTGAAGAAGGTGGTGGCGCTGAGCGCGGTCGTCGACATGGCGATGAACAGCCGTTCCTCCCACGGCAACAGATCGGAGCGGGAGGAAGGTACCAGCGTCTCGCGCCCGAGGATGAACGACGTCTCCATCATGTCGATGTCGAGGCCGCGCGTCCGGCACAGCGCCAGCGCCGCCGGCACGTTCGGCTCCTCCATGAAACCATGGCGCGCGGTGACGCTATGGAATCGTTTGCCCAGCGCCTCGACCGCGAACGACCGGTCCTTGGCCACGCGCGGTTCATCCTCGGTCGCCACGGTCATCAGGATGACGCGCTCATGGATGACCTTGTTGTGCTTCAAGTTGTGAAGCAGGGCCGGCGGAACGAATTTCACGTTTCCTGTCATGAACACGGCGGTTCCAGCCACGCGCTGAACCGAGGGGCCGAGGCGCTCGATGAATTTCTCGATCGGCAAGGCATCGCGATAGACGCGTTGGTAGAGCGCCGCGCGGCCGCGCCGCCAAGTCTTGACGATGATGAACGCCGCGGCGGCGATGAGGAGCGGCAGCCAGCCGCCGTCGGGAATCTTCAGCGTCGTCACCGCGAGGAACCCGAGATCGACGACCAGGAAGGCGCCGAACAGCGCCGCCACCAGAAATCCGTTCCACCGCCATAGGAGTGCCGCCACGATCCCGGCGAGAATTGTATCCACGGTCATGGCGCCGATGACCGAGATGCCATAGGCGCCGGCCAGGTCTTCCGAGGATCCGAACCCCAGCACCAGCGCGACGACGCCGGCCATCAAGCACCAGTTGACCCGCGGAATGTAGATCTGGCCGATCGTGCTTTCCGAGGTGTGACGGGTCTCCATGCGCGGTAGGTATCCGAGCGCAATCGCCTGCCGGGTAAGCGAGAAAGCGCCGGAAATGACGGCTTGCGACGCGATCACCGTCGCCAGCGTCGCCAACACGACCAACGGTATCAGCGCCCAGGACGGCACCAACAGGAAGAAGGGATGCTCCACGGCCTCGGGATGGCGCAGTAGCAAGGCGCACTGTCCGAAATAGTTGAGCAGCAGGCCCGGACAGGCGATGCCGAACCAGGCAATGCGGATCGTCCGGCGCCCGAAATGTCCCATGTCGGCGTAGAGCGCCTCGGCGCCCGTCACCGCCAGCACGACCGCGCCGAGGACGATAACGGCCTGCCAACCGCCATGCTCGAAGAGGCCCAGCGCGTAGGCGGGGTTGACCGCGCGCAAGATCCCCGGTTGTTTCGCGATCTCGATGAGCCCCAGCACGCCCAACGTGGCGAACCACACGCACATGACCGGGCCGAACAGCCGGCCGACCCTGGCGGTGCCATGCGATTGAATCATGAACAGGAAGACCAGGATCGCGATCGCCGCGGGCACCACATAGGGTTCGAGCGCCGGGGCCACGATCTCCATGCCCTCGACCGCGCTGAGCACGGAGATAGCCGGGGTAATGAGGCCGTCGCCGGCGAAAAGCGCCAAGCCCATGATCGACAGCAGAATCACGATATGACGCAGCCTGCCGCTGCCGGCGCTTCGCAGGCCAAGCGCCGCCAAGGCGAGCACGCCGCCTTCGCCCCGATTGTCGGCGCGCAGGATCACGACGACATACTTGAGCGTCACGATAATGACGATCGCCCAGACGATGAGCGACAGCACGCCAAGCACGTTCGCCTCGGTCGGGACCAAGCCGCCTTCCGGATTGAACGCCTGGCGGACCGTGTAGAGAGGGCTGGTACCGATATCGCCATAGACGATGCCGACTGCCCCCACCACCAATGCACGGAGCCCCCTCGCCCCGGCTTCCGGCCGAATTTGCGTTGTCGTCATGGCGGGCAACTTACCCAATATGCGATCGGGTTGCTTCGATGAACGCCAGCAACGCCTCGTGGAATTCCGCCGGCCGGTCCATGTAACAGGGATGACGCGCCCCGCGCAGGATGACGACGCGGGCGCCGGCGAAACAAGCGGCCAACCGGTTGGCGCCGCCGACCGGGGTCACGCGATCCTGGTCGCCCCAGACGATGAGCACCGGGAGCTTGACGTTTCGCAGCGCGGACGCCACGCGCTCGAACCCGACCGGCGCCACCAGCACGGCCCCCGCTAGTCGCTCGGCATGCCGGATCATGAATGGGAACAGAAACCGCCCGCTCATGGATGGAGCGACTATGACGGGCCGATCGCCGACCAGGGCCGGCATGATTTCGGCCAGAAGCGTCGCGGGATCGGCTTTGGCGGCCTTCGACTGGCCGAAGCCCGGCAGATCGACCGCCACGGCCCGCGCCCCATTCTCGGCCAGCACCGCCAGAGTTCCGAGATCCTTCCAAGTGGCCGCCGTGAAGACCTGCCCGTGCAGCAGAAGAACCGGGGCGCCAGCGGGTTTGCCGGCCGACAAGCCGTATAGCTTGCCGCCGCTAAAGGTGACGCTAAAGGAGGCGGCCTGGGTCAAAGCCGCGTCACCCGGTCGGCCTCGCGTTCGAGCGCGTCCCGACAAAACCGGTGCGCTTCGGCTTCCGATGGCTCGGGCGCGGCGTGCGGCCCGCCCATGCGAACGCGGCGCCCCTCTTGCCACACCGACCAGAGATACTCGACCGATCGATCCAAATTGGCCCAGCGCTCGATGATGATTTCGATCATGGCGCGGATCATAGCCGAGTATGATGGGGCGGGACACCAGGAGGCCCTTCAAGGGATGGCCGAGTTCTCGCCCCTATCCGCCCTGGCCGGCGGCCTGATGATCGGCGCCGCCGCCGCTCTCTTACTGCTGCTCGACGGCCGCGTCGCGGGCATCAGCGGCATCGCCGGCGGATTGCTGCGTCCCGCCGCCGGCTCGATCGCTTGGCGCGCCGCGTTCCTCGGCGGGTTGGTTCTGGGCGCCCTGCTCTATCGGGGCGCTTCCGGCATGAGCGACGCGATCGACGTCACCAGCCATTGGCCGACCTTGATCGCCGGTGGCGTCCTGGTCGGGTTCGGGACGCGGCTCGGCGGCGGCTGCACCAGCGGGCATGGCGTGTGCGGGATCGCCAGGCTGTCGCCCCGGTCGATCATGGCCACGGTCTTGTTCATGGCGGCGGCGGCGGCCGTGGTCTATATCGTGCGCCATGTTGCGGGAGGCTGACATGCGGCGGGTCTTGGCGAGCCTGGTCTGCGGGATGCTGTTCGGTCTCGGCCTCGCGGTCTCGCGCATGGTGGACCCGGCGAAGGTTCTGGGGTTTCTCGATGTTGCCGGGGCCTGGGATCCGACGCTCGCCTTCGTGATGGCCGGCGCGCTCATCGTGATGGCGCCCGCCATAGGGTGGAGCCGGCGGTTGGCGCGGCCGGTTCTAGCCGAGGCGTTCGACAAGCCGGCCAAAACCGCCATCGACGCCCGCCTCATCGGCGGCGCGCTGCTGTTCGGAGTCGGCTGGGGGCTGGTCGGATTCTGCCCCGGCCCGGCCATCGCCTCGCTGGCCTACGGCCTCGCGCCATCGCTCGCGTTCGTCGCCGCCATGGCCGCGGGCATGGGCATTTACCGGTTTATCGAGAAGTAGTTGGAGGAGATCGCAACCATGTCAGTCGCCAGCCAGAAGACGCTCCGCGCCACGCCGCCCTCGGGCTTGGCGAAGGCGGAGAGGGACGCGCGGGTCCAGCTCGCCGCCTGCTACCGCCTCATCGCCCATTTCCGCATGACCGATCTCATCTACACCCACATCTCGCTGCGCGTGCCGGGCAGCCACGACCAGTTTCTCATCAATCCCTACGGCCTGATGTTCGACGAGATCACTGCGTCCAACCTGGTAAAGATCGATCTCGACGGCAACCCGGTGGGCGAGGCCGGTCCCGGCACCAACTATGCCGGCTTCGTCATCCACAGCGCCATTCACAGCGCCCGGCCGGACGTCGATTGCGTCCTTCACACCCACACCAAGGCCGGCATGACGGTGGCGGCGTTGAAGACCGGCCTGCTGCCGCTCAATCAGATCGCGATGCAGTTCCATGGCCGCGTCGCCTATCACGATTACGAGGGCATCGCCGAGAATCTCGACGAGCGCCGGCGCCTGGTCGCCGACCTCGGCGAGAAATGGGTCATGATCCTGCGCAATCATGGCCTGCTGACCTGCGGGCGAAGCGCCGCCGAGGCGTTCATGCTGATGTATTACCTGGACAAGGCGTGCGAGTTGCAGCTCGCGGCGCAATCCACGGGCGTCGAGCCGATCATTCCGGCGCCCGATGTCTGCGCCTACACGGAGCGCCAATACAGCGGCGGCGACACGGCGACCATGGGACCGCTCGATTGGCCCGACCTTCCCTGGAGCGCGCTCATCCGCCTCATCGACCGCATCGACCCCGGTTATCGAGACTGACCCCTATTTCGGTGTATTTCGGGTGTATTTCGGTGACAGTGCATGAATTAAGATATATATCCTATTTAGTGCACTGTCACCGAAATCACCGAAATACCACCGAAATACGAAATCCTGCCCGATCCGCCTCAGCGGTAGAGCACCGAGGGGAGCCACAGGCCGATCTGCGGGAAGATGTAGAGCAGCACCATCGCGAACACGATGATCGCCAGATACGGCATGACGCCGGCGAAGATCTGGTTGATCGACACATGGGCGGGCGCGACACCCTTCAGGTAGAAGGGCGCCATGGCGACCGGCGGCGACAGGAACGACGTCTGGATGTTGAGCGCCACCAGCAGACCGAAGAACAACGGATCGATGCCGAAATGGTCGAGCAGCGGCAGGAAGATCGGCATGAAGATGATGATGATCTCGGTCCATTCGAGCGGCCAGCCGAGGATGAAGATGATGATCTGGGCCACGATCATGAACATCAACGGTGTCATGTCGAGGCCGAGCACGAAGTCCTTGATGACCGAATCGCCGCCGAGATAGGCGAACACCGCCGAGAACGTGAACGAGCCGACGAACAGCCAGCACACCATCGCCGATGTCCGCGCCGTCAGATAGACCGCCTCCTTGAGTTTTTGAAGATTGAGCGAGCGGTAGCCGGCGGCCAGCAGCAGGCTGCCCAGGGCTCCGATCGCCGCGGCCTCGGTCGGCGTGGCGAGGCCGAAGAGGATCGCCCCCAGCACCGAAAAAATGAGCGCGGCCAGCGGCACGAAGGACGTCATCAGGTCGTAGGCCACTTTCGCAAACGGCACATTGCGCTCTTCCATCGGGAGCTTCGGGGCAAGGCGCGGATCGATCACCGCGCGCGCGATCACGTAGGCCATGTAGAGGCCGGCGAGCATCAATCCGGGGAAGAACGCGCCGGCATAGAGCTTCACCACCGACACGCCGGCGGTGGCGCCGTAGAGGATCAGCATCACGCTGGGCGGAATCAGGATACCGAGACACCCGCCGGCGCACACCACGCCGGCGGCGAGCTTCTCGTCATAGCCGTTCCGCAGCATGGCCGGATAGGCGAGCAACCCCATGAGCGTGACGACCGCGCCGACGATGCCGGTCGCGGTCGCGAAGAGGGTGCAGGTGGCGAGCGTCGCCACGGCCAGCGACGCCGGCAAGCCGCCCGCCGCGATCTGAATACTTCGAAACAGGCGGTCGAGAATGTTGGCGCGCTCGATCACGTAGCCCATGAACACGAACAGCGGCACCGAGATCAGCACGTCGTTCGACATCACCGAATAGGCGCGCTGGACCAGAAGCTGGAACACGGCGTCGCCCATCGCCAGATATCCGAACCCGACCCCCATGGCCATGAGCGTGAAGGCGATCGGAAACCCGAGCAGGATGAAGACGACGAACAGCCCGAGCATGAGGACGCCGATCTGCGGGTCGGTCACGACGGCCTCGCTTCTTGCTCTTGACGCCGCGCGAGGATGACCTTCTCGAGCTCTTCGACGTCATGAAGCCGTTGCGGCCAGGCCCCGCTCCTCAGGCAGACCAGGCAACGAACGACCTCGGCGATGCCTTGCAGCAGCATGAGAATCCCGGTGATCGGCAGCAGGGTCTTGAAATGATAGATCGGCGGCCCGGCCGGGCTGTAGGAGGAATGCTCGTTCACCGCCCACGAGGCGGCGGCGAACTGGTAACCCGAATAGATGAAGGCGAGGATGCCGGGGAAGAAGAACAAGAAGAACAGCACGAGATCCATGCCCGCCTGTACGCGAGGCGGCCACATGCGATAGAGGAAATCGCCGCGCACGTGGCCGTTGCGGCAGAGCGCATAGGCGCCGGCCATGATGAACAACGTGCCGTAGAGGATGTAGCTGGCGTCGTAGGCCCAGGACGTCGGCGCCTGGAGGACGTAGCGGGAGAACACCTCGTAACTGATCGCGAAGGTCAGAATGACGATGCACCAAGCGAAAAGATGGCCGACCCCGGTGCTGACGCTGTCGGTGAAAATCAGCAATTGCTGCGTCGGCGATGCATCGCCCGAGCGGCTCGGCGCTAGGAACCGCCAAGCAAAACCGCCAACGAACAGCAACAGGCCAAACCAGAATAGATAGGGCGCGATATCCGCGCCACCGGCCAACTCGACGTCGATGCCGCACGATCCGCCGAGGGCATAGAGACAGGCGATCGAGTGCCCGGCCGCCAATCCCGCCTTGGCCAGTTCTCTCGCGGCGTTGCCATAAAATTGCAGCGACCAGACCACGGCAGCGAGAATTGCCAGCAACCCGCCACCGAGCAGCCCATCCGACAGCCGGCGGACGTTCATCCGTTTATCACCTTAGCTCGCTTCGACATCATCCTTCGACAGGCTCGGGATGAGGCCTCATGCCGAGCCTGTCGAAGCATGAGGACCGCTTCCCCCAAGAGCCGAACAAGGGCGTCATGGAGCGGCCCCCTCGCCGCTCCATGAGTCCCGCAAGATCGAGGCCGCGGCGGCCTCAACCGAAGAAGTGCTTGAACGCGACGTCCTGGCTGACTTCGTTCTCGAGATGGAACGTCACCACGCGCTTGGCCCACGCCTTCTGCGATTCGACCACCTTGGCGAAGAACGGATTCTCCGCCGACACCCTGCCGACGACCCTGTCCCAGGCGGCGAGCTGCGCCTGCAACACCGAATCGGGCGTACGATGCACTTGAACGCCTTGCTCGGCCTTCATGCCCGCGAGGTCCTTGGAGTATCGATCCATCGCCTTCCACGACATGTCGGCCGAATGCGCCTCGGCGGCGTATTTCAAGATCGCCTTCAAATCGTCGCTCAAGGCGTCGAATTTCCCCTTGTTGAAGATGATCTCGAAGAACTCCGCCGGCTGATGGTAGCTCTGCAGCATGTAGTTCTTGCTGACATCGGGGAAACCGAGGAGACGGTCCGACGACGGATTGTTGAACTCCGCCGCGTCGAGCAGACCCCGGTCCATCGCCGGAACGATCTCGCCGCCGCCCATGATGGTCACGGCCGCGCCGAGCTCGCCGAAGAGATCCGCCGAGAGCCCGACGGTACGATACTTGAGATTCTTGAACGCGTCGGCCGATTCCACCGGTGTCTTGAACCAGCCGAGCGGCTGGGTCGGCATC
This sequence comes from Rhodospirillales bacterium, assembly GCA_009885795.1. Lineage (GTDB taxonomy): Bacteria > Pseudomonadota > Alphaproteobacteria > Dongiales > Dongiaceae > VFKA01. The sequence continues at coordinate 33,001 of VFKA01000010.1, read as the reverse complement.
GGACCGGTGAGGAAGCCGACGAGGCCGAGGCCGAGAACGTCATGAACCAATTCGTCATAGAGTTCCCGGCCGCCGCCATACTTGAACCAGCCGAGAATCTGGTTGGCATTCATGCTAAAGGCCGGCGAGGTGCCGAACAACGAATAGGCCTTGTTCTTGCCATACCAGTACGCGCACACGCCGTGCCCGCCATCGAGCGTGCCGGCGATGACCGCGTCTTGCATCTCGAGCGCCTTGGCCACCGCGCCCGCCGGCAGCAGGTCGAGCTTGAGACGCCCGCCCGACATCTCGTTCACTTTGTTGACGTAGTCTTGCGCGTACTCGTGAAAGATATCCTTGGCCGGCCAGGTGCTCTGAAACTTCAGCGTCACCGTGTCCTGCGCGCGGGCCAGGCGCGGCATCGCCAGCGCCGCGGTACCGCCGGCGACCCCTGCCGCCGCCGCCAGGAACTTGCGGCGTGCCGGCGAGGCCGGCTTGGGTGTTCCGGTCGAGCGTGATTTGGTCATCGTTCCCTCCCTGATTGATTGAGCGGAGCCCATCATGGCCCTTCATCCGATATCCATCAACACCATCCAGGAACAATCTGCCGGTCGGGTCGATTTCGTGTTGATTTCGTTTTCTAGTTTCGGGCGATAATGCATTGAAATAACTGGATTATAGAAAATCGATCCCTTGGCACCGGACTTGCTTGGACTCGTCCTGAAATTCATTCCCGGCAACCGGACCGCTCATGGCTTCCAATTCCTTGCGATCCCCACGGCCAGCCACGCGCAACGCCCAGGCGGCCAGCGGGCCCTCGATCTTCGGCAGCAAAATGAACGTCGTGCCGTCAACGACCGTTTCCCTGCCGCTACCGCCCGCCCAGCCAAGGCCGCCGGCCAACCTTGTCGCCACCGAAGATGTCGGCAATGTCCGCCAGTTCCTGTTCCGGCTCAACGGCACGCTGAAGCGAAGCCTGGGCGAGCAGACGCGCGAGGCGATCGTCACGGTCACGCCGCAAGAAATGCACTATTTGGTTCACGCGATCGCGCGCCAGCGCGGCCGCTACCTCGCCGGCGTCCTCGAAGCCGGGACGGCCGCGCGCGGCATGCCGACCAGCGCCGAGGTCGCGCAGATCCGACATGCCCGAGAGGCTTACGAGGAATTACGATTTGGATTCGAGGCCCTGAAACTCGCGCTCGAATCGGGCGAAATCGATTTCGAGGCCAGCGGCTCGAATTAAACCAACTCTTTGTCATCGCCGGGCGTGACCCGGCGATCCATGGCGCGGTGGGTCGGGATGGATGCCCGGCTCGGGGGCCGGGCATGACAGTCATGTCGGATCGACCGACAAGTACCCAGAATCATAAATGCGTGATACGCAGTTGCGGCCCTCATGTTTCGACAGGCTCAACATGAGGGCCTCAAGCCTCCTCGTCCCGAGCCTGTCGAAGGACGAAGGATGGATGCCCGGCTCGGGGGCCGGGCATGACAGTAAGCTACGCCGCCGCCGCGATCTCGCTCAGCCACGGCCGGAATCCGAACAACTCATCGGACCACCGATGCTGGACCGCGAAGGCCTTCGTCGCGATAGGGACTTCGACACAAGCCGCGCTCATCGCGCGCAGCAGCACTTCCGCCACCACGTCCGTGGCCGCGAGGTCGTTCTTCATGCCGCGCGTACCGCGCGGGCCGACATAGAGCGCGGACAGGCCGCCATCGGCGCCGGCCGCGGCGACAACACTTGGGTGACGCACCGATGCCGCGACCCGGCGCGCCGCATCGGCGGTCGGCAGCATGAGGCGCACGAGCGAGACCCGGACATGGACGCGCCGCAATCCGGTCAACACGCGATCGAATTCGTCGCAGTCGATTGGAAATGCCTGCCGGCGCCCGGTCCACGGCAGCGGCGCCTCGGTCGAAAAAATCTCTCGGCTCATCGATACCGCCATCGCCATCTCCTTCACAGTCGAGCATGATCGACGTAACGCGCGAATCGATCATGGACAGGCGGGAAGATTAGTGGCGCCGCGATGCCTCGGGTTGCGTCAAAGTTGTGGCCCCTTGGCGCGCGGGTGTTGTCCGAGATATTAAGTGTTTTTTAATTTTTCGGATTTGCCATCCAAGGGAAGGCGTACATTCATGATCAGGCCGCCGCCAGCGGCGGATTCGGCCCAGACGCGCCCGCCGATGGCCTCGACGTTGCGCCGAACTATCCACAAGCCGATGCCGGTATGCGGCAAGGCCTCCAATTTTTCGCCATCGCTGACGTTAATGAATTCCGGGCGTTTGGTGTATCGCCGCTCGAAGATCCTTTCCATGTCGTGGGGAGCGACGCCGGGACCCTGATCGCGAATCGTCAAGATTGCCATGTCGGTCGCGCGCCGCAGTGCCACCGTTATCTCGGCGCCGCGCGGCGACACGCTGACGGCGTTGTCGAAGACATTCTCGACCACGGTTTCGAAAAGCTCCTCGCTGGCCCGCACCACGATGCCGCTGTCGATGGAGGCGGTCAGGCGCACGCCTCGGCTCTCGCCCAGATTGGCGTAGGCCAGGACCATGCGTTGAAGCAGCTGCGAAAGATCGACGGGCCGGTTCGGCGGATAGAGCAACTCGGCGACCGCCTCGTCCATGCGCCGCGCCGTCGAGACGAGTTGGTCCAACCGTTCGATCGAGCTTTCGAGGACCGTGAGGGCACGACGGCCGCGCGCCTCTTCCGCCGGCACGATTCGCTTCAGCGGCTCCAAGGACTGCCGGATGATGGCGATCGGAGTCTTGAAGGCATGGGCATTGTCCTCGGCCGCTTGGCGAATGCGCTCGGCCGAATTGCGAAGCGCCTGGATCAGGCGGTCGAATTCCTCGGCGACGCCATCAAGCTCGGCGATGTCGTTGCGCTCGGCGAAACTTTCCGTCCCATCGCCGGTACGCAGAGCGCGCGCGACCGCGCGAAAGCGGAACATGCCGCGCCGGATGCTCCAGAACACGCCGAAGGTCAGCAGCGCCATGACCAGATAGACGGCGCCAGCGATTCGGACTTCGACCCGCGTCCAGTAGGGTTGGCCGAGACTGCTGCCCAGCAAGCTTTCGATCGGATGCGACACCACGACGACCCAGCACCCGGCCGCGGTCTTCAGCGGGATCAGCGAAGTCAGCACTTCCTCGCGGCCGTCGGGGTCGAGGTATCGGTTGGCGAGCGGCTGATTGCCGATGCAGGTTTGCGCCACGTTGTCGAGAATGCCCTGTTTGACCAGTTCGTCGCGCTCGGCCGTCAGCGCCGCCGTGGCCACCGCCGGCGCCGAGGCGACGTAGTAGAAGCTGTCGACGCCGGCCTTGTCCACCGGACGCAAGAGAATCCGGATGCGGGTGGAAGCGTCGGCGAAGCGATTCAACTCCTCGCCCAGCACCGGCAACGGCGAGGGATCGGTCTGAGCCAGCAGCGGCGCCAGCGCCACCGCGACAAGGCGTCCCTGCTTCAGAACGCTTTGCTGAAGCAGCTCGCGGCGCTCCTGTTCCGCGACGAGGAAGTTGTAATAGAGCGCCACCGGCACGGCGACGAACACGCCGAGCAGCAGGATGAGTCGGCCCACGAGCGAGCGGGCCGGCCGGCGCCGCATCGCTTTCGATGGGGCCCGCGGCTCACTTCGGATCGACCCAGCGGTAGCCAAAGCCGGGGTAGTTGGCGATGCAATCGAAATTGTCGTCGACCTCTTTGAGTTTCTGGCGTATCCGTTTGATGAAGGAACGCACGTTGACGCGATAGCCCTCTTCCCCGTAGCCGGCCACGAAGTCCTTGCCGCGCACGAGGTCGTAGATCTGCCGGTAGGTCACGTCGGTGTCGACTTGTCCGGCGAGCAGGCGAACGATGTTGAATTCGGTTAGGGTCAAGTCGAGCTGGCGGCCATCGTAGAAGGCGCGGCTGATATCGTCGCGCAATTCCAACTTACCGCGCACGATCGGCGCGGATTCGTTCACCGCCCGATCGCCGACGGTCTTGCTCCCCTCGGTGATGATCCGCAGCCGTTGCAGGATGATCGACAAGCTGCGCGACTTGTCGATGAAATCGACGGCGCCGATGCGAAGCGCCGCTTCCTCGTAGGTCTCTTCGCCCAAGACCGTCAGGAAGATCACCGGCGCCTCCAGCCCGCGCTCGCGCATCGAGCGCAGGAGCCCCGGCCCATCGAGATTGGGCATGCGCCAGTCGAGGAGAACCGCGCTCGGCACGCCGCCGGCGATGAATGCTTCGAGCGCCAGGGCGCCGTCCGCGAATTCCTCCACGGCGTAGCCGTTCTCGACCAGATTGAGGCCGAGCGATTCACGAAATAGCGCGTCGTCGTCGACGATGGCGATGCGCCGGGCGGTCTCGGCGCGACTGTGTCGTTCGGCGCTAGCCGGCGGCATTGGCTTGCAGCACCTCCTCGATACAAACCCGCCGCGCATTTTCGTCCGCTTCGACGTTGCGGATCTCGTAGGTCAGAACTTCGAATTCCTTGGTCGTGATCTCGGGGTAGAAGAAGACATGCAGCGCGCAACTCTTTCCATTGTAGACCCATACCTTCGCCGGCGCGGCCTCTTCTTCAAGCGCCGGCCGCCCGAGAAGATCGAGAACGCCATCGCGGTCGAGGCCAACCAATCGATCGGGGTCGATCGCGGGCGGGACTTCGGCCAGCTTGGGTTTGTGCGCCGGTATGGCGAGAACCCGTTCTTGCGATGCGCTGGGTTCGGCCGGCAGCGCCGACTCGGCGTTGATCGTGCCCGTGGCCGCCGTGGCCGGGGGAATCGCGACCTCCGGCTGGCGCGCATCGATTGCCTCGCACGCGCCGAGAAGGGCCGCGAAGCCGAACGAAACGATGATTCCTCTCGCGTTCAACTCAAGATCCGCCCGTTCATGTTTCGCCGCGTTCGGAACCCATTAACCTAAGAGAATCCTAACGAATCGTTAACGAAATCGCCAGAAAAACCCGTTAACCATGACCCTTATGGCGCAATTCTTGTTATAATCCAATACATAAGAAGCGATCCGATGCGACGGCGGGACGACAGGTCGAACGCGAAGCTTATGCTACTCAATCGGTTTCCCCCGTCCGTCCTGGTGCTGACGGCCATCGTCTCGATCCAGCTTGGCTCGGCCTTGGCGGTGACGCTGTTTTCGGTCTACGAGCCGCTCGGCATTCTGTTTCTGCGCCAGGCCATCGGCGGCATCTTTCTCTGCCTTCTCTACGGGAAGGCGCTGGCCGGCGCCTTGCGGCAAGCGCCCATGGGCATTGTCCTCCTGGGGTTGGCCATGACGGCGATGAGCATCGCCTTCTATGAATCCATCGCGCGCATACCGCTCGGACTCGCGGTGACGATCGAGTTCGTCGGGCCGCTGGGCGTCGCGCTGATCGCGTCGCGGCGGCTGGTGGATTTCGTTTGCGCTCTGCTGGCGGCGGCCGGGATCGTGCTGCTGACACCGGCGGTCGGTACGACCCTCGATCCGGCCGGCGTTCTCTTCGCCTTCGGCGCCGCCGCCGGTTGGGCGTGCTTCATCCTGCTGAGCCGCTGCTTGGGTCAATCGCTGAAAGGCGGTGTCGGGCTCGCCCTGGCGATGCAAGTATCGGCCGTCATCCTTCTGCCGATGGCCGGCCTTCAGGCGCTGAGCGACGCCATGGCAAACGCAACCACAATCATCGCGATTTTGGGCGTGGCGATCTTTTCGGCGGCGATTCCGTTCTTGCTCGAATTCCTCGCGCTCGGCCGGATGCCGGCCAGGCAGTACGGTGTCGTGATCGCGCTCGAACCGGTGGTGGCGACGGTGATCGGAATCGCGCTTCTCGCGGAAACCATCGAGCCCAGGGCCTGGATCGCCATCACGCTAATCTCGCTGGCCTCGATCGGCATCGCCGTGCTGGGCAAGCCGGTAGCCCCGCCCGACCAGCCGGTGTAACGAGCGATCGCGCTACCCGCGTTTCTTCGGCTTCAGGGCGTCCCAGTCGGCTTCGGTCATCATCCGGCCGAGGAAATTGAATTGGCCGGCGCCTTGCAGCCACTCGCCGCCGTCGATGGTCACGACCTCGCCATTGATGTAGCCGGCCCCGTCGGAAAGAAGAAAGCTCGCGAGGTCGGCAAGCTCGCCATGGCGCCCGACGCGGCCGAGCGGATTCTTGGTCTCGAATTCCTGGGCCAGCTCCGGGCGCGGCACCAGCCGCTCCCAGGCGCCGGGTGTCGGGAATGGGCCGGGGGCGATGGCATTGAGGCGAACGCCCCGCCCGCCCCATTCGACCGCCAGGCTTCGGGTCATGGCGAGCACGCCGGCCTTGGCCATGGCCGAGGGCACGACATAGGCCGAGCCGGTCCAGGCGTAGGTGGTGATGATGCTGAGCACGCTCGCCGGACGCTTTTCCTTCAGCCACCGGCGCCCGCAGGCGAGCGTCGCGTAGGCGCTGCCATGAAGCACGATGTTGACGACGGCGTCGACGGCGCGCGGCGACAGTTCCTCGCTGCGGGCGATGAAATTGCCGGCCGCGTTGTTGACCAGCGCATCGAGCGGGCGGGTTGCCCAAATGCTCTCGACCATCGCCTCGACCGCCCCGGAGTCGCGGATGTCGCACGCTTGAGTTTCGACCTTGCCGCCGGTCGCCGCCGACAGCGCCGCCGCCGTCTCGCGCAACACCTCCTCGCGCCGGCCGCAGATCACCAATTCCGCGCCCAGTTCGAGGAACCGCTGGCCCATGCTCCGCCCAAGGCCGGTGCCGCCGCCGGTGACGAGGATGCGGCGGTCCTTAAGCAATCCGGGCGTGAACATCGATGGCGGTCCTCTATCCTTCGTCCTTCGACAAGCTCAGGACGAGGAAGCTTGAGGCGTGAGGCCCTCATGCCGAGCTTGTCGAAGCATGAGAGTTGGGGCTGCGTATCACGCTTCCGTGATTCTTGGTACTAGCTCTCGTGCGGCCGAAGCAGCGCGCGCGAGATGATGTGGCGTTGAATCTCCGAGGTCCCGTCCCAGATACGTTCGACCCGCGCATCGCGCCACAATCGTTCGATGGGCAGTTCCTCCATCAACCCCATGCCGCCGAAGATCTGCACCGCATGATCGGCGACGCGGCCCACCATCTCCGACGCGAACAGCTTGGCCATGGCGGCGTCGGATGACGCCATGGTCCCTTGCCCGAGCTTCCAGGCGACATTGAGAGTAAGCAGGTCCGCGGCCCGCAATTCGGTCGCCATGTCGGCAAGCTTGAAGCCCGTGCCTTGAAAGCGGCCGATGGTCTGGCCGAACTGCTTCCGCGTCGCCGCCCATTTGGTGGCGAGATCGAGCAGCCGTTCGGCCATGCCGCAGCAGGTGCTGGCGACCAGTAGGCGCGTGTCGCCGAGCCATTCGTTGGCGACCTCGAAGCCCCTGCCCTCCTCGCCCAGCACTTGTCCCTTGCCGACCCGGCAATCGGTGAGGACGAGCTGGAAATTGGGATAGGCGCGATAGCCGACGCTGCGCGGGCCCCGGGTGACGGCGAGCCCTTTCGTGCCGCGATCGACGAGGAAGGAGGTGAAGCGCTTGCGCGGACCCTTGGGCGTCTCTTCCACGCCGGTCACGGCGAAGACGATGGCGAAATCCGGCACGCCGGCGGCGGTAATGAAATGCTTTTCGCCGTTAAGAATATAATCATTGCCATCGCGAACCGCCTTGGTCGCGATCGACATGACATCGGAGCCGGCGCCGGGCTCGGTCAGGGCGAAGCACTCCTTGCGCTCGCCGCGCACGACCGACAGCAGATAGGGCTCGCGCTGGTCGCCCTCGCAGGCGTTGAGGATGGCCGAGGGCCGGCCGACGTGACCGCGCAGTCCCCACCCCGCCTTGCCAAGCTCGCGGTCCAGCATGGAGAGGCTGACGGGGTCGAGCCCGCCGCCGCCGGCGGTCTCCGGCATGTTGGCGGCATAGAGACCTTGCGCCTTGGCGCGATCCCGGATTTGGCGCGCCAGTTCCTCCGGCACATCGCCCAGGCGTTCGACCTCGCGCTCGTGCGGCAGCAACTCGCGCTCGACAAATTGCCTGGCGGTATCGACCAGAAGGCGTTGCTCGTCGCTTGGCGAAAAATCCATGAACCTCACCGTCCCCTGAACCACCATAGCAATTGCCGGGTGGCGGTACACCGTCACAGTCCGGCGGCCCCCGAAGTCCGTAACTAATTGATTGTACGAACATTCAACGAAAAACCAAAATATGTTGATAAACATTACGTTGTATGGCAGTATTCATAATGGAGCCTACAACTATTGAGTACTCCCATGGCCCGCGCCGACATTAAGCAACACCGCCGCCTGCAATTGATCGAGGCGACCGTTGGCGCCATCGCCGCGCATGGTTTCGCCGATTTGACGCTGGCCGAGGTGGCGCGGCGCGCGACGCTCTCGCAAGGCATCGTGAATTTCTACTTCACCAGCAAGGAAGAGCTGTTGATCGCGACGCTTGCCCATATGGTCGAGGAGTACGACGAATTCTGGCACGGACGTCTGGCCCGGGCCGGCGCCTCCCCCGCCGAGCGCCTCTGGGCGATGGTCGAGGCCGATTTCGATCCGGTCATCGCCAGCCGCAAGAAGGTGACGGTCTGGTACGCCTTCTGGGGCGAGGCGCGCTGGCGGCCGGAGTATCTGCGCCTTTGCGCGCGGCTGTCCGACGGCTATTTCGAGCAAACCCGGGCTCTCTGCCAAGACCTCGTCGAGACCGGCGGCTATGCCGGCACCGATCCCGACCTCGTCGCTCGCGGCCTCAATGCGATCATCGACGGGTTATGGCTCGACATTCTCGTGAACCCGAAAGGGATCGACCGCACGCTTGCCAAGCAAACCTGCCGCGCCTTTCTCGTCCACGCATTCCCGCGCCACTTCGCTCTCGACGTGGCCGCCAGCGCCGCCTGATGACGGGAGCCATCATGACCGACAACCTCGCCCGCCTCGATCCGGCCAGCCAGCCATTCGAAACCCTGCCGGGATGGACCTATGGCCACGCCGGCATGTTCGCCGAGGAGAAAGAGCGGCTGTTCATGTCCGCCTGGCAGATCGCCGGCCATGTGAGCGAACTCACTCAACCCGGCGACTACGCGGCGCTGACGTTGATGGGCGAGCGCGCCTTCGTCGTTCGCGGCGAGGACAGCGCCTTGCGCGCCTTCAACAATGTCTGCCGCCATCGCGCGGCCGCCGTCGTGCGCGGCGAGGCCGGCCATTGCGACGGCGCCATCCGCTGTTTCTATCACGGCTGGACCTATGGCCTCGACGGCCGGCTGAAGGCCATCCCCGGCGAGGCGTCGTTTCCCGGCCTCGACAAGACCAGCATCGGATTGAAACCGATCGAGGTCGAGGTCTATCGCGGATTCGTCTATGTCCGCTTCCGTGGGCAGGGGCCGAGCGTCGCCGAACGGATGGCCCCCTATGATTCCGAACTCGCACATTACCGCTTCGAGGAGATGGAGCCTTTCGGCCCGCACTGGACCACCGACCTTCCGGTGGACTGGAAGAACGCGATGGATAATTTCCTAGAAGGCTATCATGTCCCCGTCGGCCATCCGGGGCTCTTCCGTTTGTTCGGCACCCGCTATGACGTGGAGACGGCGCCGGCCGGCGTCTCGCGCGCGCTGCATAGCCTGCGCCCGGCGCCATCGAGCAATTGGAGCGAGCGCCACTATCAGAAACTCCTGCCCGACCAGGAGCATTTGCCGGAAGACCGCCGGCGCGCCTGGGCCTATTATAGCTTGCTGCCGAACGTCACCTTCGACGTCTACGCCGACCATATCGACTACTTCACCATTATGCCGATCGCGCCGGGCCAGTGCCGCGTTCGCGGTCGCGCCTATCGGCTCCCGAACCCGTCGCGCGCACTTCGCGCCGCGCAGTATCTCTGCCAACGCATCAACGCCCAGGTCATGCGCGAAGATGACGGCCTGATCGAATCGGTGCAGGAGGGGTTGCTGTCCGCCTCCTATGGCTCCGGTTACCTGTCGCAAAAGGAGATCTGCGTGCGCCAGCTTCACGATATGGTCCGGGGCGCGGTGCCGATGGCGCGCCTGGCCGAACCGCCGCGGGCGGTCTGACGCATGCCTTATCCCCTTCCCGCGCGGGCTCGCGATTTGAAGCGGCGCATGCGCGCCTTCGTCGATGCCGAGCTCATTCCGCACGAAGTCGAGGCAGAGATGAACGCGGGCGAACTGCCCTCGGGTTTGCGCGAGCGCCATCGCCGCCTCGCGCGCGAGATTGGGGTCTATGCCATGGCGATGCCGACGCGGGTCGGCGGCGCCGGCTTCACCATGCTGGAGCAGGCGGTGGTGAACGAGCAGATCGGCCGCGTCACCAACGCGCTCGGCTGGTGCTTCCCCTCCCCCGCGCCGTGGATGCTGGAGGCGACTTCGCCCCATCAATTCGAGACCTGGGTCAAGCCCAGCATCGAAGGTACAAGGCACGAATGCTATGCCATCACCGAGGCCGAGGCCGGATCGGACCTGGACGCGATCAAGGCGACCGCCCGGCGCGACGGCGACGCTTACGTGCTGAACGGCGAGAAATGGCACGTCACCAGCGCCAACGTCGCCGACTATTTCGTCTTCCAGGCGAAACTCGCGGGCGGGCCCAACGAAGGGCGGCATTGCCTGTTCTTCGTCGATATGAACGTGCCCGGCATCCACCTCGTGCGCACGCCGGCTTACAGCCACACCTTCGCCTTCCACCATCCGATCTATCGCTTCGAGGACGTGCGCGTGCCCGCCATCAACCGGATCGGCGAGGAAGGCGCCGGGCTCGACTTCACCTATGACTGGTTCCGGTACGAGAGGCTGATGATCGCGGCGCGCTGCTGTGGAGCCTCGGAACGGCTGATCGCCGAGGCCGGCGCTTTTGCTAGTCAACGCATGATCCAGGGCGAACCGTTGTCCGAGCGCCAGGCCGTGCAGTTCATGCTGGCCGATAGCGCCACCGAATTGTGGGCCGCTCGCTTGATGACCTATCGCGCGGCCGAGGCCATCGACAGCGGCGAGGACCGCAAGGCAAGCCACGCGCAATGCGCCATGGCCAAGCTCTTCGCCTCCGAGGCGTCGAACCGCATCGCCGACCGCGCGGTGCAGATCTTCGGCGGGCGCGGCTACATGCGCGAGAATGTGGCCGAGCGGTTCTATCGTGAGCTTCGCGTCGAGCGCATCTGGGAGGGCACCAGCGAGATCCAGCGCCTCATCATCGCCCGCGGCCTGATGAAGCGCGGCCAGGCGGCGTTGATCGAGTAGCTCTTGCATCGGCGCCGCCTGCCCTGGCAGTCTGCTGCAACACCGGTCCGCACATCCTCCCACTTCGACAAGCTCAGTGTGAGGATGAGCGTTTGCAACGAATGAACCTCGTCCTGAGCCTGTCGAAGGACGAGGCCGAAGAGCCCTTTCCATGGTGAACACCCTTCGCTCCATCGCGGCGGTCCTGCTCGCCGTCGTGTTCATGGAATTGGCCTTGGGCGCCATGTCGCCACTGGTCAGCGTGCAACTCATGCGCCGGGCGACGGCGACCGAGGTGATCGGACTCGTTCAATCGGCCTACTTCGCGGGTTTCCTGTTCGGCACCGTCACTTGCCACCACGTTATCGACCGCGTCGGCCATGTGCGCGCCTTCAGCGTGTTCGCGGCGGTGGGCGCCATCGGCACGCTGCTGCACGCCGTCTTCGGCGATCCCTGGGTCTGGCTGGCTTTGCGCGCCGCCGTCGGCTATGCGCTCGCCGGCCTCTTCGTCATCGCCGAAAGCTGGCTCAACGACAAGGCGGCGCCCGGCCAGCGCAGCCGCGTCTTCGCGCTCTACACCACGATCTCCTGGGCGGCGAGCGGCATCGGGCCGCTCGGCCTCAATTTGAACGACAAGGACGGCAGCCTGCTGTTCTCGCTCATCACCATCATGCTGGCGGCGGCGATCATTCCGATGTCGCTCACCAAGATCGGCAATCCGGAGATCGGCCACCGCGAGCATTTCGGGATTCGGCGCCTCTATCGCATCTCGCCGCTCGGCGTCATTGCCTGCTTCGGGTCCGGCCTGGTCAATACGGCGTTGTGGTCGCTGCTTCCGGTCTATACCGAGGCGTCCGGCTATTCGGCGGCGAAGCTATCGCTGCTCCTGAGCCTCAGCACGATCGGCGCGCTCGCGTTTCAATTTCCCATCGGCGTGCTCGCCGACCATTTCGGCCGCCGGCCGCTCATGCTGATCTGCGCGCTTCTCGGCGCCGGCGCCGCGCTCGCGATCATGGCGTTCGACGGGCTTTCCTTTTACGCCTTGCTGGCGCTCATCGGCGCGATCGCCAGCGCGGCGGCGCCGCTCTATGCGCTGGGCGTCGGCCAGGCCAGCGACTACATCGAGAAAAAGGACTTCGTGGCGGCGAGCGCGGGCCTGCTCTTCGCCTGGGGTCTGGGCGCCAGCATCGGCCCCACCATCGCCGCCGCGGTCATGCGGCCCTTGGGAGCGAAGGGACTCTTCGCCTATGTCGCGGCGATGCTCTTTGCGATCGCCGCCGTCATCGTGATCCGCATGGTGATCCGCCGCGCGCTCAGCCCCAAGGAGCAGAAGAACTTCGTGCCCGTGCCGTTAAGCCAAGGCACCTATGGCGCGCCCGAGCTCGACCCGCGTGCGGAGGAGGAGAGGCATTCGGTCGGAAGCCATCAACAGACTTGAGTATAATACCCTTATAGGGTAATTCCAACTCGTGGAAAAACGCACACCCATTACGATCTTGCACGCATCCAGGCGGATGTCGCGCGGCTCGGGGCGGCGGCTTTCACGAAATCCGCCCTCGATGGCGGCCGGCTGATGGGCTTGACCACGGCGGAGATGCTTAAAGTGTGCGCGACACGGCGCCGGTGATCCAGTTCAAGGAGAAATGACCATGGCGCGGAAATGTCTGAACTGCGAGGCCCGCGAGGGCATGACACGCTTCAAGGGCGAGACCTTCACCATTGAACATGCCGGCATGACCGCGAAGGTTGGCGGTCTGTCGGGCTGGCGATGCGCGGGCTGCAGTGAAGTCGAGTTCGACGCCGACAGCGCGCGGCGCTACGCGGCGGCGGGCGACGAGTTGGTGCTGCGCGACCGCGAGCGGCTGAGCAAGGAAATCCGCCGCATCCGGCGAAAACTGGGTTTGAGCCAGGTTGCCGCCGCGCGCCTGACCGGCGGCGGCCACAACGCCTTCTCGCGCTACGAACGCGGTGAAGCGGCCCCGCTCCCGGCCGTCGTCAATCTCTTCCGACTCCTGGACAAGCATCCTGAATTGCTCAAGGATTTGGGTTGAAGGGGCATATGAATTCACCCCTTCATCCGAGCCGTTGACGTCGTATCATTGGATGGCTTGCCGCCGTTGTGGTGGCGGTTCTGTTGGCACCGCTGATTGGCATCACTGGAGTCGTTGTTTTCAAGGCAATCTCGAACGCGGCCCACTGCTCGCCAATATGCGGCGATCTCATGGGTTTACGGACCTACATAAGAATCTTTCATTTGATTGGATTGGGCGCCCTGGTAACGCTGCCATTCGCCGCTCCGGCCGCTTTCATGGGAGCGTTCCTGCTATTCGGTCCGCGCGACCCGCGCAAGTTCTCCAAGCGGTTCGTCATGTTGCGCGGCATGGTAATCGGCGCGTCTGCACTTGCCCTGTTTGTGCTGGTGATGACGGAAGATCTGGTTGTCTTAGGATTCATCTTTGCGTACGCTTTGGGAGCCCCAGCCGCCCTTGGTGCCGGCACCGTTGGTGGGCTCGTGTTCTGGTGGATTGCCGTCGTCCAGACGAAAGACGCGGTCGGTGATCCGCCAATCGCCGCCTAACCCGTCAGCGCCACGCGCTCGCGCTTGAAAGGCACATCGCCGAGATCGGGGCCGTCCAACTCGCGCGCGTAGCGGTGGCCGGCATAGACGGCGGCGGCGATGGTACCGGGCGCCAGGCAGTCGCCGATGGCGGTGACGCGGGCGATCCCCGCCGCCTTCAGCGCCGCCGAGTCACCGACGAGCGCCTGGTAGAGCGAATCCTCCGGCAGTCGCGATGTGACCGTGACGAGCCCGGCGCACGCGATGTCGCTGGGCCGTTCGGAATGAACGCAAGCCGTCTCGACCCGGTCGCCGTGGAAGGCGGTGATCTCGCGGTGGGCCACGATCTCGACCCCCAGCTTCAACAAACGCCCCTGGATCGCCTTGAATTCGAGCGTGTTCGTGGTCCACACGGAGACGCCATAGGCCGGCGTCACCACCGTCACGGCGATGCCAGCAGCCCGCAGCTTCTCGGCGATCACGCCGGCCATGTAGTAGTGATCGTCGTCATAGACGACCACCGGCGAGGGCGGCAGGCGGCCGGCCATGATGTCGTCGGGGGTTAGGACATTGGGCCTGTCGAAGCCCGGCACCGGAAAGGGGTGCTGGCGCCCTACCCCGTCGCGCCGCCATGTGGCGCCGGTCGCGATGACGACCTCGGCCGCACCGAACTCGCACACCTCGGCGGCGCCCATCCGGCTTGCGCGGAACACCTCGACATTCGTCATCTTGCCGATCTGATAGTCGCGGTAGTCCCGCACGCGGCCCCAAGCGGCGAGGCCCGGCAGCTTCGATTCCAGTGTGACGCGCCCGCCCAGCGCCTCGCCCGCTTCGGCCAGGCTGACGCGATAACCGCGCTGACCCAACGCGCGCGCGCATTCGAGCCCAGCCGGCCCCGCGCCCACGACCAGCACGCTCGTCTCGGAGCCCTTGCCGGTGATGATCTCCGGATGCCAACCCTTGCGCCACTCCTCGCCCATGGTCGGGTTTTGGGTGCAGCGGATCGGCGTGATGGTGTAATCGCCCGACACGCAGATGTTGCAGCCGATGCATTCGCGGATGTCGTCGGGGCGGCCTTCCTCGATCTTCTTGGGCAGGAACGGATCGGCGATCGAGGGCCGCGCCGCACCGATGAAATCGGCGATGCCGCGCTTCACCAGCGACACCATCGCGTCGGGCGAGGTGTAGCGGCCGACGACGACGACCGGCTTGGTGGTGAGCTTCTTGACGAACCCAATGTAGCGCTCCTGAAAACCTTCCTCGGAGAAGCGCGAGGTCTGCGAATCGTTCGGCCAGTCGCTGACGTTCACGTCCCAAAGGTCCGGCAACTCGGCCAGCATCTCGATGACTTCGCGGCCCTCGCCCTCCGCCGTCATGCCGTCCGGCCCCATCATCTCGTCGACCGCGAACCGGACGGCGACGGCGCAAGTGTCGCCCACCGCTTCCTTGGTCTCGACGATGAGCTCGCGCAGGAGGCGTGCGCGGTTTTCCAGGCTGCCGCCATATTCGTCGGTCCGGTGGTTGCGGCGCTTCTGCAGGAAATGATGCGGCAGCGCCAGGTCGTGCCCGGCATAGACATAGACGATGTCGAAACCGGCCTCGCGGGCGCGCAGCGCCGCCTTGCGGTGCCAGCCCCGGTAGTCGCGGATGTCGGCCTTGGTCATGGCCCGCGCCTGCGCCGGTTCATAGTTGCTGACCACCGAATGGGACGGCCCCATCGCCACCTCGCGGCTGTAGTGATTGTCGGAGGTAGGACCGTGAAACTGAAGCTCGATCCCGGCGAGCGAGCCATGCTTGTGCACCGCGTCGGTCATCAGGGCGAGCCCCCCGATGTCGCCATCGTCCCACAACCGGCCTTCGTGAAAGGGCGAGATGTCGGATTTGGCGTGGATCTCGACTTCCTCGGTGCAGACCACGCCCCAGCCGCCCTCGGCCTTCATGCCGCGCATGGCGGCGAGCGACCGCGGCATCGCGTGGCCCATGCCATTGCAATGCGGCACTTGGTAAAAGCGGTTCCGGGCGGTGACCGGCCCGATCTTGACCGGCTCGAACAGAACGTCGTATCGCGGATCGCGCGCCATGGCGGCCCCCCTAAATTGCGGGGCTATCGCATTCGACACAGCCGGCGCCTTATGGTTCGAGACGGCCGCTAACGCGGCCTCCTCACCATGAGGCACTTTCGGGGTTTCCTCACCCTGAGGAGCGCCCGAATGGGCGCGTCTCGAAGGGAGAGGAAACCCGTAGCGCTCAAATGCGATAGCCCCCTGAATTGCTCCGTCGAAACTGTAGCAACCGGGCGCTACCCTTGCTAGACATCTCCCATGGCCAAGATCATCCGCCCCGCCTTCGAGCGCCGGCTCGACGCCGATCCGGGCAAGTCCTATACGCTCCCGGCGCGCCACTACACCTCGCCGGACATCTTTCGGCAGGAGGCGGAAGCCATTTTCTTCCGTAGCTGGCAATATGTCGGCCACGTCGAGGATTTGGCGGAACCCGGCGCCTACATCACCGCCATGATCCTCGACCAGAACATCTTCATCGCGCGGGGCAAGGACGGGATTTTGCGCGGCTTCTACAACGTCTGCTCGCACCGCGCGCACGAGCTGTTGCGCGGCGCCGGCAAGGCGCGGGTCATCACCTGCCCCTATCACGCCTGGTCCTATCACCTGACCGGCGAGCTTCGGACCGCGCGCGGCAGCGAAAAGGTCGCCGGCTTCGACGGCAAGGAATTCTGCCTGAAGCCGGTCCGGGTCGAAACCATGGGGCCGATGGTCTTCGTCAATCTCGACGGGAACGCCGAGCCGCTCGCGAGCCAGTCGGGCGGGCTCATGGACGAAATCCGCAAGTTTGCGCCCGAGTTCGACCGGCTCACCAAGGTGGCTTCGCAAAGCTGGGAGATCGAGGCCAACTGGAAGGTGGTCATCGACAACTTCCTCGAATGCTACCACTGCGAGCCGGCGCACCCGGCCTTCGCCCAGCTCGTGGACATGGACAGCTACCGCTCGACCACCCACGCCAACCATTCGACCCATGTCAGCCGCAGCGGCCGGCCCGACAACAAGGCCTATAAATTCGATCCCAAGGACGGGTCGCAGGTGGCGGCGTTCTGGTGGCTGTGGCCGACCACGACGATGAACGTGGGGCCGGGCGAGCCCAACATGGCGATGTTCTACATCCGGCCGCTCGGCCCCGAACGCACGCTCGAAGTGGCGGATTATTATTATCTCGACGGCAAGTTGGACGGGCAGCGCAAGGAGCGCATCGCCTACGCCAACAACACGCTCCAGGTCGAGGACAACAATTTGTGCGAGGCGGTGCAGCGGGGCCTGCGCTCGCGCGGCTACACGCAAGGGCGCTTCATCGTAGACCGCGAGCGCACCCAGATGAGCGAGCACGCGGTGCACCATTTCCACACGCTGGTGGCCGCGGCGATGGGCGTAACGGCGGGGAATTAGGGTCGAATCTTGGGTGCCCGAGACCTATGGCCCATCCTTCGAGACGCGTTCTTCGAACGCTCCTCAGGATGAGGAATATCACCTCATGCTGAGGAGCCGCGAAGCGGCGTCTCGAAGCATGGCGGCTGGGAACAAGCCTACTCCGCCGCCGTGGTGATGACCGGCTCGACCGCGCGCAGCTCGGCCAAGGGAATGTGACAGGCGATGCGGTGGCCGGTGTCGGTCAGCTGCTCGGGCGGCGGGGTGGTTTCGCAGATCGTCCCCACTTTACGCGGACAGCGGGTGGAGAACGGACAGCCGGCCGGAACGTTGGTGACGCTCGGCACCGCGCCTTCGAGCACGATCCGCTTCTGCTGCATGTCGGGGTCCGGGATCGGCGCCGCCGAAAGCAGCGCCTCGGTATAGGGGTGGTAGGGCGGCGCGAACACGTCGTCGGCCGATCCGTATTCGACGATCTTGCCCAGATACATGACCGCCACGAAGTCCGCGAGATAGCGGACCACCGACAGATCGTGCGAGATGAACACCATGGTGGTCTGGCGCGAAGCCTGAAGCTCGATCAGGAGATTGATGATCGCCGCCTGCACCGACACGTCGAGCGCCGAGACCGGCTCGTCGGCGATGACGAGATCGGGGTCGCCTGCCAGCGCCCGGGCGATCGCCACGCGCTGCTTCTGGCCGCCCGATAGCTGGCGCGGCTTGCGGTCGACGAAATCGGCCGGCAGCTTCACCGTCTCCATGAGCTCGCGCGACCTGCCCCGCGCCTCGCGCCGCCCCATGTCCTTCAAGCGCCGCAGCGAGCGCCCGATGGCGAAGCCGACCGAATGGCTGGGGTTGAGCGTGCTATCGGGGTTCTGGAACACCATCTGCAGCATGCGCTTCATGCGCTTGTCGCGCCGCTCCACCGGCACCCCGCCGATATCGACCCCTTCGAGATAGACTTTCCCCGCGGTAGCGGGCTCGAGGCCCGTCAGCACCTTGGCGAAGGTCGACTTGCCGCAACCCGATTCGCCGACGATCGCCAGCGTCATGCCGCGCCCCGCCGTCATGGAGATGTCGTTGACCGCATTCACGTCGTAACCGCCCCCGCCGGCGAAGATGCTGGCCGACTGGCGGTAGGTCTTGCGCAGACGGTCGATGGTGAGTACGTCCGACTTGTCGCGCTTGCCCACCGCCGCGCCCGCCGCCGCCGCCGGGCGCCGCCATTTCGGTATCTCGGCGCTACGCACGCACTGCGCGCGGTGGCCTTGCGAACCGGCGACGTAGGTCGTGGCGATGCGCTCGGTCGTGCATCGTGCCTGGTCCACGAAGCCGCAACGCGGCGCGAACACGCAGCCCTTCGGCCGGTAGAGCGCCGGCGGCACCTGGCCGGGGATCGGCACCAGGGCGGTCGAGTGCTTGTCCGTGCCCAACAACGGAATGCATTCCAGCAGCCCGCGCGTATAGGGATGGCGCGGGTCGCGGAACACCTCGCCGATCGGCCCTTCCTCGACCAGCTCGCCGGCATACATGACGCCGATCCGGTCGCAGACCCGCACCACGGTGCCGAGGTTGTGGCTGATGAAGACGATCGCCGTATTGTGCCGCCGGCGCAGCTCGCGCACGAGATCGAGTACGGCTGCCTCCACCGTCACGTCGAGACCGGTGGTGGGCTCGTCCATCACCAGCAACGACGGCTCCGCCATCAGCGCCATGGCGATGACCACGCGCTGCTGCTGGCCGCCGGACAATTGATGCGGATAGCGCCCGAACAGCGATTCCGGGTCGGGCAAATTGACCTCGCGCAGCATCCGCACGGCGCGCTCGCGCGCCTCTTCCTCGCTCGCGCCTAAGTGAATGATCGGAACTTCCATGAGCTGCCGGCCGACCGGAATGACCGGGTTCAGGCTCGACATCGGGTCCTGGTAAACCATGGCGAGCTTGCCGCCGCGGATGGAGCGAAGCTCCTCGGCCGGCATGCGGGCCGTGTCGCGGCCCTCGAACAGGATGCGCCCCCCGGTCAGCCGCCCCGCGCCTCCCAGATAGTTCACGATCGAAAACGCGACGGTCGATTTGCCGCAGCCGGATTCGCCGACGAGGCCCAGCGATTCGCCATGGCCGAGCTTGAAACTGATGCCCGGAATGACGTTGATTTCGCCGGCGCGCGTGAAATAGGAAATGCGCGCGTTGTCGAGTTCGAGGACCGGGCCGGTCGCGGTCGCGGCGGGTTCGGTCATATCCTCTAATCCCGCATGCTGACTTCGCGCAGGCCGTCGGCCAGCAGGCTGAACCCGACGACCAGCGAGGAAAGCGCGAAGGCCGGCGCCAAGGCCATGTGAACGTCGCCGCCCAAAAGGAAGCCGTAGGTGTCCCGGATCATGCCGCCCCAGTCCGGATCGGGCGGACGCAGGCCCACGCCCAGGAACCCGAGGGTGCCGATGGTGATGGCGGTGTAACCGGTGCGCAGGCAGGCATCGACGATGAGCGGCCCCCGCGCGTTGGGCAGTATCTCGATCAGCATGATGTACCAGGCGGATTCGCCCCGCATCTTGGCGGCGGCGACATACTCGCGCTCGCGCAGCTCCAGCGTCTGGCTGCGCACCAGGCGCGCCACCTGCGGCGAGGCGACGAACGTCACCGCCGCGATGATGTTGATGGCCGAGGGCCCGAACTTCACCATGATGATGACGTAGAGGATCAGGACCGGAAACGACAGGATGATATTGCAGACCTGCATCAGCACCGTGTCGACCCAGCCACGGTAGTAGCCGGCGAGCAGCCCGATGACACAGCCCACGACATAGGCGCAGAGCGTCGCGAGCGGCGCTATCGTCAGCACGATGCGCGAACCGAAGATGATGCGCGACAGGATATCGCGCCCCTGATCGTCGGTTCCCAGCCAATAGGCCGCCGAGGGCGGCGCCACCGGACCCACGTCGAAGTGGTTGGCATTGGGGTCATAGGGCGCGAGCCACGGCGCGAAAATCGCCGCCAGGCACCAGAACAGCACGAGGCCGGCCCCCACCATGCCGACCGGAGACTCGCCCAGACGTTGCACGCCGGCCAACCATCCGGGCCAGACGGCGCGGCGTGCTGTTTGTCGAGGAATCGCGTTCGCGCTCATTTCCCTACTCAACTGAAACGGATGCGGGGGTTGAGAATCATGTAGGCGAAATCGCCGGCGATCTGCGACGTCACCACGACGAGCACGGCAAAGAGCGACGCCGCCTCCACTGTCGACACGTCGCTCCTGAGCGCCGCCTCGACCAGCATCCGCCCGAAGCCCGGAAAGCCGAACACGGCCTCGACCACGACCACGCTGGTGAAGAGGAAGTTGAGTTGCAGCAGGATCGCCGTGAACGGCGTTATCAACGCGTTCCGCATCGCGTGCTTCACGACCACCTCGCGAAACGACAGCCCCTTGAGGATGGCGGTTCGGACATAAGGGCGCGCCATCACCTCGACCATCGAGGCACGGACCATGCGCACCAGATAGCCCAGATAATAGGCCGTCAGCGTCGTCACCGGCAGCACGAGTTGCGAGGCGATGGACCAGCCGCCGCTCTCCTCGAGCGGCGTCGTGCCGGGCAGCACGTTCAGCCACACCACGAATATCGTCAGCAGGATGGCGCCGGTGCCGAACTCCGGTACCGAGGTGGTGATGGTGCTGAACAGCGAGATGGCACGGTCGAACCACGACCCTTCGCGCATGCCGGCAAGCACGCCGAGTACGATCGAGAGTGGGGCGATGATGGCAAAGGCCGTCAGCGCCAGAATCGCCGAGTTGCCGAGGCGGTCCCAGACGAAAACGTCGACGTCGGCCCTGAACTGGTACGAATAGCCGAAATAGCCTTGGAGGATTCCATTGATCTCGCCCTTGCAGTCGGGCACGACGCCGAGCCAAGCCAGATACCGCTCCAGGAACGGCCATTCGAGGCAGTGCTCGGCACGATACACCGCAAGCTGTGCCTCGGTCGCGAACTGGCCCAGCACGCTGCGTGCCAGGTCGATGGGCGAAAACTCGAATGTCAGGAATACAAGAAACGACACCACGAGCATGATGAAGAAAAGCATGCCGATTCGCTTGGCGAAGAATGCCGTCATGCCCCCTCCCGGCTGTCGGATCGGCCGCGACGCGGGACCCCAGGGGCGGGCATCCCTTCGGATACCCGCCCCATTTCCCCTCCGCTTAGCCTTCGAGCGACCAATCCCAGGGGAAGACGTATCCCGTGGGATGGCCGGCGAAACCCTTCACCTTCTTGTCCATGCAGTTGAACACCGAGCGCCACAACGGCTGGACGATCGGACCTTCTTCCTGCATGAGGGTCTCGATCTCCTGCACAATGGCACGACGCGCGTCGACGTCGAGGGTGCCTTCGGCCTTGGACAGGAGCTCGTCGAACGTTGCGTTCGACCAAAAGGACTCGTTCCACGGCACGCCCGTACGATAGGCAAGCCCCAGCACCATGACGCCCAGCGGCCGGTGCGTCCAGGTCGTGAAGCCGAACGGGTTCGTGTCCGCGTTCCAGATATTCCAAAACTGGTCGGACGGCAGGACATTGACCTTGATGTTGATCCCGGCCTGCTTCCACATTTCCGCCATGGCGTTGCAGGCGCGCGATTCCCAGTCCGGATCCTTCTTGCAGTTCAGCTCCGACTCGAAGCCGTCCGGCTTGCCGGCCTCCGCCAGCAGCTTCTTGGCGCCCTCGATGTCCTGTTTCATGAACGGCAGCTTGGCGTACTCCGGATGAACCGGCGCGACGTGGTGATGCTCCGCCGGAACGCCGAGGCCGAGATACGCCACCTGCAAGACCTTCTCCCCGTCGATACAGAGCCGCATCGCCTTGCGGATCCGAGGATCCTTCCAGGTATCGTGGATCGGCTGCATGCGGGCCACCGCGGTCTGCGCGGTCACGGACTCATAGAGCGTGATGTTCTCCATTTTCTTCAGCGCGGCGATCTGCGAGGTCTGCACCTCCCAAATGCCGTCCGCCTGGCCGGAAGCCACCGCCGCCAGCGACGCCGCCGGGTCGTCGCCATGGTCGATGTATTCGACCGAGTCGAGCGCGCCGTCGCCGTGCCAGTAGCCCGGCCGCTTCTTCACCACGCATTTCTTGCCGAGCTCGAACTCGACCATCTCGGCCCAGCCGGTGCCGATCGAGCCCACGCCCGTGAACTTGCCTTCCGAGCTCGGGTGCATCATCGGGAACGGATAGTGGAAGAAGTGTTCCGGCACGGCCAACTGCGCCGCCTGTGCATTCAGCCTGACGGTATGGTCGTCCACCTTCTCGATGGCATTGGCGTCCCAGAGTTCGGTTGTCATGACGGCATTGCCCTCGGCGTCTTTCGTGCCGGTATCGACGTCCTTGAGCATGTAGCCTTTCATGAGACCGAGCACCGACGAACCGGTGGCCGGATCGAGGCAGCGCTTGATGTTCCAGATCACGTGGTCGGCGACGAAGGGATCGCCATTCGACCACTTCACGTCCTGGCGCAGCTTGAGCGTCCAGGTCTTGAGATCGTCGCTCGCTTCCCAACTCTCGCACAGCCACGGACGGGTGACATTGTCCGAGCCGGTCAGCGTCAGGTACTCGATGACGTTGCGCGACATCATCGAATCCTGGATCCACGAATAGGTGTGAGGGCTATCGATCGGCTGCACGCGCATCGATATCCGAACCGTGCCGCCCATGGCCGCCTTTGCCGGCTTGCCGAACGGATCCTGCATGCCCACCAGCGCATAGGCCGCGCCGGCCGACATGCCGAGCAGCGTCGAGATGCGCAGGAACTCGCGCCGATCCAACTTGCCCGAACCGAGCTCGCCCACGAGCTTCGGCAAATACGAGTGTGTTTTCTTAAGGTCTTCGCTCATTTAGTGATTCCTCCCTCGGGGTTTTGTCGCCGTATCCACGAATCTCAGTACCGGCAGACCCGCCCATGGCGTAAGCCCAGGCCGGAATGGAGGTAGCATGCAAGGGACCGCCCGTTGGATCAAGTAAATCCTTTGGCCGTCAGCCGGCCAGGGCGGTCACGATCCCGATCTCGGATTCCAGCGTGCGGTGGACCGGACATTTGTTGGCGATCTCGAGAAGCCGCTGGCGCTGGCCTTCGTCGAGGGGTCCGGCGAGCTCGATCCGCCGCTCGATGCGGTCGATCTTGCCGTCTTTGGTCTCGCAATCGGCGCAGTCCTGGGCGTGAATCTTGGCGTGGGCGAGGCGCACCCGGACCCGCTCCAGCGGCCATTTCTTGTGGTCGGCATAGAGCCGGAGCGTCATGGAGGTGCAGGCGCCGAGGCCGGCAAGGAGATACTCATAGGGGTTGGGGCCGGTGTCGGCGCCGCCTGACTCCGTGGGCTCGTCGGCGGCAAGCCGATGGCGCCCGGCCCGGATCGTCTGGGCCAGCCTTCCGATGGCCGTCCCCGCCTCCTCGACCAAGACCGTGCCAGGTTCCGGCCTCTCGGCCTCGGACGCCGCCGCGCCGGCTTCGGCGATGTAGCGGCCCGCCCATGCCGCCAGCACCTCGGCGACATAGACGGCGTCCGCGCGCCGGCTCAAGAGGTGGTCGGCGTCGTCGAGTGATATGAAGCTCTTCGGGTGCCGCGCCGCCTCGTAGATCGCGCGCGCGTTGTCGATGCCGACGATCGTATCGGTCGGCGAATGGAAGATGAGCAGCGCCTTGCCCAAACGCGCGATGCGCTCCTTCAGCCGCTGGCCGGCGATGTCGTCGAGGAACTGCTTCTTGACACGGAATGGGCGCCCGGCCAGCAGCACCTCGGCCTCGCCGGATTTCTCGATGTCCGGGATCGCGTCGGTGAAGTGTTTCGCGACATGAGCCGGGTCGGCCGGCGCGCCGATGGTAGCGACCGCGAGCGCCTCCGGTATTTCGCCCGCCGCCGCCAGAACCGCGGCGCCGCCCAGGCTGTGCCCGATGAGCAGGCTTGGCGCCCGGTACCGCTCGCGCAGGAAGTCGGCCGCCTTCACCAGGTCGGCGACGTTGGAGCTGAAATTGGTGTTGGCGAAGTCGCCTTCGCTGGCGCCGAGCCCGGTGAAATCGAAGCGCAAGACCGCGATGCCCTTCTCGGCCAGCGCGCCGGCGATGCGCCCGGCGGCGAAAATATCCTTGGTGCAGGTGAAGCAATGCGCGAAGAGGGCAAAGGCCGTGGGCTTAGCCGCCGGAAGCTCGAGCCGCGCCGCCAGCGCCGTACCCATCGAGCCCGGGAACGTCAGCTTCTCGAATCTCGTCTCCATGGCGTCGCCTTTCATTGTGACAATCGTGTACCAATTCCGACATATGGCTCCGTCCATATTGTCTTGCCCGGCCTCCGAGCCGGGCATCCGTCTCGCCATGGCGCCGTGGATCGCCGGGTCTTCGCCCGGCGATGACAAAGTCGCTATACCAGGGTACGAGTGAAACTACCTTACGGCGGCATCATCGGTCCCACATGAAACACCTCGCCATCGCCCGTCTTTGGCATGAGGGCAACTCGTTCTCGCCGGTGCCGACGCGCCTTGCCGACTTCCACCGCCGGGAGTGGGTCCGCGGCGACGCGGCGTGGGCGTTTTACGACGGCGCCAACACCGAGCTTGGCGCCGCGGTCGAATTCGCGCGCCGGCGGGCCGATTGGGACGTGACGTTCCTGCGCTGCGCCGCCGCTCCGCCGGGCGGTCCGGTCCCGGACGAGGATTTCGACACGATCGTCGAGGAAATCGTCGGCGGCCTTGCAACACAACCCTGGGACGCGGTCTATCTGTCGCTGCACGGCGCCCTGGTGACGCCCGCCCGGCCCGCCGCCGACCTCTATCTTCTGGATGCGGCGCGGCGCGCGTGCGGTAAGGCCACGATCGGCGCCAGCTTCGACCTCCATGCGAATTTGGGGCCGCCGCTGCTCGACCTGGTCGATATCGCCGTCGGCTACAAGACCTATCCGCACACCGACATGTTCGAGGCCGGGGCGGAGGCGCTGCGGCTTCTGGCTCTGACGGCGGAGGGCCGCGTCAGGCCGGCGGGCGCCCTGGCGAAGCTCCCGGCCATCCTCGGCAGCTTCAACATGCGCACGACCGACGGGCCGATGGCGGAGGTGATGGCGCTGGCCCGCGAATGGCGGCGCAAGCCTGGAATCTTGGAGGCGACCGTCTTCGGCGGCTTCGCCTATGGCGACTCACCGCACGCGGGCCCGAGCGCGCTCGTCTACGCCGACGGCGACCGCCCGTTGGCGGAAGCTGCCGCCGGCGAGTTGATCGCCGCCCTGGCGGCGCGGCGCGGCCGGTTCCGCGTGTCGCTGCCGGACCCTGCTTCGGGAATAGCCCAGGCGCTGGCGACGCCCGGCGCGGTCGCGGTCCTCGATCCCGCCGACAACCCGCTCTCGGGCGGGATCGGCGATACGCCGGGCCTTTTTCGAGCGCTCATGGACCTACGGCCTACGGTGCCGGCGGTCTTCGCGTTCTTTTGCGACCCGGAGGCCGTCGCCGCGGCTCATCGTGCCGGGATCGGCGGCGCCATCGACCGGCCGCTTGGCGGCCGGCTCACCGGCCAATTCGGCCCGCCGGTGCCCTTCGCCGGGACCGTCGAGCGCCTGACCGGCGGGCGCTTCCGCAATGTCGGGCCGATGGAGACGCATCTTCCCGTCGATCTCGGCCGCACCGCCGTGCTGACCGCCGGCCCGCTCAAGGCGATCGTGACCGAAAGCTGCCAGTCGCCCAACGATCCCGCCTATTTCGCGCTGCACGGCATCGATCTCGGCGCCACGCGGCTGCTTTGCGCCAAGGCCAAGAACCACTTCCGCGCCGCCTTCCAGCCCATTCTGGCCGCCATCGTCGAGGTGGACGCCCCCGGCCCCGCCTCCCCCGATCTGACGCTCTATCCCTATCGCCACGTGCCGGCGCATTACGAACGTTGAACGAAGGGGCCAAAGCCGGCTAGAAATCGGCCATGGACATTCGCGACGGATTTCTCGGTACGATCGGCGACACCCCGCTGATCAAGTTGCAGCGCGCGTCGGCGGCGACGGGGTGCACCATCCTGGGCAAGGCCGAGTTCCTGAACCCCGGCAGCTCGGTGAAGGACCGCGCCGCGCTCTACATCGTCCTCGACGCCGAGGCCAAGGGCGAGCTCAGGCCCGGCGGCGTCATCGTCGAGGGCACCGCCGGCAACACCGGCATCGGCCTCGCGCTGGTCGCCAACGCGCGCGGCTACCGCACCGTGATCGTCATCCCGGAGACGCAGTCGCAAGAAAAGAAGGACATGCTGCGCCTGTGCGGCGCCGACCTGCGCGAGGTTCCGGCGGTGCCGTACAAGGACCCGAACAATTATGTTCATGTCTCCGGGCGCCTCGCCGCGGAGCTTGCCGGAAGCGAACCCAACGGGGCGATCTGGGCCAACCAGTTCGACAACGTCGCCAACCGCGACGGCCACTACAACGGCACGGGCCCCGAGATCTGGCGCCAGACCGGCGGCAAGGTCGACGGATTCATCTGCTCGGTCGGGACCGGCGGGACGCTGGCCGGAATCGGCAAGTACCTGAAGGAACGCAATCCGGCGATCCGCGTCGGCCTCGCCGACCCGCCGGGCGCCGCGCTCTACAACTACTACAAGCACGGCGAATTGAAGTCCGAGGGCAGCTCGATCACCGAAGGCATCGGCCAGGGGCGCATCACCAAGAACCTCGAAGGCGCCAAGATCGACGACGCTTACCTGATCCCGGACGCGGAATCGGTGACTTGCATCTTCGACCTGCTGAAGCATGAGGGTCTCTGTCTCGGCGGGTCGAGCGGCGTCAACGTCGCCGGCGCCGTGCGGCTTGCCCGCGACATGGGGCCGGGCCACACCATCGTCACCATCCTCGCCGATTACGGCACGCGCTATCTGAGCCGGCTGTTCAATCCGGCATTCTTGAAGTCGAAGAACCTTCCCTACCCCGAGTGGCTGGCATGACCCTGTTACTGTTCCGCGACGACCCGTACGCGAGATCCTGCGCCGCGCGTATCGAGGCCGTGGGCGAGCGAGGCATCCGCCTCGACCGCACGGTCTTCTACGCCGAGAGCGGCGGCCAGCCCGGCGACACCGGCACTTTGCGTCTCGCCGACGGTTCCACCATCGCCATCGTCAACACCCGCAAGGGCGACGGGCCCGACGAGATCTGGCATGTGCCGGCGCCCGGCGTGGGCCTGCCCGCCGCCGGCGCCGAGGTGACGGCCGAGCTCGATTGGGAGCGTCGCCACCGCCTCATGCGCATGCACACCTGCCTTCACCTCCTGAGCGCGATCGTCACCGGCGAGGTGACCGGCGGGCAGGTAAGCGACGGCAAGGGCCGGCTCGATTTCAACCTGCCGGACACCCAGCTCGACAAGGCGCATATCACCGCCGAGCTCAACCGCCTCGTCGCCGAGGACCATCCGGTCCGGCCGCGCTGGATCACCGACGAGGAGCTGGCGGCGCGGCCCGAACTCGTGCGCACCATGTCGGTGAAGCCGCCGGTCGGCCAGGGCCGCGTGCGCCTCCTCGACATCGAGGGTGTCGATCTCCAACCCTGCGGCGGCACGCATGTCGCGCGCACGGCCGAGATCGGCGCCGTCGAGGTCGCCAAGATCGAAAGCAAGGGCCGGCAGAATCGCCGTGTCAACGTTGCCTTCCGTGGCTGACAGTCTGGTCGGCACCGAGTGGCTGGCCGAACGGCTCGACGCGCCCGACATCCGCGTGGTCGACGCGACCTGGTTCCTGCCGAGCCAGAACCGCGACGCGCGGGCCGAGTTCGACGCCGGCCATATTCCCGGCGCCGTCTTCTTCGACATCGACGAGATCGCCGATACCGCGACCGATCTGCCGCACATGCTGCCGAGCCCGGAGAAGTTCGCGGCCCGCGTCCGGCGTCTTGGCCTCGGCGATGGCAACCGCATCGTCGTCTACGACCGGCACGGGATCATGTCGGCGCCGCGGGTCTGGTGGATGTTCCGCGTGTTCGGGCATGACGACGTCGCCGTGCTGGATGGCGGTCTGCCGAAGTGGCTGGCCGAGGGCCGACCGGTCGAGGACACCCCGCCTAGCCCGCGCGAGCGCCACTTCACCGCGCGCTTCAATCACGCGCTCGTCCGCGACAAGGGACAGGTGCTGGCCAATTTCGCCAGCCGGCGCGAGCAGGTCGCCGATGCGCGTAGCGCCGGCCGCTTCCTGGGCGCCGAACCCGAACCGCGAACGGGACTGCGGCCCGGCCACATTCCCGGCGGCCGCAATGTTCCCTATACCGACCTCGTCGATCCGGCGACCAGGACATTGCTGCCGGCGGATGCGCTGGCCCGGCGCTTTCGCGCCGCCGGCGTCGATCCGTCGCGCCCGGTCGTAACCACCTGCGGCTCGGGGATCACCGCCGCCGTGCTGGCCTTGTCGCTTCATCTATTGGGGGCGAGGGACGTGGCGGTCTATGACGGATCGTGGGCCGAGTGGGGCCGGCCGGGCGATTTGCCGGTGGAGTTGGGCGTGGAGTCATGAGCGCCGTCATGAGAATTCGCGCCTACCGCGCGGCCGATGCGCCGGTGGTGAAGATGCTGTGGACCGGCACCGGCATCGTCGCGCCGGATTTCGACGCAGGCCCGGAACTGGCGCTCATTGGCAAGCAGCCGAACATGGCGCTTTTCGTCGGCATGGCCGACGGCAAGGCGGTCGGCACTATCCGCGCCGCGCATACGGCGGCGTTCGGTTGGATCGACCGTTTCGTCGTCGCGCCGGAAGCGCGGCGATCCGCCCATGGCATCGCGCTGCTTCGCCATGCGGAAGGGTGGCTCATCGCCAACAACGTCCGCTCCGCGCGTGCCCTGGTGCCAAAGGGCAGCGCCGAGGGCCGCGATTTCCTGGTTCATGCCGGCTACGCGGTCCAGCCGGGCCAGATCATGGACCGGGCGATCGGCGGACAGGACGTGCCCGATGCCGGCCGTTTGCCGGTGGTCGTGACCTATCTCGAGATGACCCATGCCCCGACGCGACCGGCCATTCCCGCGCCCACCGCCGCCGGCCGGCTGGCGATGCTGCGGGCCGAGAACCCGCCGGTCGAATTCTACCGCTATCTCTACACCGCCGTCGGGGAACCGTGGTTTTGGTACGAGCGCAGCCGCCTCGACGACGCGGTACTGGCCGGCATCATCTCCAATCCCAAGGTCGAGATTTACGTCCTCTATGTCGGCGGCGTTCCGGCGGGCTACGTCGAGCTCGACCGCCGGCCGGCGCCGGACATCGCGATCGCCTATATCGGCCTCACGCAGCCGTTTATCGGGCGCGGCCTCGGTCCCTATTTACTGGGTTGGAGCGTGGATACCGCCTGGCAGTACCGCCCGGAGCGCCTGACCGTGGACACCTGTACCTTCGATCACCCCAAGGCGCTGGCGCTCTACCAGCGCGCCGGCTTCGTGCCGGTGCGCCAGGTCACCAAGACCATCGACGATCCGCGCTGGGCCGGCCTCATCGCCGCGGGACGCCAACCCCGCCTGCCGTGACGCGGGGGGTTCCGGTAGGGATACCCCGACCCAAATTTGGATGATCGACCCTATCTTCTTGCTTGGCCTCGCCAGGGTCAATGATGAAGTATCTGCGACAGGAACAGCTTAGTCCGATCCGACTTCGGGTTGTTGAAGAAGGTTTCGGGTTCGGCCTCCTCGATGATCTCGCCCTGATCCATGAAAATGACGCGGTTGGCCACGGTCCGGGCAAAGCCCATCTCGTGCGTCACAACCAGCATGGTCATGCCGCTCCGCGCCAGCTCGATCATCACGTCCAGCACCTCCTTGATCATCTCGGGATCGAGCGCGGAGGTCGGTTCGTCGAACAGCATCGCCATCGGGTTCATGCACAAGCTGCGGGCGATGGCGACGCGCTGCTGCTGGCCGCCGGACAATTGGCCCGGGTACTTGTCGGCCTGCTCGGGGATGCGCACGCGCTCCAGATACTGCCGCGCCAGCTTCTCGGCCTCGGCGCGCGGCATCTTGCGCACCCAGATCGGCGCCAGGGTCAGATTCTCCAGCACCGTCAAATGCGGGAACAGGTTGAACTGCTGGAACACCATGCCGACTTCGCTGCGGATATGCTCGATGTGCTTCAAGTCGGAGGTCAGCTCGACTTCGTGGACGAAGATGCGCCCGCGCTGATGCTCCTCCAGCCGGTTGATGCAACGGATGAGGGTGGATTTCCCCGACCCCGACGGACCACAGACGACGATCCGCTCGCCCTTGCGCACCGTCAGGTTGATGTCCTTCAGCACATGGAATTGGCCGTACCATTTGTGGACGCCTTCCATGCGGATGATGACCTCATCCGCGGCGCCGGCGGCGGGGGCGGTTTGGTTTACCATTCGATCCTCCTATTTCCGCCGGCCCGACGGCAGCTTGCGCTCCAGATAGAGACTGTAGCGCGACATGCTGAAACAGAAAGCGAAAAAGACGAGCGCCACGAACGCGTAGGCCTCGCTGCCGAGCCCGGCCCAATCGGCGTCGCGCGTCGCCAGCAGCGACACGTTCAGCAGATCGAAGAGACCGATGATGAGGACCAGCGACGTGTCCTTGAACAACCCGATGAAGGTATTGACGATGCCGGGAATGACGATGCGCAGGGCTTGGGGCAGGATGACGAGCGCCGTCATCTTCCAATAGTTGAGCCCGAGCGCCATGGCCGCCTCGTACTGGCCCCGCCCCATGGCCTGCAAGCCGCCGCGCACGACCTCGGCCATATAGGCGGCGCCGAAGAACGCGATTCCGATCATGGCCCGCAGCAGCTTGTCGAAGCTCATGCCCTCGGGCAGGAACAGCGGCAGCATGACCGAGGCCATGAACAGCACGGTGATGAGCGGCACCGCGCGCACGAATTCGATGAAGACCATCGAGAGCAGCCGCACCGCCGGCATGTCCGATCGCCGCCCGAGCGCCAGCACGATCCCGATCGGCAGCGAGAAGACGATGCCGACCGTGCCGAGAACCAGCGTCAGCATCAGCCCGCCCCACAGCGCCGTTTCCACGGTCGCCAGACCGAGCCCGCCGAACAGCAGCCAGACCGCAAGCGGAGGGAAAACCACGAACAGGAACAGCGCCATATGGAGCTTGCCGGGCGTGCGCTCGATCAGCAGCCAGACGATCGCGCCGAACAGCAGCAGGAACGTCGCATCGACACGCCAACGCTCCTCGACCGGATAGCGGAAATAGATGAACTGGCCGAAACGCGCGCGGATCATGGTCCAGCACGCGCCGTCGCCGACGCAGTCTTTGTTGGACGTCCCGCTCTGGAAATTGGCGGATAGCAACGCCCAGTCGACGACCGGCGGAACCACGAGATAGATGAGATAGAGCGCCGCCAGGGTCAGGGCCGTGTTCAAGGGCGATGAAAAGAGATTTTCGCGAAGCCAGCCGATCGCGCCGGTGGTGGTGGCCGGCGGCGGCAGGTCCGGGGACCGGCCCGCACCCGATCGTTCGCTGGCGGTCGCGACACTCATCCGCTAGCGCTCCACCAGCGCCATGCGCCGGTTGTACCAGTTCATGAAGATCGAGATGATCAGGCTGATGATGCCATAGACCGCCATGGTGATGGCGATGACCTCGACCGCCTGGCCGGTCTGGTTCAGCACCGTGCCGGCGAACACGCTGACCAAATCGGGATAGCCGATGGAAACGGCGAGCGAGGAATTCTTGGTGAGATTGAGGTACTGGCTGGTCAGCGGCGGTATGATGACGCGAAGCGCCTGCGGGATGATGATCTTGCGCAGCGTGATGCCGGGCTTCAGGCCGAGCGCATGAGCGGCCTCGGTCTGGCCGTGGTTCACCGACTGAATGCCGGCGCGCACGATCTCGGCGATGAAGGAAGCGGTGTAGAGCGTCAAGGCCAGCAGCAGCGCCAGGAACTCCGGCAGCACCACCATGCCACCCTCGAAATTGAACCCCTTGAGCACGGGGTAGCTCCAGGTCCATGGCATCCCCGTCGCGAGGGCCGCGAGCGCCGGCAATCCGACGATGAGAACCGCGCCGGCGCGGAGCGCCGGAAACTGCCGGCCGGTCGCCTCCTGGCGCCGTCGAGCCCAGCGCGCGATGACGATGGCCGCCACCGCGGCCACCAGGAACGCCGCCGGAATGGTCCAGAATCCGGGTTCGGTTATCGGCGCCGG
Source organism: Rhodospirillales bacterium (assembly GCA_009885795.1). GTDB lineage: Bacteria > Pseudomonadota > Alphaproteobacteria > Dongiales > Dongiaceae > VFKA01. The sequence continues at coordinate 688 of VFKA01000010.1, read as the reverse complement.
GGCATAGACGCCGCGCTGATTGAGAAAGATCGTCTCGCCGATGGCGAGGCTGGCGCGAACGGCCGGCAGGCTCGAGATGACGCCGAAATACCAGAACACGATCTGCAGCAGCAACGGCACGTTCCGGGTCATCTCGATGTAGGCGCCGACCAGCCGCGAGACCAGCCAGTTGCGCGACAGCCGAAGAACACCCAACACGAACCCCAGCACCGTCGCCAGGATGACTCCGACGGCGGAGACCGTCAGCGTGTTGACGAGCCCCACCAGGAACGCCCTTCCATAGGACGACGTCGCCGTGTACGGCACGATGGTGATGCCGATATCGAACCCGGCGATGTCGTCCAGGAAACCGAAGCCCGAGGCGATGCCGCGGTTCGCCAGGTTCTCGGCCGTGTTGTGGATGATACTGGCGATCGCGACGATGACCGCCGCGACAACCGCCAGCTGGATGATAAGAGCGCGGGTGCGCTCGTCGCGCCAAGAGAGGCGCAATGGCCGGGACCTGCGGTCGAAGCCAGCGGTCATCGGCGAGGACTTTCTGCTAGCCCCTCACCCGCCTCGGGCTTGGCCCTCGGCACCCTCTCCCGCCTTGCGCTACGGGAGTCACACATTTTGAGCCAGGCTCCAGCCGTGTTTTATAGAATCGAACTGTGTGAGACCGTAGTGCATGGTTTTTGGTCCGGCCGGT
>VFKA01000041.1 GCA_009885795.1 Rhodospirillales bacterium | reverse complement strand
GATCCGCAACCGGGACAAGGCGGGGCGACCCGACCATATCAATGGCGGCGGCGGAAATGAAGGCGCGGCGTTAGTGTCCCGTCCCCCGGCCCTCATGCTTCGACAGGCTCAGCATGAGGGCCTCATCCTGAGCCTGTCGAAGGATAAAGGCGCGGCGTGCTAGGCGGCGATGTCCACGGTGGCGGGCGGCTTTTCACCGCGCGCGTAGGCGCCGACGACGGCGCGCCAGGGCTCCAGGGCAAGCCCGTCTCCCATCCGCTCTTGCGCGATGTGCTGGGCAAGAAACGGCAGCCCGACGTAGCGATCGAAAGGCGCCGCGTCCGGTTCGGCGCCATCGTCGAAGGTGACCAGCCTGAGAGTGTTCGCGCGGCCGTACGAAGTCTCGCGCCTCTCGGCCGCACCGGCTCGGCGGTGCCGAGCTTCCTCGTCCTCGACCTGAAACAGGAACGGGCGCGGACGATCCGTCCGCTCGGCGCGCTGGCGTGCCGCGATTTCGCCCAAACCGGGCGCGCGGAGCGGAGGCAGGATGGTAACGGCGAGCGCGCTGCTCATGATCGATCGATATCACATAAAAATTTATGCGTTATTATTGCGATTGTTCTCCGAAATTTTCAACAGGAATCTTTGAATAATAACGGCTCTTTGGCAAAATTCACCGCCGTTAACCTTAATATTGTCCGCCATGGCCGGTGGCGCTTCCCGGTCGAAGTCTTGCCATTGTTGCCGAAAGAGAATGGCAATCATTCAGAGGTCGTTAATTTCGGTTCTTTAGACTGATCCCCTTGAGTCCTCGATTCTCGGGAATGCCCGCATGAACACGACCGGCGAATCGCCGCCGCCATCACCGGACCTGTCGTGGCTGCTGAACGCCATCGATGCGGCCGGCGACCTTTGCTACGAGTGGGATCTTGTGTCCGGCGCGATCCGTTGGGGGGGGCGCGTCGAGGACATGTTCGGCAGCGGAAATCTCAACAGTATCGGCACGGCCGACGGATTCGCCAATCTGATCAACGTCGAGGATCTGCCGCAGCGCCTCAAGGCGCTTTCGGACCATCTTGGGCGCGAAGCCCCCTTCGACTGCGAGTATCGCGTGCGCACCGCCGACGGACAGTTCGTCTGGGTCCATGACCGCGGCAGCGTGCGCCGGCGCACCGACGGCAGCGAATCGCGGCTTGTCGGCACGCTGCGTCTCGTCACCGAGCGCAAGCGAAACGAAGTGCGTCTCGAGCGCCTGGCAAGCTTCGACGAACTGACGGGGCACTACAACCTGCCGCGCCTGCGCGACGCCCTCGAACATGCCACCACCTACGCCTCCCGCTACGGGTTGGCCGGCGCCTATATCGTTGTCGGCATCGACCGGCTGGCACTCATCAACAGCACCCACGGGTTCGAGGCCGGCGACGCGGTGCTGATCGCGGTCGGCCGGCGCCTGGACGAATGCCTGCGCTCGAGCGATGTCATCGGCAGGGTCGGCGCCGACCGTTTCGGCGTCGTGCTCAGCCAATGCTCGGCGGAACAGCTGGCGGCCGCGGCGGAGAGAATCCTGGCGGCCGTTCACGGCAGGCCGATCGAAACGGCGCTACTGCCCGTGCATGTGACCGTGTCCATCGGCGGCGTGGTCTTCCCGGCATCCGGCAATACGGCCTATGACCTCATGGCCAAGGCGGAGACCGCGTTGAAACAGGCCAAGCGCGAAGGCCGCGACACCTATGTCGAGTACCGCCCCTCCGAACGCCAGGGCGCGCTGTCGCGTCGCAGCCTCGATATCGCGATCCAGGTTCAAGAAGCGATGAAGAGCGGCCGGCTATGCTTCGCCTTCCAGCCGGTCGTGCGCGCCCAAGACCAGGAGACCGACTTCTACGAATGCCTGATTCGCATGCGCGACGACACCGGCGACCTCGTGCCGGCGGCGGCCTTCGTGCCGGCGATCGAGCAGCTTGGCCTGGTCCGCCTCGTCGACCGGTATGCCCTCGAACTTGCGTTGAACGAGCTTCAGCAGGACGGCAACGTGAAGCTGGCCATCAATATCTCCGGCCTCACCGTCACGGATCGTTCGTGGCTGCGTTCGCTCATCGCCGTGTTGAAGGGCAAGCCGGAACTGGCGGACCGGCTGATCATCGAGATCACCGAAACCGCGGCCCTGCACGACATCGAGGAATCGGCCCGCTTCGTATCGGCGGTACGGGATCTGGGCTGCCGCGTGGCACTGGACGATTTCGGCGCCGGCTTCACCTCGTTCCGCCATCTTCGGGCACTCGCCATCGATATCGTAAAGATCGATGGGTCGTTCGTCCGCAATCTCATCGAGAGCGTCGACAATCAGCTCTTCATCCGCAATTTGCTGGGCCTTGCCAACGCCTTCAACCTGCAAACGGTGGCCGAGTGCATCGAATCGGCGGACGAAGCGGCCTTCCTCGTGAACGAAGGCGTGCAACTCCTGCAAGGTTACTATTTCGGCCGCCCGGTTCTCGGCCGGCCTTGGCTGGAACAGCGCCACGCCCCGGCAAAGCCGCGGCTGCGCATCGCGAATTAGAACAAGATCCGATCGAACAGGATCAATGCCCCGCTTATCATCCCCCAAGTCTGTCATTCCGGCGAAAGCCGGAATCCATCGAGCCGCTTCGCCATGGGTCCCGGCTGGAGTTTACCCCGGCGAAAGCCGGGGCCGGGACGACAGGGATGTCGTTGGCATGATTCCAACAGTTCGGACACCGCACTAGTCCCCCGACCCGCCCTTCGGCTTATCGGGTTCTCGCCGGGACAGGCTGTCGATCTGGCGCTGCAAGGCATCCAGTTGGTGCTTGAGCGTGTCGAGAGTGGCGCCAGGGGCGGATTTCTCGGCGGATTTCTCGGCGGACGTTTCGGCCGGCGATGTCGCGACCGCGCCGGCCTGGGCGCCGTCGCCTTCGGCGCCCTTGCCCGCCTCGGAACCCCGAAACGGGTTGAACATCTTCATGGCCTGCTCGAAGAAGGCGAGGTTGCTGCGGCCCATTTCCTCGAAGCGGCCGAAGGGGAACATGCCGCCAAGCGCGTCTTGCATGTAGGTTCGCATCTGATCTTGATTGCGCGAGAACATAGACATCGATTGGTCGAGATAGCGCGGAACCACGGATTGCAGGCTGTCGCCGTAGAAGCCTATCAATTGCCGAAGAAAGCCGATCGGCAGTAGTGCCTGCCCCTTCTCTTCTTCCTCGACGATGATCTGGGTCAGAACCTGACGGGTGATGTCCTCGCCGGTCTTGGCGTCATAGACGACAAAGTCGACGTTTTCCTTCACCATCTGACAAAGACGGTCGAGCGTGACGTAAGCGCTGCTCCGCGTATTGTAGAGTCGCCGGTTGGCGTATTTCTTGATGACGACCGGGGACGTCGCCGTAGGGGCCGGTTCGGCCATGATGTCAGCGATCCAGGTAATGCGAATTCATGATGCGGTGCAGCATATCAGGATTTCGACGGCGCCGGTCCAGCCCTTTCGCGATGCCGGCTGGTGACGAGGTGTGCCCGCGTGACTTATAGTCTCGGTCATGGCGAGCCGCCCCAGCGAACCCCCGGACTTGGAGGCATTGGCACGACGGTTTCTCGATCTTTGGCAGGATCAGGTGGCGGCCTTGGCCGAGAACACCGATCTTACCGAGCAGTGGAGCCGTCTGTTGGCGGCGCTGGGTACGCCGGCGGGAAACCCCGATGGTGACGGCCCGGTCGCAAGCGGATTTGCGCCTCGGGCCGCGGCCGCTACCGCTCCATCTGGGGCTGGCGGCGGCGACATGGCTCGGCTGGCGGAACGGGTTGCCGCCCTCGAACGGCGCCTTGCCCGATTGGAAGGGAAGCCGCGAATGGGCAAGCCTCGCGGCAAGCCCGCCAGGCGGCCGAAACGGCCGCGAGCCTGACGCCTTCGCGGCGGCGATCGACGCCGAGGGACGCCGGCGTCTCGACCGGCTGATGGCCGGCATCCTCGCCTATCGCCATCACGATTATCGGCGCGATCTTTCCGACCCGCCGGCGGTCTGGGCCGAGGGGACGACGAGGTTGCTCGATTACGGGGCGCCCGGCGCCGGCGGCGCCACGGTCTTCATCGTCCCGTCGCTGGTGAACCGCGCTTACATTCTCGATCTTTCGGCGCGGACCAGCTTCGTTCGGTATCTTGCGGGCGCGGGGTTCAGGCCGCTGCTCGTCGACTGGGGCGCGCCCGGGCCAATGGAGCGGCGGTTCACACTCGGCGACTACGTGACCCGGCGGCTCGAACCCGCCTTCGACCAGGCAGCCGCGGCGGGTTCGCCCATGGTCGTCGTCGGTTACTGCATGGGCGGCCTTCTGGCGCTGGCGCTGGCGCAACGGCGGGCCAGCCGCGTCGCCGGTCTCGCCTGCCTGGCGACGCCATGGGATTTCCATGCCGCCGACGCCCAAGGGGCTGGGGTGCGGGCGCGCGCGCTCGGCGCGCTGCTGCCCGCGCTCGAGCCGACCTTGCGGACGCTCGGCGAATTGCCGGTCGATGTCCTGCAGAGTCTGTTCGCCGGCCTCGATCCCTTCCAGGTCATTCGCAAGTTCATGGATTTCGCGACGATGGACCCGAGCTCGGACACCGCGCGGCTGTTCGTGGCGCTCGAGGATTGGCTGAACGACGGCATCGCGCTCGCGGCGCCCGTGGCGCGCGAATGCCTCGCCGGCTGGTATGGCGGCAATACGCCGGCGCGCGATTGCTGGATGGTCGAGGGAGAGCCGGTTGTCCCTTCGCGGTTTGCCAAGCCGGCGCTGGTCGTGGCGCCACGGCGCGACCGCATCGTGCCGCCGGAATCGGCGGCGGCTCTAGCCCGGCGATTGCCGAACGTCACACGGCTCGATCCGGCCTCGGGTCATATCGGCATGATGGTGGGCCATGGCGCGCGCGAGCGGCTGTGGCAGCCGCTGGCGCGGTGGATCGGGTCGCTGCCGGGTGGGGGTACTGTCTCGGTTTGAAATCAGGTTAGGCTCACGGCACGCCATCATTCTCTAGCTGAGCCTGAAGCAACGCGGCGAGGTAATCTTCCATGACGGAGAAATCGAGATGGCCTTCGTCCCATGGCGGTCCGCGGCGGCGAGGGCGGCTTCATAGCGTTCCCGGCTGTCTCTAATCCGCTCAGGAACAATTCGCCTGCCGTGTAACAGCACGCCGGACCGAACACATGGGAGGAAGTAACAGGCGGCGCGGGCAGTCCTTCCATTCCCTTCTATGAAAGGATGTATCCAGTTCAGTCGCCAGAGCGCGTAGGCCGCCAGCTCCGTCGCTGTCCAAACGTACCAATTCTCTTGGACCGTCGATATGAAACGATCCATCCATTCATCGACTTCTTTGAAGTGCGGTGGCTTGTGGTTCCCTACGTAAATGGGCTCCCGGCGGAACCGGCCACCGAATTGCGAGATGTTCGCCACCGCGACATGGTTCAGCGACCACAGGAAGTACTTGTCAAACGAGACCGCCCCCTTCTTGAGGCCGATCTCAATGCAGTTTGTCAGAAGTTCGTATTGCCGGTTCAAGTTTTGCTCTTGAACCCGGCCATAAAGTTGCGGGTCTTCCTCCTCCAGGATGAACATGGCGGCGCGTTCCGGCCCGCAGGGGACTCTTATCTGGCGGCGGCTTCCAGGAGGCGAAGGCGGCCCACGGATTTCCGTGCGGATTCTTTCGTGATCCGCGAACCCTTCGGCGCATTGCCGTAAACGAAGCTGGCGCGCTGTTCCCGCAACTCGTCATCCGTCAGTGAAACCGTTTTCGCACGCTCCAAAAGCGCCTGGAGCTGGGGACGGTCAGGCGCCCGCTTAAGGGCTGATTTGCGTTCGGCCATGTGACTGATCCCTCTCGATTGGAAATGATCCACGCCCGAATGTCTCTGATCATGCGGGAGATAATCCTGTTCGGAATACACCGACTGGCGATTGAGGAAGCTTCAGGACACATGAATTGTTTACTAACGATCTGTTTTTACAAACTTTTTGTCTCACCTCAAACGGGTGAGTTAAGGGCGTAGCGGCTTCGATCAGGCTCTAGCGGCGCGGCCTTGCGCGCCGTCGGCCCCGTCACTAGGCTTCGAGTTTCCCCGGCGGCGGACAGCGCCCGCGTCCGATTCTTTCAGGAGTTCAAGCCATGTCCAACGACGTCGTCATCGTCAGTGCCGCGCGCACGCCCATCGGCTCGTTCAATGGGGCCTTGAGTTCGCTGCCGGCCTCGGCGCTGGGTCAGATCGCGATCGAGGCGGCGCTCGATCGCGCCAAGGTGGCCCCGGGCGAGGTCAGCGAGGTCGTCTTGGGGCAGATCCTGACCGCCGGCACCGGCCAGAACCCGGCCCGCCAAGCCGCCATCGCGGCCGGCATCCCGGCGGAGAAGACCGCCTATGTCGTCAACCAGCTCTGCGGCTCGGGCCTGCGCACGGTGGCGCTCGGCTACCAGGCGATCAAGATCGGCGACAGCGACATCGTCGTCGCCGGCGGCCAGGAGAGCATGAGCCAGGCGCCGCACTGCGCGCATCTTCGCAATGGCGCCAAGATGGGCGACGTGCAATTCATCGATACCATGATCAAGGACGGCCTGTGGGACGCCTTCAACGGCTATCACATGGGCAACACGGCGGAGAACGTGGCCCGGAAATGGCAGATCACGCGCGCCGAGCAGGATGCGTTCGCGGTTGCCTCGCAACAGAAAGCCGAGACCGCGCAGAAGAGCGGCCGTTTCAAGGACGAGATCGTGCCCGTCACCATCAAGGGCCGGAAAGGCGACGAGATCGTCGACAAGGACGAATATCCGCGCCACGGCACGACCCTCGATGCCTTGCAGAAACTTCGCCCCGCCTTCGTGCGCGACAACGGCACGGTAACCGCCGGCAATGCATCGGGCATCAATGACGGCGCGGCGGTCCTGGTGCTGATGAGCGCCAAGGAAGCGGCGCGCCGCGGGCTCACGCCCTTGGCGCGCATCGTGTCCTGGGCGACCGCGGGCGTCGATCCGGCGATCATGGGGTCGGGACCTATCCCGGCCAGCCGCGCGGCGCTGGCCAAGACCGGGTGGAAGGCGGGCGATCTCGACCTCATCGAGGCGAACGAGGCCTTCGCCGCCCAGGCCTGCGCCGTCAACAAGGAGCTGGGCTGGGACACGAACCGGGTCAACGTCAATGGCGGGGCGATCGCGCTCGGCCATCCGATCGGCGCGTCGGGCGCCCGCGTCCTGGTCACGCTGCTGCACGAGATGGGCAAGCGCGACGCCAAGAAGGGCCTGGCCACGCTGTGCATCGGCGGCGGCATGGGCATCGCGATGTGCGTCGAGCGCTAACATCGCGGACGGCCCAGGACATGCTATTGCCGGCCGCGCGGGCTTTGGTTAACGTGACACTGTTGGTCGTTGAATCAATGTCAATCAACCTGAGGGAGAAACGCAGATGAGCAAGGGATCGGGGCTTGGCCCCTGGTTTGGCACCACGCGCCGGAATTTCCTGCGCCAGTCTAGCGCGCTGGGACTGACATTGGCGACCGGAAGCCTAATCACGGCGAGCGTTCGTCCGGCTTGGGCGCAAGGCAAGCCCGGCGGCACGCTGATCGCGGCCTTTTCGGCCGACCCGGCGGGGTTCGACCCGCAGCGCGGGCCGTCCGGCATGTCGCATGTGGTGATCGAGCAGGTCTATTCGACGCTGATGGCGCTCGATCCCGACGCCAAGCCCTATCCGGAGCTGGCGGAAAGCTTCGAGGTCTCGGAGGACGGCCTCACCTACACCTTCAAGCTTCGTCAGGGCGTCCTCTTCCATAACGGCGACGAGCTCACGGCCGAGGACGTGAAATTCTCCTTTGACCGTCTGCGCGCGCCCGATTCCGGCTATTCCTACACCGCCCAGGTCGAGGACATCGCCAGCGTCGATGTCGTGGACCCGCACACGGTTCAGTTCAAATTGAAGAAGCGGGTCGGACCGTTCCTCATCTACATGGCCTTCCCCGGCTCGTCGATCGTGCCGAAGAAGGTGGTCGAATCCGGCCATGACCTGAACGCCCATCCGATCGGCTCCGGGCCTTTCAAGTTCGTGAGCTACCAGCCGCGCTCGGCGATCAAGTTCGAACGCAACGAAAAGTATTTCGAGGTCGGCAAGCCCTATTTCGACGCCATGGAGTACCGCATCATCGCCGATATCACGGCGCTGACGAACGCGGTCATGTCGGGCGAGGTGAATTTCTCGAACGAGATCCCGCCGAAGGACTGGGCGCAGATCACGGCCAATCCCGAGCTCGCCGGCGTGACGCTCGAAGGCTCCCGCTACAATTGGCTGTTGCCCAACAACGCCAAGGTGCCGCTCGACAATCCGAAGGTCCGCCAGGCCGTCGCCGTCGCCCTCGACCGCGAGGCTCTCGTGCAGGGCGCCTTCTTCGGCCTGGCGACGCCAATCCTGGGCGGGGTCGTGCCGCAGTGGAACTGGGGCTATGCCGATATCCAGTACTTCAAGCCGAAAGGCGATCCGGAAAAGGCGAAACAGCTTTTGGCCGAGGCGGGGTTTCCCGACGGCTTCGAGACAACCATGACCATCGCCTCGTCATTCCCGGCGCAGATGGCCATGGCGCCGATCATCCAGGCCAATCTGGCCGCGGTCGGCATCAAGGCCAAGATCGGCACCATGGAAATCCCGCGCTACTGGGACGAGGTTTGGAGTACCAGCAATTTCGACATCACCACGATGTACTGGCTGTCGCCGCTGGCCGATCCGGACGATTTCTTGACCAACAACTACAAGTGCGGCATGGCCATCAACGTCCAGAAATACTGCAGCACGAAAATGGATGACCTGCTGGAGAAGGCCAAGATCGCGCCAACCCAGGACGAGCGCAAGGCGGCCTACCACGAAGTGGCCCAAACCTCGCTCGACGAGATGGGCCAGGTGCCGCTGGTGAATGGCTGGCTGCTCATCGCCCATTCGACGAAACTTCAGAACTACAAGCCGATGCGGACCGGCTTCTTGAAGACGCTGAAGGACGCCTGGTTCGAAGGCTGAACCTCGGTCACGACGGGAGAACGGCAAGGGCCCTCATGCGGTATCGTCGTCGCCATGAGGGCCGTGCCGGCGCCCACGGTTCCAGCGCGGCGCCACGCCCGGCTTTGAGCTTTAGGTGTGCGCCATGCTGCGGTTGATCGCCTGGCGCCTGGCCGCCTTCGTCCCCACCATGATCGCGGCGTCCATGGTGCTGTTCCTGGCCGTCAACGTCGTGCCGGGTTCGGCGGCGAAAGCCGCCCTTGGCATCGACGCCACGGCGCAGGCCATCGCCCGGTTCGAGCACCAGCACGGCCTCGACCGGCCGCTGCACGTTCAGTATCTCGATTGGCTCGGCCGGGTCGTGAAAGGCGATTTCGGCGTCTCGTTCCAGAATCACGTCCCCGTGGGTCCGGAAGTCCTGTCGCGCCTGCCGATCACGCTGGAGCTGGCGGCGCTCGCCTTCCTGATCGCCAATCTGATCGCCTTGCCGCTAGGCGCGATCGCGGCTTTCTACCACCAGCGCAAGCCCGACACGATCATCACCTTCGGGTCGACGGTGTTGGGGGCGATCCCCAATTTCTGGCTGGCAACTCTTCTCATCCTGGTGTTCACGCTGACCCTTCGCTGGCTGCCCTCCGGCGGGTTCACGCCGCTGTTCGAGGACCCGGCGCGCAACTTGCTGAAGATGGCGATGCCGGCGGTGTCGCTGGGCGTCGTATCCTCGGCGCTGCTGCTGCGGATCATGCGCACCGCCATGATCGAGGTGCTTTCCTCCGATTACATCCGCACCGCCTTCGCCAAGGGGGCAACGCGGAACGTGGTGCTGTGGCGCCACGCGCTGCGCAATGCGTTGATTCCGTTCCTGACGGTGGGCGCGGTCGAGTTCGGCTTCCTGTTCGGCGGCGTCGTCATCATCGAGGACATCTTCCTGCTGCCCGGCATCGGTTCGCTGGTGCTGGTGGGCATCATCAACCGCGACTATCCGGTGCTGCTGTCCTCGACGCTCGTCATCACCTTCGTCGTGCTGACCGCCAACATGCTGGTGGACATCGCGGCCTCGCTCATCGACCCTCGCCAGGTCCACGCCAAGGCCGCAACGTGAGCGCGGCCGCCCCATCGCGCCACATCACCTGGAGCCGCTGGCGGCTGCTCGCCATCGGTGGCGCGCTCGTCTCGCTTGTCCTCATCGCCGCCGCCTTCGCCGAATTCGTGGCGCCCTTTTCGCCCTATGACCTCGACGTGGCCTCGATGCTGCAGGGCCCGAGCGCCGCGCATTGGCTCGGCACCGACGAGATTGGGCGCGACGTGCTGTCGCGTGCCATCTTCGCCGCGCGGATTTCGGTCGAGGTGGCGCTCGTCGCCGTCGGCGTCGGCTTGCTGGGCGGCACGGTCATCGGCATCGCCGCCGGCTATTTCGGCGGCCTGCTCGACCAGGCGCTGATGCGGTTCATGGAGCTGCTGTTCTCGTTCCCCGCCATCCTCTTGGCGATCATCCTGATGGCCAGCCTCGGCACGAACATCCTCAACGCCATGGTGGCGATCGGCATCATTTTCATTCCGGGATTTTCGCGCCTCGCGCGCGCGGCCACCAACGACGTGCTGCGCCACCAATACATCGACGCCGCCCGCACCATCGGCATGACCGACGCACGCATCCTGTGGCGCGAGGTGCTGCCCAACGTGATGACGCCGCTTCTGGTCGAGGCCACGGTCGCCTTCGCCTATGCCGTGCTGCTGGAATCGGCGTTGAGCTTTCTCGGCCTCGGCGCCCAGCCGCCGGAGCCGTCCTGGGGCAACATGCTCAACACCGGGCGCGGCTTCATGGCGCAGGCGCCCTGGCTCAGCATCGTGCCCGGCATGGCCATGTTCATCGCCGTGCTCGGGTTCAACCTGCTTGGCGACGGCCTGCGCGACGCGCTCGACCCTCATCTGAGGGAGACGTGACCGCCGCCCTCGCCGCCGCGGACGTGCGCCCGCACCGGCTCAACCATCGGCCGGCGACGCTGTCAATCGACCGCGTCAGCGTCGAGATCGCCATGCGGCGCGGCAAGGCCCGCGTCGTCGATGACGTGACGCTGGAGGTCTGGCCGAGCGAGATCGTCGGCCTCATCGGCGAATCGGGCAGCGGCAAGACCCTGACCGCGCTCTCGGTGCTCGGGCTTCTGCCGCGCCGGGCCCGCATCGCGTCGGGACAGATTCGCCTCAACGGCGATTCGCTCGCCGACAAATCCGACGCCGACCGCCGGCGCCTGCGCGGCGACCGCATGGCGTTCATCCCGCAGGACGCACTGCGCGCGCTCAATCCGGTCCTGCGCGTGGACCGGCAGGTCGGCGAGCCCCTGAAGATTCATCGTGGCACCGCCTGGTCGCGGGCCAAGGCTCGCGCGGTCGATCTTCTGGGTTCGGTGCACATCGCGTCGCCCGAGCAACGGGCGCGCGAATATCCGCACCAGTATTCGGGCGGCATGCAGCAACGGGCGATGATCGCCATGGGCCTGGCGCTCGACCCCGAATTGCTGGTGGCCGACGAGCCGACCACGGCGCTCGACGTTACGGTCCAGGCGCAGGTGCTGCGGCTGTTGCGCGAGATCCGCGACACGCACGGCACCGCCATCCTGCTCATCACCCACGATCTCGGCGTCGTCGCCACGACATGCGACTGGGTCTATGTCATGTATGCCGGCGCGGTGCTGGAATCGGGGCCGGTCGCCCGGCTGTTCCGGAGCCCCCAGCATCCCTATACCCAGGCGCTGTTGCGCGCGACGCCCACGGTGCGCACGGTGCAAGCGGAGTTGGTCTCGATTCCGGGCCAGATTCCGCTGCCCTTCGACCTGCCGCAAGGGTGCCGATTCGCCGACCGTTGCCCGAAGCGCTTCGCGCGTTGCGCCGAGCCGCCGCCGCTGTTCGAGGCGGCGCCCGGTCACGTCTCGCGCTGCTGGCTCGCCGAGGCCGGCCATGGCTGAGCCGCTGCTGCGGGTCCGCGGGCTGACCAAGGTGTTCGAGTCCGGCTGGCTGCCCTCGGACCGCCGGCGCCTCGCCGCCGTGGACGGCGTCGATCTCGACCTGATGGCCGGCGAGACGCTGGGCGTCGTCGGCGAATCGGGGTCGGGGAAATCGACGCTGCTGCGCATGGTCCTGCGGCTGCTGCGGCCGACCGCCGGCAGCATCCTGTTCGAGGGCCGGTCGCTGGGCGAGCTCGGCGGGCCCGAGCTGCGCCGCACCCGAAGGCGCATCCAGGCGGTGTTTCAGGACCCCGCCTCGTCCTTCAACCCGCGCCAGAAGGTCGGCCGCGCGCTCATGGCGCCGCTCGAGGTCTACGATGTCGGGACGCCGCGCGAGCGTCTGGCGCGGGTCGGCGAAACGCTCGAACTCGTCGGCCTCGGCGCCAGCTTCATGGAGCGCTACCCGCTGCAACTGAGCGGCGGCCAGCGCCAGCGCGTCGCCATCGCGCGCGCGATCATGCTGCGCCCCGCGCTGGTCGTCGCCGACGAGCCGACCTCGGCCCTGGACGTCTCGGTCCAGGCCCAGATCCTCAACCTGTTCCGGCAGATGAAGAACGAACTTGGACTGACCTATCTGTTCGTCAGCCACAATCTCGGCGTCATCCGCTATGTCAGCGACCGCGTCGCCGTCATGCAATTGGGGCGCATCATCGAGACCGGGCCGAGCCATGAGGTTTTCCAGCGGCCCCAGCATGAATACACCCAGGCGCTGCTGGCGGCCGTACCGGACATCGAACGGGCCGCCGGCTGACACGTCTCGTCGCATTCTAGGAAAGGAGTCACGATGCTCGAGCTCAACACATTTTCGATCGCGGCGCGCTGCCCGCGCACCCGCATGCTGGGCGTCGCCGTTTCGACCGCGGTGCCCGGCGTGGGAGGCATCTGCCCCTTCATCCGCCCCGGCGCCGGCGCGATCTCGACCCAGTCCTGGGTCAATCCCTATCTCGGCATTGACGGCGTCGAGCTTCTGGCCAAGGGCATGAGCGCCAAGGCCGCGCTGAAGAAACTCATGACCGCCGATCCCGGGCGCGAGGTGAGGCAGATCGGTCTCGTCGACAGGAACGGCGCGAGCGCCGCCTGGACCGGCAAGAATTGCGTGCCCTGGGCCGGCCATATCGTCGGCAAGAATTTCGCCGTGCAGGGCAACATGCTGGTCGGCAAGGCGACGGTCGAGGCCATGGTCGACGCGTTTCGCGGCTCCGATTCCCTCGGCCTGCCCGAACGGCTGGTCGTCGTGCTCGAAGCGGGCCAGGCGGCGGGCGGCGACAAGCGCGGGCGCCAATCCGCCGCGGTCAAGGTCTATCACAAGGAGGCCTACCCCTATCTCGACCTGCGCGTTGACGAGCACCGCCATCCGGTGGCGGAGTTGCGGCGGATCTTCGAGGTCGCGCGCCACCAGCTGCTGCCCTTCGTCGACGGCATGCCGACCCGCAAGAACCCCTTGGGCGATCTGCCGGAGTCGGTGGCGGCGACGCTGCTAAGCCCGCCGCCCTTCCGCCCCGGGGGTGGCGGAAGCGCGCCCTGATGGCGTAACGTCGGGCAAAACGGAAACAGGGAGCGGATCATGGGACGGGTAGCGATTGTCACCGGCGGAACGCGCGGCATCGGCAAGGCGATCTCGATCGGCTTGAAACGCGCCGGCTATCAGCCGGCCGCCACCTATCAGGGCAATGACGAGGCCGCCAAGGCGTTCAACGCCGAGACGGGCATCCGGGTCTATAAGTTCGATGTCGCCGACTACGACCACTGCGTGGCGGCGGTGAAGCGAATCGCCGGCGAGATGGGGCCGGTGGACGTGCTAGTGAACAACGCCGGCATCACCCGGGACGCGACCCTGCACAAGATGTCGCCGGGGCAGTGGAAAGAGGTGATCGACACCAACCTCACTTCCTGCTTCAACATGTGCCGCTGCGTCATCGAATCGATGCGCGAGCGCGGCTTCGGGCGCATCGTCAACATCGGCTCGATCAACGGCCAGGCCGGGCAATACGGCCAGGTGAACTACGCCGCCGCCAAATCCGGCATCCACGGTTTCACCAAGGCACTGGCGCAGGAGGGCGCCGCCAAGGGCATCACCGTGAACGCGATCGCGCCGGGCTACATCAACACCGACATGGTCCGCGCCGTTCCGGCGCCGGTGCTCGAGAAGATCGTCGCCAAGATCCCCGTCGGCCGCCTGGGCGAGGCGGAGGAGATCGCCCGTACCGTTCTCTTCCTCGTGGCCGACGAGGCCGGCTTCGTCACCGGCTCGACCGTGTCGGTGAACGGCGGCCAGCACATGTATTAGCCGATAGCCGAAGCATAGGAGCCCGCGGCCATGCCATCCGTCCCGCCCGTGGAGTACGCCGACGCCGGGCCCGAAGTGCGGGCCGTCTATGACGACATGATGCGCACGCGCGGCACCGATTGGATCAACAATTTCTGGAAGGCGCTGGCGCACCACCCGCCGACGCTGAAACGCACCTGGGAGAGCGTCAAGGAAGTCATGGCGCCGGGCACCATCGACGCGCTCACGAAGGAGATGGTTTACCTCGCGGTGAGCGCCACCAACAACTGCGAATACTGCATCGCCTCGCACACCGCGGCGGCCAGGCGCGCCGGCATGACCGATGCCATGCTGGCGGAGCTTCTGGCCGTGGTCGGCATGGCCAACGAGACCAACCGTCTCGCCAGCGGCTACCGCGTGGACGTGGACGAGCGGTTCAAGGCGGCGCGCTGATATTTAACGCAAAGGATCTGGGACTCAGGCCGCATCGGACTGAAAGGGGCGAATCTCCCGCGACAGACGTGCCTCCGTTTCATCCTTCGCGCGCTCCAGGTCGTAGCGCTGTTGCAGGTTCATCCAGAATTCGGGCGAATTGCCGAAATAGCGGGCCAAGCGGAGCGCGCTGTCCGGCGTGACCGCGCGCCTGCCGAGGCATATTTCGTTCACCCGGCGGACTGGCACATTGATGTCGCGCGCGAGCTGCGACTGACTGACGCCGAGCGGCGCCAGAAATTCCGAGCCGAGAATTTCGCCCGGATGAATCGGCGGCAGCTTGCCCGCGCCAAGCCGCTTCCTAGTGGTAATCGAGGATTTCGACGTCATGGGCATCTCCTTCTCGCCACTCGAAGCATAGCCGCCACTGCTCGTTGATCCGAATACTCTGTTGTCCTCGACGCCTTCCCTTCAGCGCTTCAAGGCGGTTGCCGGGCGGCGTCCGCAAGTCGCCGAGAGACGTTGCGGCATTCAAGAGCTCAAGCTTCTTTCGAGCCGTCACCTCCATGAAATGCCATCGGCGCGACGGCAATCGGTCGAAGAGACGCCGGACCTCATCGTCACGAAACGACTTTATCACCAGATAATGGTACACCGAGTCTTGGTGTAGGACAACTGGGCGATACCTGTGTCGGCTTCGATAGCGCTGGAAGAATCAACCCGTCTGCCTCTCGCGCAGCTCCACCATCGCCGCCATCGACGGCACTTCCCAGTCGGGCGTCACCGGCGTATCGAGCCGGCGCGTGGCGCCGGGCCGCCCGCCCTGGCGATTGATCCAGATGCCGGCGAGGCCGAGAGCCTTCGCCGGCACGTGGTCGTGATAGAGGCTCTGCGCCGTGTGCAGGACCTTCCCCTTAGGCACGCCCGCCTTGCTAAGCCAGGCCAGCGCCGCATGAAAATGCGCCGGCGCCGGCTTGTAAGAGCCCACGTCCTCGGCGGTCACGACATGGTCGAACGCGATGCCAAGCTTGTCGTTGCTGTGGCGAAACGAGGCGCGGTCGATGTTCGAGACGATGACGAGCTTGTAATGCTGCTTCAGGTACCGAAGCGCCGCGGCGCTGTCGGGAAAGGCCGGCCAGTCCTTTACCGAACGGCCGAAGGTCTCGCGCTCCGCGGCACTCGCCGGCGTGCCCAGATCGCGAGACAAGGCTTCCAGTCCCATCGCCAGCAGCACCGGATAGAGCGCCGCCGGGTACCGTTCTTGCGCCCGCGATTCATGTTGGGCGAACAGCCCGAGCAATGCCTGATCGTCGAGAGTCACGCTTGCGCGCCGACGCCACGGTTCGAGCGCCGCCAACAGGCCCGCCTCCCAATCGATGAGGGTGCCGTAGCAGTCGAAGGTGAGCGCCTTGAAATCGGCGAGCTTCATCTAGAACGCGTCCTTTCGCCGCCTGATCTCGGCGAACACCGCGACCGGTCCCGCCGCCGGCAACCCCATGGCGGCGGCAAGCACCGGATCGTCGGCGCGCATGAAGGGATTGGTCGCGGCCTCTTCCGCCATGGTCGAGGGCACGGTCGGCCGGCCTTGGGCGCGCAAGCCATCGATAGCCTTGGCGCGCAAGGCCAGCGCCGCGTTGGCGCCATCGACGGTGAGCGCGAAGCGGGCATTGGCCTGCGTATATTCGTGACCGCAATAGACCCGCGTGTCGCCCGGCAGGCGGCGCAGGCGTTCCAACGAGCGCCACATCTGCTCCGGCGTCCCCTCGAACAGCCGCCCACAGCCGAGCGCGAACAGCGTGTCGCCGCAGAAGACCGCCTTCGACTCTTCGAACCAATAGGCCATATGGCCGCGCGTGTGGCCGGGAATGAAGATCGCCAGCGCCAACGAATCTCCCAGCGAGAACCGGCCGCCATCCTCGATCGCGATGTCGATCCCGGGAATCCGGCCCTCGTCGGGCCTGGGCGCAACGATGACGCAACCCGTCGCTTCCTTGATCGCGAGATTGCCGCCGACGTGATCGGGGTGGTGATGCGTGTTCATCACGTGGCTGATGGTCCAGCCCTTGGCGGCCGCCGCCTTCAGCACCGGGGCGGATTCCGAAGGGTCGACCGCGGCCGTCAAGCCGGTCGCGAGGTCGCGGACGAGATAGGCGTAGTTGTCCCTGAGACAGGGGACGAGGTCGATTTCAAGCATCGTCGTGACTCCCAAGTTCGGCCATGTATATAACAGCGGCAACAACGGAGGGAGCCATGAATTTCTTGCCGAACTCGGCCAAGGCGCGCGACGTCGCCTATTTTCTGCACCCCTATACCAACCTGAAGACCCATGAGCGCGACGGCCCCCTCGTCGTCACCCACGGCAAGGGCATCTACGTCTATGACGAGGACGGCAAGGCCTATATCGAGGGCCTCGCCGGCCTGTGGTGCACGTCGCTCGGCTTCAGCGAGAAGCGGCTGGTGAAAGCGGCGGCGGCGCAGATGGACCGGCTGCCGTTTTTCTATTCCTTCTTTCACCGCGGCCATGACAAGGGCATCGACCTGGCCGAGCGGCTGATCAAGATGGCGCCGGCGCCGATGTCCAAGGTGCTGTTCTGCAGCTCCGGCTCCGAGGCGAACGACGCCGCCATCAAGCTCATCTGGTACTACAACAACGCGCGCGGCCTGCCGAAGAAGAAGAAGATCATCAGCCGCAAGCGCGCCTATCACGGCGTCACCATCGCGTCCGCGAGTCTCACCGGATTGCCGGCGAACCACATGGATTTCGATCTGCCGATCGAGCGCATCCTGCACACCGATTGCCCGCATCACTATCGCTTCGCCGCGCCCGGCCAGACCGAGGAGGAATTCGCCACGCAATGCGCCGAGAACCTGGAGAAGCTGATCCTGGCGGAGGACCCCGACACGGTCGCCGGATTCTTCGCCGAGCCGGTCATGGGTGCCGGCGGCGTCATCGTTCCGCCGCGCACCTATTTCGAGAAGATCCAAGCCGTCCTGCGCAAGTACGACATCCTGCTGGTGGCCGACGAAGTGATCTGCGGCTTCGGACGCACCGGCAACATGTGGGGCTGCGAGACCTTCGGCATTAAGCCCGACATGGTGACGGTGGCCAAGGCGCTCACCAGCGCCTATCTGCCGCTTGCCGCCACGCTGGTATCGGAAAAAATGTACCGGGCCTTCGTCTCCGAAAGCGAAAAGATCGGCACCTTCGGCCATGGCCATACCTACGCCGCGCATCCGGTGTGTTGCGCCGTGGCGTTGGAGACCCTCGACATCTATGCCGAGCGCGACATCGTCGGTCACGTGCGCCGCGTTGCCCCGCGGTTTCTCGACGGCCTCGGGAAATTCGCCGATCATCCGCTGGTGGGCGAGGTTCGCGGCGTCGGGCTGATGGCCGCCGTCGAGCTGGTCAAGGACAAGAAGACCAAGGCGCCCTTCGATCCCGCCGGCCGCGTCGGCGCCTATCTCGCCGCGCGCGCGCAAGACCACGGCCTCCTCTTCCGCGCCAATGGCGAGATGCTGGCCTTCTCCCCGCCGCTCATCATCACGGCGGAGGAGATCGATCTGCTGCTGGAGCGATTGGGGCGCGCGCTCGACGAGACGACGGAATGGGTGCGAAAGGAAGGACTGGCGGCGGCCTGATACCAAGTCTTTAGAAACTTCGACCCGGTCGCCATGCTTCGAGACGCCGCTTCGCGGCTCCTCAGCATGAGGTAATATTCCTCATCCTGAGGAGCGTTCGAAGAACGCGTCTCGAAGGATCGGCCATGGGTCTCGGTTTTCGAGATTCGGCCCGAGACCCTTCATCCGGCGAAGTCGTCCTTGGTGAAGAGGGCGACGAGCGCGATACCGCGCGCGGCCAGATTTTCCTTGGCGCCTTCGAGGCGGTCTACGATGGTGATGACCTTCTCGACCCGGCAGCCGCGGCCCTCGACCGCGGCGACGGCCTTTAGCGCCGAACCCCCGGTGGTGGTCACGTCTTCCAGAATGACGACGCGGGCGCCATCGCGGAGATGCCCCTCGATCGTCTGATTGGTCCCGTGGCCTTTCAGCTCCTTCCTGACGAAGAAGCCGCGGATCGGGTTTTCGGGGAAGCTCTTGGTGCAGATCGCCTGAACGACGGGCACGGCGCCCATCTCCAGCCCGCCGATGAAGTCGGGCCGGTCGTCCTTCAAGAGGTCGAGAACCGCGTCGGCCATCAAATTGGCGCCTTCCGGGTCGAGTACGGTCTTTTTCAGGTCGAAGAACATGGTGCTGGTCTTGCCGGACGCCAGGCGGAACTCTCCCCCGGATCGCAGGGATTCCGTCTTGATGATCTGACGCAGCCTCTCCCGCGCGGCTTGCGGCGTTTGGCGCGACGGCATACTGGGCATGACTGAGCCTGATAGCACAATGAATTGAGGATCATAGGCCGTCTTGATCTTGATTCTCAAGGGCGGCGTTCCCAAGTAATTTCGCACGACGGCGGCGCCTCGGGGGCCGCCGGTGAAATGCCACCTGAAATCGCGCTCGCTCAAATGGAGGGGCCGCAACGATGACTCGCCTATCCTTGTTCAACAGCCCGCTGCTGCTTGGCTTCGACCGGATCGAGCGGACGCTGGAGAGCATCTCCAAGGCGGCCAACGAAGGCTATCCGCCCTACAACATCGAGCAGATCGGCGAGGACAGGCTGCGGATCACCTTGGCCGTCGCCGGATTCGCCGCGGAGGACCTCGACGCGCAGGTGGAAGAAAACCGCCTGACCGTCCGCGGGCGCCGGCCCGAGGAAGAGACATCGCGCATCTATCTGCACCGGGGCATCGCCGCGCGGCAATTCCAGCGCGGCTTCGTACTCGCGGAGGGTGTCGAGGTCGTCGGCGCCGCTCTCGACACCGGGTTGCTGCACATCGATCTGCAGCGCCGTGCCGTGGAGCGCCCGTCGCGCTCGATCCCGATCGTCAATGGCGGTGCGAGGTAGGCGCCATGAACCTGGCCGAGAAAATCCGCACCATGAGCCGCGACGACCTCGCGGCGCTCGGGCTCAACAACGTCGCCTATGTGCGGGCGGGCGTGAATGACGGCATGCCGGGCTTCGTCATTCACGCGGCCGACGGCCACTCGGTGGGATTTGCCCCGTCCCTGCCGATGGCGCGCCAGATGATCCGTCAGAACGATCTGGAGCCGGTCAGCGTTCATTGAGGCCGCCGGTGCAAAGCCTCAGGCGGCGTGGCTCGCCGGCGATTGGGTGAGGAGCGCATAGAGCGCGTCCGGCTGATCGGCGCCGCGCAGCTTTTCGCAGACGGAGCGGTCGCGCAGCAGGCGCGAGACACGGGCCAGCGCCTTCAAATGATCGGCGCCCGCGGCTTCCGGCGCCAGAAGCAGGAAGATGAGATCGACGGGCTGGTCGTCGATCGAATCGAAATCGATGGGCGTTTCGAGGCGGGCGAACAGCCCGACCAATTGCTTGAGCCCGGCGAGCTTGCCGTGCGGAATGGCGATGCCATTGCCGACACCGGTGGTGCCGAGCCGCTCGCGCTCGAGCAGCACGTCGAAAATGGCGCGCTCGTGAAGGCCGATCGCCTCGGCCGCGCGTTTGGCCAGTTCCTGCAACGCCTGCTTCTTGCTGGTGACGCGCAAATTGGCGATGACGCGGTCGGGAGCCAGTAGAACCTCGATTTCCATCATTCGTCCGTCCGGCCCGGATTGGGTCCGCTGCCTCGGTTGCCGCGTGGATCGAGCCAACCGACATTGCCGTCGGCGCGCCGATAAACCATGTTCAGACCGCCATGGGACGAGTTGCGGAACAGCATGGCCGGTTCGTCCGTCAGATCGAGCCGCATGACCGCTTCGCCCACCGTGAGTGTCGGCACCTCGCCGGTCATCTCGGCGATGATGACGGGCTGGGCCGATTCGTTTTCCACCGTCTCCTCGTCCGTGCGCTCCGCGGCCAGAACATAGTGCCGGGCCGGCTCCACTGCCACTTCGCGGCGGTGATGGTCGCGCAGGCGGCGCTTGTGGCGGCGCAGGCGCTTGGCGATCCGATTGGCCGCCGTGTCGTAAGCCGAGTAAGGCGTATCGGAATCGGCCTCGCTCTCCATGCGAATGCCCCGCCCGACATGCACGGAGATTTGGGCGCGATAGAGATGCGCCTCGCGGGCAAAGGTGACCGTGGCATCGATCGGATCGCTGAAGTACTTGCCGAACAAGCTGTCGATGTTATCGGTTACGTGCTGGCGCAGCGCGTCCCCGACATCGAGTTGCTTGCCTTTGACGCTTAGAGCCATTGACGATGAAAATTGATTTGTGAAAGGCCGGCGAAAATCGCTAGCCCGGCCTCTGCGGGAAAGTGGGCGAACATAGGTAGGGGGCCGCTGCCTGTCAACAACAAGCGGGCGGCCCGGGCCATGCCCCGTGGCCTCGCCAATCAGATTCGCAAAAGCTTGCCGCGCCGGCGCTGGGGCGAAGACGGAATCTGCATTGATTCTCTATATTTAGCGACGGTGCGGCGGGCGATATCGGTGCCGTCCGCGCGTAGGCATTCCACCAGCCGGTCGTCGGACAAGGGTTGGTCCGGCCGTTCGGCGTCGATGAGCTGGCGCAGCCGGGAACGCACCGCGGCGGCGGCGCGCGCGCCGGTGCCGTCGGCGGCGGCGATGCTGGCGCCAAAGAAAAAGGACAGTTCGTAAACGCCGCGCGGCGTGGCCATGTACTTGTCCGTGGTCACGCGGCTGACGGTACTCTCGTGCATGCCGATCTCCGCGGCCACCTCGCGGCGCACCAGCGGCTGGAGATGCTGGACGCCGTGGCGCAGGAAGCCGTCCTGGCGGCGCACGATCTCCGATGCCACCTTCAGGATGGTGGTCGCGCGCTGTTCCAGCGCCTTGACCAACCAGGTGGCGGAACGGTAGCGCTCGGTCACGTAGTCGCGCTCGGTCTTTTCGCGCGCCGTGGCGTTGACGCGCGCATAATAGGCGCGATCGACCAACACGCGGGGCAAGGTCTCGTTGTTCAGTTCGACCACCCAGCCATCGCCCAGGCGATGCACGAAGATGTCGGGCGTTGCCGTCGGCGAGGGAGCGCGGTCGAAGGCGACCGCCGGCTTTGGATCGAGCGCGCGAATTTCCGCCGCCATGTCGGCGAGGTCCTCATGATCCACCCCGCAGATATCAAGCAGCGCCGCGCGTTCGCCCTTGGCCAGCAGATCGAGATTGTCGATCAACGCCTGCATGGCCGGATCGAGACGGTTGCGTTCGCGCAATTGCAGCGCCAGGCATTCCTTGAGATCGCGGGCAAGGATCCCGGGCGGATCGAATTGCTGAAGTTGGGCAAGGGTGGCTTCCACGCGCGCCGGGTCGCAGCCCAGCAGGGTCGCGACCGGCTCCAAGTCGCGGGGGATGTAGCCTGCTTCGTCCATCAGATCGACGATCTGCGCGCCGATCAACCGGTCGGTCGGGTCGGCGATCTCGGTGGCGAGTTGCGACAGCAGGTGCTGGCGCAAATCGACTTCCTGCGACAGCGTGTCGGCAAGGCTCGGCAGGTCGTCGTCGAAATCCCCGCCCCCGCCGCCACGATCCGACGCGCCGCCGGACCCGCCGAGCGGCAGCCATGGTTCATCGGCATCGAACACCGAAGGCCCGCTCTTCTCCTCGACCGGGGCGTCCGTCGCCAGAGGCGCATCCGGCCCAGGCAGGGCGGCGTCGGCCCGCTCGAGCATCGGGTTCGATTCGAGCTCCAGCTCGACATGGGCCTGAAGCTCGAGATTGCCCATGGTTAACAGCTTGATGGCCTGCTGGAGCTGCGGCGTCATGGCCAGGGCCTGGCCCTGCCGCATCTCCATACGCTGACTGATCGCCATGACGGCGAGCCTTACAGGGTAAACCTTTCTCCGAGGTAAACGCGCCGGACGTCCTCATCCAGCACGATTTCGCCGGGCGTTCCCTCGCGCAAGACCATGCCGTCATGCAGGATGTAGGCACGGTCGACGATATCGAGCGTCTCGCGGACATTGTGGTCGGTGATGAGGACGCCAAGGCCGCGATCCTTGAGGTGCGAGACAAGGGCGCGGATGTCGCCGAGCGCGATCGGATCGATGCTGGCGAAGGGCTCGTCGAGGAGGACGTAGCTCGGTTGCGACGCCAGAGCGCGCGCCAATTCGACCCTTCGCCGTTCGCCTCCCGACAGCGCCAAGGCCGGCGTGTGCCGCAGATGCCCGACGGCGAATTCTTCCAACAGCGCCTCGAGCATGGCTTCGCGGCGGTCGCGCACCGGATCGACGACCTCGAGTACCGCGCGAATGTTCTGCTCGACCGACAGCCCGCGGAAGATCGACGCCTCTTGCGGCAGGTAGCCGACGCCGAGCCGCGCCCGCCGGTGCATCGGCAGATCGGTCACGTCGACGCCATCGAGCAGGATGGTGCCGGCATTGGCTTCGATGAGGCCGGTGATGACGTAGAAGCAGGTCGTCTTGCCCGCGCCATTGGGGCCGAGAAGCCCGACCGCCTCGCCGCGCATCAGCGACAGCGATACCCCGCGCAGGACCGGTCGCCGTCGGAACGCCTTATGCAGATTGTAGGCCACCAGCCCTTCTCTCGGAAGCGTCGTCGGTACGAGCGTTTCGGATTCTCCCGGCGACTCCGCGATGCGTGGCGGCGGCCTGAACGCGGTCACGGTCATCAAGGACCGGCTGGCTTCGCGCCCGGAACGATAAGGGTCCGCACCCGGCCGCCGCCCTCGGCGCCAAGAAGCCTCGACACGCCGGTGCGCAAATTCACCTCGGCGCGGTCGCCGTTCAATTGCGCCTGGCCCTTGGTGATCCGCACGCCGCCGGAGAGCATCGCGATGCCCTTATCGAGGTTGTAGATCGCCTTCGACCCGCTCGCGGTCCCGCCCTTGCCCGAGATCCGGACATGGCCCGAGGCCTCGACCTGGAAAAGGTCCAGGCGGCCGTCGGCATTCTTGCGGAAATAGCCGGTCAACGAATCGGCGCGCACCTCGCGCTCGCCATCGACGGCCAGCGCGCCGCCGTGCGCCACCAGCACATTGCGCTTGGTCCAGAACTCGAATCTGTCCTCGGCGGTGAGGCGATTCCTAGGCGTTTCGAGCTTGAGCCCGGGGCCATCGAACACGACGACGTCCTTGTCGAGGTCGTAAACCGCGCGCGTGCCAAAGACCGACTCCTCGGCCGAGGACAGCCGCACGTTGCCGGCGGCCTCGATCTGCCAGATCCGTACCTGCCCGCCGGCATCGCGGTAACGCGCCGTCAGGGTGTCGGCGAAAAGGGCGAGGCTGCCGCGCGAAGCGCGAACATTGCCGCGCGCGACATAGACTTTCTCGCCGCGGCGCCATTCGATGCCCTCCGAGGCATCGATCTCGATCGGCGCCTCATCGCCGCCGACATCGAATCCGGCCGATTGCGCCATCGCCGGCACCGTCGTCGCGACATATCCCCAGCACAGCCACGAGGCCGCGAGCGTCGCGATGGCGCCATGCCGCCAATCGCGGCGAGCCTGCCTGCTCATTCGATTGCCAGGTCTGGAACCCTGGCTCCGGAATAGAACACGAGCGTGGAGCGGCCGAAGAACTCGACCTTGTCGCCACCGTTCTCGAGCCGAAAGCCCTCCGCGGTCAAATTGCCCTCGGGCCCCTGCAGGATGATCGGATCGTGACTGACGGCGACGCGCTGCTCCAGATCGACCCGCAGGCTCTCGGCCTCGATGGCATAGCCGCGGTCATGGAACAAGCTGACGCTTCCATCCAGCTCCAAGAGATCGCTCTTGCGCCTGAACATGCCGGCATCGGCCCGCAGCGCCAACCAGGCGCCGGACTCAAGCGTGATATCGGCCTCGAGCTGCTTCAAGGCGATGAGCCCCGCCCCGCTGTCGATCTCGTTTGCCTCGATGGCGGTGATGCTGAAGGGACGATCCTTCGAATCCATCCCCTCGAACCTTGCGTTGACCAGGTTGAACTTGTCGACAGCGCTCGAGGCCAGCTCGGTGACGCCGACATGGAATCGGCCTTCGCTCAAATTCGTGTCGGCCCAGAAAACGAGCAATCCGATCAGACCCAGCGCGATCAACGGCAAGGCCGTCTTGAGCGAGACGGCCAACAGCCCGAGACTGGTGGCCCGGCGGCGCCACGACCGGCGGCGCGGCGGGACCGCCGCGATCGAAGGCGCGGATGGCCGGTACAGTGCATCGAGTTTCATTGTCACTCTAGGATCCCATCGATGTCATGGCCGGGCTCGACCGGTGAGACGGAGCTCGCAAGCGGAGGAATCATCCGATTGCACCATACCACTAGCAGGCTGCCGAAAAACCCACTTTCGTCCGCTCCCCCTTCGAGACGGCCGCTAGCGCGGCCTCCTCAGGGTGAGGTAACCTGTTGATTGCAAACGACCTCATCTTGAGGAGCAAAGCGTCTCGAAGGAGGAGGTCGTTTGCCGGCAAGCTTTTCGGCGGCCTGCTAGTGTCCGCAATCATGGAAACTCGGGTCGGGCCTCTATCCTTCGACAGGCTCGGCCCTTCGGCAAGCTCGGGAGAGGCCCTCATGTTGAGCCTGTCGAAACATGAGGGCTGGGGTTACGTCTCACGCTGCTATGATTCCGGGCACTAGGCAACCCCGGACCGTAGGCAATCGTGCACATGCACGATGCCGACCGGCCGGTCGCCTTCGACCACGAACAGACTGGTAATGGGCGGACCGCCAAGCCGGCCGCTCATCAGCGCCAGCGCCTTGGCGGCCAGCGCCTGGCGGCCGACCGTCCGAGGCTTTTTCGACATGACCGCCTCGACCGGACGGGTCATCAAATCCGGCGCCATGTGCCGGCGCAAATCGCCGTCGGTGACGATACCGGCAAGACGCCCGCCCGCCCCCAGGACGCCGACGCAACCGAAGCTCTTGGCGGTCATGACCAGGATGGCATCGGCCATGCGCGTGCCCGCATCGACCAGCGGCAAGGCCTCGTTCCCGTGCATGATATCCGCCACCCGGAGCAACCGGCGCCCGAGCGTGCCGCCCGGATGCAGGACTTGAAAATCGCTCGGCGTGAACCCGCGCCGCTCGAGCAGGGCGATGGCGATCGCGTCCCCCAACGCCAGCATCATCGTGGTCGAGGTCGTCGGCGCCAGCCCCATGGGGCACGCTTCCTCGGCGGGCGGCAGCACGATCGCCGCGTCCGCCGCGTCCGCCAGCACGCTCGGCGACTTGCCGGTGATGGCAACGAGGGGAATCGCGTAGCGGCGCGTATAGGTGACGATGTCGGCAAGCTCGGCCGTGCCGCCCGAGTAAGAAAGAGCGATCACCCCGTCGCCTTGAGCGATCATGCCGAGATCGCCGTGGCTGGCCTCCGCCGGGTGGACAAAGAGGGCCGGCGTTCCGGTCGAGGCAAGCGTCGCCGCGATCTTGCGCGCGACAAGGCCGCTCTTGCCCATGCCGGTGACGACGATGCGACCGGCGACGCCGATCAGGATGTCGAGCGCCGGCATCACGCCATCGAGATTGTCCATGAGCAGCCGCAGGCCGCGCACCTCGTGCTCCAGCACGCGGCGCAAGGTGTCGATGCCGCCAATCGCCGGGGCGGCGCGCGACGAGCCAGAAGGTCTTGACCTCGCGGTCATTGAACCGAGTCCTCTTCGCCCCGCCCGCCGATGAAGAACCGAACTTGAACGTTAACCATGCGGTCCCTCGAGGGCCCTCTATTCCGCGCCGCCCCCTCCCGCCTGCAACCGATTCGGCGCAAGCGGCGCCGGCCGGTACCCGGCGCCCGCCGCTTACGGCGAAAAGTATGCCCGGCGCCTGGCGTCACGGTCAATGTTCGAAGATATCGAGTTCGCCCCAGCCGGCGAGATCGAGTTCCGACCGGGCGGGAAGGAATTGGAAGCAGGACGCCGCCAGATCGCCGCGATTCTCCCGGGCCAAGAGTTCGTCGAGCTTCGATTTCAGGGCATGGAGATGAAGGACGTCGGAAGCGGCATAGCGAAGCTGCTCCACGGTCAACTCGGCCGCCCCCCAATCCGAGGCCTGCTGCTGCTTCGACAGATCGACACCCAGTAGATCCTTGCACAGATCCTTGAGGCTGTGCCGGTCGGTGAAGGTGCGGGTCAACTTGGATGCGATCTTGGTGCAGTAGACCGGCCGGCAGACGACACCAAGGTACTGACGCAGCATGGCGACATCGTAGCGGGCGAAGTGGAACAGCTTGGTCACCGCGGGATCGCCGAGAAGGCGGGCCAGATTCGGCGCCTGGTGGCGCTGTCCCGGCCGGAGAACCGGGATCTGGACCAGATGGCACTTGCCGTCGCCCGCCGAAAGCTGCACCAGGCAGAGCCGGTCGCGGTGCGGATCGAGACCCATCGCCTCGGTATCGATGGCGACGACCGGCCCGAAGCCCTGCCCCGCCGGCAAGTCTCCACGATGCAGCGTCGGGGTCATGCCCGGGAACCTCGATCTCGTTGAAACCGATCCTGAAAAACCGTATTGGCTGGTGCCCAGGAGAAGACTCGAACTTCCACGACCTTTCGGTCACAGGTACCTGAAACCTGCGCGTCTACCAATTCCGCCACCTGGGCCTTGTGTGGTTCGCCGCCAAGGGACGGCCCGATCCCGACGGAATCGAGCCCTGGCTGGCGAAGGCGGGGATATTGACCTCGGGGTGGCCGATGTCAACTTGCTTTTCGGGCCGATTGCGATAGTACCGGCGGCGGGAACGGCTTCGAACGAGGCGGATCGGGGAATGGCGCGACTGGCAACGGTCATCGGCGGTTCCGGCTTCATCGGACGCCATGTGGTGCGCCGGCTGGCTAGGGCCGGCTGGCTGGTCCGCGCCGCGGTGCGCCGGCCGAACGAGGCCCTGTTCCTGAAGCCCATGGGCGATGTCGGGCAGATCACCCCCGTGGCCGCCAATATCAGGGACGAGCGCTCCATCGCCGCGGCGGTCGCCGGAGCGGCGGCCGTGGTGAACCTGGTCGGGGTTCTTTATGAGGGTGGGCGGCAGCGATTCGAGGCGATCCATGCCGAGGGCGCCGGGCGCGTCGCAAGGCTGAGCAAGTCGGCCGGTGTCGAATGCCTGATCCATGTTTCCGCCATCGGCGCCGATGCGGCGAGCCCTTCGGCCTACGGCCGCACCAAGGCCGCCGGCGAGAAGGCGGTTAGGGATGCCTTTCCCGAGGCGACGATCTTGAGGCCCAGCATCGTGTTCGGGCCCGAGGACGAATTCTTCAACAGGTTCGCGAAGCTGGCGCTGCTGCTGCCGGCGCTGCCGCTTATCGGCGGCGGACGAACCCGGTTCCAGCCCGTCTATGTGGGCGACGTGGCCGAGGCGGCGGTGAAGGCGATCGACGACCCGGCATGCCGGGGCAAGACATACGAATTGGGCGGCCCACGGGTGTTCACGTTCAAGGAACTCATGGAGCTGTTGTTGCGCGAGATCGGCCGGCGCCGCCTGCTGGTGCCGGTGCCCTTCGCGCTCGCCGAATTGCAGAGTGCGATCCTGGGTTGCCTGCCGCGGCCGCCGCTGACGCGCGATCAGGTGCGGATGCTTCGCCGCGACAATTTAGTGGCGTCAGGCGCGCTCACCTTTGCCGATCTCGAGATCGCGCCCAGCGCGGTCGAGGCGATTCTGCCGACTTACATGGAGCCGTATCGCCGCGGCGGGCGCTACGCCTCGCAGGCGGGTTAGTATCCGAGTCCGTAAACCAGATAGAGCAGCGCGGCCCCCAGCCCTAACCGATAGACCACGAACGGCATGAAGCCGTAGTGGCGGAACCAGCGCATCAGGAAGGCGATGGCCGCGAAGCCGGCGAGCGCCGACAAGACGGCCGTCCACAGCGCGGCCTCGATGGTGGCGGCATCGGCGGATTGCAGCAGGCCGTAGCCCTTCCACAGCCCGGCGGCGGCGATGGCCGGGATCGAGAGCAGGAATGAAAACCTTGCCGCCTCGACCCGCTCGAACCCGAGCAGCCTTCCCGCCACCATGGTGATGCCCGAGCGGCTGGTGCCGGGCACGAAGGCGAGAACCTGGGCGAGGCCGATGACGATTGCGTGCGCCGCGGTCGCGTCCTCGAGACGGCGAAAGGACGGACCCAAACGGTCGGCGACGTAGAGGACGGCGGCAAAGCCGATCATGGTCCAGGCCACGACTTCCATGGTCCGCAGGCCGGCGGACAGGTATTTGTCGAAGAAGTAGCCCACGACGAGCGCGGGCAGCGTGCCGATCAGCAGCAACCCGGCGAGCTTGGCGCCGCCGTCGGCGCCGCCTCGGCCGAGCCCGGCGATTCCGACCGCCATGCGCCAGACATCGCGCCAGAAATAGACCAGCACGGCGGCCAGCGTGCCCACATGCGAGGCCACGTCGATGGCAAGCCCCTGGTCCGGCCACCCGGTCAACGCCGGAACCAGGATCAGGTGGCCCGAGGAGCTGACCGGCAGGAACTCGGTCAAGCCCTGGACCACCGAGAGGACGACAATCTGAAGGAGGCTCATGGAGTTAAGGGCGATTCTGGGTTCGATTGCCTGAAGCGCTTATAGCACCGCCAGGCGACATGAATATGTGCAATCCATGGTTTCCAAGTTTATGTCCGAAACGGCACTATTAAATAGAGGAAGCGTTCTCCGTGGGTCGCCGAGTTCGATTCGCATGTCCATAACAGAAATATAATGTCATAATAGGTGACTAAATTTGTCGATTCGACTCGCCTTTCCGGCATTCTTGCCCTTAGACTTGCGTATTGCAGGGGAGCGGAACGGTTCCATGTCGTCGACGACCGGCAAGATGCAGCGCTTTGTCGATCTCGGGGCCGAGATGCCGGACAAGCGCGCCGGCGCCCAGCGGCGGCACGATTTCCAGGAAATCCATGGCGCCTACGATCCCGGGAAGGCGGCCGAGCAATCCGGGCGCTGTTCGCAATGCGGCGTGCCGTTCTGCCAAATCCACTGCCCGGTTCACAACAACATCCCGGATTGGCTGAAGCTGACCGCCGAGGGGCGATTGGAAGAGGCCTACGAGATGTCGCAGGCCACCAACAACTTTCCCGAAATCTGCGGGCGCATCTGCCCGCAGGACCGGCTATGCGAAGGCAACTGCGTCATCGAGAAGGCCGGGCACGGCACCGTGACCATCGGCGCGGTGGAGAAGTTCATCACCGAGACCGCCTGGGAGCGCGGCTGGGTGAAGCCGGTGCGCCCACGCCGCGAACTCGACCGGTCGGTCGGCGTCATCGGCGCCGGGCCGGCGGGCCTGGCCGCGGCCGAGGAGCTGCGCCGCCGCGGCTACCGGGTCGAGGTCTATGACCGCCATGACCGCATCGGCGGCCTGATGATCTACGGCATCCCGAACTTCAAGCTCGAGAAGACGGTGGTGCAACGGCGGACCGATCTTCTCGCCGCCGCCGGCATCCGCTTCCATGCCGGATTCGAGGTCGGGCGCGATTCCAGCCTCGCCGAGCTGCGCCGGCGCCACGACGCGATCCTGATCGCCTGCGGCGTCTACCGGCCGCGCGAACTATCGGCGCCCGGTGTCGGTCTCGCCAACATCGTTCCGGCGCTCGACTATCTCATCGCGTCGAACCGCAAGGGCTTGGGCGACAGCGTGCCGGACTTCGACAGCGGCCGGCTCGACGCCTCGGGGCGCAACGTCGTGGTGATCGGCGGCGGCGACACGGCCATGGATTGCGTGCGCACGGCGGTGCGCCAGGGCGCCCGATCGGTGAAATGCCTCTACCGCCGCGACCGGGCGAACATGCCGGGCTCGCGCCAGGAAGTGCGCCACGCGGAGGAGGAAGGCGTCGAGTTCCTGTGGCTCTCGGCGCCGGAGGCCTTCATCGGCGGCCCCGACGGCGCCGTGCGCTCGGTGCGCGCGCAACACATCCATCTCGGCGTCCCCGATGCCGGCGGCCGGCAGACGCCCCGGCCGATCGAGGGCCAACACTTCATGGTTCCGGGCGATCTGGTGATCAAGGCGCTCGGCTTCGATCCCGAGGACATGGCGGCGGCGATGGGCGAGCCCGATCTGGCGCTTTCGCGTTGGGGCACAATCAAGATCGACCGCAAGACGATGATGACCAGCCTGCCCGGCGTGTTCGCCGCCGGCGACATCGTGCGCGGCGCCTCGCTCGTCGTCTGGGCCATCCGCGATGGCCGCGACGCCGCGGAAAATGTTCACCGCTATCTCGCGGCCCAGTCCACCCCGCGCGCGGCCGCGGCGGAGTAGCGAGACACCCATGACCGAGGATTTCGCCACGACCTGGCGCGCCAACGCCGCCCACCTCGCGGCCCACGGCCTCTACGATCCCAACGACGAGCACGATGCCTGCGGCGTCGGCCTGGTCGCCGCCATCGACGGCCAGCCGCGGCGGCGCGTGGTCGAGGCGGCGGTCGAGGCGCTGAAATCCGTGTGGCATCGCGGCGCCGTCGATGCCGACGGCAAGACCGGCGACGGCGCCGGCATCCACATCCAGATCCCCCAGGAATTCTTCAAGGACCAGGTCCGGCGCGTGGGCCAGCGCGTCGGGCCGGCGCATCTCGCGGTCGGGATGATCTTCCTGCCGCGCACCGATCTTTCCGCGCAAGAGCGCTGCCGCGTCATCGTCGAACGGGAGATCCTCGGCTGGGGCTACACCATCTTCGGCTGGCGCCAGGTGCCGGTGAACGTCGAGGTCATCGGCGAGAAGGCCAACGCCACCCGCCCCGAGATCGAGCAGATCATGGTCCGCAACAGCCTGGATGCGCCCGAGGAGAAATTCGAGAACGACCTCTACATCATCCGCCGGCGCATCGAGAAGGCGGCGAGCGAGGAAAGCATCAAGGATTTCTACGTCTGCTCGCTCTCCTGCC
This sequence comes from Rhodospirillales bacterium, assembly GCA_009885795.1. Lineage (GTDB taxonomy): Bacteria > Pseudomonadota > Alphaproteobacteria > Dongiales > Dongiaceae > VFKA01. The sequence continues at coordinate 3,441 of VFKA01000041.1, read as the reverse complement.
GCTCGGTCATCTACAAGGGCATGTTCCTGGCCGAGCAGCTGAGCGCGTTCTATCCCGACCTCGACGACAAGCGGTTCGCGTCCAACTTCGCCATCTATCACCAGCGCTACTCGACCAACACCTTCCCGACCTGGCATCTGGCGCAGCCCTTCCGCGTCATCGCCCACAACGGCGAGATCAATACGTTGAAGGGCAACCTCAACTGGATGAAGGCGCACGAGACGCGCATGGAATCGCCCGTCTATGGCGATCACATGGACGACGTGAAGCCCGTGGTGCAGCCCGGCGGCTCGGATTCGGCGGCGCTCGACAACGTGTTCGAGGCCATGGTCGGCGTCGGGCGCAATCTGCCGATGGTGAAGTGCCTGTTGATCCCCGACAGTTGGGGCGGCCGCGAGACCATGAAGGCGGCGCATCGCGACTTTTACAGCTATTGCAATTCGGTCATGGAGCCGTGGGACGGGCCGGCCGCGATCTGCGGCTTCGGCGGCAACTGGGCCATCGCCGCCATGGACCGCAACGGCCTCCGCCCCTTGCGCTACGCGCTGACCGCCGACGGGCTTCTCGTCGCCGGTTCGGAAACGGGGATGGTCCGGATCGAGGAAACCGAGATCGTCGAAAAAGGCCGGCTCGGCCCCGGCGAGATGCTGGCGATCGACCTCGCCAAGGGCCGGCTCTACCGCCCGGGCGAGATCATCGACGAGCTCGCCGGCACCGCGCCCTTCGGCGAATGGGTGAAGGGCATCACGATGCTGGACACCGTCCTCGCCAAGGCCGCGCGGAAGAAAAGCACAACGCCGGACCCGCTTGCCGAGCGCGACACGTTGCGCCGGCGCCAGGTCGCCTCCGGCCTCACCATCGAGGATCTCGAACTCATCCTCCAGCCCATGGCGGAGGACGCCAAGGAAGCGGTCGGATCGATGGGCGACGACACCCCGATCGCCGTGCTGTCGGAGGGCAACCGAGGGCTTCACCATTTCTTTCGCCAGAACTTCAGCCAGGTGACGAACCCGCCCATCGATTCCTTGCGCGAAAGGCGGGTGATGTCCCTGAAGACCCGGCTTGGCAATCTCGGCAACGTGCTCGATGTCGACAAGACGCAGTGCGATCTTCTGCAACTGGAATCGCCGGTGCTGTCGACGCCCGAGTTCCGGGCGATGCGCGCCTACATGGGCGATACGGCGGTCGAGATCGACTGCACCTTCGATTCGCAAGGCGGCGGCGACGCCTTGAAGGACGCGCTCCAGACCATTCGCCGCCTGGCCGAGGACGCCGTGCGCGGCGGGCCGGCGCATCTCGTCTTGACCGACGAAAAGACGGCGCCCGGCCGGGCCGCGATCCCGATGATACTCGCCACCGGCGCCGTGCACACCCACTTGCTGCGCCAGCACTTGCGCACGTTCACCTCGATCAACGTGCGCTCGGCCGAGTGCCTCGACGTGCACTGCTTCGCCGTGCTGATCGGCGTCGGCGCCACCACGGTGAACGCCTATCTGGCCGAGGCCTCGATCGCCGACCGGCACCGGCGCGGGTTGTTCGGCAAGCTGGCGCTCGACACATGCGTGCGCAATTACCGGCACGCGGTCGATCAGGGGCTTCTCAAGGTCATGTCCAAGATGGGCATCGCCGTCGTCTCTTCCTACCGCGGCGGTTGCAACTTCGAGGCGGTCGGCCTGTCGCGCACCCTGGTTGCGGAATACTTTCCGGGCATGCCGTCGCGCATCTCCGGCATCGGACTCACCGGCATCGTCCAAAAGATCCTCGGGCTGCATCGGCGCGCCTGGAGCGAGGATGCCGTGGCACTTCCCGTGGGCGGCTTCTATCGCTACCGCCGAGGCGGCGAGACCCATGCCTGGGAGGCCAACGTCATCCACACGCTCCAGGCCGCCGTGGCGACGGAATCCTATCGGACCTTCAAGACCTACAGCGACGCGGTGGCGAAACTGCCGCCGGTAAACTTACGCGATCTGCTGGATTTCCGGCCGCTGCGGCCGGCGGTCTCCATCGACCAGGTGGAATCGCTGACCGAAATCCGCAAGCGCTTCGTCACCCCCGGCATGTCGCTGGGCGCGCTCGGCCCCGAGGCGCATGGCACCCTCAACATCGCCATGAACCGCATCGGCGCCAAATCGGATTCGGGCGAAGGCGGCGAGGATCCGGCGCGCTACCGCCCGGCGGCCAACGGCGACAACGCCAACTCGGCGATCAAGCAGGTCGCCTCGGGCCGTTTCGGCGTAACGGCCGAATACCTGAACGCCTGCCGCGAGCTCGAGATCAAGATCGCCCAAGGCGCCAAGCCCGGCGAAGGCGGGCAATTGCCGGGGTTCAAGGTGACCGAGGAGATCGCGCGACTGCGCCTGGCGACGCCGGGCGTGTCGTTGATCTCGCCGCCGCCGCACCACGACATCTACTCGATCGAGGACCTGGCCCAGCTCATCTACGATTTGAAGCAGATCAACCCGGACGCCAGGGTCGGCGTGAAGCTGGTCGCGCGCTCCGGCATCGGCACCGTCGCCGCCGGCGTCGCCAAGGCCAAGGCGGACGTGATCCTGATCTCCGGTCATGTCGGGGGCACGGGTGCGAGCCCGCAGACCAGCCTCAAATTCGCCGGGATCCCGTGGGAGATGGGATTGTCCGAGGTGCACCAGGTCTTGACGCTGAACCGCCTGCGCCACCGCGTGCGTTTGAGGACCGACGGCGGCATCCGCACGGGCCGCGACGTCGTCATCGCCGCGATGTTGGGCGCGGAGGAATTCGGCGTCGGCACCGCCTCGCTCGTCGCCATGGGCTGCATCATGGTGCGGCAGTGCCACTCCAACACCTGCCCGGTCGGCGTGTGCACGCAAGACCCGCGGCTCCGCGCGAAGTTCCAGGGCTCGCCCGAAAAGGTCGTGAACCTCTTTAGTTTCATCGCCGAGGAGGTGCGCGAGATCCTGGCCTCGCTCGGAGCCCGCGCGCTCACCGAAATCATCGGCCGCACCGACATGCTGGAGCAGGTGAGCCGGGGGGCCGCGCACCTCGACGATCTCGATCTCAACCCGCTGCTGGCGACCGCCGATCCGGGCGATCATCCGCGCCATTGCACGCTGGAGGGGCGCAACGAGGTTCCCGACACGCTCGATGCGCGCATGATCGAGGATGCAAGGCCGCTGTTCCAGGACGGCGAGAAGATGCAGCTGCAATACGACGTCCGCAACACGCACCGCACCGTGGGCACGCGGCTCTCCGCCATGATCACCCGCCGCTTCGGGATGACCGGATTGCGGCCGGGGCATTTGACGGTGCGCCTCAGGGGCTCGGCCGGGCAGTCGCTGGGCGCCTTCGCGGTTCAGGGCGTCAAGATCGAGGTGCTGGGCGACGCCAACGACTATGTCGGCAAGGGGCTGTCGGGTGGCACCATCGTGGTGCGGCCGCTGCCCTCCAGCCCGCTGGCGACCAACG
>VFKA01000081.1 GCA_009885795.1 Rhodospirillales bacterium | reverse complement strand
CCCAGTCCGGCCACCGTCGCGTTCGCCATGACATTCAGTCTATCTCGCCGCGCGACCGCATTGCCGGGGCAGCCCGTTACCGACCCTGCGCTGCCGTCTTGAAGGTCCGTGTTACGGAGCGTCGCGGACATCGTCGAAGCGGGCCCGGAAGGCGCCGGCGAAGAGGGTCACGGGTGTCCGTTCCCGCACGGTCGAGACCAAAGTGAAGGCGCGCGGGTGCTTCGGCCAGGGTCTCCTTGCCGGCTGTGGTTCGCAGACCGTCCCTGCATGTCTCTCAAAGCGCTAGAGCCCGCGTCGCCCCTCTCCAACCTGTCCGGCGAAAGAATTTCCCCGGCCCGCAAGCGGGCCTCCTCGCGGACGCTTCGCTCCAAATTCTCCCGCCTCCCAGGTCCTCCACTCCGTTCCGGCCGCTTCGCTGTGCTCGCGGTGATGAGGGGCGCCTTGCGGTCTCTGAGCGCCGAGCCATCGCAGGGCGGTCCTGCGACATCAGCAAAGGAGACCACATCATGGCCATCACCCTCGGCACCTTCACCAAGCTCGACGACGGCGTCTTCACGGGCACCCTCAAGACCCTCAACGTCACCGCCGCGCTCACCATCGTTCCCGTCGACAAGAAGTCCGAGAACGCCCCCGACTACCGGGTCTATGCCGGGCAGCGCTACGAGGTCGGAGCGGCCTGGAGCCAGGTCGCGAAGTCGAGCGGCGAGACCTACCTGAACCTCAAGATCGGGGCGCCCGAGTTCGGGCCGAACTGGGTCCGGGCCCGGCTGGTCAAGCTCGAAAACCCCAACGGGGATGGCGCAACCCACATCGCCTTGTGGGAACCGCGCGACCGATAACGCCCTCAAGCCCCGTCGCGGATCGCCGCGGCGGGGCTTTCTTTCTGCATGTGATTTCACGCGCCTGATCGAATTCGCGGGGGACGCCTTTTCGAGCGTCCCGGAACGCGCCCCATCGCGCCCATCCTCGCTTGGCACGCGGCGCTGTTCGCCGTCGCCGCCCACACCGCAATCGAGGAGCGCCGAACATGGACGACGAAATCGCCCGCGCCGCCAATGCAAAGAAGGGCAGCCCGTTTCTGAACACCGACCAGGCCGCCCACTATGTCGGCCTGTCGCGCCGGACGCTCGAAAAGATGCGCACGGCCGGCGGCGGTCCGCGCTTTCGCAAGCATGGCCGCTACGTCCGCTACCACATCGACGACCTCGACGCATGGTCCGCGGAACACGGCAAAACCTCGACCTCGGAGCCCGACCGTGAACGTCCCGCCCGGCCTGAGAATGGCGGGGCACGGCGATGATCGAACGGTTTCTCACACGCGCGACGCGGCGCCGGCGCGTGCGTAGGCGCCCGCGTGCAGTCCTCGCCCTCACCTTGTTCGGGCTCGGCCTGATCGGGCTCGCGACGCTCGCCCGACCGGCGCCGTGGCTGGTGTGG
>VFKA01000001.1 GCA_009885795.1 Rhodospirillales bacterium | reverse complement strand
GCCACGCGCTGTGGCTGATGATGCAGTCGCCGCTCCACCGCCACCTCTTCATCGCCGATCTCGAATGGATGCTGGTGCCGCCCGTGGCGCTCGGGCAGTTCCGGCTGTGGCGCCAGGAGAACCGCCCGATCGGATTCGTCACCTGGGCGCTGGTCGGCGGGGAAGTCGAGGAGCGACTGCGGCGCGGCGACATCCGCCTCAAGCCCGCCGAATGGAAATCGGGCGATTCCGTCTGGCTTATGGACACGATCCTGCCCTTCGGCGGATTGGACGCGGCGGTCAAGGAGACGAAGCAGATGGTCTTCCCCGACCGGCCGGTGAACGTGGTCAAGTTCACCGCCGATAGGCGGATGGTGGTGGAGAGGGCATGAGACACATGAATCGCGATCGCGCACTGGGCAAGCAACAATGACAACCCGGCTTCCTGTCACGGCATCCGTTGGAGTCGTCATCATCTGCTGCCTGGTTGCGCACATGGCCGCCGCTGCCGTGCAAGCCGCGATCGAGAAAAAGAATAAAGAATATGGTCCTGGAGGTCGACCTGCGGTCCGCGAAGGCAATCCATACCCCCTCGGGCCCAAGGCTGGCTTGCTGCCTCCCTCGAATCTACAGACTTGAATCCTACAATTGTAGTTGTCAGACATTACCCAAGACATGAAGAATTTGCGAGAAACCAGCATAAAAAGGTGCGGCATTGCAATTTCAAGTTTGATTGCAATTGTGGTGTCAGTGGTTACCACTGCAAATTCACAACAAACTCTTTCGTCCAAATGTCAGAATTATTTTGATTCTACCCCCGATTATGAGCTTGTGGAGTACATTTCAGGTGCTACAACACTTGAAGCACCTGAAGAGCTTAACCTTTGGTGCAAGACTCTGTACGAGGAAGAGCCCAATGCAAGAAACGCTTATTATCTTGGCATTTCACAGCTTCTATCAGATGATTCAATCGCATCGATAAAGGTTTTGGCCCACGCGATGCGAGAAGGTTCGCTAGAAGCGCGGATCATTCTTGCTGTGATCGTCGAAAGAGATTTCCCTATTCGGGCCCTCACAATTACACGTGACGCGGCGGAACAAGGATCTGCTTTGGCAATGGGTATTCTGGGGTTCTCGACTCTAGTGCGTGGGAGCCCCCCTCAAGATTACTCGGAAGCATTCATGTGGCTCGACCGAGGAGCAGGACAAGGCGATGCCAGGTCAATGTTGGGGCTGGCATACATGTATGCTAAAGGATTGGGACGGAAAGTCGATCGTCCGGCGGCGTTACAATGGGCGTTGCGGGCATCGCAACTCGGTCACGCGCAGGCTACTGCGATGGCGGGTATCCTATATCTTTCTGGAAATGGGGTGCCCCATCTGCCCCAGGAAGGTTTTAGGCTGTTGCTCCAAGCTGCCGAAGCGGGCGTCATTTCGGCGCAGATAGCGGTCGCCTCCCAGTACGAATCTGGACTAGTTGTTCCCAGGGACCCGAGCCGAGCAGATTACTGGCGTTCGGTTGTTCGAAGTCGTGATTCCAAACCGTTTCGAGTTGACGGCGAAGCAGCAAAGCTGGCTCTTTCCTACTTCGATGACTGAAGTCCGATGAACAGGCGGTGAAGTATGGCAACTGGACAGACAGACATCTTTGGTAAACACAAGAATGGGGTCAGGTCTTGCCTTTTGCCTCATAGGCCCGCCCGCATGCCTCGATCGGCCCGAGCCGTCTTCGCCGGCCTGCCGCACCATGTCACCCAGCGCGGCAACCGCCGCGAGGACGTGTTCTTCACCGATGCCGACCGCCGGGCGTATCTCGATTGGCTCGCGCATTATTGCGCCGAGGAAGGGGTCGAGGTCCTCGGCTATTGCCTCATGACCAATCACGTCCATCCGGTCGCGGTGCCGGCGCGCGAGGACGGCCTGCAACGCGCGCTGAAGCCGCTGCACATGCGCTACGCCCAGCGCGTCAACCGCCGGCGCGGCTGGAAGGGCCATCTCTGGCAGGGGCGATTTTACTCATCGGCCCTCGACGAGCCCTACCTCTGGGCCGCCTTGCGTTACGTCGAGCGCAACCCGGTGCGGGCGCGCATGGTGCGCCGGGCCGAGGCCTATCCGTGGTCGAGCGCCGCCGCGCATTGCGGGGAGAGTGGGCACCCGGTGCTGACTCGCCGGCGCGACTGGCTGCGCCGCCTGGCGGGCGTGGGCGACTGGTCGTCCTGGCTTTCCGAGGGCGACGAGCCGGAGAAGCTCGCGGTGCTTCGGCGCAACGCCGACAAGGGCCTGCCCTGCGGCGGCGAGACGTTCCTCGCCAGGCTCGAGGCCATCGCCCGCCGGCCCCTGCGCTACCGGCCGATCGGGCGCCCGCGCGCCCGCGAGGACGAAGGCGGGGCCAAGTGAGGCACGGCAGGCCCGGTTGGAAAAGGGAAGCGTCCCCTTTTTGGTGTTCCCTTTTTGGTGTTGGACTTCCCTTTTCCCTTGACCTTAGGGCGAGCCATTGCCCAAGAATGTAGCGCCATGACCTCGATCAGCTATTCAATCCGCGCCGAATGGGACGCCGAAGCGGGCGTCTGGGTGGCGACCAGCGACGACGTGCCGGGCCTCGCGACCGGGGCCGACACCCTCGATGCCCTGATCGAAAAGCTCAAGATCGTGATTCCCGAGCTGCTCGAAGCCAACGGCATCCTGCCGCAGGCGAACACCGATGGCATCCGGTTCATGGTCGATGCGCATCGCGAGGAGCGCACCGTTTACGCCGCCTGAATGCCCGATAATTACACGCCGCGCGTGACCGAATTGCTGCGCGCCGCCGGTTGCCGTTTCGAACGGCACGGCAAGGGCGATCACGACATCTGGTATAGCCCCATCACGAATCGGCGATTCATGGTGGATGGCCGAATCAAGTCGCGACATTGGGCCAACCACACGCTGAAACAGGCCGGCCTCGCCAAGGCGTTCTGAACCTCCCGAAAAAGGGAAGCCTCCCCTTTTTGCTGCCCTTTTAGCCTTGAATCATCCTTCGAGACGGCAGCTTCGCTGCCTCCTCAGGATGAGGTAAGGAAAAAGGGAAGCGTCCCCTTTTTGGGGTCTGGGCTGGGCGGGAAAATGCGCTATATAGGTGGCCATGAGCGTTCGGCCCTATCGGGACATACACCGCCGGAAGTCGCGCCAGATCCATGTCGGCCCGGTGGCCGTGGGCGGGGATGCGCCCATTTCGGTCCAATCCATGACCACGACGCTCACCACCGACGTCGAGGGGACGCTGGGCCAGATTCGGGCGCTGGCCGAGGCCGGGGCCGATATCGTGCGGGTCTCTTGCCCGGACGAGGAATCGACCGCGGCCTTGAAGGCGATCGTCGCCGGCAGCCCGGTGCCGATCGTGGCCGACATCCATTTCCACTACAAACGCGCCATCGAGGCCGCCAAGGCCGGCGCCGCCTGCCTGCGGATCAATCCCGGCAATATCGGGTCGGCGGACCGGGTTCGCGAAGTGGTGAAGGCCGCCAAGGACCATGGCGTTTCCATGCGCATCGGGGTGAATGCCGGCAGCCTGGAGCGCGACCTGCTGGAGAAGTATGGCGAGCCTTGCCCCGAGGCGATGGTGGAAAGCGCCCTTAGCCACGCCCGCATCCTGGAAGACAACGATTTCCTTGAGTTCAAGATCAGCGTGAAGGCGTCCGACGTGTTCCTGGCCGTGGCCGCCTATCAGGGCCTGGCCGAGGCTTGCACGTACCCGCTGCATCTAGGCGTCACCGAGGCCGGGGCGTTGCGCAGCGGCACGGTGAAGTCCTCCATCGGCATCGGCTCGTTGCTGTGGGCCGGCATCGGCGACACCATTCGGGTGTCGCTGTCGGCCGACCCGGTCGAAGAGGTCAAGGTCGGCTACGACATGCTGAAGTCGCTGGGCCTGCGCCGGCGCGGAGTCACCATCATCGCCTGCCCGTCTTGCGCGCGGCAGCAATTCCAGGTGATCAAGACCGTGGAAATGCTGGAAGAGCGCCTCGCCCACATCACCACGCCGATGTCGCTTTCGGTCATCGGTTGCGTCGTGAACGGCCCCGGCGAGGCGCGCGAAACCGACATCGGTTTCGCCGGCGGCGGCAACGGAACCCATCAAGTCTATATCAGCGGCGTCACCGACCACCGGCTGAAGGATCCCAACATCGTCGATCACCTGGTGGCGCTGGTCGAGAAGAAGGCGGCCGAGATCGAGGCCGCCAAGGCGGCGCCGGAACTCGTCGCGGTTGGAGCGGGCCGTCCATGATCATGCTTCGACAAGCTCAGCATGAGGGCCTCATCCCGATCCCAACTCTCATGCTTCGACAGGCTCAGCATGAGGGCCTCATCCTGAGCCTGTCGAAGGATAGAGGCCCGACACACGTCTCAACGATAGCGGGCACTAGATCATGCTAACACGACGACAGGTGCTGTCGACCGGCGCCGGGTTCATTCTGGCCCTGGGCTCGCGGCCGGCCGCGGCCGGCGGCGCGGCCGGCGACGTGGTGCGCGGCTTTTATGACGCGCTCCTCGGCGCGATGAAGGAGGCCGACGCGCTCGGCTACGAAGGGCGGTTTAATAAAATGTCGCCGGCCATCGAGACGGCCTTCGACATGCCCTACATGACCCGGGTCGCCGTCGGCCGGACCTGGACGTCGCTTTCCGACGAGGTCAAGGACCGGCTGATCGACGTCTTCCTGCAGTTCACGGTCGCCAATTACGCGAGCTCGTTCGACGGTTACAGCGGCGAGCGGTTCGAGGTCGGGGCCGAGAAGGCACTGGATGACGGCCGGCTCATCGCCTTTTCGAAGATGATCCGCACCCAGGATCCGCCGATCGAATTCAATTACATCATGCGCCAGGAGGGGGATTCCTGGCGGATTCTCGATATCCTCTTGGATGGCACGATCAGCCAGCTGGCGGCGCGCCGGTCCGAGTTCACGAGCATCATCGGCCGGGAAGGCGTGGAGGGGCTGATAACGACGCTCGAAAAAAAGATTATGGTTCTGGAGCGGGCCTGATCGGGATCGCGATCGGGTCGCTCGTGTTTGGGGGTGGGGGACATGGGGATAAGAGCAGTCATGCTGGCTGCCGGCGTCGGGCGCCGGCTGTCGGGCGACGCGGGCACGCGGACGCCCAAAGCGTTGTTGCGCTTCGGGGCCAAGACGCTGCTGGCGCGGCATATCGACAATCTGCGCGGCCACGGCGTCGAGCAACTCGTGCTCGTCGTGGGCCATCGCGCCGAGGACATCGGCGCCGAGCTTCATGACATCGGCGCGGCCGGGTTCGCGCGCACACTGCTCAATCCCGACTATCGGCGCGGCAGCATGCTGTCCTTGTGGGCGGCGCGCGAGGAGTTGGAGAGCGGCGACGATATCCTGTTCATGGATGCCGACGTGCTCTATCACCCGCATCTCATCCGCTGCCTGATCGAATCGCCGCAAGCCGACTGTTTCACCATCGACCGCGGTTTCGACCAAGGCGACGAGCCGGTGAAGCTCTGCCTCAAGGACGGCGCCATCGTCGAGTTTCGCAAGAAAGTGGACGCGGCCCATGACACGATCGGCGAGTGGCCCGGGTTCCTGCGCCTCTCGCCCCGCAGCGCCAAGGAGCTGGTGAGCGCGATGCGCCGCTATGTCGAGGCCAACCGCCTCGACGAACCCTACGAAGAAGCCATGCGCGACGTGGCCTTGGCCGACCCGCGTCGGTTCCGCATCGAGGACGTGAGCGGCTATCCGTGGATCGAGATCGATTTTCCGAGCGATATCCTGCGCGCCGAACGCGAGGTGCTGCCGCGGATCGAGGCGGCCGAGCGCGCCAAGATTGCGGCGGCGGTAGGGCGGCGCGAAAGCCAAATGCGGTAGGGCGGAACCCTGCATCCCATCCTTCGACAGGCTCAGGATGAGGCTGTTGTTTCGAGAACGAAATCCTCACCCTGAGGAGGCCGCGCCAGCGGCCGTCTCGAAGGGGGAATGAGCGAACTAAACCCTGAAAACGTAAGCCTTGCCGGCCACGCGTTCGATATCGGGCGGGTAGCTCTTGCGCTTGTCGGCATAGTAGGCGGCGAGGTGGTCGCCTTCGGACGCGCGGTTGTAGGTGGCGAAGTAAAACCGCCGGATGCGGTCGGTCCGGTTCGGCTGCGAAGCGTGCGGCGCGAAAGAGTCGAGAAACACCATGTCGCCCGGAAGCATCGGATAGGGCTTCAGGGTCATGCCCTTCGTTTCCTCGCCGCTTAAGGGACGCCAGCTTTCGAACAGCCCGCGCCGATGCTGGCCCGCGGCCAGTTCGATACAGCCGTTCTCGATCGTCGCCTCGTCGATACAGAGCGCCACGGTGATGAAGTGGCTGGCGTAGCGGTCCCAGCCGGCCTGAGCGTCCTGGTGCGGCTTGAAGCCGTCGCCGCCGGGCATCTTGAAGTTGATCTTCTCCTTGAACAGCGCGGCGGGCTCGCCCATGAGCTGCGCGACAGGCCCCTTCAGCGCCTCGGCCAGGCTTGCGAAGCCGGCATGGAAGGGCGAAATGTTTTCGATCCGGCTCACCAGGTCGCGGTCGGGGTCGAGCAGGCTGCGCTCATGATAGACCCACTGACGGCCGGGCAGCTCCGGCATGGCGAGCACCTCATCGGCCCAACGGCTCATCCGCGCCATGTCGGGCGAACCGAACCCCGCCCTTAGCACCGCGAATCCATCGGCCTCGAAGGCGGACAGATCGGCGGTACTCAGGACCGGCATAGTCAAGCGCGTCGTCATGTCGGGCGACCCGGTGCGATATCGGAATGTCCTAGGACATCATCGGCAAGTAACATATATCGGTCGGCAGGCGGAGGGCAATGCGACCCTCGGCCGCGCGTTTGGGGGACGACCGATAAGCCACAATACCTGGATTCACCGTATCGTACGCATCGGCGTGCGTCCGCTCGTCAGGACAGCGGTAACACCCAATCAGATCACCGCCTTGCGGTTGGCCGTGGGCGTTGCCGCGGCGGCGGCGTTTGCCACCGGTGGAAGCGCCTGGCTCAACCTGGGCGCCCTGCTGTTCTTCATTGGGATTCTCCTCGACCGGGCCGATGGCGAGCTCGCGCGCCTCTCCGGGCGCAGCTCGGCTTGGGGTCACTACTTCGATCTTCTATCGGACCACCTTGCGAATGCGCTGGCGCTCGCCAGCATCGGTTTCGGGTTGCGCGACGGCGATTTGGGGTTCTGGGCGATCCTGCTCGGCCTCGCGGCCGGGATCTCGGTGAGCGCCATCTTCTGGCTTGTGACCCGGGCGGAAAAGGCGCGCGGACAGCGTGCCGCCGAACTGCCGGACTTCATGGGGTTCGATGTCGACGATGCCACGCTGATCATTCCCGTCGCGGTCGTTCTCGATGGCGCGGCGCCGCTGATCGTGATTGCCGGCATCGCCGCGCCGGCGTTCGCGATCTTCATGTATCGTCGGCTGCGGGCAAGCTTGGCCGACGTTCGCGGCTAATATTCCCATCCTCGGCCCTCGACTCCCACCGGCATGCGCTGGCTCAAGATCGCCTATCTGTCGGCCGGCATCGCGCTGCTGGCCATGGTGCTTTGGCATGCCGATTTGGGCGAGGTCGGCCGGCATCTCGCCGGGATCGGTATCGGCGTAGCGCCGCTCCTGGCCATTGCCGCGGCGAACCAGGCGGCGGACACGCTCGTATGGCTCATGGTTCTGCCATCTCTCCCCGTTCGACCGAAGTGGTTCGCGCGCCTGCTGGCGGCGCGGCTCGCGGGCGAGGCGTTCAACAGCGTGTTGCCGGCGGCGGGGCTTGGCGGCGAGCCTCTGAAGGCGGTCCTGCTAAACCGCCACTACGCCATCGCCCATGGCGACGCCATCGCCTCGATCGTGCTGGCGCGCACGGTCAACATGCTCACGCAACTGGTGTTCGTGGCCGGCGGGGTCGCCATCGGCGTTCTTGTCATGGAGAGATTCCGCCCGCTCCTGCCCTATGCGCTCTCGGGATTCGGCTTCCTGGTTTTCGCCTTGGCGATCGTGTTCTCCATTCAGCGCTTCCAGCTATCGTCGTGGCTGGTCGGCCTGCTGGGCCGGCGTCTCGTGGCTCGGTTCACCGCTCTCCTCGCGCTGCTCCAAGACATCGAGGGACGTTTCATCCATTTCTATACCAGCGCCCACGCGCGCTTCGCGGCGACGGCCGCGGTCTCGCTCGCGGGATGGTTCATCGGCGCGCTCGAGGTCTGGGCCGCCATGCGCTTTCTCGGCAGTCCCGTGACGTTCCAGGAAGCCTGGGTCATCGAGGCGGCCGCGCAGGTGGCGCGCTCGGCCGCGTTCCTCATACCGGGCGCGCTGGGTGCCCAGGAAGGCGCGTTCACCCTGGTGGTATCCGCGCTGACCGGCGACGCGTCGGTCGGGCTCGCGGTCGCCATGGTCCGCAGGGGCCGGGAGCTGCTGTGGATCCTGGTCGGGTTTCTTTCGACCCTCTGGTTTTCGGCGCGGCGGCGGGGTTAACGGCGAAGCAGGCTCAAGACCGCCGGCAACAGCAGGAACGTCGTGACGAGTACGAAGCCGCACTCGATCGCGAGCAGGAGACCCATGCTGGCCGTCCCGGGATGGCTCGACAAGCCGAGGCTGCCGAACGCCGCCGCGGTGGTGAGTACGCTGAACAGCACCGCGCGCGATGTCGGGGATTGCAGCGGCCGGTCCAGCCCCGCCCGCCAATTCATCACGAAATAGACGTTGAACGCGACGCCGATGCCGAACAACAGCGGCAGGGCGATGATGTTGGCGAAATTGAGCGGCAGGCCGATGACGGCGCTGAATCCGAGCGTCAGCACGCCGGCGAAGAACAGCGGCCCGACCACAAGGACCACGTCGATCGTCCGGCGCAGCACCGCGAACAACAGCACCGTCACCGATAGGAATGCCAGTACGCCGGCGAGCAGAAACGCATCGACGACCGCGCGGCCCGATTCGAACACCGTCACCGCCGACCCGGTTACATTCGGCGCCACCGTCCGTACCGCGGCAATGAATTGGCCGAGATCGTCGAACCCCAATGGGTCGGCCTTGGGCGTGACCGCGACCCGCGTGTGCCCATCCTCCGTCATCCAATCGTTCCGCAGATCGGCGGGAAGATCGTCCATCGTCACCATTCCCGCGGAGAGAGCCTGGCGCAAGAGCGTCAGCTGATCCTCGAGGCCCCCAATCAAAGCCGTTTCCAGCCGCACGCGCGCCGCCGGAACATCCGCCAGCGCGCTATCGAGGGATTGCCGCAGCCGGCGCGCCGACGCCGACGGCGAGTGTGCGCCGAGAGCCGCGAGTTTGTCGCGCGCGGCCGACATGGCGGCGGCGACCGCCCGGTCGTCGGGCCGCTCCGCGACCGAAGCCGGCGTCAAGGTCGGGCCGAGAAAAAGGTTCGCGTCCTCGATGATGGCCAGCTTCGCTTCTTGCTCGGATGGCACGAAGCTCATCAGCGTCCTGACCCCGCCGACTTCGTCCAGTGCCCCGAGGCGCGAGGCAAGTGCTACCGCCTCGGCGACCGAGGGCGCCAGGATGCTCGCTTCATACGCCAAGCCCGGATCGTCCGCCAAGATGTCCAGCAAGGTCGCCATCGATTCGGTGCGCGGGTCTTTCAGGTTCAATGGATTGAAATCGAAGACAAGGAATCCCGCCGCGATGGCCGCGAGGCCCCCGAGGCCGCCGCCCAACAGAACGACCCAAACGCGGCGGGCGACCATCCATTCGTCGATCGAAACCGCCCAGGGAAATCCCGCGGGCTCGCTTGCGCCGGGCGAGCGCATCAGGGTAAGCAGCGCCGGCAGCAAGGTCAGGTTCAGGACGGCCGCGACGATCATGCTGACCCCGGCAATCAGCCCAAGCTCGGCAATGCCGGCATAGCCGGTCGGAACCATGGAGAAGAAACCCGCCGCGATCGCGCCCGCCGCCAGCAGCAGCGGCCCGCCGATCCGTGACGTGCAGCGCCGAAGCGCTTCGGCGGGGTCGGCGTTCTCGAATCGCTCTTGCCGGTAGCGCACGCCGAATTGAATGCCGAAATCGACGGCCAGGCCGACAAAGAGCACCACGAACGCCACCGAGATCAGGTTGAGCGCGCCGACGACGGCGGCGGCGAACGCGGCCGTCGCCACCAAGCCGGCCAAGAGCGTGAGCAAGATCGCACCGATGACCCGCGCCGAGCCGACGGCGAGGTAAAGTATGACAAGAACCGCGATGACGGTGAAAATCATCGCGAAGCCGGTTCCCTCGGCCACGGACGCGAATTCTTCGTCCGCCAGTGGGATCGACCCCGTGAGCCTGACGCGGATACCGTTCTCCGGCGTAAGCCCGAGGGCGACGGCCTCGGCGCGGATGATGCTCGACCCCTCATAGCCGGGTTCGAGCGCCGTGAAATCGACAATCGGGCGGACTCGAATATAGCGCCTTGTGTCTCGTGCCCTCGGGTCGCGACCGGTGAGCAGCGTTTGCCAGGAGAGCGTCCGTGGATGACCCGCCAGCGCGGCGTCGATGGCCTCGGCCACCGCCGCGAACGCCGGCTCCACCTCCGCCAGCGACGTCTCGCCGCGATCGATTCCATCGACCGCCAAACCCATCACCTCGAAAAGGCCGCGAAGGCTCGGGTCGGCGGCGAGAGAGCCGATCAGCGCCTGGGCGCCGATCAGTTTATCGGCAATCGCGGCCAACTCGTCCGGTGGCAGGAACAACAGACCGTGGCGCGCGAAGAAGGCTCCGCCATCCGGCCGCCACACGGCGCGAAAGCGTCCGGTTTGCTCGAGGCGCTCGCGCAGGGCCTGCGCCGACCGCTCGGCCGCGACCGGTGTCGCCGCCTCGACCACCACCTGGATCGACGAACGAGCCTGAGGAAACGCCGTGACGTATTCGGCCTGCCGTTGACGCCAGGCCAAATCCGGCGAGAACAACTTGCTGGTATCGGTATCGATACCGAGATTGAAGGCGGTATAGGCGCCCAGCAATGGCAGCGCCACGGCGGCGGCGGCGGCGACAAGCCAAGCATGACGGCGGCATGCGTCAACCACCCGTACGAGACGATCGGTCCACATCGAAAAAAGCGTTCAGTTCTCGCGATAGAAGAAGAGGAGATAACCGATCGCCAGGAAGCAGATCGGCCAGACCCAGCCGGCGACGCGTCCACCCCGCCCCGGAAGGCGAATCTCCAGCCAGCGCGCCCAGCCGCCCATGATACCGAGAATGCCCATCGGAACATGTGTGATCTCGATGAGAAGCTGCTCTTTCACGTTGCCCACCGGGTGCGCATGGGTCAAGAGCAGGGTGCCGGCGAGCGCCGTCAACAAGGGAAAGACCCAGCTGGTGCGGGACGGCGTCCATAGCCCCGTCTGGACCCGCCATTCGACAAAGCTGAACCCGGCAATGAGCGCGATGAAGGTGCGGTGCTGGACCACCGACGGATCGCGGAACGATTCGAAGAAGCCGACATCGCCGAGCGGCCAGGCCTCCGGGTCCGATCGAATGATGAGAAACACGGCGAGCGCGATGAACAGCAGCGGCCAATGCCGAGCCCAGGAGGCGCCCCCGAAGCGCTGTACGAGCGCGAGCGCACCGATCCCGAGGACGAGGATACCCGCCCAGTTGTGGTTGAACTCGGACCAAGCGCCATCCTCGAATGTCCGCGGCGGCGGTGGCGTGCCGCCTGGGACATAGGCTTCGGGAACGTTTTCGGCCGCAATTGCCTTGGCCGCGGCAATCTGGGCGTGCAAGGATGGGATGGAAAGCGTGCCGTGCGCGGGGCTGTCCAAACTCGGCCAATACGGTGTCATGCGCGCGCCGATCTCGGCCAAGCTTGCCCGGCCTTCGACCAGATCCACGGCCGGCGGCAACGATGTCAGCGATGCCGCCGCGAAAAACACAGCCACGCCGATCCCGATCTCCACTTCGGCAAAGCGGCGAAGGGGCAAATCGGCGCGTCCCGGCTCGATCGACAGCCGGCGCACGAGGCGATAATTGATGGCGCCAAGCGTTATGAGGCTGGCGAAGAGCGCCACCTTGGAAACGATCATCACGCCATAGGCCGTGCCATACGCCGCCGGGATGCCGCCAATATAGGTGTAGGCCATGAAGGCGGCGCCGCAGATCAAGAGCCCGACCGCGACCATGGCCAGGCGCGAGAAACGCTCTCCCAGCCGCCGCCACGATTCGTGCCCGGAGCGCCGCAAGGTAATCAGGAAGTACGGAATCCCTCCGATCCAAGCACCGGCGCCCAGCACATGGAACGCCGTCGCCACCCCGATCGGCAGGCGATTGTCGAGGCGGCCGTTGGCATGGCTGATCAAAATCGAAACCATCACCAATCCGAGCACGATGGCAGGCAGCGCCGCCAACCTCCATCCGGCGACGGGCCCGAACACGATCGCCGCGACCGCCAGCGCCAGCGCCATGCGCAGAAACGAAGCGGTCGCGAAATCCGCGCCGAGCACACCGCCGATGGACATGTCGAGCGTGTCCAAGAGCACCGCCGCGCGCGCCGCGACTCGCGCCGCTTCCACGGCGACAAGGGCAATGGCCGCCCAAGCCGTCCAACGGCGGCAACGCGCGAGAATGTCGGGTCCGGCCGGCCCCAACGCCGGCATGAGCGGCCGCGCCACGGCCAGGACGAAGACGATGCCGCCGATGACCAACGATTGCGCCATCGTGGCCAAGGCATGGAGCACGACCATCAGGTAGGCAAAGACGTCGATGAGCAGAACCATGTCGTGGCCGCCTATTGCGATTCGATCGTGAACGGCACGTCGCCGCGCGTGATATGGCCATCGACCGACAGCAATTGCCAATGCAGCCTGTACGCGCCGGGCGCAAGACCGTCGGCTTTGGCATGCAACAGATCGGCGCGGTCGTCAGGCAGGATGTCGATCCCTTGTTCCCCGCCACCGGGCAGTATCAACGTCAAACGGGAACGAAGGGGATCGATCCGGCTATTGAATCGCAGCACGACATCGAGGTCGGGCCCTATGATTGTCGCGTTCTTCGCCGGAACCGATTCAAGCAGGATCCCATGGCCGGCGACAGGCGCCGAGACCAGCCAAAACACTGCGATCCAACACGAGATGCTGGCAATCCGGCGCAACTGGAACGGCCCCTACACTATGCCGGAATCCTCGGGTTTGACGCCACGGATTCCCCCCACCACCGACATTCGCTTTGCGAGCGCAATTCACGCCGAAACCTGATAGCAGGTCGCCCGACGCCCCGCAAGAAGCTCCCCCGGCGGGCTTGCGCGCCGGCTCGGGTCACTCCATACCTCGGGCAAGATCATCGGGTCGGGTTCCTCTAATGAAGCTTGCCGCCTATGTCGCCCTCTTGGCCGGCCTCGCGGTCGCCTTGGCGCTCATCGCCTCGCAAGGCGTCACCGCCATCGCAACGGCGCTTGGGGCGCTGGGCGCGGGCGTGCTTTTGATGCCGGCGGTCTATCTGCCGCACGTCGCCGGCGCCGCTGCTTCCTGGAGCCGGCTTTTCCCGCCCGACCGCCGCCCGGCCTACGCCGTGGCGCTTCGCGCGATGTGGATCGGGCTGTCCTCGGAGACGCTGTTGCCCGCGGCAACGATCGGCAGCGAAATCGTGAAGGCGCGGCTGCTGATGCGGGCCGGCGTGCGCGGCGGCGACGCGGCTGCCTCGGTCGTGGTGGACAAGACCGTTCAAACGATGGTGCTGGTGGCGTGGGGGTTCATCGGCGTCGGCGTTCTGACTTCCACCCAAGCGGATTCGCGCATCGCGCTGACGGCCCTCATCGGCGCCGGCCTGTTGGCGGCGGGGCTGGTTGGATTCGTCTTGGCCCAACATGCGGGGCTGTTCGGATTTCTCGCGGGCCTTGCCGGCAAGGCGGTCCGCGCCTCGACTTGGCCTTCCGTCATCACCAATGCCGCCGATCTCGACGCCGCCATTCGCGGCGTCTATGGGCGAAAGATAAACATCCTGCGGGCCTGCCTGATCCGCTTTTTTTCGCGTTCGATGCTGTTCGCGGAGTTGTGGTTGGCGGCATACCTCATGGGGCAGGCCGTCTCGCCCTTGGAAGCGGTCATGCTGGGAAGCCTCGTCAGCGCCTTGCGCGGCGCGGCGTTTTTCGTACCCAGCGGCTGGGGCGTTCAGGAAGGCGGCTTCGTCCTCCTCGGCGGCCTCATCGGCCTTGGCCCGGACGTCATGCTGGCAATCTCGCTGGCGCTCCGGGCGCGCGAACTGATGATCAGCGTGCCGGGCCTGGCCGTGTGGCAGATCCTCGAGGGCGGGGCCTTCAGGATTTGGCTCGCGCGGCGCAATGCCGGTCATAGCAAAGGAACCTGATCCCAACCCGTCGATTTCCCCCTCACCCTCCCATCGCCCGAGGCGATGGGGCCCTCCCTCTCCCGCAAGGGGAGAGGGCAGAGTCCCCCTCTCCCCTCCGTGGGAGAGGGTCGGGGTGAGGGGGAGCGCGTCGGCGCGTCGCATGAGTCAACGCCTGCCGCCGTTGGTATTAGATATGCAGCCAGCCTAGCCACTGGGTCGGGTGGCGCAGCACGTGGGGCTCCAGGATCGCGGCATAGCGCCGCGCGGCGTCGGCGACCGCTTCGGCCCGGGGCCTATCGGTGGCGATGGCGATCGGCGGCCCGAAGGTTACGCCGACAACGCCGTCGTCTTCGCGAAACGCGAACACGGGCAATAGCGCAGCCCCGGTCATGTGGGCGATGCTCGGCGCGCCCAGCGCCAGCTTCAGCGTGCCGTCGAGAAACGGCGCCTCGACGACGCGCCCGGAACCGCGATGTGCGGTGATGCTCACGACTTGATTGTCGCGCAGGCGGCGAAGGATCGCCTGCACCCCGGCGGCCGATCCGTCCGTTGACGAAAGAATCCGTTCCTCGAGATGGCGGTCTTCGGCGGCATTGTGGAGCCGATTGAGATAGCGCATGCCGAATCGCGATGACGAAAATCCGTGGGCCGGCGTGCTGAGATGGCTGACGGCAAGGCCGGCCCGGCTAAACGCCGCCTTGGCGCCAAGATCGCCGTGCAGGCCATGGACAACCCAAAGGATGACTCCGCGCCCCGTCCGCAAGGCCTGCTCGACAAGCTGTGCATCGCCGATGCGGATACGGGGGTCGCGGCGATAGGGCCGATAGCTCCTCAGGATCTGAAAGATGGCGATGATCCGCTCGATGGCAATTCCGCGCAGGATCGATCGTGCCGATGGTTCACGCAGGCGCCCGCCCAGCGTGCGCGCGATGGCCGCCTGGGTCGCTCGCGGATTCGAGGTGAAGGTCGATACCGCCGTCGGACCGAGCACGCGAGCCAACCATTCCCAATAACGCTCCGGCACGAACCACGCCAAAGCCAGCAGGACCGGCAGGCCCACGACGACCCCAAGATCGGACATGGAAAATAGTCGGGCGCGCTTCGCGAGGCGCACGATCGATCGCCGGCGAAGCTCAGTTCGAGCGCAGCAAGGTGGCGGCGTGCTCGCGCGCCTGCCGGTCGATGTCATGGACGTCGGCAAGGCTGGCCGGTGCCGGCGGCGCGATGGCGGCCAAGGTCTCCTGGACGATTCGGGCGATGTCGAGAAACCCGGTCTTGCCGCCAAGAAATGCCGCAACCGCGATTTCATTGGCGGCGTTGAGGACAATGGGCGCGCCGCCGCCCGCTTGAAGCGCGTCGCGCGCCAGGCGAAGCGCCGGAAAGCGCTCCGGATCGGGCGGCTCGAAGGTCAGCGACCCGATCGCCGCCAAGTCGAGCCGGGCGGAGGGCGCCGCCATGCGATCGGGCCAACTCAGCGCATAGGCAATCGGCGTGCGCATGTCGGGCGAGCCGAGCTGCGCCAGCACCGAGCCGTCGATATAGGCGACCAGACTGTGGACGACCGATTGCGGATGGACGACGATCTCGATGCGCGAATTGTCGAGCCCGAACAGATAATGCGCCTCGATGACTTCGAGGCCCTTGTTCATCATGGTGGCGGAATCGACCGAAATCTTGGCGCCCATGCGCCAGTTCGGATGGGCCACGGCCTGGGCCGGCGTCACGTCCTTCATGGCGGCGCGATCCATGTCGCGGAAGGGACCGCCCGAGGCGGTGAGGATGATCTTCTCGACCTTGTCGCGGTGTTCGAAGTCGAACACCTGGAAGATGGCGCTATGCTCGGAATCGACCGGCAACAGCGTGGCCCCGCCGCGCGCGATTTCGGCCGCCATCAAATCGCCCGCGCACACCAGGCACTCCTTGTTCGCCAGCCCCACCACCGCGCCGCGCCGGACCGCCGCCATGGTGGGTTCGAGACCGGCCGCGCCGACGATGGCGGCCATCACCCAATCCGACGGGCGCGAAGCCGCTTCGACGATGGCTTGCGGACCGGCGGCGGCCTCGACGCCCGTGCCGGCCAAGCCGTCGCGCAACTGCCCGAGTTTCGTCGGATCGCCGATCACCGCGAGGCGCGGGCGCAGGCGCCGCGACTGCTCGACCAGGCGATGAACGTTGCCGAAGGCGGTCAACGCCTCGATGGCGAAGCTTTCCGGGTGGCGCTCCAAGAGGTCGATCGTGTTGACACCGACCGATCCCGTCGAGCCAAGGATGGTGACGCGGCGTGGCGCCGGCGCCGGCCGTGAACGGGTCGAAGCGACATCTGGCCGGGCCATCGTCACTGGCTGCGCTTGCCTTTCCAAATAGGGCGGGAGGGCCCCTCCCCGACTTCCTCTTCCGCGAGAAGGTTGCCGGCCGTACCCCCGCCTGTCAACGCCAACCGGCCGGCCCGGCTTTCCTCCTCTTTCGAGACGCGCCCGTAGCAGGGCGCTCCTCAAGATGAGGAAAGCCAAGAAAGTGCCTCATGGCGAGGAGGCTGCGGCAGCTGCCGTCGCGATCAGTTCGAAGCCTTCGCAGACCGTGGGATAGTCCTCTTGCCAGGGCACGCCCCACTGGCGGCATTGCTGGGTGAAATAGTCGCGATGCACCTCGGTCCAGTAGCGCAGGCTGCTATCGCCTTCGCCCTCGCGGGCGGCGAACGCCTCGGCCACCTCGTTGAACGGGGTCACGGCCACATCGGTCACGCGAACGAGAAATCGCGGCTCGTTCGCGATCGTCAGAATCACCCAATAATCGCCGGGATCGCGCCGCGGAACATGGTTAATCTCGAAATCCCGAAGCAGATGCGCGGTCGCCCGTTTCAGGCCCTTGGCCACCAGATCGAGCAGCAGGTCGTGATAGCTCGCGAACCGCGGATCGGCGAAGGTGCCGGCATGGTAATCGCCGGCCGCGATGCCATGCGCCCGCCGGCAGCCGCGCCAAAAGGATTCGACCGAACTCGTCTTCTTGCCGATCATGATCGGTTCATGGCTACGGGGAATCGGCGGCCATGTCGAGTGCCTCGCCATCGGATCATCGGCGTGTTAGCCTTGCGCGCATCGAGTAAGGGGGATGTTTCGATGGCGGGAACTCGTAAGCTGGCCGCCTCGGACGCGCCGGAACTGGCGGGGATTTGGGCCGGGATCGACGGCCGCGTCGCCCAAGTCGAGGGCGGCGATACCAGCGCCATCGAGGCGGCGCTCAACGCCGCCGCCGCAATCGTCGAGCGCGAGCTGGATCGTCTGCTGCCGCCTGTCGCCGGGGCCCAGGCCCGTGTCGCCGAAGCGATGCGCTATGCGACGCTGGGCGGCGGCAAGCGGGCGCGCCCGTTCCTGGTGCTGGCGGGATCGCGTCTCTTCGACGTGGCGGAGACCGGCGCGCTGCGAGCCGCGGCCGCCATCGAGATGATCCATTGCTACAGCCTCGTCCACGACGACCTGCCGGCGATGGACAACAGCGACCTGCGGCGCGGCAGGCCGACCGTTCACAAGCGCTTCGACGACGCGACCGCGATCCTCGCCGGCGATGGTCTGCTCACCCTTGCCTTCGAGGTCCTGGCCGATCCGGCGACGCACCCGGCCGCCGAGGTCCGCGCCGAGCTCGTGCTGGCGCTGGCGCGGGCAGCCGGCGTGGCCGGCATGGTCGGCGGCCAGATGATCGACCTCGAAGCCGAGAAGAAGCGCCTCGACCTCGCCGCCATCACCCAATTGCAGCAGCTCAAGACGGGCGCGTTGTTCGGCTTCGCCAGCGAGGCCGGCGCGATCCTCGGGCGGCCTCCGGCTGCCCGGCGGGCGGCGCTTCGAGCCTACGCCGCCGACATCGGCCTGGCGTTCCAGATCGCCGACGACCTGCTGGACGCCGAGGGCAGCGCCAGCGCCATCGGCAAACCGGTCGGACAGGACAAGGCCGCCGGCAAGGCGACATTCCTGTCGCTGCTCGGGCCCGATCGCGCGCGAAGCGAAGCGCGCAGGTTGGCGGCCGACGCTTGCAAGCGCCTGGAGCCCTTCGGGCCGCCGGCCGATCCCTTGCGCGCCATCGCGCATTTCATCGTCGTGCGCCGGCGGTAGAAGACGCTCGACGATGTGGTCGGCGACGATCGGCTACCGGCGATACCTGGAGCCTTACCTGCCCAGGTTTTTCGCGGACGCCGCGGGCAAACTGGCGCTCGCCGGCCGCGAGGCGCTCATCGATCTCGCCTGCGGAACCGGCGAAATCGCCTTCGGCTTCAGCAAATACGTCGGCTCGCTCACCGGCGTCGATTTGGAACCGGCCATGATCCAGGGCGCCGAGGCGGCGGCGAAAGAACGCGGCGTGAAAATCCGGCTGATTCATTCGGCCGTCGAGGAATTGCCCGACGATTTGGGCCAATTCGACCTGGTCACCATCGGCAAGGCGCATTTCTGGTTGAAGGCGGAGGCCACCATCGACCGCCTGGACCGGATTCTGGCCAAGGGCGGCCGAATCTTCATTTGCTTCGCGGGCACGGTCCGGGACGGCGATTCCGCCTGGTACCGAGCCTATCGCCAGGTGCGCCGGCGATGGGCGCCGGACTATCCCTTCCATCGCCTGGCGGAGGCGCCGGAGGAATTTCTTCAAGACTCCCCGTTCCGGCGCGTCTCGGCGGTGAGGGTCGTCGCGACCCATACCATCAGCGTGGATCATCTGGTCAATCGTGCTTTCGCGTACGAGGCAAATTCCCGTGTTGCCATCGGCGATCGCCAGGAGCAATTCATCGCCGAATTGAGGGCCGCCCTGGCGCCCTATGCCCGCGACGGCGCCGTCAAGGAGAAGTTTCAGAACCGGGGCGTCATTTTCGAAAGAAGCGCCTGAGCGGCCTCACGCTCCCGCCAATTCCCATTCCGGCAACTGCCGGGCCATGCGGGCGCGCCGTTCGCGTTCGAGCCGCGGAAAATCGGCGACAAGCTGGCGATACCAATTGAGGCGCAGGGCGACATGTTGGCCGAGGAGGCGATCGCGCCGCACATAGGCATGGGCGGCGGCGCGAATGCGTTCGCGCAACGGGGCGTCCGTCAGCAATTGTTCGAGCTTGGCCGAGAAGTCGCGGGGTTTTCCGTAGAGAACGCCGGTCGTTCCGTCCTCGATCGTCGCTTCGTAGATCACCCGGCTCGCCAGCGCGACGACGCCGGCGGCGGCGCATTCAAGGAATTTGAGGTCGGTCTTCGAGCGGTTGAACTTGGTATCGTTGAGCGGCAGCCAGGCGATGTCGCAAGCCGCCA
Source organism: Rhodospirillales bacterium (assembly GCA_009885795.1). Lineage (GTDB taxonomy): Bacteria > Pseudomonadota > Alphaproteobacteria > Dongiales > Dongiaceae > VFKA01. Next base: position 11,844 of record VFKA01000001.1, on the reverse strand, counting down.
TCAATTCCCGGTATCGATCGTACTTGCAGCGCGGATGAAAGACTTTCCGCTTGTGGCGCAGCGCATCGGCAAGTTTCTGATCGTGGACGATAACGATTTCGACCCGGTCGCCGTGGCGCGCCAGAACCTCCTCCAGGGCCGGCAACAAGGGCTGCCAATCCTGTTCGCGATTGAGCGCGCCGAAGAAGAGGCGCAACGGGCCTTCCTCCCCCCGCGGCGGCGCCAACGCCGGCAGGCGGTCGATATAGTTGGGGAATATGGCGACGTTCGGATTCCACTCCCGCATGCGGCCGGCCAGAAGCTCGTTGCTCGTCTGGACCGCGTGCGGCGCGGTGAAGGAGAGATAATCGTTCTCGACGATGCGCGGCCAATGGTCGGGATCGTCGTCGAATTCGACCACGATCGGTATCCGCCGCTCGACCAGCCGGCGATAGGTCGGCAGGTCGCCCTTCGGCTCCAGGATGGGCCGCTGCCAGATGAAGAGATCGGCCGTGCCATTCCGAGGCTCGGGCAGCACGAACTTCTTCACGGCGGAGATGGTTTGCACGCCTGGGAATGTGCGCAGCGCCTCCAGCGGAAGCTCGATTCTGACGTCGTTCACCGCGGCTGTCGGCACCAGCGTCATCGCATTGATACGAATCGGCTGCGCCTTCGATGGCGCGGCGGTCGCGCGAACGAAGTATTGATACACTTGCGCGGCGGCCGCATAACGCTGGCGATCGATCCCGAGGTCGTCGAGGGTGGGGCCCATGGCCTCGATGAACGCCTTGCCGTCTTGGCGGCTATTGGTGCGCCCCTGGACGTCGAAGGGATGCCAGCCGCTCCCTCGAAAGAGCTCGACCGCGCTCTCGCGCGTGAAGAAGCGCAAGTGCGTGCGATCGAGCAGGCCCATGTCGGTGTACCGCCACTGCCCGGCGAGCAGGTCTTTGATGACCGACCAGTGCTGCACATTGGGGATGCAAGCGAGAGCCACGGCTGAAGGCGCGGCCCTTGCCCGCAAGGCCTTGACCAGCCGCCAGGGGTCGCGCAGATGCTCCAGCACGTCGCCGAAGACGAAGGCATCGAACGGCTCGGCCGGAAGGGCGCCAAGGGTCTCCTCGCTCTCGACGTCGCCTTCGATCACCAGGTCGAGTACGTTGCGCGCCGCCGCCGCCGCCTTGGGATCGACCTCCACGCCGGCATGGAACACGCCCGGATTGTACTCGCGGTACGCCGCGGCCAAGGCCCCGGAGCCGCAGCCGATCTCGAGCACGCGGCGGACTTGCCGCGGCATCAGCGTCAACAGGGATCTGTTGACGTTGGCGTAGTAGCGATCGATGGGCTCCGGCGCCCCGTCCTTGGTATCCATGGCGACGGAAGATAGCCTTTCAGCCGATCCTCGTGTCAATTCCTTGGGCCGGGATGTCAAGTCGGGCCCTATCGCGGCGGTTAGTATCGGCATAGTCGCCGGAAAACCATGCGGAGGACGGAACCGATGAGCCAAGCGAAGGACGAGTTCCTGGAGCGCACGAAGCAGTATTGGAACCCCGGCAAGACCGCCGATTGGCAGCGCATGGGCGTCGATATCGTCATCGACCGGCGCGAAGGTTACTACCTCTATGACATGGACGGGCGGCGGCTGATCGACGTCCACCTGAATGGCGGCACCTACAGCCTCGGCCACCGCAATCCCGAAATCATGGCGGCGGTGAAGGAGGGAATGAACCATTTCGACATCGGCAACCACCATTTTCCCTCGCTGATGCGCACAAAGCTGGCCGAGGCGCTTGCCAAGCACACGCCCGAGGGACTGCAGTACTCGATCTTCGCCTCCGGCGGCGCCGAAGCGATCGATATCGCGTTGAAGAGCGCCCGGCACGCCACGCAACGGCGCAAGTTCATCTGCCTGGAGCGCTGTTATCACGGCCATACCGGGCTCTCGGTCCAGGTCGGCGACGAGCGGTTCTCCAAGCTGTTTCTGTCCGAGGCCGCGCCCACGGACGTGGTCAAGGTGCCGTTCAACGACCTCGACGCCATGGAGCGCGAGATCGCGAAGGGCGACGCCGCCGCCGTCATCCTCGAAACCATTCCGGCCACCTACGGCTTCCCCCTGCCGAAGGCCGGCTATCTCAAATCCATCAAGGAGATGTGCGAGAAAGTCGGCACGCTCTATATCGCCGACGAGGTTCAGACCGGGCTCATGCGTTCGGGCGAGATGTGGTGCGTCGAGACCTATGGCGTCAATCCCGACATGCTGGTGACCGGCAAGGGCCTGTCGGGCGGCATCTATCCCATTGCCGCCGTGGTCGCCAATGAGAGATCGGCGGCCTGGCTCAAGGAAGACGGCTGGGGCCACATGTCGAGCTTCGGCGGCTCCGAACTCGGCTGCTTCGCGGCGCTCAAGGTGATCGAGATTTGCGCCCGGCCCGAAACCCGTTCCCAGGTGCATTACATCTCGCATCACCTGCGCGTGGGCCTCGGTCAGATCCAGGCCAACTACCCGGACTTTTTCGTCGGTATCCGCCAGCGCGGCGTGGTGATGGGCCTCGAATTCGATCACCCGAAGGGCGCCGTCCACGTCATGCAGGCGCTCTACCGCAACGGCGTCTGGGCGATCTTCTCGGCGCTCGACCCGCGCGCGTTGCAATTCAAGCCCGGCCTTCTCGCCGATCGCGAGCTCTGCGACGAGATCCTGCACCGCCTCGACGCGTCGATCGGCCAGGCCATCGCCGAGATTCGTGGGACCGCGCGCAAGAGCTGGACCAAACCGGCGCGCGCCACCGAGGCCGCCTGAGACCGGCTGCCCGCTCGCCCCGTCCCATGCCGTCGTTCGAGAACCTGCCGCATGAAGAGCAACTAAAGCTGCTTCAGGGTCTGGCCGAGATCGCTGTCGGCGTCTTCGACCTGCCGCCAGGCGTCGAGCCGGTCTTGATCAATGTCTCCGAGAACGCGACCTATCGCATCGACATCGATGGCAGGCCGCAATTCGCCATGCGGGTTCACCGCGACCGCTATCACACCAAGGCGGGGATCGCCTCAGAGCTTGCCTGGCTGCGGGCGCTGCGCCGCGATGGCGCCGCGATCACGCCCATTCCGGTGCCGGGCAGCAATGGCGAGCTGATCCAGGTGATCGACGCACCGGGCTTCCCGCGGCCCCGCCATGTCGTCCTGTCTCGGTGGGAAAGCGGCTTCGAGCCGCCCGAGGATGCACTGTTCCAGTATTTCGAAGTGCTGGGCGAAGTGACGGCGCGGATGCATCGCCATGCGCGGGACTGGGTTCGCCCGGCCGGCTTCGAACGCCATACCTGGGACTACGAGACGAGCCTCGGGAGCAAACCGCATTGGGGAAGTTGGCGCGACGGCATGGGGCTCGACCCGGCCAAGGAGTCGTTGTTCGCCCGGACCGCCGAGACGATCGAGAGGCGCCTTCAACGCTTCGGCAAAGGGCCGGAGCGCTTCGGCCTCGTCCATTGCGACATGCGCCTCGCGAACTTGCTGATCGACGGCGACATCACCAAGGTGATCGACTTCGACGATTGCGGGTTCGGGTATTTTCTCTACGACTGCGCCACCGCCGTGTCGTTCATCGAGCATCGGCCGGACATCCCCGATCTCTTGGATCTCTGGGTCCGGGGCTACCGCCGCGCCGCCGACCTTCCGAAGGAGGACGAGGCCGAAATCCCGACCTTCGTCATGTTTCGCCGGCTGCTTCTGGTCGCCTGGATCGGCTCGCATTCGGAAACCAATCTCGCCAAGTCGATGGGCGTGCCCTATACCCATGACACGGTCGGCCTATGCGACCGCTACCTGACAAGGTTTGGGTAAGGGGAATGCGGAAATTTCTAGTCATCGCGCCCGATGTCATGGCGCCCGCGGGGATCGTGGGCGCCACGATCTTGGAGCAGGGGGCGTTCTACGACACCGTTCTGCCGCTCGATCGATACGCGTCGTTCGCGCCACACGACTATCCAGGGATCCCGGCCGAACCCGATCCGTGGTCCGGGCTGATCGTGCTTGGCGGACCCATGAGCGCCAATGACGGGGCCAGCTATCCCTTCATCGCCGAACTGGCTTCGTTGATGCGCCGTTTCGAGCGGGCGGAGAAGCCGGTGCTCGGCATCTGCCTGGGCGCGCAGATCATGGCGCGGGCCTATGGCGGCGAGGTCTATCGCCTCAACCGGGTCGAGGCCGGGTTTCATCCCGTCGAGCTCACGCCCGAAGGCACCCGCGACCCCCTGTTCGAGGGACTGGGCGGGAGCCTCACCGTGTACCAGAGCCATTTCGACGCGGTTCGCGGCATGGATGGCGTGACGCTCGCCACGGGCAAGGCCTGTCCGATCCAGGCCTTTCGCGTCGGCCGGGCCGCCTATGCGACGCAATTCCACCTGGAGGTCAACCTCGACATCGCGCGCGACTGGATGCGCCTGCTCGGCCCCAAGATCCACCCGGACGAACCGCTTCTCGCGGCCGATCTCGACCGCCAGTTCCAGCAGAACTTCGCCACCCACCGCGCCTTGTGCCGCACCGTTATTGGCCGCTGGGTGGCGCTGGCGAGATGATGCGAGGGCGACCGATCTAGGACTGGTCTTCGGTGCGCGAATATGCTGAGATGATCATCAAGTGTGGCTGAAGAAAATGACTAAAATCAACAGGGAGGCGCGCGATGCTTAAGCAAAAGATCACTCGACGTAACTTCATGGAGCAGTCGACCGCCATGGCGGCGGCGTTCGCCGCCGGGACGGCGGGGCTCACCAGCCTTGCCGGGCGCGCGCATGCCGCGCGCGAGAAGGAACTGAACATTCTGTGCTGGGAAGGCTACAACTCGGCGCAGGTGCTCGACCCGTTCCGCTCGTCGCAGGCCGCCGAGGTGAAGGCCGAATCGCTTACCAACGATCCCACCATGATCAACCGGCTGCGCGCCGGCGAAACCAGCGTGTGGGATCTCATCAACGTGAACAACGCCTGGGCGCGCAAGGAGATGTGGCCGGAAAAACTGATTCAGCCGCTCGACCGCGCCCGTTTCGAACCCTATTTCGAGAAGATGATGCCGGCCTTCAAGCCACCCTACAAGTGGGCGACGAGCGACGACGGCGCGGAATTGCTCGGCATGTGCCAGCGCTTCGGTCCGTACAGCTTCGTCGTCAACACCGACAAGGTCAGCCGCGCGACGGCCGAGGACCAGGGCTGGGATCTGTGGAACGATCCGGCCAACGATGGCAAGTATGGCATCCTGGAATCCGACGACTGGAACGTGTTCGTGCTCTGCTGCATCGCCGGATTCGATCCGTTCAAGGTCCATTCCGACGACGAGGTCGTGAAATTCACCGAGACGGCAAAGCGCGTGTTCAAGGGTGCCAAGCTGGTCGGCGACCCCGCGACCATGAACCAGGCGCTTGTTTCGGGCGAGATCGACTTCCATCTGACCGGCGGCACCTATTCGGCCTCGCCCGCCCGCGCCGACGGTAACGCCAACATCCGCGGCATCACGCCCAAGAAAGGGCCGATGGCGGGCGGCAAGGGCGGCATTTCGTGGATCGAAGTGACGTCGCTGGTCAACAACCCGCAGCTCTCGCCGCTGGCCACCGAATTCCTGGCCTATGTTCAAGACCCAACCGTGGCGCACGTCGTGGCGTTCGCCGAGGGCACGTTCAACCCGGTGGCGCAGATGGCGAACCCGGATTGCTTCAAGCTCTTCACCAAGGACGAGCTCGACTCCATCCAGTGGGACAGCCTCGAGGAAGAAATGGCGGCGTCGATCGAGTACGACATCGTGCCCGATTACGCCAAGCTGCTCGACATCATGACCGCGGCCAAGCGCGAGGCTTAGGAAGGTTATACCAACGGATCCCGATCCCAACCCGCCGGTGTCCCCCTCACCCTCCCATCGCCCGAGGCGATGGGTCCCTCCCTCTCCCGCCAAGCGGGAGAGGATAAGTCCGGCAATCCCCCTCTCCCCCGTATTCGGGGGAGAGGGTCGGGGTGAGGGGGAGCGCCCATGACATCCGCGTCCGTCATTCTGGAGCTCCGCGGCATCCGAAAAGATTTTGGCGCGCTGGCCGCCGTGGACGGCATCGACCTCGCCATTGCCGAGGGCGAGTTCTTTACCATCGTCGGCCCTTCCGGCAGCGGCAAGACGACGCTGCTTCGCATGTTGGCCGGCATGGAGCAGCCGAGTTCCGGCGACATACTGCTGCGCGGCCGGCGCATCAACGACCTGCCGGCCAACCGGCGCCCGACCTGCATGGTGTTCCAGTCGCTGGCGCTGTTCCCGCATCGCACGGTGGGCGAGAACATCGAATTTTCGCTGAAGATCCGCGGCGTCTCCAAGGTCGAGCGACGCCAGCGCGCGCACGGCCTCATGCGACTCCTGCGCCTGCCGGAAGAACTTTACGGCAAGAACGTCACCAAGTGCTCCGGCGGCGAACGGCAGCGCGTGGCGCTCGCCCGCGCGCTCGCCTACGATCCGGAGATTCTCTTTTTCGACGAGCCGTTGTCGGCGATCGACTACAAGCTGCGCAAGACGCTGGAGAAAGAGCTCAAGGACATCCACCGCGAGACCGGCAAGACTTTCGTCTACATCACCCATAGCCTCGAAGAAGCGATGGTGATGAGCGACCGCATCGGCGTCATGCGTCAAGGCCGGCTGGTCCAGGTCGGCACGCCCAACGAAATCTACGTAACGCCCAACAACAAGTTCGTGTCCGAGTTCATCGGCGACGTGAATGTCTTTCCGGTCGAGGTCGCGGGGCCGGGGCGGTTGCGCTCCAGCGCCATCGCCGGCGAGTTCACCGCCCCGAAGCTGCCGAGCGGTTTCTCGAAGGGACACCTGGTGATCCGCCCGGAATATCTTCGATTCCTCGCCGACCCGAGCGGCGCCGAGAATAGCTTGAAGGGCCGGCTCTACAACGAATACGCGCTGGGTTCGAGATTCCAGTACCAGGTTCGCGTGGGCGACCAGGTCTTCGTGGTCGAAAAGCTGCGCCAGCAGGCCTATGGCGGGCGCCTCGACGATGATGTCGTCATCGGCTGGGACGCGCGCGACAGCATCCTGGTGACCGATTGATGGCGCGGCGCGGATCATGGGCGATTCCAGGGCCCGGCCCGCGCGCGGCCCTGCCGTTGGTCCTCTTGCTGCTCGTCGGCTTCGCGGCGCCGCTGCTCGCCATTCTCGATTACAGCTTCATGCCGCCGCGCACCTTCAGCCTGACCGGCGAGCCGACGCTGGAAAACTACGTCACCATCTTCCAGAGCACGAGCTACCTCTCGTTCCTATGGTCGCTCGCGCTGGCCACGGTGACCGTCGCGGTTCTGGCGCTCACCTGTTATCCCATCTCCTATGGGCTGGTGCGGGTGTTCGGACGCTGGGCGACGGTCCTCACCCTGCTGTTCACGATCCCGCTGTTCGTGTCGGAGAACGTGCGGCTCTACGGCTGGGTGCTGTTCTTCATCAAGAACGGCGTGCTGCTCGGGGCCCTGAAGACGTATCTCGGCATCGAATTCGACTCGTGGCTCTTCACCAGTAGCGCCACCGTGTTCGGCATGATCTATGTCTACCTGCCGTTCATGCTGTTTCCGATGACGCTCGGCATCGCCATGGTGCCGAACGAGACCCGCGACGCCGCCTTCGATCTCGGCGCCTCGCGCTGGCAGGTGTTCCGCGAGGTCGAGCTGCCGCTGTCCATGCCCGGAATCGTGATCGGATTCCTGCTGACCTTTGTCCTTGCGGTCGGCGCCATCGCCGAGGCCAAGGTGCTGGGCGGACAGGCGATCATTCCGGTGACGCACGATATCGAGATCGCGTTCACCTATGCCCAGAACTGGCCGCTGGGCGCGGCCTTGTCCGTGCTACTGATGCTGGTCGTGGGCGCCCTGGTGCTGCTCGTGCTGCGGCGCTTCGACCTCGACACGATCCTGGGGCGGCGCTAGCAATGAACCCCGCCCGGCGCCGGCGCGCGGTCCACGCCCTCATCACAGCCTGGACGCTGGCGGTCGTCGTCTTCATCTACCTGCCGGGGGCGACCCTGGCGCTCGCCTCGCTGACCTCCACGCGCTATTTCGGCTTCCCGATCGTCAAATGGGGACTCGATTGGTGGCGCAAGACCTTTAACTCGATCGAGATCCATCAGCTTCTCGAGGTCTCGGTGAAGATTGCATTTATCGTCATGGTCGTTTCCGTGGCGATCGCCTTCTTCGGCGCGCTGGCCTTCGCGCGCTACGATTGGCGCGGCCGGTCGATCTATCAGAAGCTCGTCTTGCTGCCGATCTTCTTCCCGCAGTCCGTCCTGGGGCTGGCGCTGCTGCTGTGGTTCAACACGCTGGGGCTGGATCTCTCCTGGAAAACCGCGGTGTTCGCGCATTTGATCTGGGTCGTCCCGGTGGCGACGCTGGTGATCTCGATCCAGGTTTACAGCTTCGACCCGACGCTCGAGGAAGCGGCGTTCGACCTTGGCGCCACGCGCTGGCAGGTGTTGCGCGAAGTGACCTTGCCGGTGCTGCTGCCGGGGATCGTTTCGGGCTGCCTCTTCTCCTTCCTGCTCTCCTGGGGCAATTTTCCGCTGTCGCTGTTCACGACCGGCGCGGACTCGACCGTCCCCGAATACCTCTATGCGAAGATGGTGGTCGGCTACACGCCAGGCGTACCGGTCCTGGGTACGGTCTCGACCATCGGAGCGGTGGTCATCCTGCTCGGCGGCTATGGCCTCATCCTCATGCTGCGCCGGTCGCGCGACCGTCGGGGAACGTTATGAAAATTTCGATCATGGAGGCGGCATCATGTTGACATCGCTCAAGGGCAAATCGGTCGTCGTCACCGGCGCCAGCAAGGGCATCGGCAAGGGCATCGCCGGCGTCTTCGCCAAGAACGGCGCCAAGGTGCTGGTGGTCGCCCGCCATCTCGACGCCGCCAGGGCCGCGGCCGAGGAATTCGTCAAGGCCGGCGGCACGGCCTCGGCAATCGCCGGCGACGTGACCAGCCTCGCCGACATGGAGGCCATGGCCAAGGCCGCCGCCGAGCGCCATGGCGGCATCGACGTGCTCTGCGCCAATGCCGGCATCTTTCCGCAGGCCAAGATCGAGGACATGTCGCCCGAGCAATGGGACGAGGTGTTGTCGACCAATCTCAAGGGCACGTTCCTCGCGGTGAAGGCCGCCTTGCCCTATCTCAAGAAGAGTGCCCAAGGGCGCGTCGTGCTCACTTCGTCGATCACCGGGCCGGTCACCGGGTTTCCCGGCTGGACCCATTACGGCGCCACCAAGGCCGGCCAGCTCGGGTTCATGCGCACGGCGGCGATCGAGCTTTCCAAGTACGGCATAACCGTGAACGCGATCCTGCCGGGCAACATCGTCACCGAGGGGCTGATGGGGCTGGGCGAGGACTATCTGAAGACCATGGCCGCCTCGATCCCGCTGAAGCGCCTCGGCACCGTCGAGGACATCGGTTATGCCGCCCTCTTCCTCGCCTCCAAGGAGGCGGCCTACATCACCGGCCAGAGCATCATCGTCGACGGCGGGCAGATCCTGCCTGAGTCGCTGGAGGCGTTGGCGCAGGCGTAGTCCCGGCGCTTGCACGCTAATCAGGGTTTGGCCGAGGCCCGTTGTCGCCGATCCGCTAGCATTCCCGGCATCGTAAAGACGTACTGCAAGAAAAGGTCTGCAAAATCGCAAATCTCTTGGGCCTCGTCCGCGGTAAATGATTCATGAACGGCATCATTGCCGGAGTCCCTTATGGCATGACCCCATTCTTGAAGTTGAGGAGTTATTTTGTAATTGCTCATCCCGGTAGGGTCGCGATGCCTACGCCGGGCTGAGCGGCCAAGGCATTTCGGATTGCCTCGAACGGCGAGAGCTTAGCACGCTGGCCGGTGCCGATGACGGAGCGCACGGCGGCATACAGGTCGCGCCCCCACTCCGAGCGGAAGCCGTTGGTCACCTTGCGGAAGATCACGCTGGGCCGCAGCGCGCGCTCCGAGCCGTTGTTGGTGGCCGGCACATCGCGCTCGGTGATGAAGGTGAACAACTCGTCGCGCAGCGCGCCGAAGCGTTTCCTGAGCCGGATGCCGTGCCGGTTGCTCGGCTGGCCGGCCATCGCCGCATCCATCCGCCGGTCGAGTGCCTGGCGATACTGCCGCAGCGTGGCGTCGCTCAAGCTGGCGCGGCGGCGGCCGATCGCGACGGCGCGCAGGATGAGCCGCTTCAGCGGCGGCGCGAACACCGTGTCGCCGGCCTCGATCGCGAACTGGCAGTCGCGCAGTTGATGCGCAAGACAGAGCTGCCAGCGCTCGGCCCAGCCGCGCTGCGCGCCGTAGAGATCGGACACCCAGATCGTCGGCCGATGGCCGGCCAGCACCTCCGCCACCACCACCCGGCCGCGGCTCGGGCGGATCACATGCACCGCCACCGTGTCGTTCTGGAACACCCATTCCCACTGATTGCGGCCTTGCACCCTGGCCGAGGTCTCATCCGAGCAGATCAGCCGCGAGCGCCTGAGCCGCGCCAGGATGTCGGCAACCTGATCCTCGAAGCGCGGCTTGGCGCGCCGGAACAGATTGGCCAGCGCCCCTTCGCTGATCTTCAAGCCGAACAGATGATCGAACAAACCGCTGAGCCGCTGATAGCCGATCGCGTGGCTGTAGCGCAGATACAGCGCCATCGCGGCAATCGATGCGCCGTAGGGCGAGCCCGGCTCCAGCCCGACCGGCGCCGTTGCCGTCACCAGCGCCGCGCAGCTTGGGCAGCGCCCAGCGTGCAGTACCACGCGCGTCACCACTGGGTGGACCGCCGGCAGCTCGATCTTGTCGTACACCGCGACCGGCCGCTGTGCCGCAGCCTCGAGCCCGCTGGCGCAATGCGGACACTGCTTCGCCCGCGCCTCGACGATGCGATCGGGATCCGGGTGCAGCGCCCGCCCGCCGCCGACCCGTCCGACGCTCGCCTCGCGGCGCAGCCCCTGTGGCCGGTCCGGCTTGTTCGCCTTGGCCCCGCGCGACGGCGGCAGGCTCGAATTATCCGGCGTCTTCGGTGGCTGCCCGAGCCGCGCTTCCAACTCGCCAACCCGCGCCGCCAGCGTCTCGATCTGACGAGCCTGCGCCAGTATGATGTCGATCAACTCGTCCTTGGAAAACCGGGACAGCGCCTCGCGATTCATCCCCAGCTTGAATCACGTGGCGATTCTCACGTCAACCGGGTTGAGCAATTACAGTTCCGCCATGTCCACCATGGCGACGTTGAACACATTGTTCCGAAGTCGCGGGAGGTAATGCGGACGTTTGATTGGGCGAACCTGACGCTCGCGTGCCAGATATGCAATCAGAACAAGTCAGATCGAGTTCCAAATGAAGATGATATCATTGATCCGTACGCGCTTGATCCCGAGGAACATTTGCAGTTTGTCGGCACAATTGCGTATACCAGGAACGGAAGTGTTCTAGGAAGAAGTACGTTGGCTCTTCTCGATTTGAATCGGGTTGATTTGAATGAGGCTCGCCTAGAAAGGCTCGATCATGTGATGCAGCTTGTCGATATTTTGTCGGATGTGAGGATGCCTCTTGCGGCTCGAAGAGTAATCTACGCGGAATTGAAGAGAGCGGAGGCGGGGCCTGCTGGAGCCTTCACGGCTATGGTTCGATGTGCACTCCGGCTTGTTGAGGTTGATTTGCCAGTGGATGTCAGAGGAGAAAAAATACCGAACCCTGTTGATCTAGACGTATCCAGCATCAATCCGGTCAATGCCGTCGCACCTGCAACCAATTGATGATGTCTCTTACTCACTAGTCGGTAATTAAGACGACATTTCTGTTGCATTCGGCATCGTGTCATGCCATGATTGGGCATGAAGCGAGATGGCCGAGAATTAGATCATCAAACGCT
>VFKA01000046.1 GCA_009885795.1 Rhodospirillales bacterium | reverse complement strand
TCGAACGGTTTCTCACACGCGCGAAGCGGCGCCGGCGCGTGCGTAGGCGCCCGCGTGCAGTCCTCGCCCTCACCTTGTTCGGGCTCGGCCTGATCGGCCTCGCGACGCTCGCCCGACCGGCGCCGTGGCTGGTGTGGAACGCCAGCGCCAGCGCCCCCATCGGCCTCTATCGCGTGCTGCCGGGCAAGCCCATTCGCGGCGATCTCGTGCTCGTCCGCACACCGAGCTCCGTGCAGCATCTCGCCGCCGAACGCGGCTATCTCTCGCAGAACGTCCCGCTGGTGAAGCGCGTCGCGGCGCTCGACGGCGACATCGTCTGCGCCGCTGACGATGTGATTTCCGTCAACGGTCGCGTCGTCGCCGAGCGGCTGGCGCGCGACCGGCTCGGCCGCCCGCTGCCGGGCTGGAGCGGCTGCCATCTTCTCGATGACGGTGAAGTCTTCCTCCTCATGGAGAGCGTCTCCGATTCCTTTGACGGCCGGTATTTCGGGCAAATCCCGACGGCCGCGATCATCGGGAGGCTCGTACCGCTATGGATCGAGTGACCCTGTTGATCCTCGGCACATTGGCCGTCGGACCCATCGCAAGCGCCATGCCTGCCTACGCCGAATCTGCCGCCGCGACCGATGCTGCGCTCGATCGCTGGCAGGGTTTCGTAGCCGAGGCGTCGTGCCGGTTCGGCATCCCGGAGGCTTGGATACGCACCGTGATGCAGGCTGAGAGCGGCGGCCGGACGATGCTCGATGGCCGTCCCATCACCTCGCGCGCGGGCGCAATCGGCCTGATGCAGGTGATGCCCGATACCTATGACGAGATGCGGCGCGCGCATGGTCTCGGTCCCAATCCCCACGACCCGCGCGACAATATTCTGGCAGGCACGGCCTATCTGCACGCCATGTATGACCGATACGGCTATCCGGGCCTGTTCGCTGCCTACAACGCCGGGCCGGATCGTTATGACGAGCATCTGCACGATGGCCGGCCTCTGCCGGCCGAGACGCGCGCCTATCTCGCTACTATCGCGCAGGCTGATCCAAGCCCGCCGTCGCTGCCTGCCGTGCCATCGGGAACGCGGCTGTTCTTCACGCTGCGAACCGCCGCCGATGCATCATCCAATGCCGACAAACCGTCAGCATCCAGCGACCTGTTTGTCCCTCTGACCACCGTGCCGGCTGGCCAGCGATGAAGAGCGATGGCGCTATCGGAGTCCTACCGGAGAGAGGGGCCTCGTCTCGGCCTGCCTATCGTACCAGCCAGGACGAAACGCCCGTCAAGGATGCGCGGTCCCCCCAAAATGCTGGCGCATTTTGGCTCCCCCACGCCCCGCTGCGCGGCGCCTTCGGCGTCCTTGACCGCCGCTTCGCCGGCCGATGCCAGGGCCTGTTCTCGATGAGGA
>VFKA01000087.1 GCA_009885795.1 Rhodospirillales bacterium | reverse complement strand
GGAGGCCCGTAGGGCCGTCTCGAAGCCTCATCCTGAGGAGGCCCGTAGGGCCGTCTCGAAGGATGGGCCATGGGTCTCGGGCTACCCGAGATTCGATTTAAGGCGCGCTGCGCACGCGGCGCACCGCCTCCTGCCAGCCGGCATAGAGCGAGTCTCGCAGAGCCGGTTTCATCCCCGGCTCGAACAAGCGGTCGCGCCGCCAGCGTGAAGCGATGTCGTCGGTGGAACTGAATATCCCGGCCCCCAGCCCCGCCAGATAAGCGGCTCCCAGCGCCGTGGTCTCGGTCACCACCGGGCGCTCGACCGGCAGATCGAGGATATCGGCGAGGAACTGCATCAGCCAGTCGTTGCGCGCCATGCCGCCATCGACCCTGAGCGCGGTGAGCGGCCCGGCGCCGTCGCCGGTCATCGCGGCGATGAGGTCGCGGGTCTGGTAGCACGCGGCTTCGAGCGCCGAGCGCACGATCTCGGCGATGCCGGTGTCGCGCGTCAGCCCGAGGATCGCCCCTCGCGCCGCCGGGTCCCAATAGGGTGCCCCGAGGCCGGTGAACGCCGGCACCAGATAGACGCCGTTGTTGCCGGCAATGCTGGCCGCGATGGGCCCCGTGTCGCCCGCCCCGGCGATGAGCTTCAGCCCGTCGCGCAGCCATTGCACCGCGGCCCCGGCGACGAAGATGCTGCCCTCGAGCGCATAGGTGGGCTTGCCGCCCAACCGGTAGGCGAGCGTGCTCAACAGCCGGTTCTTCGAGTCGACGATCGTGCCGCCGGTATTGAGGACGATGAAACACCCGGTGCCGTACGTGCTCTTGATCATGCCGGGCGCGAAGCCGGCCTGGCCCACCAACGCCGCCTGCTGATCGCCGGCGATGCCGGTGATGGGCAGCGCGACGCCGAACAGCGAGCGCTCGGTCGCGCCGAAATCGGCGCTGCAATCGCGGATTTCGGGCAGGAGCGACGCCGGAACGCCGACGATGCGCATCAATTCCTCGTCCCACTTCTGGTCGCGGATGTTGAACAGCATCGTGCGCGAGGCGTTGGTGGCGTCGGTCGCGTGCACCTTGCCGCCGGTCAACCGCCACAGCAGGAACGAATCGATCGTGCCGAAGGCGAGCTCGCCGCGCTCCGCCGCTCCCCGCGCCCCGGCGACGTTATCCAGCAGCCACGCGATCTTGGTGGCGGAGAAATAGGGATCGATCAGCAGCCCGGTCTTCTCGCGCACCGCCCTGTCATGGCCGTCGGCCGACAGCGACCGGCAGAACTCGGCGGTGCGCCGGTCCTGCCAGACGATGGCGCGATGGATCGGGCGGCCGCTGGCGCGCTCCCAGATCACCGTCGTCTCGCGCTGGTTGGTGATGCCGATCGCGGCCACGTCGCTCGGCGCCGCTGGCGCCTTCTCCAGGACTCCGCGAACGACTGCCAACGTCGCCTGCCAGATCTCCTCCGGATCGTGTTCGACCCAGCCATCGGCCGGATAGAACTGGGCAAGCTCGCGCTGCACGCTGGCGCGTGGTTCGCCCGCGGCATCGAACAGGATCGCGCGCGTGCTGGTGGTGCCCTGGTCGATCGCCAGAATCAGGCGCTGGGGTTTCGCCATGAGGGGAGGGCCTTTGCTTCGTCGGCTCTTTAGGTTAGCAGAAGCACTGGGGTGGAAGGAACCGCGAGTGGCTGCAAGCGAATCGGTCGATCTCCTGGTCGTCGGCGGCGGCATCAATGGCGCCGGCATCGCCCGCGACGCGGCCGGGCGCGGCCTCAAGGTCGCGCTGGTCGAGGAGCGCGATCTCGCCGGCGCCACCTCCTCGGCGAGCACGAAGCTCATCCATGGCGGCCTGCGCTACCTCGAATATTACGAGTTTCGCCTGGTGCGCGAGGCGCTGGCCGAGCGCGAAATCCTGCTTGGCGTTGCGCCGCATATCATTCGGCCGCTCACCTTCATCCTGCCCCATGAGCGCCATCTGCGCCCGGCCTGGATGCTGCGCGCCGGCCTCTTTCTCTACGACCATTTGGGCGGGCGCAAACGCCTGCCGGGGTCGAGGTCCGTCGATCTTAGGGCCGACCCCGCCGGGCAGCCGCTCAAACGGTCATTCGCGAAGGCCTTCGCCTATGCCGATTGCTGGGTCGACGACGCGCGGCTCGTGGTCCTGAATGCCCGGGGCGCCGCCGAGGCCGGCGCCACAATCGCAACGCGCACGCGCTGTCTCGATGCTCGTCGCGACGGCGCCGAATGGCTGGCCACGCTCGAAGACGTAAGGACAAGCGCCCGGCGCGAGATTCGGGCACGCGCGCTGGTCAACGCCACCGGCCCGTGGGTCGCGGCGTTCATGGAGCGGTCGCTGGGACGGCCGCCGCATCGCCGATTGCGCCTGGTGAAGGGCAGCCACATCGTCGTCCCCCGGCTCTTCGACGGGACCCAATGCTACATTCTCCAATTGCCCGACCGGCGCATCGTGTTCGCGATTCCCTACGAAGGCGAATTCACGCTGATCGGCACCACCGACATCGCTTACGAAGGCGACCCGGCCGGTGTCGCGATCTCTCCCGAGGAGACGCGCTATCTCTGCGATGCCGTCAACGCCTATTTCGAGCGCCGGATCGCGCCCGGCGACGTCGTGTGGAGCTACGCCGGCGTCCGCCCCTTGCAAGACGACGAGAGCGCGAACGCCTCGGCGGTGACGCGCGACTACGTGCTGGAAGTGGATGACGCCAAAGGCCGGGCGCCGCTGCTCTCGGTCTTCGGCGGCAAGATCACGACCTACCGGCGGCTCGCCGAACAAGCGCTGGAGAAACTTCGGCCGTACTTTCCGAAGGCCGGCCCGTCCTGGACGGCACGCGCCCCCCTGCCGGGGGGCGACATGCCCGACGCGGATTTCGAACGCTATCTGGCGCGGCTCGTCGTGGAGGCGCCGTGGTTGCCGCAGGCGCTGGCGCGGCGCTATGCTCGGGCCTACGGCACCAGGACGGCGCGCCTGATCGCGGGCGCGAAAAATCTCGCCGATCTAGGGGCCTCGTTCGGCGGCGGGCTTTACCGGCGCGAAGTCGAATACCTGGTGGCCGAGGAATGGGCGCTTGGCGCCGAGGACGTCTTGTGGCGGCGCTCGAAGCTTGGGTTGCATGTGGGACAAGCCACGGTGTCGGCGCTCGAAACCTGGTTCGCGAATAAAGGAGCCCGCTCATGATGATCCGCTGGCTCGCCATCGTGTTGTTTGCGCTCGCCCTGGCGTGGTTCGGGCCTGGCCCGGCCTCGGGCGAGGACATTGCCGCCGTTCAGTCGACGCTCTATTTCGGCTTGAAGAGCGATGACGGCGCCGGCGTCAGCGAACAGGAATGGGCGGCCTTCCTTGCCGAGGTGGTGACGCCGCGTTTCCCCGACGGCCTTACGGTTATCGACGCCTACGGCCAATCGCGGCTCATCGTCGCCGAACCGGATGCCATCAAGACGCAGCTGACCAAGGTTCTGATCGTCGTCCACGCGCCGACGCCGGACGCCGCGGCGGCGCTGGCCGAGATCAAGGCCGAGTATCGCCGCCGCTTCGCCAAGTCGCGCGTCTTCCACACCGAGACGCCGGTCGCCATCGTGAAATAGACGCCGGCGCCCAGGGCAATCGCATTCGAGTGTATCGGGTTTCCTCGCCCTTCGTCCCTCGACAAGCTCGGGATGAGGACGCGCCCTTTCCAGCCTTCGCAGCCGAAGCGGCTGCTTCGGCGGAGTAGGCTCGGGCGCTCCTCAGGGTGAGGAAACCCCGAGAGTGCCTCATGGCGAGGAGGCCGCGCCAGCGGCCGTCTCGAACCATGAGGCACCGGGAGGCACCGGTTCGGTCGAATGCGATAGCCCTGCGCCGGCGCCCAAGATCGCTTCACATCGGGGTACGTCGTGCTTTAATGTGCGGCGGGTTATTCGCATGCGAGAGGACCGGATGCCGCGCGTCCATATACTTCATGAAAGTCCGGACTGGTATGCCCCGCTGCATGCCGCCCTGGACGGGATCGGCGTGCCGCACGAGGAGATTTTCCTCGATCGGGGCACCGTCGATGTCACCGCCCCGCCGCCGGAGGGCGTGTTCTTCAACCGCCTGAGCGGCACCGCCCATACGCGCGGCCACGTCCTTGCCGTCGAGCACGCGAGGGCGGTGCTGCGCTGGCTCGAGGGCCATGACCGGCGGGTCGTCAACTCGCTTGGCGCCCTCGAGATCGCCATGAGCAAGACGGCGCTTTGCGCCGCGCTGTCGGCGTTCGGGATCGCGGTTCCCCGCACGGTCGCTGCCGTCGGGCTGGATCGCGTCGTCGAGGCCGCCCGATCCTTCCCCGGCCCGTTCCTCGTGAAGCCGAACCGCAGCGGCAAGGGCATCGGCATCCAGGCCTTCGACGGCGTCGATGAGCTGGACCGGGCGGTCGGCGCCGGCGAATTCGGCGGCTCCGTCGACGGCGTCTATGTGGTCCAGGAGCGCATTCTCTCGCCGGACCCCTTCATCACGCGGTGCGAGTTCGTCGGCGGTCAGCTCGTTTACGCCCTCGCCTCGCACACCGGGGGCGGCTTCAATCTCTGTCCGACCGACACCCTGTGCGAGGTTCCCCTGATCACGAACTACGACGGTCCGCGCTTCGCCATCAGGGACGGGTTCGGCCATCCCATCATCGAGGTGTACCGGCGGTTCATGGAGCGCCATGGCATCGAGGTCTGCGCCATCGAATTCATCGTCGATCACGCCGGCAATTTTTTCACCTACGACCTCAACATCAACACCAATTACAACGCCGAGGCCGAGCGCCAGGCGGGCCAGTCCGGCATGCAAGCGATCGCGCGTTTCCTGGCCCGCGAGTTGATGCGGCTGCAGCCGCTGCGTGCCACGGGCGCGCGATAGCGCCTCCGGTCGATTCGACGACTCGGCGGGGGAAGGCTGGTCGGAGTGAGTGGATTCGAACCACCGGCCCCTGCGTCCCGAACACAGTGCTCTACCAGGCTGAGCTACACTCCGATTGCGCGGGGTTTATAGCCCGCTCGGCCCCACTTCCGCAAGATATGGAACGGCGCCGCCGGGGCCATCGCATTTGACCGAGACCGGTTTTCCTCCTCTTTCGAGACGCGCCCATTCGGGCGCTCCTCAAGATGAGGAAAGCCGGTAAGGTGCCTCATGGTGAGGAGCCGGCGAAGCCGGCGTCCTCATCCCGAGCTTGTCGAGGGACGAACCATGAGGTCGCGATAGTTGGTCGCTCTCTCGGGTGGAATGGCGGGCATGACGGGGGGTAGGCTGGAATGAGGCGCGCCGGCGGCGAAACGTTGCGGACCACCGACCGGCCAGGCGTGCGGGACTTACGTCCCCTGGTTCACCTCTGGCTGAGGCTCCGCCCTTACGGTTGGGCCGTGGCCGGCGCGTCTGTCGCCCTCGTCCTCGCCGCCGGCACGGTGCTGGCGCTGGGGCGGTTCCTCGCCGCCCTCATCGATGTCGGGTTCCGCGCCGGCGACGGCGCGCTGCTCGACCGGGCGGTCCTCGTCCTCTTCGCGGTCACCGCCGTCCTCGCCGCGGCCAGCTATGCGCGCTTCCTGCTGGTGGCGTGGCTGGGCGAGCGCGTGGTGGCCGACCTGCGCCGCGACGCCTTCGGCCATGTCTTGAGCCTCAGCCCCGCCTACTTCGAGGCGACACGCACGAGCGAGGTGCTGTCGCGCATCACCACCGATACGACGCTGTTGCAGGCGGTGGTCGGCGGCACGGCATCCTCGGCGCTGCGCAACGCCCTGCTGCTGGCCGGCGGCCTCGCGATGCTGGCGGTGACCAGCGTCAAGCTCACCGGTTTCATGATCCTCGTCATTCCGGTGGTGGTGCTGCCGATCGTGATCTTCGGCCGGCGGGTGCGGCGCCTGTCGCGGGCGGCACAGGACAAGGTCGCCGAATTGGCCGCGCAGGCCGACGAATCATTGCAAGGCGTGCGCACGGTCCAGGCCTTCACCCACGAGGCGGTCGAGCGCGATCGCTTCGGCGCCCTGGTCGAGGCGGCGCTAAACTCCGCCACGCGGCAGATTCGCGCGCGGGCACTCTTGACGGCTCTCGTCATCCTGCTCGCCTTCGGCGCGGTCAGCACGGTGCTATGGATCGGCGGGCATGACGTGATCGCCGGCCGCCTCACGCCGGGCGAGCTTTCGGCCTTCGTCTTCTATGCGATCGTCGTCGCCAGCGCCGTCGGATCGCTGTCCGAGGTCGCCGGCGATCTCCAGCGCGCGGCGGGCGCCATGGAACGGCTGGTGGAACTACTGGCGACGAAGGCCCTGATCTCGGCCCCGGCCCGGCCGATCCCATTGCCGTCGCCGCCTCGAGGCCAGGTCGCGTTCGAAAGCGTCACCTTTCACTACCCGACCAGGCCCGACCGGCCGGCGCTCGAGGGCATCGACCTCGCCGTGGCACCTGGCGAGCGTGTCGCCCTCGTCGGGCCGTCCGGCGCCGGCAAGACGACGGTCTTTCAGCTTCTGTTGCGCTTCTACGACCCCGGCGCCGGGCGCGTCTTCTTCGATGGCGTCGATCTGCGCGACGCGGACCCCGCCGATCTACGGGCCCGCATCGGGCTGGTGCCGCAAGACCCCGTCATCTTCGCCGCCGGGGCGGGCGAGAACATCCGCTTCGGCCGCCCCGAGGCCAATGATGACGAGGTGCGCGCCGCCGCTTCCGCCGCGAACGCCACCGAATTCATCGACCGCCTGCCCCAGGGCTTCGAAACGCCCTTGGGCGAGCGCGGCGTGAAGCTCTCCGGCGGCCAGCGCCAGCGCATCGCCATTGCCCGCGCCATCCTGCGCGATCCGGCGCTGCTGCTGCTCGACGAGGCGACCAGCGCGCTCGACGCCCAATCCGAGCGCCTGGTTCAAGCTGCCATCGAGCATCTGATGCGCGGGCGCACAAGCATCGTGATCGCCCACCGCCTCGCCACGGTGCTGAACGCCGACCGCATCGTGGTGCTGGATGGCGGCCGGGTGGTGGCCACGGGCTCCCACGGCGACCTGATCCGCCAGGGCGGGCTCTACGCCCGCCTGGCGGCGCTCCAGTTCGACGATCGGCGCTGATCGAAAAATGGGGTCAAAGAATGGGGTCAAAAAAGAATGAAAGAATGGGAAAGAATGGGGTCAGGTCTTGCCTTTTGCCTCGCGCCGAGGCGAGCGAGAAGCTGGCCGCCGCGACTCTGCGCGTCGCCGAGAAAAGGGGACGCTTCCCTTTTCCCCGACCGATCCCGATCAGCGCTGATCGAGCTTCATCTCGATGCGCCGGTTGCGCCGAAGCGCGCTGTCGTCCTCGCCCGCGTCCAACGGCCGGAACTCGCCGAAGCCGGCGGCGACCAGCCGATGGGGCGCGATGCCCTGGCTCGCCAGGAACTTCACCACGGCGATGGCGCGGGCGGCCGACAGCTCCCAATTCGATGGGAAGGCCGCGGTGACGATCGGGCGCCGGTCGGTGTGGCCGTCGACGCGCAAGATCCAGTCGAGATCGTCCGGGATCCCGGCGCCGATATCGCGCAACGTCGCGCCGAAGCGCGCCAATTGTTCCTGGCCGTCGGCCCCGAGTTCGGCCGAGCCGCTTTCGAACAGCACCTCGGATTGGAACACGAAACGGTCGCCGACGATCTCGATGTCCTTGCGGTCGCCCAGAACCTCGCGCAGCCGGCCGAAGAACTCCGACCGGTAGCGCGCCAGTTCCTCGACCTTGCTGGCGAGCGCGGCATTAAGGCGCTGGCTGAGGGTCGCGATCTGGATTTCCTGGTCGCTCGCCTTGGCTTCGGAAAGATCGAGCGCCGCGCCGATTTCCGCGAGCTGCTGGCGCAGCGCCAGGATCTGGCGGTTCAAAATCGCGACCCGGAGCGAGGCCTCCTCCGAGAGATTTTCTTGCGCCGTTTCGGCCGCCTCGATCCGGCCGGCGGCTTGGGCAAGCGCCTGCTCGCCGGCCAACAGTTTCGCCGCCATCTCGTTGCGCAAGGATTCCAGCGCCGCGATGTCTCCCAGCAGCGCCTCGATCTTGGCGCGATCGGCCTCGAGGGTCCTGTAGGCGTCGGCGAGTTCCGCCTCGACCTTGCCGGTGGCCTCGCCCAGCGCCCCCAATTGGCTTTGGGCGGCGGAGAGCTCCGCCACCGCGTCATCCCGTTCGCCGAGAACGACGGTGAGGCGCTGGTTCAAGGCGTCGCGCTCGGCCAATGATTTTTGCAATTCGGCGGACAGATCGGCGAGATTGAGCTTGAGGTCCTCCGTCTGCCCGCGTTCCAGCGCGAGGAGGTCGCCCAACTCCGCGATCTGCCGGTTGAGGCGCAGCAACGCGTCGTCCTTGCTGGAGAGCGCGGTGCTGAGGAAGAACTGCGCGATGACGAACACCATCAGCACGAAGATGATGACCATCAGCAGCGTGCTCAGCACGTCGACATAGCCCGGCCAGGGCTCGAAGGGTCGCCGTCGCGCGCCTCGCGCCGCTGCCGCCAAGGTCCGCTACTCCGGTTCCCAGCCTGTCATGCGCGGGCTTGACCCGCGCATCCAGAAACCCTTGCCGTGGCGCTGGATGGCCGGGTCTTCGCCCGGCCATGACAAACGGGGAGCAGTCGCCGAATGGGAACCATGTGGGTGCATCATTCTCCTACGTCCTGCCGTCTTCGGCCGCGGCGGCGATGGTGCGGCCCAGCAGCTTGATCTCGTTGCGCAGTTCCTGAACCGTGTACTGGCGCCCGATCGACAATTCCTCGAGCATGCGGCTCAAGTAAGCGTCGATGTTGCGGATATGGTGACGGCTGGTCTCGTCGAGGCCGCCGCCGCCGCCATTGGGCGCCGATCCGTTGGCGAGCCGCTCCAGAATCGGCCTCAGCTCGCTTTGGCTTGCGACCAACTGCGCCACCATCGGCCGGTCGCCCGCCAGATGCTCCGCCAGCCTTTCGATGCCGGAGGCGAGGCCCTTCAGCACGACCTCGGAGCGCGCGCGCGATTGCTCGCCCTGTTCCAGCGTTCGTTGCAGCCGCTCGAGGCTCTCGGCCGTCTGCACCAGCAGGGCCTGCACATGCGCCGGCAGCGATTGCTCGCCGATGCGGCTCATATGGCCTTCGAAACTGCGCATCAGGGCGCGGATCGTGTCGTCGCCGCCGGTGCGCGCGCCGCCGCCGCCGCCGGTCGACACCGGGCGCAGATCGGCCTGGCCCTCGGCGATCTGGGTCAGAAGCTGCTGCACGACACCGGCCTGCTTGCCCAGGCCGTGAATGCCTTCGGCCAGCGATTTCAGGTAGGTGTTGGTCTGGGCGCGGCCCGCTTCGCTGCGCGCCATGCCGTGACGCAGGACCTCGAGGCTTTCGGCGGTGTTGCGCAACAAGGGTTCGATGCCGCTGGCGGCGCCGGCGCGGGCGGGCAATGTCTCCCGGCCCGGCAGGCGCTTCGCGGCTTCGCTCGCCTGGGCGTCGCGTTCCATGGCAATGGCAAGGCGCTCCAGCACGGGAAGAATTTGCGCCTGGCCATCTTCCTTGCCGATCAAGCGTTCGCCGATCGCCGCCAGGTGCTCGCTCAGCAGTCTGATCTGGGTGCTGGCCTCGGTGCGTTCGTCGGTCGTGTGGGTGATCACCTCGCGCAGCGATTGCAGGCCCGAGGTGGTCTGATCCAGCAGCGCCTGGGCGTAAGCGGCGGCATTCGCCTCGCCGTCGAAGCCGGGGCCGCCGGAGGAGAGGCGCGTCTGCCCGGCCAGCCATTCCTCGAGCTCGTTGAAGAAGCGGTTATGGGCCTGGCTGGCTTGCAGTTCGAGGAACCCAAGGACCAGCGACCCGGCGAGGCCGAACAACGACGCGCCGAAGGCGGTGCCCATGCCGGCGATCGGCCCGCCCAAACCTTCCATGAATTTCGCGAACAAGGCCACCGGATCGCCGCTGCCCAACGACATGTTGCCAATGGCGGCGCTGATCGAATTGATCGTCGCCAGCAGGCCCCAGAATGTGCCGAGCAGTCCGAGGAAGACCAGGAGGGCGATGAGATAGCGCGACGTCTCGTGCGATTCGTCGAGCCGCGAATGGATGCCGTCGAGCAGCGAGCGCAGCGACGTCGTGGACAAATTGAGCTTGCCGCGCTGGCTGCCCAGCATCGTCGCCATCGGCGCCAGCAATCGGGGGCTCCGCTCGGCCGAAACGTCGCCGCCGCCATGCCGGTAGGCGTCGATCCACGAAATTTCCGGATAGAGCCGCGCGACCTGCCAGAAAATGAACACGATGCCGATGACGAGCACGATCAAGATGCCGGCGTTCAACCACGGATTGTGCTCGAACGCCGAAGAAAGTTCGACCCGCAGCAGGTAGGCCAATCCGCCGACCGCCAGCAGGCAGATCGCCATGAGGATGAGGTGGCGGTTGGGGCGCGTCATCGCCGTGTTCGCCGGCGGCTAGTCGCCCCCCTCACCCAGCTTCGGGTAAGCGCGGGCGAAGATGCCCGCGCCAACCCTTCGCAACCCTCTCCCCCCAATCGGCTACGGCATGCACACATTTCAAATTTTCTTGGTTCGGGATTGAAGACATGATTCTCTCTGATGGTGAACATCGGTGGAGGATGGGCGATGGAACAGG